>NZ_KE384547.1:889607-1608230 GCF_000426625.1 Psychrilyobacter atlanticus DSM 19335 | reverse complement strand
AATTCTACTTTTTCACTATGACTAAAAACTACACCTACTTTATATTTTCTTTGTATTTTTTTATCTAAATATCGTTCAGCTATAGTTTTATAGCCTAATTCTTTGGCGATATTAAAAATTTTAATCCTTGTTTCTTCCTTAACACTTATATTTTTATCTTCATTTAAGACTCTTGATATAGTTGCAGGAGATACACCTACCTTTTCAGCTATTTCTTTGAGTGTGGCCATATACAGTCCTCCAGTAAAAGTTTTATTATTATAGTAATTATTATACCTTTAATTAATCATTAATTCAATGGAAGCTTTTAAATATAATGGATTAAAAAGGTAAAATTTTTACTATATTGAGGTTACTAGAGATAATAGGTATCCACCTAACAATAAAAAAGAAAGTTTTTCCTTTTTATAATATAAGCTTATACTGAAGATACCTTGAATTAAAATAGCTGCACCGACAACAGAAAAGTTAAAACCTCCTAAATAGTTGTAGAGACTCCCCTTAGATAGAAATTCAACTACCATAAGGGTAGCCAGGTTAAATAAGTTACTCCCTAGGATATTTCCCATAGCCATCTGAAAATCCCCTTTTTTTACCGCTTCTGTAGAAACTATCAATTCTGGAAGGGAGGTAGAGACAGCCAATAAAAAACCTCCTATTATTGATTGGCCAAGGACAATACCCATTATAGGTGTAACAGCTAATTTATCCGCAGTCTGGGATAAGACATACCCTAAAATAACTACCCCTATAGAATCGATTAAAAATATTTTTAATGGTTTCATTACTTTCGTATAATCAATCTTCTTTTTTTCCTCCTCATTACTACCCTGGGATTTCATGAAGAAGATATAACCTCCAAAGATAAAAAGGATAAATGGACTTTGTCCTAAAAGCTGAACCTCTTTAAAGAATGAACCCAATATGAAGATACTGCTTAAAAATAAAGTAAGAAGAGATAACTTTAATCCCTCTTTTCTATCGATATTTTTTATGAAAACAAACTTTCTTAAGATAATAACATCCAGGATAAAAATTATAAAGAGATTAAAAGTATTGCTCCCAAAAATATTAGCTATAGCCATAGTCTGGTTCCCTAGATTAGTAGATGTGATCCCGGTAACCAACTCAGGCAAGGATGTGATAGATGCAAGTAAAACTACTCCTACCCACGAGGATTCCATTCCCAGAGATTTCCCTAAGTTATCCCCTGAATGAGTGAGTCTTTTAGCGAAAAATACCATCCCACCAGCAACAATAAAAAATAATATTAAATAAACCATATTTATTCCTCCTTTTGTAGATCAAAATAAAAAAAGAGACTTCTGTTAGAAAAAAATTCTAACAAAAGTCTCACCATATACTTTAGTATATTGATAGGTCCAGGCTTTTAGAGCCATGCATGTTGAACCTACCTGCTCTATTGAGCCGGTTACTCCCCTTTGATCATTATTATAAGAAATAGTACCATATTGAACTTTTATAATCAATAAGTATTTTTAAAGAAGTATCCATTTATTCATGTTTCTTATTTAGCTAATCTATAGATAGCTTCTACATAGATCTTTAATAGTGTATCTAACTTGCTGATCTCTAAATACTCATTTTTTTGGTGCATATTGTCCTCTTGATCGTGTAATAATGCTCCAAATGCTACACCATTATCTACGGCTCTGGCATATGTTCCCCCACCGATAGCTACAGGTTCAGCATCTGCATCTCCTGTGATCTCTTTGTATACGTCCATAAGTGTTTTTACTAAGACAGTGTCTTTAGGAGAATAAAGTGCATTGGTGTGGCTCTTTACAGTTAATTCAAAATTATTTTCTGCAGCAGCTTTTTCTAACCCTTCTAAAACAGCTTCTTTTTTAGTTGTTACAGGGTATCTCATATCGATGCTTAATTCTACCTTACCATCCTGGATAGATACTTTTCCAATGTTTAAACTTAATTTTCCAGAGTCTGCATCTTCAAATCCAATTCCCATAGAAACACCGTTGTACTCCATTCCTATCTTAGAGTTATAGAAAGTTACAAATTCAGAGATCTCTCCTAAATCTACTCCTTCTAAAGTTCCCATCAATGCAGATATAGCATTATATCCACTTTGTGGTCTAGCTCCATGAGATGATTTACCATAAGAGATTAATTTTCCATCTTTGATTTCCATCTTATATTCATTGTTTTCATTGTATTCTTTTATTTTAGCTTCTAAAGTGTTTAAAAGTTCAGCTGGGAATGTCATTTCACAACTTTCTGCTACGGAGTTAAATGCTTTTCCACCTTCGATAGTGATGTTTTTAGTATCGATATTTTTAGTCATAGTCACCTGCATAATTCCTTTTTCTGCAAATGTAACTGGAAAACTTGAATCAGGAGTAAATGCTAAAGTTGGTTGCGGCATCTTTAGAGTACCAAAGTAGTGGTCCATACATCCCCAGTTAGTTTCTTCGTTAGCTCCTAAGATCATTCTAATTTTCTTGTTTAGCTTTAATCCAGAATCTTTTAATGCTTTCATAGCATACATACACATGATCATAGGACCCTTGTCGTCTAAAGTTCCTCTACCATAGATCTTACCGTCAGCAATAATTCCACCATATGGATCGTGATCCCATCCTTCCCCTTCAGGTACTACATCTACATGTCCAAGGATAGCTAGAGTTTCCTCTCCATCTCCGAAATCAATATGACCAGCATAGTTATCAAAGTTAGTAGATTCAAATCCTAATGTTTCTCCTAACTCTAAAAAGTGAGCTAAGGCCTTTGCAGGTCCTTCTCCAAATGGCATCCCAGGTAAAGCAGCTTCCTCTACACTCTTAATTCTAATAGCTTCCTGTATTGATTTTACTACGTCATCTTTATAGTTTAATACTTTATCTTGTAACATTTAAAACACCCCTTCGATTTAATTATTTATTCCATTAACTTTTTTTCATATTTTACCCTCTTAGTATATAACCTATTTTCGTTTTTTTCAAGGGTTATAATTCATTTTCTTCGTAAAAAGTACAATTATTATAGGAGTATTTTATATAATCATTCTATTTTTTCATTATTTTTTAATTTTTCTCTCCCTGTGTTTTTATAAAAATTATTCAAATTTATTATGGTTAATATCAGACTCATTGACTCTTCTTTTATTAAATTTATTTAAATTATTTTTTATAGAATTTAATATAATTATATATTCGTCTACTTTTTTTTCAGGAAACTCCTCAAACATAATACTTCCTAGGAGTTCTAAAATTTCATTAAAACTTTTATAGATCTCCACACCTTTATCTGTCAGGTAAACTTGTTTTTTATTTAAATCAGCTTCTACTTTATATATGATCTTTTTTTTCTCTAAACTGCTGATGTGTTTTATTGTAAGGGTTTTGCTCATGTGGAGAGATTTTGCTATCTCATACTGGGTTAGTCCTTCTGCCTCATAGATCAGCTTGATATATACACTTTCTGCCTTGGTTATCCCTAACAATTTTAATCTTTCTTTGGCCGTATAATTTATTTCTTTATCAATAGATGAAAATATTTTAACCAGTCCAGCAAATTTACTTGTTATTTTCTCCATAATTCCTCCATGATTTTTGTTATATTAATGAATATTAGCACAAATAATTAAAAATTCAAAACGAGTTATTGGTAGGGATATTTTTTTATTTCAAATTAAAGGATGAAGTATTCACCCGTTTTCAGAGGAGATAAATTTTGTTAGAATTTTTTCATAAAACTTAGATTTATAAAAATTAATTGATAGAATAAGGAGGAAAAGATGAAAAAGATGAAGTTTGCAATAGTGGCACTGATGCTAGTAGCAGTTACTGGATGTAATGAGACTAAGACAGAGGTTAAAGGAGAGGAGAAAACAGAGGTTAGCTCTGCCCATTTTGATCCAAAGGGAAAGGGTGCATCAAAATATACAATTGAAAAATGGGAGGAGCAAAAAAATAAACTACCATTTGAAGATAAGAGAGATTTTGATGAGCAGAGAAAAGGGTTTATAGCTGCCCCAGATTATAGGGAAATTAAAGATAAAGACGGAAAAGTAGTTTGGAATATAGGAAGTTATGATTATTTATTAAAAGAAGGGGAAGATTATAAATCAATTCATCCCTCATTACAGAGACAAGCAATTCTTAATATGAACTATGGTTTGTATAAGGTAGCAGACGGGATTTATCAGGTTAGAGGTTTTGACTTAGCAAATATAACATTTGTTAAAGGTGATACAGGGTGGATAGTAATGGACCCTTTGACATCACCAGAGACTTCATCAGCAGCACTTAAATTTGTCAATGAGCAGTTAGGAGAACGTCCTGTAGTAGCAGTAATATATTCACATTCCCATGCAGATCATTTTGGAGGCGCTAGAGGTGTAGTTGACGAAAAGGATGTAAAGAGTGGAAAGGTAAAAGTAATTGCTCCAGTTGGATTTATGGAACATGCTGTATCTGAAAACCTTGCTACAGGAAATGCTATGAATCGTCGTTTATTCTTCCAATATGGTGTACTTTTACCGTCAGATCCTCATGGCCATGTAGACCAATCAATAGGAAAAAACATATCAAAGGGTCAGGTTGGATTAGTAGCTCCAAATGTAACAGTTTCAAAGCACATAGAAAATATGACTGTAGATGGCGTAAAAATGGTATTCCAAAACACCCCTGGAACAGAGGCACCATCGGAAATGAATACTTATTTCCCAGAAACAAAAACTTTCTGGGCAGCAGAAAATATAACTGCAACAATTCATAATATCTATACATTGAGAGGAGCATTAGTAAGAGATGCATTATTATGGTCAAAGAACATTGATCAAGCTCTATATATGTTTGGACAAGATGCAGAAGTAATGATGGCATCCCATACTTGGCCTAGATTTGGAAATGACAGGATTCAAGAAGTTATGAGAGATCAGAGAGATACCTATGCCAATCTAAATAATGGAGTATTAAATTTAGCAAATAAAGGTGTAACAATCAACGAAGTTCATAATGAATATGAGGTTCCTGAAAGTCTTCAAAATAAATGGAGTGCAAGAAGTTATCACGGATCAGTAGAGCATAACAGTAGAGCTGTAATAAATAGATACTTAGGATACTGGGATGCCAATCCAGCTACATTGATTCCACTATCTCCATCAGATTCAGCACCGCTATATGTAGAGATGATGGGTGGAAGTAAGGAAATTATTAAAAAAGGACAAGAACTATATGATGCTGGGAAATACAAATTAGCTCAGGAAATATTAAATAAATTAGTATATGCAGAGCCTGAAAATCAGGAAGCAAAAGATCTCTTGGCAGATGTGTTTGAACAAATAGGATATCAGCAGGAGAGTCCAAGTGTAAGAAATAGTTTCTTAGAAGGGGCTTATGAACTTAGAAATGGTATACCAACAGGAGGTTCTGTAGATACAACTGGACCTGACTTTATTAAGGGGATGGAAACAGAATCATGGATAGATTTCTTATCAATTAGATTGAATAGTAAAAAAATCGGAGATACTAAGTTCGTTGCTAATCTAAAGACACCGGATAATAATGAGGAATATATTGTAGAGTTAAATAACTCAACTTTGACAACAATAAAAGGGTTTCAACATAAAGGTCCTACATTCACTATTACAGTAGATAGAAAGGATTTGAATCCTGTATTGATGGGTCAAAAAACGATTGAGCAATTGATAGAAGAAGGTATCGCAAAGAGTACAGGAGATATATCAGCAATAAAAAAAGTAAGAGAATCTTTAGATACATTTGAAAAAGGATTTGAAATCTTACCAGGGACTAAAAAATAAAAGTTAAAAATAAAAAATAAGAAGCATGAGTAAATTCTCATGCTTTTTATATCTACAATGAAATTATTAAGAACATTGAAAAATAAAATTTTATAAAAATAGAATTTACAATAAATTATCTTTAGAATAGTCAGATAAACCCAATGTTCTTTGACTTTTATTTTTTAACCAATTTTTTAATTTTTTTATATTTTCTAAAAATTTTTCAGGATCATCTATTCCAATTTCTTCGACAGCTTCATTAAAAAATAATACTCTCATTTGTAAAAGCTGAGTTACAATATTTTTTCCTTTTTCAGTTAGAAAAATCGACTTCTTTCTTTTCTCTATTTTAATTTGAATAAGATCCATATCATGCATTTTATTTATTCTATTTCGAGTAGATTTTTTATCTAGATTATAATTTTTTATCAAAAAATATTGATGAGCACCTTTATTTATGTCAATTCTCTGCAAAAGAAAACATCACCTTTATTTAGATTGAACTTTGCGACTTCCTTATTAATAATATATTCTAATTCAATATTAATAGTGATCATACTTTCAAAAAAATCTAAATGATTTTTTAAATTGTTATTATTTTTCATCATATCCTCCTTACTATGGGGAGCCCCCCCACTAGAGTTTTTTTTTCTTATATTTTACTATTAATGTAATCTATAAGAATTAAATTGTCAATAAAATTAAACAGGAGGAATAAAATGAAAAAACATTGATTAGGTATGGGATTAAAGAATATTATATCAGTTGAGGAAGGTTGGAACACATTGATGAGATTTTATGTTCCCAATATAGAATCAGTTGAAAATTATAAATTGCCTGAATTAAAGTTAGTTGAAATAAAGCAATTTTTAGGTTCTTATAGAAGGTTGAAAATAAATAATTAAGGAGATGGTTATTTTGAAAAAAAAGAACATATTAAAAAGTAGTATATTAATAAGTGCTATAGTATTAGTTTTTACTGGGTGCACGAATAAATCAAGTAAATCAAGTGAATTAACGTTTCAGCGTCACAAAACCTTAGCAAATTTAGAGTTTGATCGTGGTTATCCAACGGCTGATTCAGCTGAAGCTCTTCAACAGGAGCTAGCTTTTCAAAGAGCTACCCAAGCATATCTTTGGGCACTTCCAATTACAAACATGAGAGCTATGCAAGAAGGACACGCAGAGCTTATGGGTGGCACATCTTATAATAAAATTGCTATTTACGAAGACAGGTTAAAACCAAATACGATTATTGCTACACCTAATAGTGATGTAATCTATGGTTTAGCATGGTTAGATATGAAGGATACAGGACCTTTAGTTATTGAAGCGCCAGCTGGATTACAATCTCTTGTAGATAATATGTTGCATGATGCATTGGTTGGTCCTAAAAAGAAAGATGGTACCCATTATTCTGGAGATATAGGAATTGCTGGTCCTGATCAAGGTAAGGGTGGAACATTCTTAATTCTTCCTCCAGGGGAATCACGAGCGAATTATGATTCTAATAAATATTTCATTTATGAATCAAATACATATGAAGTATTCTTGCTCCTTAGATCATTTTTTATGGATATAAATAACACAGCTCCTGCAGTTGATCTTATGAAAAAAACTAAGATTTATCCATTAATTGGAGAAGCTAAGCCAATGGAATATTATGAAGTTTCAGATATACCAAGTAACTCTCTCTCCCCTAAAGACTGGACTTACTTTGAACAGTTGGATCGTACTATTCAAGCTGAACCAATATTAGAGGTTGATCCTTACATGAATGGTATTCTTGCTTCTTTAGGTATCAAGAAGGGATATAAGTTCAACCCATCGGATGCTGAAAAAGAAATGTTAACACTTGCAGCACAAACTGGTTGGAAAATAGCAAAAGAAGTTGCATTAAACTTTGATGAAAAAGGACGTGATACTGTTGGGCGTACAATCTTTTGGGAGGAATCTCCTTCATGGGTAGCTCATGCCTTAGTTGATGAGGATGGTAATCAGTATGCTTCAATGTCTGATACTTCGTATAATTCAATTGAAACAGGGCACACAAATGTAGATGCTAAGATACATATGTACATCAACCACTTCTCTATATCCGATGGAATGATAAATGCTAAAATTGGCAGAGGAGCTAAGTATGCAGGGGCATATAAAGATTCAAATGGTGAATATCTGCGTGGTGAACGAACATATTCAATAACACTTCCAAAGAACGTACCTGCAGGACTATTTTGGTCGTTAACTGCATATGATGCAGAGACTGCTGCTGGAGTGCCAAGTAATAATAAGTATCCATCGATTGGTGACCGAGACAACCCTATTAAAAATCCTGATGGTTCGACAACTTTATGGTTTGGCCCATCATTACCTGAAGGAGCTTATACTGAAAATTATGTTCATATTCCAAAAGACAAAAATTGGTTCTCTTTAATACGACTATACGGTCCTAAGAAGAGTTTGTTCACTGGAGAATGGATTCCTGGTGAGTTTATAGAAATAGAATCTAATTAATAGACATGGAATAATATTTACTTATAAATGATTTCAAAAAAAATCAGAAAATGAAAGTACGAGATTTTTTTGTAATAAGTGAATTGCTTCCTGCTAGAAACTTAAATTTAACTAGGATTTTCATGGTCCTATATATCATTAGCATAGTATTTAAATTTTAGCATGTCAAGAACCCTCTCATTAAGCATTAGAGGTTCTGGCATGCTTTTCTTTACTCGGAGAAAAAGGGTTGAACCAAAATTCTAGCGAAATTATTATAAAAAATAGATCTAAATCAATGGGATTATTAAAACATAACTAAAAAAATTAAACGAAATTAGAAAAATAGTCCGTAGTACACTAGGAGGAAGAATATGAAGAAGATAAGTCGAATGTTATTGTTATTGATAGTTATAAATAATTTTTTATTTGCTGAAAATTTAAAAGAAATAGACGAGAAAAAAATAGAGATAGTGAATAAGGAGCAAAATGAAGAAGTTAATACTGGTCAGGATTTTACTAAGCCACTTACAAGATTTGATATCAGAGGGAAATATCAAAGTTTTGACGGTAATGAATCAAATGCACTTACAGTATTCAGAATGGATAAACCAGTTGTTTTGGAAAATGAATGGAAATTGGCATTTAGAACAGATATACCAGTTGGATTTTCAAATAGATCAAATGAAGATACATTTGGTTCCGGGGATCTATTGGGACAGCTAATAGTAATAGCTCCTCAAGGAGATAAAAATTGGACTTGGGGTTATGGTGCTCAGACTGTTTTTAATACTGCAAGTGAAGATAATTTAGGAACAGGTAGAAATCAGTTAGCACCACTATTAGGAATTAAAGCAGATTTTAAAACAGAGAGATTAAAAGGATTTACCTATTTACTAATAAGGGATCATAATGATATTGGAGGAGACAGTGATCGAAAAAAACAAGATTACCTAATAGTTCAACCAGCGATTAACTTTAATTTTTCCAAAGGAAGGTTTATAACAATTGCACCTGAAATGAAATTAGAGGATGGAGAATGGTTTGTTCCATTTAGTATTTTAGTTGGAAAGATGGTAACACCAAAAACTGTAGTTTCTTTAGAGTATAAAACACCAATATACGATAAAAATAAAGAATATAATAATGAATTAGAATTTAGAATAGGTTACTTTTTTTAAGTGGAAATAAGGAGGGAAAATGAAAAAGATAGTATTAATATTAATGTTAACAATAGGATATATTTCTATGGCAAGTGGAATGGATGAATCAAATACAGGGGCAAGATTAAATGTTTTATTTTGGACTGCAGGGGGGACTTTAGACGGTGAAATCGAAGCAGGAGAAGGGAATAAAGAAAGAGACTATCATGGATTAGATTTAAATCTAGTTTCTTTATCTAAATCAAGAGATTTTACTGGGTATCAATTTTCAATTTTTGGAATGAATAAAGTTGAAGGAGATTTTACTGGTTTAGGTCAAGGAATGGTAAATTATCATAAGGGGAAAAGTGAAGGAGTACAGATTGGAGCTATTAACATAGGGAAAAGTGTTAAAGGTGCTCAGTGGGGATTAATAAATACAGCAAAGAAATTAAATGGTTTTCAAATAGGTTTCCTAAACTATTCACCAGATGGATTTTTACCAATATTCCCATTTTTTAATATATCTAAATCAATAATTGATTAAGTTTTGAAGTGTATAATTAAATCAGAAAATTCGGGAGTGAAGATGAAAAATAAAGTAATATTATGGGTTTTAATTTGTACATTAGGAATAAGTGCATATGGATCAAATGGCTCAAAAATGATTGGACAGACAACTAGATCTTCAGGGATGGGAGGCTCTGGGATAGCTATAAATGAAGATGTATCTAGCTCAGATTCTAATCCAGCATCATTATCATATATAGAGGGGTCAGTTCTTCAATTTGATCTTGGATTAATCTCCCCTAAAACTTCTTTTGAGGGACCAAATCAAAAAATTAATGGTGAGTCTATGATCATACCATTACCTAGTTTTTCCTATGCTCATAGGGTAGAAAATTCAGATTTGGTATTAGGAATATCTCTAATAGGAGAAGGGGGCCTAGGAACAGAATATAATAGTGGTGTTTTAAATCAAAAATTTTCTTCTGATTTAGCCTATGCTACTTTAAATTTTACGGCAGCTTATAAAATAAACGATAAATGGTCAGTAGGAGTAACTCCGTATTTGTCATATTCAGCTATGAATATGGAGATAGGAAATCAAATAAAACTAGAGGAGATGAAGGCATCTGGTTATGGAATAAAAATAGGAACAATATATTCTATTAACGAGAGATGGAATGTTGCTCTTAAATATACAGTAGAAGATCAATTGGATTATGAAGGTAAGTATTATGCCATAGGAAGTAATGAAGGAAGTGCCGAGACTAATCTTTCATGGCCGTCAGAATTAGCTTTAGGAACTTCATATAAATTAACTGAGAAATTACTTTTGGCAGCTGATATCAAATTTATTGATTGGTCAAATGCTATGAAAAGTATGGATATAAAGTTAGAAGGTGCAAAAGATCAATCTATTCCATTAGATTGGAAAGATCAAATTGTATACGCTATAGGTCTTGAATATAGTGCTACAGAAAAAATAAAATTAAGAGCTGGTTATAATTATGGAGCCAATCCTATTCCATCCGCTACAGTTATGCCTATTTTATCTTTAATAACAGAACACCATATTACAGCAGGTATAGGATATGAATATTCTGAAAATCTAACTGTAAATGGGTCATTGGAATATGCATTTAACAATAATCAAAAGAATACAAAAAGCTTGATAGGTGGGACAAGTGAAACGGGGATAACAATAGGTAGTTTAGGAATATCGTACAAGCTATAATCTCTTGTATAAAATCAATCTGTTATAAAAAGGAAATAACATTTTAGTTAGTAATTAATAGTTGTAGAAGTAAATAAAGTTATTTTCATAGGAGGTAAGAAATGAAAAAAATTAAATTTGCATTATTGGCTTTAATGTTAGTATCAGCTGCAGGGTGTAATAACCTAAATATGGGTAAAAATACACAAAATACTGCTGAGGTTCCTAATAACCATTTTGATGCTAAAGGGAAGCCTGCATCGACATTTACCGTTGCAAAATGGGAAGAACAAAAGAATATTCTGCCATTTGAGGATAAGCGGGATTTCGAAGATCAGCAAAAAGGATTTATAGCTGCACCTGATTATAGGGAAATTAAAGATAAAGATGGAAACGTTGTATGGAGTATGGGAAGCTATGATTTTTTACTGAAAGAGGGAGAGGAGTATAATACTATTCACCCTTCACTGCAAAGGCAGGCAATTCTCAATATGAATTATGGATTATATAAAGTAAGGGATGGAGTTTATCAGATTAGAGGCTTTGATCTAGCCAACATCACATTTATTAAAGGTAAAACAGGATGGATTGTATTTGATCCATTGACATCACCAGAAACTTCATCAGCGGCTCTTAAATTTATAAATGAACAGTTAGGAGAACGACCTGTAGTTGCAGTAGTATATTCTCATTGTCATGCAGATCATTTTGGTGGTGCTAGAGGAGTAATCGATGATAAAGATGTGGCTAGCGGAAAGGTAAAAGTAATAGCTCCAGAAGGATTTATGGAACATGCTATATCGGAAAATTTAGCATCAGGAAACGCTATGAATCGTCGTTTATATTTTCAATATGGAGTGCTTTTACCGGCAGATCCCCATGGACATGTAGACCAATCCATAGGTAAAAACGTATCTAAGGGTCAGGTCGGGTTATTGGCTCCAAATGTAATTATATCAAAGGATATAGAAAAAATGACTATAGATGGTGTAAAAATGGTATTCCAAAATACACCTGGGACAGAGGCACCAGCTGAGATGAATACATATTTTCCTGATTTAAAAACATTCTGGGCAGCAGAAAATGTTACAGCAACAATTCATAATATTTATACATTAAGGGGGGCCTTGGTAAGAGATTCCCTTCTGTGGTCAAAAGAGATCGATAAAGCTCTATATATGTTTGGACAAGATGCAGATTATATGATGGCATCTCACAGCTGGCCGAGATTTGGAAATGACAGGATACAGGAAGTCATGAGAGACCAAAGAGATACATATGCTAATTTAAATAACGGAGTATTAAATTTGGCTAATAAAGGTGTAACAATCAATGAAATACATAATGAATATGAGGTTCCTGAAAGTCTTCAAAATAAATGGCATGCAAGAAGTTACCATGGATCGGTACAGCACAATAGTAGAGCGGTAATAAACAGATATTTAGGTTATTGGGATGCCAATCCAGCCACATTGATTCCGTTATCACCTGGAGACTCAGCACCACTATATGTAGAGATGATGGGTGGAAGTAGAAAAATAATTAAAAAAGGACAGGAATTATACGATAAGGGAGAATATAAATTGGCTCAGGAAATATTAAATAAACTGGTTTATGCAGAACCTGAGAATCAAGCAGCCAAAGATCTATTAGCAGATGTGTTTGAACAGATAGGATATCAGCAGGAAAGTCCAAGTGTAAGAAATAGTTTCTTAGAGGGAGCATCTGAACTTAGAAATGGTGTACCGACAGGAAATTCAGCAGACACAACTGGTCCTGATTTTATTAAAGGGATGGATACAGGATCGTGGCTGGATTTCTTATCTATTAGGCTGAATAGCGATAAGATAGGAGATACTAAATTTATTGCAAATTTAAAAACACCGGACAATAAAGAAGAATATATTGTAGAATTAAATAATTCAACTCTAACTAATATAAAAGGATTCCAGCATAAAAATCCGGATTTAACTATTACAGTTAACAGAAGTGACTTAAACTCAGTTATGATGGGGCAAAAAACTATTACGCAGCTTTTAGAAGAAGGGGCAGCGAAGAGTACTGGGGATACATCGGTAATTAAAAAATTAGAAGATTCTTTAGATACATTTGATAAAGGTTTTGAAATCTTACCAGGAACTAAGGGATAGTAACTCAATTAAAAAGAGGTGATTTCTGTATTATCAGAAATCACCTCTTTTTTTTAAATAATTTTTACATCATTATATCTATCTGTTTTTTCAAATAGTCTTACTGCAAATGAGCATACAGGGGAGATTTTAAATTTTTCTTCTCTGGCATAACTTACACACTGATCCAATAATTTTTTTCCTAAAAATCTATTTCTATATTCTGGATCTACATAGGTGCTGTTGATGTAGATAACCTTATCTTTTAATTGATATCCTAATTGTCCCACCTTGACGTCTCCATCCATAGCTAAAAATTTCTTCTCGTCCAATGAGTGTATAATTATAATTTTTTCCATATAAAAGCCTCCTAAAAATCAATTTTTTATTCTATATTTTTTAAAAAGGAGGAGTCTGCCTAAAACTAGGCAAACCCCTCTGAATCTTTTATCCTTCTATAACTTCATCTTCATCTTCATATTCATATTCCTTGTAGGAAACTCTATGAAAAATTGCAAATAAGATAGGTACTATACCTAGTGTTATACCTAAACAGAAAATAAGTCCAAAAATCATAGTTACGGCCATTCCTGCGAACATAACTCCTCCACCTAACCATAATGGAATCAGTCCACACACTGTAGTAGCTGTAGTAAGAACTATTGGTCTAAATCTTGCTTGTGCAGCATGTACTATTGCATCTGGGAGTTCCCGTCCCTCTTCATCTCTTTCAATATTTATCCTGTCTATCAATACTATGGCATTGTTTATCATGATACCAACTAGAGATAGTGCACCTAATATCGGCATAAATCCAAATGGAAGCTGAGTTAACCCCAATCCAAATGTTATTCCTGATAAGATAAGTGGCAGTGCTGCTAAAATTGTGATTAATATAGTATATGAATTAAACTGGATTATAAGTAATAATAATATAAAAATTCCTGCTATAGGGAATTTTGAAGATAATGCATCGTTTGCTTTTTTACTGTTATAGTATTCTCCTTTAAATTCATAACTGTAACCATAATCCCATTTAGATGCAGCTTCATCTAATAGTGGTTTAATTTTTAATGTCTGTTCCATAGCTGTTGTGGTATCTCTTAATCCTACTTGGTATAGGATAGCTTTGATCTTATCTTTTCTAACTATTTTAGGGGCTTCCCAAACGGTTTTTATATCAGCTACCTGTCCTAAAGCAACTGATTTACCTGTAGTCTGGTTATATATAGGTGTATTTTTTAATACCTCTATATCTTCTCTAGAAGTTCCTTGAGATCTCAACATTACTGGAATCAGTCTGTCTTCCTCTCTATAGTCTGTAAGCTTTATCCCGCTTAAGATACTGTTTAAAGATATTGCTATATCTTGACTTGTAAGCCCAGCTCTAAGTGCTCTTTGCTGGTCGATATTAACTGTGAATTTTCTATTTTTTACACCCCAATCAGTTTTTATATCAGCCAAACCTACAATATTTTCTTTTACTATTTTTTCTATTTGGTCAATATATTCGTATAATTTATCTGTATCTCTACCCTTTAATCTAATTTCTATTGGACGGTCACTTGGAGCTCCATTTTGCAGAGTATCGATCTTAATATTAGCATCTGGATAGTTTTCTTCAAACCAGGTTATAAGTTTAGGCTGTATCTCAGATTTTATAATATCAAAACTGGTAGCATTGATTATTGCAAAAGCTAAATTTGGCTGACTCATCTTAGGAGTATGAGATAATATATATCTTGGTGCACTCTCTCCTATAAATGTTCCTGCATTTAATATTCCTTCTTTTTCGTATTTAACTAAAGTTCCACCTGCTAAGATATTTGCAATTAATGGTGGTTTTACTTGTTTTGGATGATCTAATAAATATTCTTTTCGGATATATTTTTCTGCATCTAATATCATATTAGTTGTAGTTTCTATAGAAGTTCCGAATGGAAGTTCTGCTTCGACTGTTAAAAGTGGTATATCTTTGTCTGGCATAAATTTTACCTTAACAAAGGTTTTAAATCCAAATAAAGATATGAAGAATATCCCAAGGATAATGATTCCTGCCATAAATTTATGTTTTAGTGCTTTTAGAAGAGAACCTCTATAAAGTCTATAAAACTTACTGTTATAACCGGCTTCTTGTTTCTCTACCTTTAAAAATAATACACAGAGTAGAGGAATAAGGGTTATCCCTAATACCCATGATAATGCTAAACAAATGGCAACTACATAGGTTATAGGTCCTGTATATTCTCCCATAGTTCCTTCTGCCAGCACAATTGGTAAAAATGCTGATATGGTAACCATAGAAGATATCATAAGTGGTCCTTTGAGAGTTCTTGCTGCTTCCAAGGCTGCATCAATTTTCTCCATTCCTTTTTCCATATTTACCATGATGGCTTCGGAGATTACTATTCCGTTATCTACCAGCATTCCCAATACAATTATCAGGGCTGCCAGTGAAATTTGGTCCAGACTCAGTCCGAAATAACTTAAAAACACCATACATGATGCCATTACTATAGGAATTAATGATGCTACGATAGCTCCGATTCTAACTCCTAAAAATACTATTAATACTACCATTACTGTGAGTATAGATTGGGCTACATTAGATAGGAAACTTTGAACACTCTTATCTACCCTTGCAGCTTCCTGTGTTAAATATGTAAAATCTACTCCTATAGGGTAACTAGATTCTACAGCTCCAATTTTTTCATCTATCTCTTTTTGAAGGTCTAAGATATTTCCTCCCTCTTTTAAAGAGATTGCAATGAAGATAGTATCTTTTCCATTAAATTTTTCCCTTGTAAGAATAGGTTCCTGATATGCTCTTCTTACTTTGGCAATATCTTCTACCCTCACTAAATTTCCCTTTGGAAGTCTGATAACTGTATTTCTTATATCATCTACAGAATCAAAGTTTCCACTAGGTTCAAAACTTAATCTTTCTTTCCCTAAAAGTATTTGTCCTCCGGGAGATAGTATATTTGTACTCTCTAGAGCATTTTTTAAATATCCTGGAGAAATTCCAAACTGTGCTAGTTTAGCATTATCATAATCTATAAATACATTTTCCGGTCTAACTCCATATTTAACTACCTTACCTACATTTTTCATAGTTAATAGTTCTTCCATTGTAAATTTTGCGATCCTTCTCAGATCTTCAGGTGAATATCCATCAGCTGTTACAGCTATCATTGTACCGTAAACATCACCAAAATCATCATTTACAAATGGTGACATTGCTCCGCTAGGAAGATCTTTAACAGCGTCATCTACCTTTCTTCTTAACTTATCAAAGATTGGTCTCATTACTTTATACTCGTCCTTAAATTGTACAGTAATATATGAGAATCCTTCTCTACTTTCACTGTCAATATAGTCAACTTCCGGCATCTCTTGAATTCTTTGCTCAATTTTATCTGTCACTAAGTTCTCTACCCTGCTTGGGCTGGCCCCTGGATATAGAGTAGCCACTGTAGCAGTTCTTACTACATATCCTGGATCCTCTGCCTTTGGTAATTTAAAGTAGGTAGAAACTCCAGCTAATGCTAAAAGCAATATAAAAGTAAATGTGACTACTTTTTTCTTAATTGCTATCTCTGTTAAATTCATGTAAATTCCTCCCTATTTTAATTTTACCTGTTGACCGTCTTCTAATTTAGTCATTCCAGCAGTAATTAATTCGTCTCCCTCTGATAAACCATCTAAAATTTCCAAACCTTTGTTGGTAACCATTCCTGTTTTAACTTCAACTTTTCTGACAACTCCTACACCTTCTCCATCTTTTTCTACGATAAAGACGTAGTTAGTATTTACATCCTTTAAGATTACATTTAAAGGTATGAATATCTTATTCTTTTCACTTAATATATCTTTATTAAAATCTACTACAACAGACATTCCACTTCTCAAGCTTTTATCCATACCTAAGATAGCTACTTTTACAGGGTATGTAGATCCATATTGTAGAGATGAAGTACCTACTTCTACAACCTCACCTAAATAATTTTTCCCTATAGCTCCTGCATATATATTAACCTGTGATCCAATATTTATTTGCCCGATAGCACTTTCTGGAACAAATGATATTGCTTCTAAATCTGTATCAGTATTTAAAATATACACAGATTGACCAGCAGCTACATTTTCATTTACTTCTGAGACTTTTACAGCCACTGTTCCATCTATAGAAGATTTTAATTCAGTATATTTTAATTGACGTTTTGCATATTTTATACCTTCCGATGCAACTCTTAGAGATGCAGATGTAGAATCCATCCTAGCTTTTGCACTGTCAAATTCACTTTTAGAGACACTGTCATTTTGATATAGTTCTTTTATTCTATTGTAGCTTGATTGAGCTTCTATTTGTGATGCTTTTGCCGTTTCATAAGAACTTTCTGCCTTTCTTAATTGAATTTCATAGTCAATCTTATCTAAGGTAGCTAAAACATCTCCTTTTTTCACAGACTGTCCTAATTTAAAATTCATTTTTTCAATGTTTCCAGGTACTCTGAAACTCACCTCAGGTTCTACAGCAGATTTTATATCTCCTGTAAAGCTAAGAGCTTCTACTGGACTTTTTAATTCTATAGTTTCATGTCTAACAGATCTTAAATTTATTTTTTCCTCTTCCTTTTTAGTCCCGCAGCTTGCAAGGGTAACTACTATAAATCCAATTAGTAATGTTTTTTTATATAATGACATTTGTTTCCTCCTCATTTTTTGATTATTGTACTTTTAAATTAGTTTCATCTAATAATTCTGAATATGCTTCAGGATTTAATAGGTGATAAGCTCCTACTGCTCTTTCTGTTATCATCAACTTAGTATAATAATCATATTTAGATGCACTTTCACTTTCTTTAGCTTGAATTGCGACATTTTGAGAATCTAATAACTCAGTTATAGATACCTCTCCTCTTGAATATGAATCGGTTACTAATTCAAGAGTTTTAACTGCTGCAACTCTTGCATCTTTTGAAGTTTCAACACTTATTTTAGCTGTTACTAAATCTGTTAGAGAAGCTCTGATATTTTGTTTTACACTATTTTCAACATCTTCTTTTTGAAGTGTTAATTTTTGGACCTGTTCTGTAGCCGTATTTCTTTTAGCTATCCTTTCTCCGCCTTCTAATAATGGGATACTTACCTGTACTCCTACAGTCCAAGCTTCCTTTCTAGGGTCTCCATCAGTAGAATATAATTCTCCACTACCCTTTCTATCCATATAGTAGTTATAGTCAGCAGTTAATGCTACTTCAGGACTGTAGAAATTTCTATTAGCTTCCTTCAGTTTTCTTTCAGCTGCTATCGTATAATTTTCAATTTGTTTGATCTCGGTAGAGTTTTCAAGACCTAATTTTATTAATTTATCTAGGGTATCATCCATTACATTTTTCTTAGTTAACTCCAAACCTGCTATTCCTAAAAACTCTTCAGTATCTAAGATATCTATCGGTTGAAAGTTTGTATTAAGATCGTTGTTTAAAATTCTCATCAACTGTTCCTTGGCATTTTGAAGTTTAGCCTGAGAATCACTTAACTTGCTGATATCTGTAGCTAGCTTACTTTCCCATCTGTATACATCTGACTTTCTAGAATATCCAACTTTTTCTCTCACTCTGGCTAATTCTAAATTCTTTTTAGTCAGTTCTAAGTTGCTGTATTGAATGCTTTGAGAAGCTTTTAGTTTCAATACATTAAAATAAGCTGTAGAAATTTTTAAGACTGTATCCAGTTCACTTTGCTTATAACTCTCTTTTTCTGCATTATAAATACTTTTTTCTATAGATACCGATGAATTTAATTTATCGTTCCATATTACCTGTTTTAATCCTACACCTACATAAGTATTATCTTTTTTTACATCATTTTGAGCATCTGCCTGCCCCTGGTCTACTGCCTTGTATCCACCTGCTGCCACTACTTGAGGCAGTCTAGATGACTTAGCTGCATCTACTTGATATTCTTGGATATTCAGGTCATTTTTATTTATTGTCAGTTGCAGGTTATCTTCTAATCCTTTTCTTATAGATGAATAAAGGGTTAGTTCTTCTCCTAAATTTTCCTTTCCAACTATTTTAGCTGCTACTGTTGTTCTCCAATTTGGCCATTTTTCTATTTTTTCAGCCACAGATTGATTTATAACTGGTCTCATCTCTCCACCAACTACATAAACTTTCTGATCTTTTGCACTTCCTCCATCTAATATTTCCAAGAGGGAGATAGCTGATTTTCGAAGTCTTCTTTGGATATTTGTATCTACTTCAAAAGATAGATAAGCTTTTTCACTGATGCCTGTGCCATATCCATCTGCATATGTTACTATCTTTTCATTGTTTAAAACATCCATAACTTGGACAAATTTATCTTGATCTGAAAAGCCGCCTAAAAGTGCCACAGTTTCTCCTTTAACATCTGCAGCTAATTTTTCATAATCTCCATTAAAAGGAATCCATTTGACCTTGGATACCCCATTTTTTTTGACCTCTTTCTCTATATAAGAAAACATTTTTTGATCTACATCAAAAAATTCTTCTGGAGCTATAAGGGCAATTTCTGAGAAATCCTTATCCACACTTCTTAGAAGTTGGAAGATCTTATCAAATCCAATCTCTTGGACACTGTAGGTAAGATTTTCGACCTGACTAGTTTCACCGTGGGATATATATTGAGCAAAAGGCATAATACTCAATTTTTTTACACTCTCTTTGCTTATGATTTGGTTAGACACTGAGTGATCTCCACCTATAATTACATCGACCTTTTTATTTTTAGTTAAAGCTGAATAACTTTTATCAATTTCTTCATTTCCTTCTTTGGCTATAACTTGTAATTCCTTTGGAAAAACTATAGTATAATTTCCTCCTAAAACATCTGTAAATTCTTTTTCGATGACACTTTGAGAATTTTTTATATTATTACTGCTTTTTTGACTGTATAATACAGCAATATTCACAACTTCTTTAGCAAAGGTGCAAACATTTATGATGAATAACATAATGATTAAACTTATTTTTTTTATCAATTTTATCTCCTCCTATATGTTCTTTTTATTTAAATTAGTAGTTAACTTTTTTTCGCCCCCTTTTATAATTTTTCTAATTTATATTATATGGGAAATATTTGAATTTCCTATAAATTAATTAATTTTAATCTGTTATGCTGTTAGTGATATACTTGCCGATATCTAAATCTAGATCATCAAAGACTCTTCCGTAAATATAGCCTCCAATACTCATAAGAATTATTCCTGTTGTAGTTTCTTCTAAATCCTTTGTTATATTAAATTCTTTTTTTTCTGTTCCTCTTTTTAATATTTCCAAGACAAATTTATGAGTTCTAATAGAATGCTCTCTTATTTTGTTTTGAAGTTTTAAGGGTAACCCGTTAAAATCAAAACTTAATTTTGCGATGACCTCATAGTATAATGTTTCTTCTGTATTCGCTTTTATTAAAAAGGCATCTAATTTTTCCTTTTCACTTTCATAAGTTAATATTTCCTCCTTTTTCTTTTGTACCCTTTGCTCTATCAGTTCCATTATCGCAATTCCTAAATCTTCTTTCCTTTTAAAATAGTGATAGATACTGGATTTTGCAATCCCTACCTCGTCTGCAACTTTCTGAAAACTTAGCCATTCGTATCCCTTTTCACTGACCATCCTCAGTGCTACTCTGATTATTTCCCTTTCTGTGCTGTTCATTCTTCCCCTCCTACAATAACTTAATCATTATAGCCTACCTATCGGTCGGTGTCAATTTAAAAGATTAATTTTTTTTAATGTTTGTTTTTCTTATCTCCATAGATCTTAAATAAAGGAGCCTAACATATTCATATTCAAATGGAGTTCCAAGGCTGTAATATCGAAAGTCAACTTCACTTCTAACATCTACTGCTTCTAATCCTTTGATGGAAAGGTCTTTCCATAAGGTTTCGGAACCACCATAAACATTAGTAGGATCGAGAGGAGCTCTTAAAACAAAGGTTGTTAGCAGGGAACTGGCATTCCTGAGGTCGCTGGGTCCCAAAAATGGAAGAATTAGATATGGACCGTCCTTTACTCCATATATCGCCAGGGTATCGTTTAAAGTAACCTTGTGTTCAGGGATCTTTACAAGGGTTGCTACATCAAATAAACCAGCAACTCCTACTGTGGTATTTATAAAAAATCTTCCTATTCCTGTAAATACAGTTTTATAATCTAAAATTAATACTCCGTTTATTGCACTAATAGGTTCATATAAATTGCTAAAAAAATTACCTACACCAGTTCTAATTGTTTGCGGGAGGAAAAATTTATATGAATTAGAGACAGGTAAGGCTACCCAGTTATCGAATTGATAGTTAAAATAATATATTCTTCTGTTTAGTGGTTCAAATGGATCATATGCATCCATGATATTAGATTCCCCATCATTTAAATGAAGTTTAGGTTTCTCTGCTACATCTATTTTTCCTCCTCTATTATAAGAAATGTCTTCCTCTACTTTTACATTGCTGCAACCTATAAAGATTAAAGTTACTAAAATAAGTATTTTTTTCATTTTAACTCACCTCTTTTAAGGTAATCTATCATAGAAACTATATTATCCTTATAGAACATATTTCCACAGTGTCCCCCATAGGGATAAACTTTTATCCTGCTGCCCATAGTTTCCTTTAAATAATTTATATTTTCTGATGTCAATATCAATTCATCTTCATTGGTAACTACTGCAATATTTTGAGCCCCTTTTAGATAACTTTCTATAGATTTTAGACTGCTGTTCTCTATCATTTTCTCCATAGTAAGGGTTTTATCTAGTTTTTTATATGTTTTAAATCCAATTCTGTCTATGTAATTTTGAAAGTTACTGTAATTAACAGCACTGTAGTACTCACTCATACTCTGGAATTTAGTTAGTTTTTTATCAGGATCTGTGTATACTCCGCTTTTAGTCATGAGATCACTGATATAGTTGATGTCTATCGCTATAAATCTAAATGCAATGCCGATAAGAATCTTTAACTCTTCATCATTCATATTTAATTCTTTAAAGAGGGCATAAATGGCAGCTTCATCTATCTTCATCTTTCCATTTTGCTCACTATATTGCATTATACCTAAAATTATCCTCTGTAATAATCGATCTAATTCTTCTTCGGTTTTCATATTATCATCCAGTAGATGGTCTAAAATTTTAGCAGATTCATATAAATTTACTGTTGGATTGACAGACATAATCCTCTTAAAGTTGAAATGCTTTTTTCGACTGTCTATCTCTCCTACTGCAAGTGCAACAGTGCCTCCAAGACTGTACCCGGTAACATAGGTTTCCTTATACTGAATCTTGTCCTTTATTTTATCCAGAGCTAAACCCATGATATCGTATATCTCATTGCTGTCTTTTTCTAAAAAACCGGGAGCATGGGTTTTCGAAGCAGAAATAACAAAGTTATAATCAAAGCTGGTAGGGAGCATAATAACACTAAATCCATTTTGATATAGGATCCTGCTCATGGTCAGCATCTTAGGAGAATTATATTTAGACCCTGTTCCAGCCAATAAAAATATCAGGGGTGCTTCATGATCTTGAGCCATCAATCCAAATCTAAATCCATCTAAATACCACAGATTAGGCGGTGCTTTTTCATTCTTTAAGTTTAATTTTATCTCCTTGAAACTTGTATTTTTAAATGGTGCCATATCTTTAGTAGGAGTGGCTAACACTGTTGCTAAATATGGATCTTTATATGGATAATCATATCCATAGCTCCATAAACTTATAATTATATATATCAATATTATTTTTTTCATATAAAATCATCCTTTTTTAATTTATTTTATCCCTATACAGATATTTATTCTATTTGACCTATCAGTTTCCTTTTTTTCATTATGTTTATGTGGATCTTTATTCCCACTGCATTACTTTGTATTTAAGATTTTATCTTCGAAGTTTATTTATACTCATATAAAAAGGGCATAAAGTATGCCCCTAAAATCTTATAGATATTGAATTTTGTAAGATATAGCTGTTAAAAATAAGGTTACATAAAATGGATTCTCTTCTACAGGTAAATTTAATTTATAATAGATGATTTCTTCTAGACTTTTTAAGTCATCCTCATCAGCTTCTTTAGCAATTTCAAATATAGTTTTATTTAATAAAGTTCTATTTTTTTCTTCACTTAATATATCTTTGACCCCTTTAGAAATAATGTCACTTATATCGGCATTTGGTCCATTTTGATCCATCAAATTTTTGATTTCAAGAGCATATCGTTGGATATATTCATTTGTATTGTTAACATTGAAGTATGATATTTTTTTCTTTATAAAATCACTCATATTAGAAATTTTTTCTTCTACTGCATCGATAGAGATGATCTCTAAAAGTTTATCATGTGTTTTTTCAAAATGGAGATAAACATTTCCATCGACCTCTTTTAATACTTCAACTAACCCGTTTTCTTGTAATTTTCTTAAAAATTTAGAAATTATTTTAATGTCTATTTCCATTTTATTGGAAAGATCACTTATAGATATACTATAATTCAATGTTTCATTTCCTAATTTTGGTGCAATTAATCCCTTTAACAAATTAAAAAAAGCTATATCCTCGGATATATTTTTATTCATTTTTTCACCGCCCTATTATTTCAAAACAATACTAATTTAACTAAAATATCTTTATTTATTACATTATAAATATTAACTCTTAATAAATCAACAGTTAATTTATTTCCCCTAAATAAAAGATCGCTAATTAGTATACTCTAAATAAAATCAACTTCCTTTTTTTTTAGGCAATTATATTGTATAATTAATAAAAAATTATAATTGGAGGGAAATATGAAATTTTTAGGAGTTATTCCGGCACGATATGCTTCAACGAGGTTAGAAGGAAAACCTTTAGCTGATATAGATGGTCATTCTATGATTGAGTGGGTATATAAACGTACCCTTTTATCGAACTTAGATATGGTTGTTGTAGCGACGGATAATCAACTTGTATATGATAAAGTAAAATCTTTTGGAGGGGAAGTTGTTATGACCTCTGAGAATCATCCTAACGGAACCTCTAGAATAGCGGAAGTTGCAGAAATTTATAGTGAATTTGATGTGATTATAAATGTACAGGGAGATGAACCCCTTATAGAAAAAGAGATGATTAATGCTTTGATTACTCCATTTTTAAAGGAACCAGAATTAAGTATGGCGACTTTAAAACATAGGATAGATACTCTAGAAGAGGTTGAAAATCCAAACAATGTAAAGGTGGTTACAACTAAAGATGACTATGGAATTTATTTTTCTAGATCACCTATTCCGTATCCAAGGGAATTGGATATGAAAAACTACTTTAAACATGTAGGAATATATGGATATAGAAGAGACTTTGTTATCAAATATTCACAGATGGATCAGACACCTTTAGAGATTTCTGAATCACTGGAGCAGCTTAGAGTTTTAGAAAATGGTTATAGGATAAAAGTTTTAGAAACTCCCTATAAAATTGTAGGAGTTGATACTGCGGAGGATCTAGAAAGAGTTAAAAAAATAGTGAAAGAAGGTAACATCACTATATAAAAACTTTGTATAAGTTAATAAAAAAGATGATCTCTTAATATAGAGATCATCTTTTATTTTAGTCAATAGATGGCTATTAAAAGTTTATTTTGTAGGGATTGTTAATACTTGACTAGCTTCAATAACGTCTGGATTAGAGATATTATTTTCTTCAGCTAATTTTTCCCAAGACATATTGTATTTTAATCCTATTCTGAATAAGTTATCTCCCTCTACAACAGTATAGCTAGTAGGAGCTTCTTCTGTCATTGGAACATCTTCAACAATAACTTCTTCTTCCATAGTAGTCTCTTCAACAACAACTGGAGCTTCTTCTTCAACAACTGCTGGAGTCTCTTCAACAACAACCTCAGTAACTACAGGTGTAGTTTCAACCTTTTCTTCCTTTGGCTCATTACTGCTACATGCTACAAGTGATAGAGCTGCTAATAATATTAATAATTTTTTCATTAAAATCCTCCTAATTAATTCGATATTTATATGAGTATAGTCCATAATTAGGAATTAGTCAATTTAAATCTTAAGTTTATTAAATTATTTTAATGTCTCTAAAATTTTAAATGCAAGGTCATCTTTTTTCATTTGTGGAATTTCTAAAATATTTTTTTCCTTGTCAATGAAAAATACTTCATTGCTGTCATTTCCAAAAGCATTGGTGGAATTAGCAACTATTAGATTTAGATTTTTTTTCTCTAATTTTTTCATGGCATTTTCAATTAGGTTATCTGATTCAGCAGCAAATCCAATAAGAGTTTGTTCTTTTTTTCTCTTACCCATTTCCATTAGAATATCAGGGTTTCTAGTTAATTCAAAAACTAGATCTCCATCATTTTTTTTGATTTTAGAAGATGAATACTCCTTTATCCTATAATCTGCAACAGCTGCACAGCCAATGGCAATATCCATATTTTCAAACTTACTAAAGACAGCCTCATACATATCGATAGCACTCTTTGCAGATATAAATTCTACACCATTTGGAACTTCAAGATTAGTAGGTCCGCTGACCAAGGTAACGTTAGCTCCTAATTGAGCACCTGCAGCTGCCAGGGCATAACCCATCTTACCTGTAGATCGGTTACTCAGATACCTGATAGGGTCGATAGCTTCTTCAGTAGGACCGGCAGTAATCAAGATATTTTTTCCCTCTAAAAACCTTTCCCTTTCTAAAGATTCAAAATAGTTATTTACTATATCGACTATATCGACTTCCTTCTTGAGTCTCCCTTTGGCAACCCAGTCACAGGCAAGCTGGCCTGAATCTGCATCGATAAAGTTGTATCCATATCCTTCTAATTTTTTAATATTATCTTTTAGGATAGGATTGTTATACATATTTACATTCATAGCCAGGGCAAAATAAGTAGGAGCACAAGATGCAGAGATTACAGTAGAGAGCATATCATCAGCGATACCATTTGCAACCTTTCCAATGATGTTATAGGTAGCAGGAGCTATTAAAACTAAATCAGCCCAGTCAGCTAAGTTTATGTGTTCCACATCTATGTTTGATTTTTCTGCCCACATGTCAATGGCTACTCTGTTTTTAGAGAGAGTTTCCAAGGTAAGAGGGGTAATTATTTCAGTAGCATTTTTGGTCATTATGACCTTTACATTGTATCCATTTTTCTTTAAAAGAGAACAGATATTAGCAGACTTATAGGCTGCAATACCTCCAGTAATTCCTAATAGTATATTTTTTTTCATTGATATATCTCCTTTTTTATAGTTTTTCATTTAATTTGAATTTTTTATATTTATAAGTATAGCATACTAAAAAAAAAAGGAAAAATATGATTTTAGCGAATAAATCCTAACAATGAGGGGTGGTTAGATGAGTCTTAAAAGAAAAATTTTTACATTAACTTTTTTTACAGCAACAATACCTATATTGATCATTTCTGTAATTACATTTTTTATATTTTCTGGGGAAATGAAGGAAGTACAAAGTCAAAAAATGGACTTAATCAGTCAAAACATAGAGCAGTCTATTCAAAATAAAATCAATTCTATCGGAGAAACTATTGAACATGTAGCAGATACATATAACGAAGAGCATGAAGGGTTAACCTCTTTAAACTTTCAAATAAATGATAAGTATAGACTTAAACATATGACTTATCATATGCAGAATCTGGCAGAGGAAAAAAAGGCTATAAAATTTATAGCCTTTGGAAGTTCTGATAAAAAAATGATATTTGATAATCTGGCGGAGGATCAAAATTTACCACCTAATTATGACCCAACAACAAGGCCGTGGTATAGAGGGGCTCTTAATTCTAAAGGAACCTATCTATCGAAAGTTTTTATCCATGCAGGGACAGGGAATCCAATAGTAACTCTGTCTAAAAAAATTGAATTAGATGGTGAAATAATAGGCGTGTTGTTAGCGATGATTGATTTGTCTTATATAGGGAATGAAATTTCAAAATTTAAAATTGAGAATACAGGATCATTTTTCATAGTGGATAAAAATAATAAAATTTTAGTAGATGGAGGAGACAACAAGAAAAATTTTGATTATATTTCAAAAATGAACTTATTTTCAAGGGATCATTTTAAAATTATAAAAAAGACTCCTATGGGTAAAAAACTGTACCATATAAAAAAAATCAAAGATTTGGATATTCTCCTAATTGGAAGTGTCGATGAAAAAGATATAAATAATACAATTTTAAGGTTGAGATTCTACATCATTGGTATAGTTATATTGACTATAGTTTTTATTCTCATTGTTTTATCTGTTCTAAGTAAAAATTTTGACAGCTCTTTAAATCAATTATCTTGTGTTATCGACAGTATTTCTCAAGGGAACTATAGTAAAAATATAGATAAATTAACTGAGGTAATAGATGAAAAAAATGAATTAAGTTTTATCAATAGTGCCATAAAAAAAATGAATTATGAGGTAATAAAAAGAGAAAATAACTTGAAATATATCTCTGAAACAGATCCGTTGACAGGATGCTATAATAGGAGAGCCATCATAGATTTAATTGAAAAAGAAATAGAACAGTCAAAAAACTTTAATTTGAATTTTTCTTTAATTATGTTTGATCTAGATAAATTTAAAAAAATAAATGATACCTATGGCCATCTATTTGGAGATACAGTTTTAAAAGACATATCTAAGGCTATATCAAATAACATAAAAACTACAGATATATTCGGTAGGTACGGTGGGGAAGAATTCTTAATCTTATTACCTAATACAAAGTTAAGAGAGGGGATTATAATTGCAGACAGACTGAGACAGACTATAGAAAAAATGACGTGGGAATACGATACTATAATTACAGTTAGCATGGGAGTTATAAAAAACACACCCAATGATACTCTAGATTTAATCCTGGGAAGAGTCGATAATTTATTGTATAGAGCAAAAAAAAATGGAAGAAACAGGGTGGAATATCAAGAATAAAAATGGTGCCCTGATGGGCACTATTTTTATTCTTATAGTTTATTTTACAAATATAGAATGTTGCTTGTGTATAATGTTACTTTGCTTTTTAATTGATCATAATGAGTGGATTTAAGAACTAAATAGAGCAATAATTCAAGTGAATTTCATTTTTTAATTGATAAATCAAGCAAAAAGTGGTATAAGTTATGTAAATAAATTTTTAAAGGAGAGGAATTATGTTTAAATTAAGATTTAATTGAGCCTGAGTAGCTGATAAACTTCTGGATGAAGTTATAATGGAACTTTTAGAATCTGAAAAAAGGATATATTAGGTAGTGCTAACTATTTCAATATGATAAACATTTATTCCAATTCACTCTTTAACTTCCAATCCATTTTAGAATTATTGTGGATATAAATAAAGATATTAACGAGATATTATGACCTTAATACTTTATCTATTCCTAAAATAATTACTTTCGGAACAACTCTGTTCCAACTAACAATCATTGTAAAAAACGAAGAAAATTTAATTTGAATGCATATTAAACTATTAAATTATACTGGTTATTTATGCCATATTTTTTAATGCAAAAATATATCCTCTCTGGTAAACCAGGGGGTCACTTGTTATGCATTAAATTCAAAGTTATCATAAAAATATAAATTATTAATTTTAAATTTCATTCATTTTTTCAAACCTCAGTTGATTTTAGAAGGGTGTTATTGAATTAGATATTAAAATTTAATAAACTTTGTCAATGCTAACTATTGTATTTTAAAGCAATTCTGATAAATTATTAATTTTAAAAATTTATCCATAACTTTCAAGCCTCAGTTGATTCTGGAAGGATGTTGCCAGGATAGATTAAATTTATAAATCTTGAGTGATAAGAGCCATATCTTCAAATAATTCAGAATATTTCATATAACAATAAATATTTTAAGATTAAATATAGAAAATGAATCAGGCATTAGCCTTTTTCTCGTTACCTGTTTGTGCCTTAAAATAAACAGGTAATAAGAAAAGGAGAGGAATGTGAAATAAAAATAAAGTGAAAGAAAGAACTATCTGTATCTAAAAAGAGAGTGGTTGCTTTAAATATTCATAAATAGAGTAAATATATTATCTTTTTACATAAAACAAAAAATAGGGAGGAAAAAATGAAAAAAATATTAGCGTTAATATTGTCGATAGTTTTATTGACTGCAGTAACAAGTACAGAGGCCATGGCTTTTTGGGGGAAGAAGGAGAAGAAGGAAAAATTAGTTGTATGGTTACCACCTATCGGAGAAAATGATCAAGCTGTATGGGGACCAATCATGAAAGAATATGGAGAAGCAAATAATGTAGATGTAGAATTAGAGATTATTCCATGGGAAAATTATTCTGAAAAATATGCTGCTGGAATAGCTTCAGGACAAGGTCCGGATATCGGGTATATGTATGCTGAAATGTTCCCACAATTTATAGAAATGGGAGCAGTTGAAGATCTTACACCTTACCTTACAAAGGAAGACTATGAAAATTATATATACATCAAACATGGAAAGATGATGGGGGGGATGTATGGACTTGGGATAGAAGCAGCTAACCCTGCAGTTATTTACTATAATAAAGATATCCTTGCATCTATAGGTGAAGATGTTCCTGTTACATGGGAAGATTTTATAAGATGTGCAGTAAAAGCAACTCAAGATACAAATAAAGACGGAAAAGCAGATCAATGGGGATTCTCTCAAGGATGGGGAGCACCTTATTTTGGAGATCTTAACTGGAACTGGTATGGATTCCTTTGGCAGGCAGGTGGAGACATATTCAATGATGATTTAAAATCTGTAAAATTTAATAATGAAGCTGGAGTAAAAACTGCTAAATTCTTAAAAGACTTAAAATTTAAATATGATGTATTGCCTTCATACTATATGGCACAAACTAATAAAGAGATGTTACAAACAACATTTGGTCCTGGAAAATCACTATTTTCTATATATTTATCTTCAGCAGCAGGAGAGATCTTAGATAAATCATTTCCTGATTTAAACTATGGAATAATTCTTTCCCTTGAAGATGAAGATAAAGGAACTTTTGCATCAGTAGATCAATTAGTACTTATGTCAGGTGCTAAAGATAAAGAATTAGCTTTTGGATTAATCGAACATATGTTAAGTACTGAATCTATGACTAAATTCCATAAACATCACCCAAGAGCACCTATTGCTAAGGGAGAGCCATATCAAGGAGACCCAAGATTACAAAAGATGATCGAAACTCAAGAAGGAGTATATAGACCACTTGTAGTAGGACCTCATGGAGTAGAGATATATGAATATCTTTGGAAACAGCTTCAAATGATGATGGCTGGAGAAAAAAGTGCTAAGGAATCTTTAGATGAAGCAGCAGAGTATTCTAATAGATTATTAGCTAAATAATAAGGAGCTGGATATGCAAAACGTAGAAATTCTTTTAAGTAATGAACAACCTAAGAAAAGATTTTGCATAAAAAGGTTAGCAGGTAAAGGAAAGCCCTATGGTTTTATAGGGCCCCTCAGCCTCCTACTGTTTACTTTTTATGTGATTCCTATTTTTCTTTCAATATATTTTAGTTTTACAGACTATAACATCATAAAGGCGCCAGGATTTGTAGGCCTTTCAAATTATAAAGATCTTCTTTTAGATAAAACTTTTAAGGCATCTCTGAAAAATACTTTTTTATTTACATTGGGAGTAGTTCCTGCTCAAACTATATTTTCTTTATTTATGGCTAGCTGGCTGGTAAGCAGAGGGAAAAGCAGATTGACAGAATTTGTAAAGGGAGCTATGTTTGTTCCTGTAATCTCATCTATGGTATTAGTAAGTATTGTATGGAGAATACTATTAAATGGAGAAAGTTCTCCCCTTAATATGATCCTTAATATATTAAATATAACACAACCTAACTGGTTAGGAGATTCGTCTATAGTGTTATTTGTTCTTATGGGAATAACAGTATGGAAGAATACAGGTTACTTTATGATCCTATATATCGCCGGGTTGATGGAAATCCCTAAAAATTATACAGAGGCTGCCAAGGTAGATGGAGCAGGTAGGTGGAGTGTTTTTTATCATATAACTCTTCCATTATTAAAACCTACGACAATTATGGTAGTTTTTTTAGGTATGGTTTGGTCACTTCAGACCTTTGATCTAATCTATACATTGACAGGAGGAGGGCCTGGAAATTCTTCTATGACCCTTGTCCTCCATATATATAACAATGCATTTAAAAATTTAAATGCAGGGTATGCTATGACAATCGCCAATATATTACTTTTCTTTTCGGCTCTTGCAGCGATAGTTCAGAAAAGATTTTTAAAGAAAGATAAATCAGAAGTTTATTAGGAGGAAAGGATGAAAAAACAATTAGGCAGGCTGATTTTAATATTAATCTCCAGCTTTATGATAATTCCATTTCTCTATATGTTTATGACATCTCTAAGGGTAACTTATACGGCTTATAATTTTAAGTTTGCTCTAGACGATTTGACATTGAGAAATTATAAAGAGATTTTTTATAACACAAATTTTATTAGATATTTTCTAAATAGTTTATTTATTTCCCTGAGCGGAGTAGTTTTAAATGTGATATTTAGTTCTATGGCAGGGTATGCCTTTGCAAAATTAGAGTTTAAGGGGAGGGAAAAGATATTTTTCTTTATGTTATTAACTCTTATTGTACCTTCCCAGGTAACTCTCCTGCCTCTCTATGTAATAATGAGGCATCTAGGGTGGTTAAATACTTATATGGCGTTAATACTTCCTCTTCCAACTGCTGTGGGAGTATTCATAATGAGACAGAGTATCTTAAAGGTACCGAGAGATCTCATGGACTCTGCCAGAATAGATGGATGCTCAGAATTTAAAATATTTATGGAGATAGTGCTGCCGCTTATAAAACCGGCAATAATAGCTCTTTCAATATTCACATTTATAGGGGCTTGGAATGAATTTTTGTGGCCTCTTATAGCTACTACATCAGATCCTATGAGAACCCTTACAGTGGGGATGGCCAGTATGAATGCCCAGTATACTGTTAATTACGGGTTGGTCATGGCGGGAGCTACTATGACATTTTTACCTTCATTTCTATTTTATATCCTCCTTCAGAGACAGTTTGAAGAGGGGGTGGCACTATCAGGATTAAAGGGATAGAAACTATAGAGGTAAGAGGAACCGAAAAAAATGAGGTGGAAGAGGTAATCGATCTTATAAATTGTGTATTCAGGACCGGCAGGGGAGATCTTCCTCACACAATGGAGAAGGAATTCCCGTTGCTGCTTTTATCTGAAAATAGGGAAAATATGAGGATAATAAAAGATGATAAAGATATAATCTCTATTGTAAATTTCCTCCCTCAAAAGATCTTGATAGAGGGAATACCCATATCGGCAGGATCTATAGGGGCTGTATGTACCCATCCTAATTATAGGGGAAGGGGATATTCTTCAAAAGTTTTAAAAGATGTGGAAAATAGAATGAAGGAGATAGGAGTAAATCTATGCCTTATATCCAGCACGAGAAGTTTGTATAAAAACTGGGGAGCCAGTGAGGTAAAAAATTGCAGGAGATACAAAATTTCTGCTGGTCTTCCGACTTTAAAGTTTATTGTTAGAGAGTATAGGGAAGAGGATATTTTACCTATAAAGAAGATCTATAATTCTCAAGGGACCAGGTATTTAAGGCTGGGTAGAGATTTTGAAACTCTTATAGATTCAGGAACCTTTCCCTTTGGAAATACATCGTATAAAAGATATGTACTGGAAGATAAAGATGGTCTAAGGGGATATATAATCCTGAAAAAAATACCTGAAAGAATAGTAGTAAAGGAAGCTGTCGGAGACAAGAGTGAAATATTTGATGCTCTGGCTCTTCTAGGAAATCAATTAGGAGTGGATAAAATTGATTATATTCTACCTCATGGAGAAGTAGCTCCTGCAGGATACCGAGGAGAAGAGGAGTATCTTTCGGGAGTTCTAAAGATAGTAGACTTTGTGGGCCTCATGGAGGAGTTAAAGCCATATTTTAAACAATACTGTATAGATGAAGAGATAGAAAAATTACAAGTTATGGAAAAAAATGGTAAATATCAACTGAGTTTAGGATCAGAAAAATTGGAAATACAATCTCATAGGGAACTCCTCGAATTAATTTTTGAGAAAAAAGAAGATAAAAAAAGTATAGATGGAGGGAAATTGGATGAGTTAATAGATACGGTATTTCCACTTCCCTTTCCATGGACAGAAAATTTAAATTACCAATAGGAGAAATCGATGAATATTCAATATAAACTTTATAATTCAGCATTCAAACATATAGACGGTACCAGTCTTCCTGTGGAAGATAAATTAAATTTAAGGGTATTAAAGGGTGAGAAATTTGCATTTCAGATAGCCCTAACCAGTGAAGAAAGTATACTGCTCTCTCTGGGATCTCATAACCACATAGGTTATAAAGGATTGAAAAAAAGGGTGAGAATAGACCTTGAAAAAAGAGAAAATACAGACCTTAAAGGATATTTTCTGGGATATGTATTGGATGATGATTCAAAGACCCTCATAACAGATCCTATATTGAAGAAGGAGTATCTATACAATGAGGCAGGTAAACCGACTATGATCTGGGTAGAGGGAAGAGTGGATAAAGAATATTGTGGAGATAACCTGAATATTACCATAAATTTATTGAGTCAGGAAGGGTATGATACAGAGATAAAGGAGCAGGTTATAAACTTAGATATCGCTGTAGTAGATAAAATTCTCCCTGAGTTGAAAGAATCTGACTTTCACCTGGATCTATGGCAGCACCTTTCATCTTGGGCAAGGATGTATGAGGTAGAATTTTGGAGTGATGATCACTTTAAGATAATAGAGAATTATACAGCGGAGCTGGCTTCACTGGGAGAAAAAGTGATCACTGTGGTGGCTTCTGATTTTTCCTGGGAGGGACAGGGATGCTTCCAGGTAGAGGAAAATTGTTCAAATCTCTTTGAACATAATATCATAGGAGTAAAAAAAGATATAAAAGGGAAGATACAGTGTGACTTTACTGCCTTGGAAAGATATTTGGAGATTTGCTTTAAATACGGGATGAAAAATGAGATTGATATCTTTGGTCTTTTGGCAAGCTGGCAGAGGACAGATTTTGGGAACCCTCTAAAGGATTATGACGATTATATAAGGATAAGTTTCTTTTCAGAAGAGAGTCGAACCCATGGCTACATAGACAATAAAAAAGATCTGGGAGAATATATCAGACAGGTATTTGAATTTTTTAATGAAAAGAACCTTATGGACAGAGTAAGGGTAATCAGCGATATGCCTAAAAATCCAGAGTCCTTTAAAAAATGGTCAAAATTTTTAAAGGATTCAGCTGAAATGGATCTTCTTATAAAAACTGCCCTCCATGAAGATAGTTTTACCGATAGATTGGATGGGATTTCAGATGTATCTCTTTCTCTGCCTCTACTATTAAAAAGTAAAAACATTTTAAAAGATATAGAAGAAAAAATAAAAGGAAAATTAACCTGGTATGTATGCTGGTTCCCGGATAAATTAAACCACTTCATAAGTTCACCACTGATGGAAAGTAGGTTGACAGGCTGGTACTCCTACTATATGGGACTAAATGGTTTTTTAAGATGGGACTATGCACTCTGGACAAGCAAGCCCTTTGAAAATGTCAGCTATAAATATCCCAGATGGAAGGCAGGAGATATGTTCTTTGTTTATCCTGGGAAAGATATGAAACCTATAAGATCTATAAGGTGGGAAAATCTGAGGTTTGGAATTCAGGATCAGGAAATAATGAAGATGGCTGAAAAGAAGATCGGAAGGGAAAGAATAGAGACTCTTATGATGGAAGTTTTAGGAGATAAAAAAGACATGAAAGCTACGGAAGAATTTACTGTAGATATGAATTATTCTGTAGATTACAACAAATATATGGTTATAAAGGATAAACTTGTAGAAATTATAAAGAGGAGATAAATTATGACTTTAATGGAATATATAAATCGGGAGGAAAGGGGATATCTCCTGCCATTTATGGGAGCCAATGGACCTATTATGGTAGAAAAACCCATGGAAGAGATCTATGCTTCTCCCGAAGAGCAGTTGATGCTGGCAAAGAAGATGGAGGAAAAATTTCCTAGTGATTTTATCTATGCTTTAGATGAAGGAAATCTATTCTGTGATGTTATGGGAGTTGCTCTTAAAAAGCCAGGGTATGACTTTTCCATGGTAATGGATCATCCGATAAAAACTGTGGAAGATTTAGAAAAATTAGAGATTCCTGATCCATATACAAATAAAAGGATGAAAACTAATTTGAAATCGTTAAATCTTATTTCAGAAAATATAGATAAACCATTGTTTGTATCTCTACAAGGACCTTTTACGATGGCTGTACAGTTAGCTGGAGCCACAGGATTACTCAAGGCAACCATAAAAAATCCTGACTTTGTAAAAAAACTTTTAGAATTTACAGGTGAGGTAGTGGATAGATATGCAAAAGCCATAGTAGGAGCAGGTGTAAAGATGATATCTATAGCAGAACCATCTACAGTTATGTTGGCACCAAAAAAGTTTCCTGAGATGGTATTAGATAATCTAAATAAAATTTTCAAAAATTTAGACTGCTGGAAATGTGTGCATATATGTGGAGATACAAGTAGGATTTATCCTTATATATTAGAGACTCCAATAGATGCATTTAGTTTTGATCAAATAATGGATATGGAAGAGATTATAGAAATTTTTCCTAAAGATAAAGTAGTTATAGGAAATCTAGACCCTATATATCTTCTTGGAAGGGGTAGTGTGGATGAGGTAACTGATAAAACCGCTGAACTACATAATAAAATGAGAAAATATGACAATTATCTTATGGCATTTGGGTGTTCTTGTATCAATACGACTCCTATCGAAAATTTAGAGACTGTATCTAAATGGGGAAGAGCTAGTTATGAAGAGATAAGAATTTTTATAGAAAATAATAAATAAAAAAAAGGTTTGTATAGATGGGATTATAACAATATCAAAGTAGGTGATGAGGATGATTAAGGTTGAAATTGTTTCTGGATTTTTAGGAGCGGGGAAAACCACTTTTATAAACAAGAGATTAAAAGAGTTGAAAGAAGAGTTTAGTGAAGAAAAAATAGTTTTAATTGAAAATGAATTCGGGGATATATCCATAGACAGTGAATTTATAGTGGAAGGGGTAAAAATAGAAGAGATCTCCAGCGGATGTATCTGCTGTGTCTTAAAGGAAAACTTTAAGGAATCTCTGGAAAAGATAATAGAAAATGATATCGACAGGATAATAATTGAGCCTACAGGCTTGGGGATATTAGGAGAAATATTAAAGATATTAAAAAGTAAAAAGATATCCAAAAGATGCGAGATTGTTGCGGTAACTACGGTTATTGACGGAAAAAATTATCTGGAGCAGATAGAGATATTCGGTAGTTTCTTCATGGATCAAATAGAAAATGCCAAAACCCTCTATATAAGTAAAATAGATGATCTAGAAGTTGAAAATATCTCTGAAATAGAAAGATCACTGAAAGAAATAAACTCCAAAGCAAAAACTATTTTTGAAATTAAAGACATAAAAAGTATGTCTATAACGGATTTTAAAATAGACATAGAAAGATTAAAACAGATATTGGAAACATTGTCCTCTGAGCAGTATGGAAAGGTCCTCAGAGGAAAGGGTTTTTTGGGGAATTGTTCATTTAATATTGTAAATGGAGAATATGAACTAGTTGAAGAAAGGGTGAAAAGAAACAATAAATTAATTCTTATAGGGGATTTAGATAGGGAAAATATAAGAAAATTATTTAAATAAAGAGAAAAAGACCACTAAAAACTAGTGAGAAAATCCTAGTTTTTAGTGACAAGTCGGGAAAAAAATGGTATAAATTATGTAAATAAATTTTTAAAGGAGAAAACTATGTTTAAATTAAGATTCAATTGAGCCTGAATAGATTATAAACTTCTGGATGAAGTCATAATGAAATTTTTAGAATTTGAAAAAATTATATATTAGGTGGACCTATTGCTTCAATATTATAAACATATATTTCTTTTCACTCTTTAACTTTCGACCCATTTTAAAATTATGATGGATATAAATAAATATATTAACGAGAAATTTTGACCTTAATATTTTATCTATTCCTAAATAATTATTTTCGGAACGCCTAGTTCCAACAATCATTATAAAAAGAACAACAAATAAACAATACAATATTACAACTAGTTATATAAATTAGTTAAAATAGAAACCTTTATATTTTTTAATGCAAAAATATAAAACACACACAATACATATGAAACTATTAATTTATAGTAGTTATTTATGTCACCTTTTTTGATGCAAAAATATAAAAATAAACCAAAGGTGAAGTGAAAGAAAAAGGCTTAGTCACGAATTAGGCAAAGACTAAGCAGAAACAGGTTAGAACGTGAAGAAAACAAAAATATCTAAAACTTAGTGAGTTTAGTGTGGTTAATAACGAAAAGGTTGTAAGGTTTAAATCTATAGGAATGCTGACATTGTAATGTCATAACAATCTGAATGTATCTGACTAAGTTCAACTATAGAGTCATATTTATAACTCTAAGTTTCAGTTATGTGTAAAAAAATAAAATAAAAAAAAGGGAGAAAAAATGACTAAAAAAGAATTATTTGAAGAAATTAAAAACAATTTAATTGAGATGGAAGAAGAAGTTGTAGAGGAACTATGTAAAAAGTCACTTGAAATGGGAATACCGGCAAAAGAAACTATCCAGGAAGGTTTGATCGCAGGAATGGAAGTTGTAGGTCAGCTGTATGAAGAGGAAGAATATTTTCTGCCTGAAGTGTTAATCTGTTCAGATGCTATGAATATGGGAATAGACGTATTAAAACCTCACTTAGAAGGAGATGTATCTAGCGATAAAATAAGAGCAGTAATAGGTGTAGTAGAAGGGGATACCCATGATATCGGAAAGAATTTGGTTAAAATCATGTTAGAAGCCGGAGGTATAGAGGTCCATGACCTGGGAAGAGATGTAATACTAGATGAATTTGTAAATAAAGCAAAGGAAGTAGAGGCTCACTTTATTATTATGTCTACCCTCATGACAACTACCATGGAAGGTATGAAAACTGTTATTGAAAAATTAAAATCTGAAGGTATGAGAGAATCTGTAAAGGTTGCCATAGGAGGAGGGCCTATCTCCCAGAGGTTTGCAACAGAGATCGGAGCAGATCTGTATACTAAGGATGCCAATGAAGCTGTCAGAAAGATAAAAGAAATACATGAGGCTGCATAGATGGAAGTAAAAAATGATATATTGACATCTAAAGAAAGAGTTATGGCATTTTTACAGGGGAAGCCTATGGACAGGGTTCCATGTATGCCCATAGTAACATCAAATGCATCTCATCTAATAGGCAGAACTATCAATGAATTTCAACTAGATCCGAAGGTTATGGCTGACTCCTATATTGCTGCATATGAAAGATATAAGTATGATTTGTCATATTTATTTACCAATACTTCTTATGTTGCAGAAGCCATGGGGCAGGAATTAGTCTATTATGACGATGAACCAGCATGCACTCATAATCCTGTTATACAATCAAGAAAAGATCTGAATAAGATTAAGGTCGCAGATAAAAATGACGGGAAATTCCCTATCTTTTTTGAAGCTTTGGATATATTAAGTGAAAAAGTCGGAGATGAGGTAATTTCAGCTGTATGTTTTTCTGGTCCGTTATCTACTGCTGCTACTTTGAGAGGAACTCAGGATTTTGTGAAGGAGATGTATAATGATCCTGAGTTTTGTATGGATTTACTTAAAATGACAACCGAAAGCTGTAAAAATTTCATGAAGGAATGCATAGATCATAATGCGTTGCCTATAATTTTAGAGCCGATTTCTTCTGGAAGTATACTAAGTCCTAAATTATATAAGAAATTTTCATTACCATTTACTAAAGAATTAGTAGACTTAGCTCATGAGATGAACTCCCTTATAGCTCTTCATATCTGTGGGAAGACACATAAAATTATTGATCTCATGGCAAATACAAAAGCAGATATTTTAAGTATAGATATCTGTGATTTAAGTGTTGCCAGGGAAAAGGTAGCTGGGAAATCAGCAATACTGGGAAATATAACGCCGGCAGATGAATTATTATTTGGAACAAGGGAAGATATAATGGAGGTCTGTAAAAAAGTATTACAAGAGATGGAAGGGTATGAAGGTGGTTTTGTATTGTCTTCAGGGTGTGAAATTCCAAAAAAAGTACCATTTGAAAATATAGACGCAATGATGGATGCAGCGAGAAGTTATGGTGCTTATGATTTTAAGAGTGAGACCGAATAATTTTTAGCAGAAGATAAAAAAACTTTTTATCCTAAATATGGAGGGAATATGACTGAAAAACAAAGACTAATAGATGTCTTAAATGGAAAGAATACAGACAGGCCGCCTGTTATCTGCCCGGGAGGGATGATGAATGCTGCGGTAACAGAAGTTGTAGAAGGGATGAAAAAAAATCATAACAGTGATGTAGATGCAATGGTAGAAGCTGCTGTAAAAGTACATGAAATAACAGGGTTTGAAAATTATGGAGTCCCTTTTTGTATGACAATAGAGAGTGAACCTTTTGATGTGGAAGTGGATTTGGGAAGTAAATTAGTTGAACCGAGAATAACTAAATATAATGAGGATATCTTAAATCATTTAGATGTGATAAAAGTAAAACATTCTAAAAGGGCCTTGGTTGTGCTGGAAGCAATCTCAAAGCTAAAAAATGATGAGATCCCGGTAATCGGTAATATAACAGGTCCCATGAGTGTGGTGACATCTGTTATTGAACCAACGGACTATTATAAGATGATGAGAAAAGATAAAGTTATGGCTATGAAATTTTTAGAAGTCGTTACAGATTATTTAATCAAATTTGCCGCTGAGATGATAGAAAGTGGTGCTGATCTTATAGCTATGTCTGATCCAAGTGCTACAGGGGAGATCTTAGGGAAGAAAAATTTTGAAGAATTTATGATACCTATGTATAAAAAGATCTCAGAAGCAGTACATGAAAAAGGAATAAAAATAATTATTCATATATGTGGCAAGAGTAAGAGTATTTTAGAAAGCTTAAATGAATCTGGAGCAGATTCCCTCAGTTTTGATTCAGCAGTAGGGGTAAGGCAGGCTAAAGAAATAATCCAGGCTCCAATCATGGGGAATGTGAGTACTCAGCTTTTAGACCAGGGAGAGGATGAAAAAGTTAAATTACATACAGAGACAGCTATAAAAGACGGAACCAGCATTGTATCGCCAGCCTGCGGACTGGCCATGAGTACATCTATCAAGAATTTAAAAGTAATGACAGATACAGTAAAGAGTAAAGGGTGAGTATGGGTGAGAGATAATTATAAGAAAGAGAATCATAGTCTGGTAACAGTCAGATATAAAAATAAAAAAATAAAGGTAGAAAAAGGAATTATATTAAGTGACGCCATAAGATTTATGGAGGAAAAAATAGAGACACCATGCAATTGTATGGGGATCTGTAAAAAGTGTCAGATAAAAGTCAATGGGAATCTATCTCCTAAAGAAAAAATAGAGGAAAATCTCCCTAAAGAAGTTCGATTAGCCTGTATAACAAAGGTATTAGGAGATGTAGAGGTTTTTGAACTTACAGACTCGGAATTAAAAATATCTGAAGAAGAGATAAACCTTGATATAGATACCGAGGAGAAGGGAAGGGTACTTGCTATAGATGTAGGGACAACAGGTGTTTCGGCCAGGTTAATTGATTTGGATAAAAAAAGAATAACAGGAAATTATTCAGGTTTAAACTATCAGAGTGAATATGGAGCAGATGTACTATCCCGAATTACATATTGTATACAGAATGATGTTTCAAACTTACAAAATGCGATCTTAAGTCAAATAAAAGATATCATAAAAAAAGTAGGAACTACAGACAGGATAGCAATTGCCGGAAACACTACGATGCAGCATCTGATCTATGGAGAAAACCCTAAGTCACTTGCGATCTCACCCTATGAACCTGTATTTTTAGAGGAAAAATCATTTTTTATAGATAATATACAGACAACCTTACTTTCCAATGCTTCCAGTTATGTGGGAGCCGATATAGTTTCCGGTGTAGCAGCTATAAAATTAGAGGAAAAGAATAATACCCTGTTTATAGATATTGGAACAAACGGTGAGATGGTTTTATCTATTGACGGGAAACTACATGGGACATCAACTGCTGCCGGGCCTGCATTTGAAGGTATGAATATAGAGTGTGGAATGAGGGCAGGAAATGGTGCTATTGAAGGTTTTGAGATAGATGAGACAGATAATAAGTTTAATATAAAAACAATAGGAGAGACTCCTACAGGAATATGTGGAAGCGGATTATTAGATATCATGTCTGAATTTGTAAAACACAAGATTGTCTTAAAAAGTGGAAAGCTTAATCCCCGAATGAAACCAGAATTCAAAGAAAAGTTAAGGGATAAAAAGTTTTATATAACTGAAAATATATATTTGAGCCAGGGGGACATCAGACAGATACAATTAGCCAAGGGAGCCATCGCAGCAGGAGTAAAATTACTCCTTTTAAAAGTAGAAAAAGATATATCTGATATCGATGAGGTAATAATAGCTGGATCATTCGGATACCACCTGAATGCTGAGAGCATATTAAATATAGGTATTATCTCTGATTTTGACGGGAAAATAAGTTTTGCAGGGAACACATCATTAAATGGTTGTATTGGGTACTTGGTCAATAAAGAGATGAGAGAAAAAATAAGGACTACTAAGATCGATGTAATGGAGCTATCTAAGAGTGCAAAATTTCAAGATGTTTTTATAAAAGAACTACAATTTTAGGAGAAAAATATGAAATGTATCAGACAGAACGACCTGGAAATATCAAAACAAATAATGGACAGATATAATTTAGAAATACCTGAGGGTAGGCTAGATTATATTCTACAGGAAAAAGAAGGGTTCTTTCCTTTATTCTCTAATTCATTATTCAGTGCCATGGGAGGCATGACAGAATATAATAAGGTAAAAGAAATAATGTGTAGTAATGTAGATGAATTCTTAAATCTGGAAGGTTTAAAAAAAGAAAATATAGATATTGAAGCCATCTCAAAAGCAAAGGTTTATTCCCTGGATGGAATATTTACAACCTTAATTTCATTTATTGAAATGAGTAAAGTGTTGAGACTTATGAGAAAAGATACAGATAAATTAGAAACAGCATTTGAAAAAATAGAAAGGAATTTTATTTTATTTGTAGAGACCCTGAATTTAAATGGTGTAAGACACTTTTCTTATGCCGATCCATCTGCCATGCCTGAAATATTAGGAAAGCACCATGAAAGATGGATTGTAGAGAGGTTTATAGATCTTTTGGATAAATTATCCCACCTGGATATAGTGGTTCATATATGCCCGGTTTTATTCAATGACCTAAAAAAAAGACTGGATATGAAAAATTATCCGGTGGAATCTTATCAGGATGAATTTTTCAATGAAAAAGGTTTTAAAGTAGTAGGAGGCAGCTGTATTAAAAATAAAAATGAAGCATTATATTTTTATTTTTAAATGGAGTTAATTCATATATCGTTCTCGGTAGAATAAAATTTGTAGAAGCGATATCGCCTTTAAAATTAAACTAGATAAGTATTTTGAATTTGTAAATCAGTAAAAAGAGGGAGAGAGAGTATGAAACCGTTAGAAAGAGAAAAGATGATAGAAAAAACAGGAAGTGCAGACAGGATTTTAACCTGCCCCTTTATAGATATGTTTGGAGCTCAGCTCATCAATAAAAATATCAGGGAAGTAAATTTATCAGGAAGACTCATGGCAGATCTTGAAATAGAAGCTTATAAAATTTTTGGCCATGACGGTGTCAGTGTAGGACCTGGATTATATGGAGTACCAGAGGCTTTAGGAGTAGTTTTGGATCTGCCAGAGACCAGTTATCCATATGTAAAAAGATGTGTAGAAGTAGACTATGATAATATAGACCTCCTACCTATATGTGACTCTAAATCAGACGGAAGGTTGCCTATTTTTTTAGAGGGAGTAAGGATACTCATAGACGAAGTTTCAGGTGAAGTTTCTGTGGGAAGTAGCGTCGCAGGACCATTTAGTACTGCCGCAACGATTATAGGAACAGAAAAATTCTTAAAGGATATAAGAAAAAATCCAGAGGGTATTCACAAGCTTTTGGAGAGAGTCACCAAAAGTGTACTCAACTATATGGATGCTGTGATGGATATGGGAATAGTTCCTAGTATGCCTGATCCTGTAGCTTCGGGAACCCTCATAAGTACAAAAACTTTCAGAGAATTTGCACTGCCCTATTTGGAGATATGTGTAGAACATATTAGGAATAGGATGGGAAGGGGGCCGGCTCTTCATATATGCGGGACTACAAAAAAACATTGGCTGGAGATAAAAAAACTTAATTTGTCAGCTCTCAGTCTGGATAATATCGACGATATAGGGGAAGCCTGTGAAACTCTAGGGGATAAATTTTGTATCATAGGAAATGTTGACCCTGTAAATGTCGTGTTAAATGGGACAAGGGAAAGTATCTATAGGGAAGTAAAAAAGTGTATAGATAAAGCGTACAATAATCCTAAGGGATTTGTTCTGGCTACAGGATGTGATATACCTATAAATGCATCTCCTAAAAATGTAGAATATTTTATGGAAGCAGCCAGACTGTACAGTCGTTTTAGAGAAAAATAAAAACAGGGGGATAGCAATGTATCAAATTGGAATAGATATTGGATCTACAGCAGCCAAGGTTGCGGTTATGAAAAAAACAGACATCTTGGAAACTTTTGTTCTGCCAACGGGGTGGAGCAGTATAGATACCGCTAATAATATAAAAAAAAGATTGAGTGATATGGGGGTAGAAGAATCAAACTCTAAAGTTGTTGCTACAGGTTATGGAAGGGTTTCAGTTCCATTTGCTGATAAGACAATTACAGAAATAACCTGTCATGCAGTAGGGGCAAAACACTTTATTGGAGAGAATACAACAGTTGTAGACATTGGAGGACAGGATACCAAGGTTATTTCATTAGAAGATGGCGTGGTTAAAGATTTTACCATGAATGATAAATGCTCTGCCGGAACAGGTAAATTTATAGAGGTTATGTCAAACTCTCTAGGGGTAGATATAGATACTTTGACAGATTTAGCCAGGGAAGGTAATGGAATAGAGATAACTTCTATGTGTACTGTTTTTGCTGAATCAGAGGTTATAAGCCTTATCGGAAGAGGAGAGAAAAGAGAAAATATAGCATTTGGAATAGTGGATTCTGTAATAAAAAAAGTAAATTCATTGTGTTCAAGACACGGGGAATCAGAGGCATACTTCCTTACAGGCGGACTTTCAAGAAATCCATATATATTGGATGAGCTGTCTAAAGCTATGGGAAAAAAAGTTGTAACCCATGAATTGGGAAGATATGCAGGAGCTATCGGAGCTGCTATTTTGGCTAAAAAAATAAAGAAGTAAAAAAATAAAGGGGGAAGATAAAATGAAAAAATTATTATTGGTTTTAGGAATTATGGTTGTGATGGCAGTTCAAGTAATGGCATCAAATGGAATTAAAATTGTGGACATGAACTATGTAACGGAAAGATTAAATACTGAAAATGTAGTCATTATAGATGTGAGAAGTGAAGAGGTATACAATGGGAAAACACCTGGAAGAGGAATAAAAGGTGGACATATTTCAGGAGCAATAAATGTACCTTTGGACACATTTATGGATATAGAAGATGATTCAGCAAAACTAGAACTCCTCAGGTCTAAAGGGGTGGATATGAAAACTAAAATTATTACTTATTGTAATACAGGTAGAAAAAGTCAGGTTTTAGCAGAAGAATTAGTAAGGTTGGGATATTCTGATGTAAATAATTATAAGGGAAGTATGAAAGAGTGGGGAGGAGTTTCTACAAATATAGTTGTAGTTAAATAACTAAAAATAGAAACTTTTAGAGAGTAGTTATGATAAAAGAGGGAGAGGTGGATACCACCAATTTTCACCCCCCTCTATTTTTTCTGCAAATATTTAGATAAAAAAGCAAAATGATGGTGTATTCAATTAGTTAAAGGGGTTTCATAAACTTGATTAATTAAGAAAATTATAATTATTTAGATAATAAAAAATAAACTTTAGGGGGATAAAAAATGAAAAAATTAAATGAAAATAGCTTACCGGAAAAATTTGAGGAATTCGGGGAAAAAAGAAGGGATGGATTTCTTACTGTAAAGGAATTTAAAGACAGAGGTGAAAATGTTGTGGGAACTTTTTGTACATATACTCCAAAGGAAGTTATATATGCAGCCAATGCTCATCCTATATCACTTTGTTCTGTCAGTGAGGAGACTATTCCGGCAGCGGAAAAGCATCTGCCAAAAAATCTATGTCCACTTGTAAAAGCCAGTTATGGATTTGCTCTTACTGATAAATGTCCGTATATGTATTTTGCCGATATGGTAGTTGGGGAAACGACTTGTGACGGGAAAAAGAAGATGTATGAACTCTTAGGAGAGATAAAAGATACCCATGTAATGCAGCTGCCACAGACCCAGGATAAGGAACATGCAATGGATCTTTGGAAGAGTGAGATCAGGTTTTTAATAAAGAAATTAGAGAATAAATTTGATGTAAAGGTTACAGAAGAGGGATTAAAAGAATCGATCAAATCATGCAATGAAGATAGAAGATTATTAAAGGAGTTCCACGAACTTGGGAAGATAAAACCATCGGTTATATCAGGATTTGATATGTTTACTGTTTTAAATGGTGCCAACTATACATTTGATAAGGAAAAGATGAGAAGTAATGTAAGGGAACTTATAGGAGATTTAAAGAAAAAACAGGCAGAAAATAATAGTACATATACAGAAACAACGCCAAGAATACTGGTAACAGGATGTCCTATAGGTGGAGTTGCTGAAAAAGTTATAAAAGCCATTGAAGACGCAGGAGCTGTAGTAGTAGCATTGGAAAACTGTCAGGGATATAAGGAACTTCATGAGGAAGTAGATGAAACTATAGATCCTGTAGAAGCTATTGCCAAGAAATATCTAAATATTCCATGTTCTGTAATGACTCCAAATAAAGGGAGGGAAGAGTTATTAAAAGATATGGTAGATGAATATAAGGTAGATGGTGTAGTAGATATGATCCTTCAAGCCTGTCATACCTATAGTATCGAAAGTCATAGCATAAAAAGATTTTTGACAAAGGAAAGAAATGTTCCATATATTGCTCTTGAAACAGATTATTCTACAGGAGATGCAGGACAGATAAAAACAAGGATGGAAGCATTTGTTGAGATGCTGTAAGAATTGAAATTAAAACAAATCGATGTTAAAAAAAGTTTTTGAATTTTTTTAATACTACAGGAGTATCATTGATAATTTAAGTTCATCTTATTTGAGGTAAGAGGAACTTAAATCTATTACTTAACTATATTTGAAATACAAAATACAGGGGGAGTTATGAAACAGGAAAATATAAAAGGGAGTTTTAAGGGGTTGATACCTTTCTTTATCTTTATTGGTCTTTATTTAGGAAGCGGTTTGGTTCTCCAATCCCAGGGTGTAGAGTTAGCATTTTATCAGCTGCCTGCTCCTATTGCGGCATTTGCAGGAATTGTCAGTGCGTTTATTCTTTTTAAAGGAACGATTACTGAGAAATTTAATACATTTATCAGCGGATGTGGTCACCAAGATATAGTAATCATGTGTATAATTTATTTACTTGCCGGGGCATTTGCCGGAGTATCTAAGGCCATGGGAGGAGTGGATTCCACGGTTAATCTGGGACTTACTTACATTCCTGCAGAGTATATAGCTGCTGGATTATTTATTATAGCTGGATTTATTTCCACAGCTACAGGAACTTCAATAGGAGCCATTGTTGCTATTGCTCCTATAGCTGTAGGATTAGCTGAAAAGGGAGGTCTCTCTCTGCCATTGGTTCTTGCAGCAGTTATGGGTGGAGCTATGTTAGGAGATAATCTTTCGATAATTTCAGATACTACGATTGCTGCGACGAGAACACAAGGTGTAGAGATGAAGGATAAATTTAGGGTGAATATCTTAATTACGGCTCCTGCAGCGGTTATTACCATAATACTCTTAATTGTTTTTGGAAGACCAGAAGTCTTGCCTGAAGTTCAAAACTATGATTTCAATTTAATTAAAATTTTGCCTTATATCTTTGTATTGGTATTTTCTTTGATAGGGCTGAATGTTTTCACTGTTTTAACCGGAGGAATTGCTCTTTCAGGAATACTAGGGTTTGTCTATGGAAGTTTTAATTTTCTTGGTTTTTCAAAGGAGATTTATAATGGATTTACAGGGATGAATGAGATCTTTCTTCTTTCTTTCCTTACAGGTGGTCTGGCTACTATGGTTGCTAAAGCAGGAGGGATTCAGTGGCTCCTTGATAAGATACAAAAAAGTATTAGAGGGCCTAAAACTGCACAGTTAGGGATAGGGGCATTGGTAGGACTTACAGATATGGCTATTGCTAACAATACTGTTGCCATCATTATAAATGGTCCTATAGCTAAAAAGCTATGTAGAAAATATGATGTAGATCCGAGAAAAAGTTCTGCAATCTTAGACATTTTCTCATGTATAGCCCAGGGGTTTATTCCATATGGAGCACAGATGCTTATTTTAGTTGGATTTGCAGGTGGAAAGGTAACACCACTAGAAGTTATGCCGCTATTATGGTATCAACAGTTACTATTGATATCTGTGATAATTTCAACTCATATACCTTTTGCAGATGGTCTAATGAGGAAAAAACCATGGGTATGGGAAGCAGATATAGAAAAGGGGTAGAATTGTTCTTTTGAATAATTTTGTATTAAGGTAGAGACACTATAAAACACACTAGGGGGGGAAATGAAAAAAAGGGATAAAAAAAATATAAATGTATTTATAATCACTATTTTGATAATTTTAGGTTCTGTAAATTATGGGTGCAGAAGAGCTCCTGTTAAAGAGGTAAGCAATCAAGACGCCATAAAGGCAGTAACTAAAGAATATATAAATTTAAATCTTAAAAGTGATGATTTTATAATAATCGATACTAGAACAGATGAGGAATTTAACGGGTGGAGTTTAAATGAAGGAATAAAAGGCGGACATATTCCAGGCGCTATAAACCTTTCTGCTAAATTATTAGAGGGATTAAATAATGATGAAATGAAAAAGATATTTGAAAAAAATGGATTATCACCAGAAAAAAATATAGTTGTATATTCTAATTACGGGAAAAAAAGTTTAAAACTTTATAATACCTTAAAAAAGTCAGGTTATAAAAATATAGCTAATTATGAAGGCGGTATGCAGGACTGGAGCAGTGATAATTCTTTAGAGGTGGAAAAGTTAAAGAACTATGAAAAATTGGTCTATCCTCAGTGGATTAAGGATTTAACAGAAGGGAAAGAAGTAAAAAATTATGATGGAAGGGAATATATCATTGTAAATGTAAACTATGAACAAAAAAAAGAATATAAAAAAGGACATATAAAAGGTGCTATTTATATAGATACAAACGATATAGAAAGTTTACCTCTTTGGAATGTGGTTTCAGATGAGAAAATAAAAAAATTATTAAATGAAACAGGGATAACGAAGGATAAAATGGTTATAGTTTATAGCGATGAAGCTATGGCATCAGGTAGATTAGCGCATGTTCTTATGTATGCAGGGGTTGAAGATGTCAGAATAATTAATTCTAATATAAAAGGATTGATAGATGCTGGATTATCTCTGGAGAAAGGCGAGAATATTTGGGTTTCAGACGGTGATTTTGGTGGACAGATACCTATGCACCCGGAATATACAAAAAGTTTAGAAGAAGCAAAAGAATTAGTTGAAGATCCCAATGGAAGATTGGTAGCAGTAGTTTCATGGGAAGAATATGCAGGAATAAATAATGGAGGGTATTCTTATTTCACTGAAAAGGGTCGTATACCGGAGTCTGTATTCGGGCACGGTGGTTCAGATGGATATCACTCAGAAGATTTTGTGGATTCTGACGGGACAATGAGGGACTATACCCAAATACAAAAAATGTGGAAAGAATGGGATATCAAAGCTGAAAATGAATCTTCTTTTTTCTGTGCCACAGGGTGGAGAGGAGCATTAGCTTTCTTTGATGCTTATTTAATGGGATGGGAAAACGTGAGTGTATATGACGGAGGATTCTACGAGTGGATACAAGATCCTAAAAACCCTATCGTAACAGGAGATCCTAGAGGAAATAAAAAACTATAAAAAGGGGAGCAGCGATGAAAGACATCAATAAATTACCAGAAAATTTTCAAGATTTTGAAGAAGCCAGACGAGATGGTTTTTTGACTATAAAAGAACTCAAAGACAGCGGGAAACATATAGTAGGGACATTTTGTACCTATACACCTAAGGAATTAATCTATGCAGCAGGAGCTGTCCCAGTATCACTTTGCTCATTAAGTGAAGAAACTATACCGGCAGCAGAGAAACACCTGCCTAAAAACTTATGTCCATTAATAAAAGCCAGTTATGGTTATGCTCTCACGGATAAATGTCCCTATATGTATTTTTCGGATATGATTGTAGGGGAAACAACGTGTGACGGAAAAAAGAAGATGTATGAACTCTTGGGAGAGTTAAAAGACACCTATGTAATGCAGCTCCCCCAGACTCAGGATAAAGAGAGAGGGTTAGATCTTTGGAAAGAGGAAATATCCAGATTTAAGGAAAAATTAGAGAAAAAATTTGAAACATCTATCTCAAAGGAAAAAATATCAGAGGCAATCTCCCAGATTAATGATGAGAGAAAACTTCTAAAGGAGTTTTATAGCCTGGGGAAACTAACTCCTCCGCCTCTTTCAGGGTATGAGATGCATAAGGTTTTGAATGGTGTAAGTTATACCTTTGATAAGAAACTGCAAAATGAAAAAATTAGAGAAATAATAGAAAATTTAAAGGAGATTGACAGGAATAACAGTTCTAAGGTTTCTGTGAAAGCACCGAGAATATTAATTACAGGATGTCCTATAGGGGGAGTAGCAGAAAAAATAATAAAACCTATTGAGGATGCAGGAGCCGTGGTAGTTACATATGAAAATTGTGGTGGCGCTAAGAACTTAGATAGGCTTGTGGATGAAACGATAGAGCCTATCCAGGCACTGGCGGAAAAATATTTATCTATTCCCTGTTCTGTTATGTCGCCGAATACAGATAGAGAAGATCTTTTAAAGAGACTTATCGAGGAATATCAGGTAGATGGAGTTGTAGAAGTAATTCTTCAAGCCTGCCATACTTATAGTGTAGAAACTCACATGATAAAAAGAGTTGTAACTAAGGAAAAAGACGTTCCGTATATGTCCCTTGAAACAGACTATTCAATTGGGGATACAGGGCAGATAAAAACAAGGATAGAGGCATTTATAGAGATGTTGTAGAAAACTAAAATCTAGACAATTGAACGAGGTTATGCACACTATATCTAAATAGTGCAAATTATACCTTTGATAAAATAGAACAAAATGATAGAATAATAGATATAACTGCTGAAATGAAGGAAAAGCATGATAATGCATAAAATTTTAGAAGTTGAGACATAAAAATATAAACTGGGGTGAAGATCATGAAAAAATTGTTTGTTATACTGACACTGACGATTGGTTTAATAGGATGCGGCAGTAAAGTAGAGGAACCAAAAGATCAAGTTATTAAAAAGGGTTCTGTTAGTGTAAAGGAAGTACAAAAAGCAGAAAAAGATAAAAATATAGTTTTAATGGATACTAGAAGTTATGATGAATATAATGGTTGGGATTTAGATGGAAAAGGAATTAATGGTCATATTCCTGGAGCAGTAAATTATCCTACCAGTGCTATAAAAGACGGGGATATAGAAAAGGCTCTTGAGAGAAAAGGAATTGTAGCGGGCAATGAGATAATTCTTTATGGTAAAGAGTCTAAAACTATGGCAGCAGCTCTTATAGAAAAGGGATATACAGTATCTATCTTTGACGGAGGAGTAGATAAGTGGGCAGAAGATTCATTATCTTTTGAAAAATTAAAAAAATATGAAACTATCGTACCTGTGAGCTGGGTAAAAGATCTTTTAGAGGGAAAAAAAGTGAATCACTATGATGGAAGACCTGTAAAAGTATTTAATGTAGGATGGGGTGAAAAAGGAAAACCTCATAAAGAGGGACATATTCCAGGATCTTACTGGATGCATACAGGATGGGTAGAGGAAGGGCCTCTTTGGAACAGAGTTGATGATGTAAGAATTAAAGCTGAGATGGAAAGACAAGGGATCACAACAAATACTCTTGTGCTTATCTATGGTGACCCTCTAGCTGCTACAAGATTTGGAGTTATAGCTAAATATGCAGGGGTAGAAGATGTAAGAATGATAAATGGCGGACTTAAGGGATGGAAAGATGCAGGATATCCCGTGGAAACTGAGATGAAAACTCCAAAGCCGGCAAAAGAATTTGGTGCAGAGGTACCTCAAAACCCAGAAATTATTATAGATCTTCCTGAAGCTGTAGAGTTATTGAAAGCTGAAGATGGAGACCTTATCAGTATTAGAAGCTGGAGAGAGTATCTAGGGAAAGTTAGTGGTTATGATTATATTAAACCCAGAGGAAGAATCGAAGGAGCGAAATGGGGGATGGCAGGATCAGACCCTTGGCACTTAGAAGATTATAGAGGGATGGATCAATTTCATATGAGACCGTATACTGAGATTCAAAAGATGTGGGAAGGATTGAAAATAAATTCTAAAAATCATTTGGCATTTTATTGTGGAACAGGATGGAGAGCAAGTGAAGTATGGTTCTATGCACAGGCTATGGGTCTTCAGAGAATTTCTGTATATGATGGTGGATGGAAAGAATGGTCTGAAACAAAAGAAACACAGAAGAAAGTTTTAAAGGGTGAACCTAAAGTATTAAATGAAGAGAGTTTTATGAATTAAAAAACAGATAGTGACTTCTGCATAATGCAGGAGTCATTTTTTATTCTACAACATTACAAAACTGATATAATAAATAAAAGATTATAAAAAATTAGATTACGCCTGTCTGAATTCAATATCATGTTGTTTTTTATTTTACAAAAATAAATTTAAATGCTAAAATTTATTAAAAAATATTAATTTTTTTAATGACAATAATAAGGGGCTACTAATAAATGAAAAATAAGAACAATTATCTAAATTTGAGAAAAATTTATAAAAAAACTATCATTTTGTTATTTTTGCTTAATCTAAGTATTATTTCTTTTTCAAAAACACATCGTGTAAGACCGGGGGATACTTTAGATGTGATTAGCAGAAAATATAATATAAGTATTAGTCAGCTGCAAGCAAGAAATGATTTGGCTGCGAATAAAATTATTGCAGGAACAAATATAGATGTTGGTGGAGATGGGTATCATATTGTTGTATATGGAGAAAATCTTTCATTGATAGCATCTAGATATAATCTGACTCCTCCAAAATTAATGGCTTTAAACAATATGAAAAATCAAACTATTCATCCTAACATGAAGTTGAAAGTTTCAGGGAATTCGAGACAGAAAAATGTGGTTAAAACTACTTCAAACAATAGACCAAAAGCTTCTGGACACAGGAGTAAAAATCATTTTAGTATTAAAGAATTTGTAGACAGAGAAACTTATCGAAAATATGGGTCAAGAAGTATTTGGTTTGTAGATAAAGAGCTTATCGATCAAATGAATCAGTTAAGGGAATTGTTTGGCCGTGAGATCACAATTAATAACTGGGCAACTGGAGGTCAATTCCAGTGGAGAGGATTTAGAACTTCTAGGTCTCCAGAATATACATCTTATTCTTCTCATTCTTTTGGAAGAGCTGTAGATTTTGATGTCAAAGGACTTTCGGCTGCCCAGGCCAGGAAAAAAATTATTGGATGGTATAACGAGGGAATTTTAATCTCTAAATCAATAAGTCTGGAAACAGAAGTCTCATGGGTACATCTAGATATTAGAAATGGAGGAGGGCTGAGAACTTTCAAGCCATAAAAGTTAATATGGGTATTTTTTAGGAGATGATAGAGTTGTCATCTCCTATTTTTATACTTAACCAATAATAAATTTTTAGCTCTATATCTTTCTGTTATTTACATAAAACAAAGTTTTTATGTTTATTTTGTTTACATTTTGCTTCATTCGTCATGAAAAAAGACGTTTGTGAATAAAAAACTGAGTGTATTAATCATGAAAAAACAAAAATGAAATGTGTGAGTATTATATTTTAAAATATAATATTGAAAAAAACTAAGAATTAATGGTAAAATATGAGGTAAATTATTAACTTTAGGAGGAAATAAATTGAATAAAAAGCCTTGGGATAAAGGAATTGCCACAAAAATGCTTACAGAGGACCAAATTGCTGCAAGAGTTGCTGAGTTAGGAGCTCAAATCACAAAAGATTTTAAAGAGAAAGAGGAAGATATAATCGTAGTATGTTTATTAAAGGGATCGATTATATTTATGGCAGACCTTTGTAGAAAAATTGAATTACCACTAAAGATGGATTTTATGACTGTATCTAGTTATGGAAATGAATTTGTATCAACAAGAGAAGTTAAGATCAAAAAAGATTTAGATGAAAATATCATGGGGAAACATGTAATCGTAGTAGAAGATATAATTGATTCAGGAAATACATTGAAAACTGTATTAAAGATGTTAGGACATAGAGGACCTAAATCAGTATCACTATGTACACTTTTAAACAAACCTTCTAGAAGGGAAGTTGAGATTGATGTACAATATATTGGTTTTGAAATAGAGGATGAGTTCGTATTAGGTTATGGATTAGACTATATGCAAGAATATAGAAACATCCCTTACGTAGGTATCATGGGAAATTTAGAAGAATTAGAAGACTAAGGAGATAATAGAAAATGAAATATTCAGTAGATGTAATGATCTCAAAAGAAGAGATCGCAGGGAAAGTAGCAGAATTAGGAGCTAGAATAAACGAAAAATATAAAAACAGTGAAGAGTTAGTATTGATCGCTCTTTTACGTGGATCAGTAATATTTATGGCAGATATTGCCCGTGAATTAAAATTAGAGAATGTAAGATTAGACTTTATGACTGTATCTAGTTATGGAAATTCTATGACTTCATCTAGAGACGTAAAGATCAAAAAAGATATTGAAGATTGTATTAAAGGTAAAGACGTTCTTATTGTAGAAGATTTAATAGATACAGGATTTACTCTGAGCAAAGTTGTTGAAATATTAAAAATCAGAGAACCAAAATCACTTAGTATTTGTACACTTTTAGACAAACCAGCTAGAAGAGAAGCAAATGTTGATGTGGAATTTTCAGGATTCCAAATTCCAGATGAATTTGTAGTAGGATATGGAATTGATTACGCAGAAAAACATAGAGAACTACCGTTTATCGGAAAAGTAACTATAGAAAAATAAACTATAGGAAAGCAGGTGAAAGATGGGATTTAAACATAAGAAAAAATATGGACAAAACTTTTTAACCAATGCAGGTCAGGTTTTAGACAGGATTATAGAAGTTTCAGATGTAAATTCTGAAGATACTATAGTGGAGATAGGACCTGGTGAGGGAGCACTTACAGAGCTATTATTGGAGCATGGAAAAAAAGTTACATGTATGGAGATAGATACAGATCTAGAAAAAATACTTAGAAGAAAATTTGATACCAACCCTAAGTTTACTTTACTTATGGGAGACGTTTTAGAGCAAAATTTTCAAGAAAAAATAGGAGAACCTATAAAGGTAGTAGCTAATATTCCTTACTATATCACTTCTCCAATTATTCATAAATTAATAGAAAATAGAAATATTATAAATGAAATTTATATAATGGTACAAAAAGAAGTAGCTGAAAGAATATGTGCAAAATCGGGAAAAGAGAGAAGTGTTCTTACACTATCTGTTGAATACTTTGGTGATGCAGAATATTTATTTACTATTCCAAAGGAAGATTTTGATCCAGTACCTAAGATTGATTCGGCATTTATGTCAATTAAACTTCGTGCTGATAATAAGTATGAAAAATTAGTAGATGAAGCTACATTTTTTAAATATGTAAAAGCAGCCTTTGCTAACAAGAGAAAAAACATACTGAATAACTTATCTAACCTAGGGTTCAGCAAGGCTGAATTAAAAGAAAAATTAGAAACTATAGGTATAGAGGGAAACAGAAGAGCTGAAGCAATAAGTATCGATGAATATATGGAGCTTATCAGAGTCTTAGAAGAAAAATAATAATTAAAGGATTGAGAATGGAGATAAAAATCCATTCTGAATTTTTTATTATGGGGTAATAAATCGCTAGAAGCGTGAAGGAGGTAAAAAATTATGATGAGAAGTTACGAGTTTTTCATTCAAACAGAAAGAAAACACATCGATTTTATAAATAAGGTAATGGAAGCTTATGAAGGTTTAGGAATAGTTAGAACTTTAGATGCTAAATTAGGAACAATAAAGATTATATCTACTGAATTTTATGCTGATGAAGTAAGAGTTGTTGTAGAAGACCTAGATAAAAATGGAGTATATGCCAAGATAACCTATGAAGGGCCTTGGAAGGGTGTATTATAAAAGAAAAATGTAAAATAAAGATCAAAAGGAGGCAATAATGGAAAAAAGTTGTCATACGATAGATCACAGAGTCTACTATAACGAAACTGACCAAATGGGAAGGGTATATCATTCAAACTATGTTATCTGGATGGAAAAGGGAAGAACTGAGTTTATTAGAACTAAGAAGATCTCTTACAAATCTTTGGAGGAAGATGGAATCTTTCTTCCTGTATCGGATATAGATATAAAATTTTTTAAAGCCATAGAATATGATATGGAATTAAAGATAAAAACTATCTTGACGGAGATAAATAGAATTAAAGTTAAATTCAGATATGAATTTTATGACAGTGGGATGGAAATTCTTTTTGGAGTTGCAAATACCACAAATATATTTACAGATAGGGATGGTAGGCCAAAAAGAGTCACTAAAGAATTAGTAGACAGGATAAAAAATAATTAAAAAAATTGATAGATATTGAACAGATAATTTAATTGAAAGATAAAAAATTATCAATTTAGCCAAAAGCCAGGGAGGAATATAAAGATGGAAAAATTAGAAGCGTTATTAAAATATATAGTTTCAGAAATGGTAAAAACACAAGATGCAATCGATATTACATATGAGGAAAAGAAAGACCTTATTGTGTTTAAAATCAGAGTAGCTGATGGTGAATTAGGGAAAGTAATCGGTAAAAACGGTCTGACTGCTAATGCTATCAGAGGAGTAATGCAGGCAGCAGCAGTAAAAGATAAATTAAATGTAAATGTAGAATTTTTAGATTAATTAGGAGGTAAGAATATGGAATTAATTTCAGTTGGAAAAATTTCAGGAACTCATCACTTAATGGGAACGGTCAAGGTTTCTTCAAACTTTGAAGACCTAAGTATAATAGTAGGATCAAAGGTCATCGTAAAAAACACCAGTGGAATGAGCAGAATATTAACAGTAACAAATATAAAAAAAATAAGTCCTAAAAGATTAGCTTTTGACTTTGAAGAAATAACTAATAAAACCGAAGGAACTGCTTTATCTGGATATTCTATCTATGTGAGAAAAGATATCTTAGGGTTGGAAGAGGATGAATATTATGCCTCTGACATCATTGGGATGATGGCTGTCACTGTAGAAGGAGAAGAATTAGGAGAAATTACTGACTTGATGGAAACAGCAGGGCATGACATCTATGTAATTGGTACAGGGAAGGAAGAGATAATGGTTCCTTCAGTAGACGAATTTGTAAAAGATATTGATTTCGAAAAAAGGGTAGTTACTTTTGATCTAATAGAGGGAATGAGACCATGAAAATAAATATTTTGACTCTTTTCCCTGCTATGTTTGCTGGATTTAAAGGTGAAAGTATAATTAAAAGAGCTATAAACAGTGGGTCACTGGAGATAAATATCATAGATATAAGAGATTATACCTTTGATAAACATAATACTGCTGATGACACTCCATTTGGTGGAGGAGCAGGTATGGTATTAAAAGCTGAGCCTATATTTAGGGCATTAGAAAATACATCTGGTAAGGTAATCTATACCTCTCCTCAAGGTGTGACCCTGAACCAAAACTTATCCAATGACCTCAGTGCTGAAGAGGAAATAACTATAATAGCAGGTCATTATGAAGGTATAGATGAAAGGGTTATAGAGGAAAAAGTAGATTTAGAGGTCTCCATTGGGGACTTTGTATTGACTGGAGGAGAGCTACCAGCCATGGTTATAGCTGATTCCATAGCCAGACTCCTACCTGGTGTAATAAAAAAAGATTCCTATGAACAGGATTCATTTTATAATGGCCTATTAGATCATCCCCACTATACTCGTCCGGCAGAAATTGACGGATTGAAAGTACCGGAAATATTACTTTCTGGACACCATAAAAATATAGAGTTGTGGAGAAAAAAGGAAAGTCTTAAAAGAACCTATCTGAGAAGACCGGATCTATTAGAGGGCAGGGAATTTACCAAGGAAGAGAAAAAGTTATTAAAAGAGATAGTAGAAGAGCTTTAAACTTTTAGGCTTTTTTATCGATCTAAAATTAATTTTCTAGGAAATCATAAAAGGAAGGTAGTTTACTGGTTTTAAGGGATGAAAAGCATAAAAGGTTTTGACTTTAATAAAAAGAATAGAAAATTGCTTTAGCAATTTTTCTATTCATATTAATTGGTGTCCCTTTAGGGAAACCTCTAAGGAAAGGATGATATATTATGATATATTCTTTAAAAGATAAAACACCAAAGATTGGAAAAAATAACTATATAGCTCCTAATGCTACTTTAGTAGGAGACATTGAATTAGGTGAAGATGTAAGTATATGGTTTGGAGCTGTACTACGTGGAGATATGAGTAAGATCACCATTGGAAACGCCTCTAATATCCAAGATAACTGCACTGTTCATGGAGATGCACCTTATCCTGTTACACTAGGAGAGGGAGTTACAGTAGGACATAATGCTATTGTCCATGGATGTACTATAGGAGATAATTGTGTGATTGGTATGGGATCTATTTTGTTAAATGGTGCAACTATACCTAAAAATTGTCTTGTAGGAGCTGGATCTGTTGTAGGAGCTAACCTAGAGATTGAAGAGGGAAGCTTAGTAATAGGAAATCCTGCTATAGTTAAGAAAAAATTATCAGATAAATATATTGAATATCTAAAGTATGCAAAGGATGTATATATAAATGATATTGATATCTATACAAAAGAATTAGAAGAACTAAAATAAAAAACTTGATCATGAACAACACTAGTTAAAAGATTAAAATAATTGGTGTCAATTAGTGGGAAAAACAGAAAAAAGGAGATAATAAATGAGAGATAATATATATTTAGGGTTAGTACACTATCCTGTATACAATAGAAACCAAGAAACAGTAGCAACATCGGTAACAAACTTCGATATCCATGACATATCTAGAAGTTGTAAAACATATGACGTAAAGGGGTACCATATAATAACTCCAGTAGATGCTCAAGTAGAGTTAACTAGTAGAGTAATAGGATACTGGAAAGATGGATTTGGTAGAAACTTCAATAAAGATAGAGAAGCAGCATTTTCTAGTACTCATGTTACTGAAAGTATTGAAAAAGCGATAGAAGAGATTGAAAAAGCTGAAGGGAAAAAACCAGTAGTTATCACAACTTCTGCAAGAGTATATGATAACTCAATCTCATATGAAGATATGAGTGAAAAGATCTACAATGATGACAATGTTTACTTGTTATTATTTGGTACAGGACATGGTTTAGTAGATGAGATCATGGATAGCTGTACTCATATCTTAGATCCAATAAGAGGTAAGACAAAGTATAATCATCTGTCAGTAAGATCGGCAGTAGCTATAATCTTAGATAGATTATTAGGAGAAAAGTAGAATTAAAAATCCCCCTATTATAAGTAGGGGGATTTCTTTTATTATTTAGAAGATTATATCCGCAGAGGGCATAATCAAAAATTCAGATTTATCTGGATGCAACGTCACGTTGCTTTTTATATTTGTCTAGTTTTTTCTTTTAACCAGTTTGTTTCACCTTCATTTAAATATGGAGACAGCTTACTAAATGTAGTGGCATGGTAGGAGTTGATCCATTCCAATTCATCGCTATTTAATAGAGCAGGATCGATAGAATTTATATCAATCGGGAAGAATGATATAGTTTCAAATTCATAAAAAGTCCCACTTTCATTGGTGAAAGCTTCCTTTACTATAACTGTATTTTCAGTACGAATACCATGTCTTCCTTCTTTATAGACACCAGGTTCAATAGTTAAGTTCATCCCTACTTCTAGTGGAAGATCATGACTCTTTCTAACAGAAAAACCTTGTGGCCCCTCATGGATGTTTAGAAAAAATCCAACTCCATGACCAGTTCCACACTTATAATCTATTCCTTCTAACCATAGTGGATATCTAGCTAACATATCCAATTTATAACCGGTAGTTCCCTTTAAGAATTTGGCTCTGCTAAGGTTAATTACACTTTTTAATACCAGAGTGAAATCTTTTTTCTGCTCAGGAGTTATATCTCCCAATGAAAATGTTCTAGTAATATCTGTAGTTCCATTGAGGTATTGACCCCCTGAATCTACCAATAAAAATCCACAAGAATCCAGAGTATATGTGTTTTTTTCATTGGCTTTAAAATGCATAAGAGCTGCATGCTCTTTGTGACCTGCAATAGTATCAAAACTTATTCCTTTAAACCCATCTATTTTTGATCTTTCATTTTTAATAATATCCTCTACATCTAGTTCAGTAAGAGGAGTTACTTTAAAATTTTCTTCAATATGTTTAAATCCTTTTAGGAGAGCTATAGAGTCATTTAAATAGCATTCTCTTGAATTTTCTATTTCTATTTCATTCTTAACAGCTTTTAAATGAGTAGTGATCTCCTTATTATGGATAGTTTTATTATTTTCAAGTAATGACTGGATATAGATACTTGTTCTTTCCGGGCTGAGATAGATATTCTTGTTTTTTAAATTAGATAGAACATCCGTAACCTCATCGTAGGATTCTAAAACTACATTATTTTCTTTAAGGTAGCTTTTAGTTTGTTCATCCAGTTTATCTAGATCTATAAATAAAGTAGTCTTATCATCTTCAATAAGTGCATATGCATAGAAAGTAGTGTTATTCAATACATCGCTTCCTCTTAGGTTAAAAGTCCATGCAATATCATCTAAAGAGCTGAGAATATAACTATCAGCCCCATGGGAATGGTATATTCCACGAATAATATCAATTTTTTGAGTAACAGACTTACCAGCATAGCAAAGATCATGAACAAATATATTCTCTTTTGGGAAACTAGGTCTGTCATCCCAGATAGATTCCAATAGGTCGTGCTGAATTTTGAAGTTGTCTTCATCAAATCCTTTTTTTAATTCATTGTAGGCAGAAACAGAGATAACTTTTCCATCAAACCCAATAATACTATCACTCTTTAGAACGCTTTTTAACCATTCAGGATAGGTAGGGACTCCATCTTGAGCCATTTTAAAAAGATCAAACCCACTTCCTTCAAGTTCTTTTTCAGCCTGGATAAAGTATCGTCCATCTGTCCAAAGACCAGCAGAATCAGAGGTGATAACAGCAGTTCCAGCACTACCTGTAAAGTTACTGATCCATCTTCTACCTTTAAAATACTCTGCCACATATTCACTTTGATGTGCATCTGAACTAGGAATAATATAAGCGTCTATCCCATTTTTACTCATTTCATCTCTAAGTTTTAAAAGTTTATCATTTAACATCTGTACCCCCTTTAGTAAATTTTAATATTTTATTCAATCCAAGTATACTCTATTTTCTAAAAGAATCAAGTCAAAATCTAATAAAAAATTAAAAAATCAAACTATATTTTATGGAAATAAAATTTGATAAAATATAGTTATAAAAAGTACCTTGAGGTTACCTCCAGACATGTACAACTTAGTTTTTTATAGTTTTCTAGACTATAAAAAAGTGATCTTTTTGGTTGAAAAGATCACTTTAATCTGTTTTACTCAATATTTTATCTCTGAACCTCCTAAAATTTCAATTTTTAGTTTTTCATCTACTGGAGTATTTCCGATCCATAGCTGGATCAATCTTCTACTGAATAGGTTTCCCTGTATAGATTTGATCAGTTTATTATTTTTATAAACTTCTACTCCTATATTGGGAATTATATTAAAGATAAATTCATCTCCTTTTTTTATTTCCTCATTAAATGTAGATAAAAAAATGTCTATCTCATCCTGAAGTTGATCCATCTCTTCTTTGGTAGAGGAGTTTTTCAATTCAGACCGGAGAGCACTTTTTAATAATCTGCGATTGATCCAGTTAGATATAATATTAAGGTGCATACTTTTAATGGTATTGGAGTTAATTATAGATACGGCATCATTTGTAGGAAATACAACATATAAAGATCCCACATATATATCCATAAAAAATTTATTTCTAGTCCCGGCACCGTTTAAAACAAGATCCTGGCCGTGGACTTTAATTTTATCCTTTAAAATTACACCATTGATTGTCTGGGAATATGAAAGTATAGAAAAAATAGACAAATACAAGATAAGTTTTTTCATATAAAGCTCCTTAAATTTTACTCAAAGATAATTCCCATAATATATGAATCATAATATTTACCATCGGCAAAGAAATTTTTTCTGATGGTTCCCTCCAATTCAAAACCTAATTTTTTATACAGAGCAATAGCACTCTTATTATCTTCCCGGACTTCCAGATTAATTTTCTTTACAACCTTATTATCTTTAGCCCACTCAATGAGGTGAGCCAACAGGTTATATCCAATTCGATTACCCCAATAATTTTTTAAGACACTTATTCCAAATTCACCTGCATGTTTGGTTCTCTGACGCTCTCCCCCTCTAAATTGGAGGTTCCCTATGATTACTCCGTTCAATTCTGCAACAATAGAGTATTGATTTTCATAGTTTATAAAATTTTCAATAGATTTATTTTGAACTTCTAAATTGAGGTTTAATTCCGATCTGGAAGCTCTCATATAAGTAGTCTCATCTGCCAAAGTAGTTCTATAGTTTATAAAATGTTTAGCATCTCCAAGATCTATCTCTCGAATTGTGTAGTTCCTGTTATTTTTTAAATAATATTCTTTCATATTAGTATTCCTCCGAATTAGTTCTGTGACATTAACTTTGATTCTTTATCCCGGGTAAATTGATGGGTGTAAAGGGTGAAGTAGCTACCTTTTTTATCCATCAGAAAATGATGATTTCCTTCCTCTATAATCTTTCCATCCTTTATAACCAGGATCCTGTCAGCATTGATTATAGTTGAGAGTCTATGAGCAATTATAAAGCTGGTTCTTCCATGTAAAAGGATATCAGTAGCATCTTGAATCATCTTTTCACTCTCTGCATCTATAGAGGAAGTGGCCTCATCCAAGATAAATATACTGGGATTTTTTAGAATAGCTCTAGCAAAGGAGATCAATTGTTTTTGTCCTGTAGAAAGGTTATTTCCTCCCTCTCCTACTTCTGTGTCGTAACCATGTTTAAATTTATGAATAAAATCATGTGCCTTTACTAATTTGGCTGCTCCTACAATCTCTTCAAATGTAGCTTCCCTCTTTCCGTAGGAGATATTATCTTTGATTGTACCACTGAATAGATGAGGAGTTTGGAGGACATAACCGAGGTTATGGTGGAGCCAGCTCTGAGATCTTTCCTTATAATCGGTACCATCTATAAGAACACTCCCCTTTGTAGGTTCATAAAACCTGCATGCAAGGTTTACAATTGTGGACTTTCCAGATCCCGTTTCTCCTACCAGGGCGATGGTTTCACCGGAAGATATTTTAAGATTAAAGTCTTGGAGGATCGGTTCTCCATTATTATATTTGAAATCAACATCTTTAAATTCAACATTACCTTCTATTTTTTCCCAGTTATGAATTTTTTTCTCACATAGGTCTCCATATTTTTCAATTATTTCTTTAGAATCTTCAATTTCAAGGTCTGAATGAATGAGCTCTAATACCCTTTCAAAGGAGGCGTGAGCTGACTGCATCTCTGTAAAGACTCGGGAAAATTGTTTTATGGGATCAAAGAACATGGTGGTATAGTTAATAAAAAGAACCAAGGTTCCTACACTGATTACTCCATTTAAAATAAAATTTTTACCTATTCCTAAGACTGCCACAAGGCCGACACTGTTCAATCCTATTATCATAGGAAGGTAGAGTGCAGTAATAATAGCTGCTCCTACAGATGTTCTATTCATTCGAGAACTTAAATTCTCAAATTCATCGATATTTTTTTCTTCATTTACCAGGATCTTAGATGTTTTAGCTCCTAAAATACCCTCGTTGTATGCCCCGGTAATAAGGGAATTGATTTTTCGTACATCTCTTTGGCTTCTCAAAATTTTTCTTTGAAAATAGATACTTATTATAATTAAAATTGGAAGTAAAAGGGTAAGGACCAAGGCCAGTTTATAGTTTAATCTAAACATCATTACCAAGATACCACTTAAAAATCCGATACTCCAGATCATATCTACAAATCCCCAAGCTACAATTTCTCCAATTTTTCTAATATCAGAGGTCATTCTTGCCATGATCCATCCATCAGCATTGATATCAAAGTATGAAAATGATTGATATTGTAATTTTTCAAAGGCTTTTTCTCTGAGAGAGTAAACCAGTGCCATTTCGACTTTTCCCCCAAAGGAGATAAAGATGTAGATTAAAATCAGTAGACTCATGGTGATTGCAATATATTTTATTAAAAATAAATTTATTCCCTGGGTAGTTCCCCGGAGAATAAAGTCATCGATGGCAATTTTTTGCATGACTGGAAGATAAGCTTCCAAGCCAGAGATAATAATTATACTGATAAAGATGACAGCAATCTTTCCCTTAAAAGGCTTTAGAAAGAGCAAGATATTTTTTATGATATTTATAGATGATTTTTTATTTATTGTTTCCACTATTAAACCCCTTCCTTCATTCCATCCTCTTGGATCTTTAAAATTCGTTTGTAGAGCCCATCCCTATTTTTTAACTGATTGTGAGTTCCATAGTCAGTAATTTTACCATCCTCTAGGACCATTATTTTATCGGAGTCCATTATCGAAGATATCCTATGAGAGATGATTATTGTTGTTGAAGAATCATGTTTTTTCTTTAATTCCTGTCTGATTGAAGCATCTGTTTCTATATCTACTGCACTGAGAGAATCATCAAAGATCAATATCTTATGGTTATTAATGATTGTTCTAGCTATGGCTATCCTTTGTTTTTGACCTCCAGAGAGGGAAACACCTTTTTCTCCTACCTGAGTGTTGTATCCCTCTTTAAAATTTAAAATCCCCTCATGGATAGATGCAGTTTTAGCTGCAGTAAAAATATCACGGTCATCTAAAGTTTTTTTAGTGATTCCGATATTCTCTTTGACATTTTTTGCAAAAAGAAATGTTTCCTGCAGAACCAGTCCAATATTTTTTCTGATCCATTTTTTATCTATCTCCTTTAGCTCTACACCATCAATCTTTATGGCACCGCTGTCATAGTCGTATAACCTTGTGATAAGGTGGATAAGGGATGATTTTCCACTCCCTGTTGGTCCTAAGATACCTAAGGTCTCCCCGCTATCTAAATTAAAGGAAACTCCATTTAATATCGGTTTATCTCCATAAGAAAATTTAACGTCTTCAAAAACTATCTTCCCTTTAATTTTGGGTTTCTTTAAGTCTTGTTCACCATTAAAGTCAGTTTCACTGTCTAAGATCTCCTCTATCCTCTCAAATGAGATAGCAGCCTTACCAAAATCACTGAGTACCCGACCTAAATTTCTCACTGGGAACTCTAACTGCCATACATACATTCCAAAAGCAATTACAGTACCAATAGTAATGGTGCCGCTGACAGCCCATCTAATACCTAAAAATAGGACTAATCCCATCTGTATAAAGGAAAAAAATGACGAGACAGGCCAATAGTAGGCAAATAACTGGATGAGTTTGTAGGTGACATCACTATAATGTTTATTGGAACGTTGAAATTTTTTTATCTCTAAATCCTCACTAGCAAAGGCTTTTACTACCCGGACACCATGGATATTCTCCTGAAGGATGGTCGATAATTTAGCTTCAGCCTCATCGGAAACTTTAAAATGTTTTTTTACTACAATAAAAAAATATAATGAGAATATAAACATCAACGGGACTATAGACAGAACGATGATAGAAAGTTTTAAATTTAAATTGATCAGTGTGAAAAAAATGATTGTAATCATTAAAATTATATTTACAACTTCAACTAATTGTATGGCTAAAAATTTTCGAATTGTCTCAACGTCAGAAGTACACCTTTGGAGAAGGTCTCCTGTTTCAGTATCATTAAAATAGCTGTATTTGACATTTTGAAGTTGGGTATACAATTTATCTTTGATAGTCTTTGCCATCCCTTCAGAGGCTATGCTGGATAACTTTCCTTTAAAATATGTGCAGCCACCTTGGAAAATAGCAATAAAAATTATAAGGATACATGCATTTAAAAGACTTTTTCCTATAAAAAAATCCATAGATCTCTCAAAAAAAGAGTTGGATAGATCAGAATTTTGTATGATGATATCTACTGTATATTTAATGATAAGGGGATTAAGCAGAGAAAATATAGTAGCTCCAAGAACAGTAAGAGTGGAAAGTAAATAAACTCTGCGGTATCCCATTGTATAAGTATAGATTTTGTTTAAATAATTCATTATAACCTCCTTGTTCATAAGCAGAGTATACTATGTTTTTTGACCCCTTCAAAATTTTAATAGTTAGGGGAAAAATCATCTCATTTTTAAAAAGACCGATAATTGATAAATATAACATTTAAATCTAAAAAAAGTATAAAAAAATTAATTTTGAATTTTTTAATTGTTATGTAATAATAAATATAATAAAAAAGAGTAAAATAAAGATAATGGAATATTTTAAATAAGAATATTAGGAGGAAAAAATGTCAGCAGATGTAATAGATTATGAAATTAAAGGTGAAGGAATCCAATTAGTGGAGATAGAGTTAGATCCTAGAGAGGGAGTTAGAGCAGAAGCAGGAGCTATGACTTACATGGAAGATGGGATAGATATGCAGACAAAAAACAAGGGTGGACTCTTTGGTGGTTTTAAGAGGATGATAACTGGAGAAAGTTTCTTCATCACAACATTTTTGAATGAAGGGAATCTAAAATCAAGAGTTGGATTTTCTGCACCATATCCAGGGCAGATAATTCCTATAGATCTAAAAAAATTCAATGGAGAATTTTTATGTCAGAAAGATTCCTATCTATGCTCGGCAAATGGGATAGATATAGATGTAGCTTTCACTAAAAAATTAGGAGCAGGATTCTTTGGAGGAGAGGGATTTATCCTTCAAAAATTGAAAGGAGATGGGATGGCCTTTATCCATGCAGGAGGAACTATAATTGAAAAAAAATTAGCTCATGGAGAAACGCTAAGAGTAGATACAGGGTGTGTTGTAGGATTTGAATCTAGTGTAGATTATGATATTAGATTTGTAGGAGGCTTTAAAAATGCTATGTTCGGAAAGGAAGGGCTATTTTTAGCAACTTTACAGGGGCCAGGGACTGTATATATACAATCTATGCCAATATCAAAATTAGCTGAGAGATTAAGTGCAGCAGTAGGAAGCAACAGAGGACAGAGTAACAGTGGTGGAGATATGCTGGCTGGAGGAATAGCAGGAGGTATATTAGGAAGTATGTTTGGTGGGGACAATGATTAATACTCGTGTAAAAAAAACTAGAGCTGTGATTGATATTGGAACTAATTCATGCAGGTTATTTATTGCCTGTATGGAAGATGGGAAGATCACAAATAAAATATTAAAATTAATGGAAATAACAAGATTAGGGCAAGATGTAGATAAAACCAGGATTTTAAGTCAGGATGCTATGGATAGAACCATAGAAACACTGAAATTTTATAGAAAAAAGATAGATGACTATGGTGTAGAGGAGGTAAAAGTTACTGCAACTTCTGCTACCCGTGATTCTAAAAATAGGGAAGAATTTATCTCCCGGGTAAAGGCAGAAACAAATCTCGAGATCCATTGTATTACAGGAGAAGAAGAGGGAAGGCTTAGTTTTTCTGGTGCGGTATCTGAATTTGATGAAAAAATTATGGTGTTTGATATAGGCGGTGGGAGTACCGAATTTATCCTAGGGGATAAAAATAATATTGAATATATAGAGAGTTTCAATGTAGGTGCAGTAAGGCTGGGGGAGAAATTCTTTAAGGAGAAAGAGGAACTTTTAAATGGCGAAGTTTGGGTAAAAGAAATTTTGAAAAAACTATCTAAGTATAAAGATCAGTCATTTAAATTGGTAGGAGTAGCTGGGACTGTTACTACCCATGTAAGTGTACTTTTAGAGATGGAGGAGTATGATACAGATAGGATCCATATGTATAGGCTGACTAAGAAAGATATCTTAAAAAATTTGGATAAGTTTTCAAAACTGTCACTGGAGGAGAGAAAAAAAATAGCAGGTTTACATCCAAAGAGAGCTGAGGTAATTATTCCAGGAACATATTTATTGTTGTGGATAATGGAAGTTTTAGAAAGGGATGAAATTATAGTTTCAGAGGCCGATATCTTAGAGGGCATGATGACCAATGATTAATAAATATATTGTTTATGGTCGTGTACAGGGAGTAGGGTTTAGGTATTTTGTCTATAAATTATCCGAGAAGTTAAAATTTAATGGGAGTGTAAAAAACTTGCCTGATGGAAGTGTAGAAATAGTCATAGACAGTAACAGGCAGGAAGAGATCCTAAAGGAGATAAAAAAAGGTAACTTTTTCAGTCATGTTGAAAACATAATAAAAACAGAGACTCTAGAACTTAGTTACGATGATTTTAAGATTTTATATTAATAGTTTTAATTAAAAAAATGCTCCTAAATTAGGAGCATTTTTGGATAGTTAAAAATTATGTTTTAGTTAGGTTCTCCCAATAAAATAATCTTTCTGAGATCTTTAATCTTTTCTAAACTGGAATCTGTTAATTTATAGATTTTTTGTATCTCTAAAATATCTTCATTTAGTAGGAGTAAAAATGTTAAGACAAAAGAACAGCTGGAATTAACCACATAATTTATTTTTTTTAAGGTATCTTTATCTAATTTATCTAGAATAATGTCTGTATTTTTGTAGATACTGTTAACTAATTCTTCAATATAAATTACTCTATTCTTATTGAATTGAAGTGCAAATTTAATCAATTTTTTCTCCAAATGTTCCTCTTTTGCGACTTCAAAATTATTGAAATGAAAGACCCCTAATTTTTTGCAGATAGAACGAATGAACCTATCATTATATTTTAGATAGAAATTGATGCTGGAAAGATCCAAACGAAGGCTGTATTCTTTCTCATTAAATCTGTCCTTATAAAAATTCTCGACTACTTGAACGTCGTGTTTAATAGAATCAAATTCATCATCGACACTTTCTAACATGGCACTTATTCTAAATAATTTTCTTTGAACTTTATTTGGTATATTGGCAAGGGTTTTATATCTTAACTGATGATCAATTTGAGCCCAAATATGCTGTAGAGCAGTTCGTATCTGTACTTCAAATTTAAAATCAGTGCACCCATAAAGATTTTTTTGGCTGGGTTTACATTTGCAGATATAGTGGAGAGACAGATAGCCCATCTCGTTATATTTTAAACTTTGAAGTTTATTTGTTGAATTTTTATAATCGATCTTAAAGTTTTCTTTGAGAAGTTTTAAAATCTCATCGAGGTCTTCCCTATAATATGTGATTATACGGATGCCTAAGATATCAGTCATCTCTTCCAAAGGGTTTTGATATTTATTTTTTTTCATTTCTAATTTTCTTTTAAAACTATCCAGACTTTTTACACGAGCCTCTGTCTTTACATAGAATATATTATTGTCTTTTAGAATCCTTTCAATTTTTTGCTGTAGGTGAAATATAAATATTTCATATTCCTGCATATTATCTTGAAACTCTTCAACCCAGTGGGTAAGATCATCCATCCTGTCTCCTTTTGTTAATCTATAGATACGGTATCTATTATAAAAAAATTGTGTTACATCTTATTTATACACTATAATATGAAAAATGGCAAGAAAAGTGCTTTATTGAGGGTTTAAATAAAGGGTATTTTGTATCTATATTTAGATACAAAATTATAGTATATTCTAGCGGTTTAATAGATAGTTACTGATAAATTTTATGGAGATATTGAAATTATAAAAATGTTGAAATAAAAAACTTGTATAGAAAGATTAAAAAGGATAAAATAAAAAATGAATGTAAACAAAATTTTAAATTTTATATGGGGGGCAAAAATGAAAAAAATTGTTTTAATAACAGGAGCTAGTTCAGGAATAGGTAGAGCAGCAGCACTTAGATACGCAGACAAATCTTATGATTTAATTTTGGTGGCAAGAAGGTTAGATAAGTTAGCGGAACTTAGAGATGAGATATTAGGACTAAAAAATATTGAAATTCAACTTCTACAGATAGATATATCTAATTCAAAAGAAGTTGAAAATAGTATTAATTCACTAGAAGATAAGTGGAAAAAGATAGATATTTTGGTAAACTCAGCCGGATTAGCATTGGGGATGGATAAGATCCATGAAAGTGAATATAATTCATTTGACAATGTTGTAGATGTAAATATAAAGGGATTATTATATATGTCTAAAAAAATAATTTCTCTTATGTTGGAGGCCAAAGTGAATGGTCATGTGGTAAATTTAGGTTCCACAGCAGGAAGGGGAGCATATGCAGGTGGAGGAGTTTATTGTGCCAGCAAAGCGGCAGTAAAAACATTATCCGATGCCATGAGGATAGATCTTATAGATACTCCTATCAGGGTAACTAATATAGAACCGGGTATGGTAGAAACTCCGTTTTCAAATATTAGGTTTAGAGGAGATGACAAAAAAGCAGAAAATGTATATAAAGGGATAGAAGCATTAACTCCAGATGATGTAGCGGAAGTTATTGTATATACAACTTCACTGCCACAAAATGTACAGGTGTGTGAGCTTATGCTGACTCCTAATAAACAAGCTACAGGGCGAGATATCTATAAGCTCACAAATCTGGACGAAAAGTAAAAATAACCAATAAATTAAAAGCAGGATGGGCTTCATCCTGCTTTTTTAGTTCTTATGTATTCAGCTAGGCAGCCGTTAAAGGCAAGATGCCAGGACTTTCTGTATGGCTCATACCAGAGCTCCCATTTGATGCCGTATCTATTCCTAAAGTTTTCCAGGTCCTCTTTTTTTCCAAAGAGCTCTACATGAGTTTTATATAAATCTACTGTAAAGGGAGAGGTATCTACTACAATCCCTAAAGAATCAAAAGCTAGATGCATGTTTCTAGTGAAACCATTATAATCAAAACCCCGGATTAAATATGCATATATTTGGGTTTCTAAATCAAATTTATTTTTAATATAATTTATAGTTAAACCCCTTAAAAAAAGGTTATAATACATATTTTTTTCTATATATTTATCAGTGATTTCCTTATAATCAATAAAAAAATCTTCCATTGTATAGCAGAGTTCCAATAAATTTATTTTTGAGCTTATGGAGCTGGGATTCACATTTATTTCATTTCGAATTATTCTTCCGCCAATAGAAATGCCTAAGAGTTCTTTTATTTCTTCTTTACTATATTTTGCTTTGATTTTGTCATATAAAATCATGGCTCCTCCTAAATAAGGTTAGTGATAACTACAGCTCTAAAATTATTAACGTATTTAATTTCATAAATTATTAAATTCAATATTTTCTTTATCTTTTTTCGGTCCTTTTCATTTTTAATTTTTTTCAGGTACTTTTTTAACAGAGTTTTGTTATCTATATTAATAGTATTAGGTTTGTATTCTTTCAATGATTTTATTTCTTCCTGGATCCCTTTCTTTGTTTTGGATAATTCTAAACTAGTAGAATCAAAAAGGGATTCAGTAACTTTTCCATCCAGGTATTTAGTTAACAAGTTTTTTTCCTTGGTTATAATTTTTTTTAGTTCATTTTCATAGAGGGTAATTCTTACTTTTGGATTGTTTGGATCATCATCTTCTAGGGTCATTTTTTCCATCTCTTTTTCTAAGATATCAATAACCTGTTCCTCCAACATAGCGCCACTATGCCAGTGTACGTGGTTCAAACAATCATATGTGAGGTGACCATGTTTATTTCTGCAGGGATAGGCTTTTTTTCCACATTGGCAGATTACATTATTGAATAGATAATGATCTTTATAACTCTTAGGTTTATTACTTTTCCTGATTTTATTGATGGAATAGAATAATTCTTCAGAGATGATGGGTTCATGGAGCCCGTCTATTAGTTTAGGGGGGTTGTATACTTTAGTTTTTCCATTGACAGATTCAGTGGCTATAACTATTTTACCGGTATATAATGGATTTTTTAATATTCTGCCTACTCTTTTTCGATCATTCATTCCAAATTTTCTAGCTATAGCTGCTATAGATTCACCTTTTGAATAGAGATTAAAGATCTCACGAACTAAGGGAGCATCATCATTTATAAATAATTCAGGGCCATTACTGGAGTATCCAAGGGGAGTTCTCCCTCCTCCCCATCTACCGGAATATCTGAGGGAGTCTTTTCTTATTTTTATCCTACGGCCGACGATCTTTCTTTCCCTCTCGTTTAGGAGAGCCATAATGTCTATACCAAAGTTTTTATCTATATCATCATCAGTAGCCAGGATACCTTCCTGAAGGGAGTGAAGTTCTATATCGGCTTCTTTTAGACTCTGGAATAGAAGTCGATAGGTTATGAAATCCCTGGTGGCACGAGAAAGTTCCCATAGGATTAAGATATCAAATTCAGCATTTTTTATATCATCCTGAAGCTCAAGGAATCCTTTCCGGTCGTTCCTGGCTCCGGACATCTGATCTACATATTCCTTTACAACTTCGATTCCCAGTTTAGCAGCATAATTTCTACACTCTATAAGCTGAGCTTCCCAGTCCTGGTCTTTGGTGGATTCTCTGACATAAATTATTCCTTTTTTATTCTTCATCATCTAATTCCCTTAAAAGTTCCATGACTCTTTTGGAGATCTCCCTCTTTTGTTTTTTAGTTAATTTTTCGTTTCCTAATAGCATAGTTTATACCCTCCTTAATAAATTTTACTTTTCCCATGGAAGCCTTCTTTCGACATATGAGAACCATAGAGCTCTTTGCATAAGATTATAAAATTTATAATCTCTAATCTTTATTTTATATTTAGGATTAATCATTGAACTTACCACTTTTTTATATTTGGGATTAATTATTGAACTTATTGCTTGCCCATTAAGAAGACTTAGATCTAAATGTCTTTTTTCAACTAAATAAGATAATATTTCAAATTCTTCCCGAGTTACTTGGTCTTTTTTAAATATTCCTTTATTTTTTACTGTGTGATCAATAAAAGGTAAAAACCTTAATAGTTTTAAATGCTGAAATGGGAGATATTCAGGGATAATCTGCTCTAGTTCAACTAAAATATCATCGTTTAAAACTCCTCGTTTCATAAAATCAACTCCTCTCTACTTCAAATTCAATAGCTTCTTTCTGCAGATATGCTTCAAAGTACATTCCTTGGATATCAACTTGATCGGTATATTCCACATCGTGCAGCACTAATTTTTTAATATCAGGCAAGGTCTTAATCCTAAAATAATCCCAATTTTTAATCAATGTTCGTTTCATTCCACTCCTCCTTGAGTTTTTAGCTTATTGTATTTTTTACACAGCTGATTCCCCAGATCATCATCTACACCTTGGCATTCACAGCCAATCTCTTTTAAAATAGCATTTCTCATAGATCTGATTTTAAATTCTCCTAATTCTTCAATCATGAAGGCTATTTTCTCTTTTCTAGGGACCTTTTTTATATCTACAGGCTCAACTATCTGATGATCTTTATCTTTTAAAATTGCCACTAATATTTTAGAGTTCATATTTTTATTTTTAAGTTTTATAAACTCAATTACTTTTTTAACCTCACCGATATCTCCATTGGAATAATTTTTAATATTTTTCAAAGTATTAGAATTATGATTTTTAATACTGGCATCTGAAAGAATAGTTTTTAATTCTTTAAAAAAATCATCATCAGAGGCAGCAGGATTTGTTTCTGTGCTACTACTATCTTTTGATGGGAGAATGCTATTGGGAGTATTATGTCTCGACTTTTGAGTCGGTGTAGTCTCTACTTTTGAGTCGAAACCACCCGACTCAAAAGTAGGTTCCTCATTTTGTTGGTCTAGAAGCCCCATCTTTTCTTTTATTTTTTCTAACTCACTATCATCCTTTTCTACTTTTTGAATTTCAAACATAGTATTAAACTTTTCTTCAAGATGGAAAAACGTATATGACCCATAAGCCATAGTTTTATGGATATGTTTTTTAATTAATCCGATTTTTTCATAATTGGCCATCCTCCTAGCAATCACATCTTTAGAATTAATTTTTAATGCCGGAAGATAATCAATGAGACTTTGATAATCTATCCAAACATATTTCTTACCTGCAATTTTTTTGTTTATTAATTTCTTAGAAGTAGTAATCTCTTTTAAATAAGTGATAATAAAAGCATCTTTAATATCCAGGTCATGTTTTATGAGTTGGTGCTGCTGGACAGCCCCAATGGTGTACTTCATGTTTTCTTTTTCCATAATTTTTACTCCTTTCCAGGAGGTTGTTGGACACTCCTAGTTTTTATTATTTCAATGTCGGGATCCAAGGATCCCTGAGTGCCCAACATTCAAATAATAAAATTTTAATAAAAGCTTTACTTTGTCTGAAATGTAATTTATAATTAGCACGGAGAGAGTTAATTGTAATAAATTAGAAGGAAGAAATTGTCTTTTATTGGAGAACTCCTCCTTCTTTTTATTTGTTTTTAATTCTCAGTCTTTACATTTTTATCTACCATTAACTCTAGATCACAAGGCTCCAAAGAAAACGTGATGCCCTGTGTATCGCTTCTTTTCCTTAACTCAACCTCAGCTACTAAATGATCCTCAAAAGCCACTACTGGAACGCCATTGCACACAATGACATAAATAGTTTTACTCAGCATGGCTCTCACCTTCTAAAATTTCAATCAATTCTGAAAGACTTATATTCCCATATTTTTCTAAATATTTTTTTACATCTAATTTTCTAAAATCTTTAAAACTCATGATAGATCACCAGACTTTAAATCTTCCAAGGCACAACCTTCACAAACATTTTTTCCGATAGATCCATAAAGAAAGTAATCTTTTTTTACTTGCTCAATAAAAGAAACATTTAAACCTTCAAATTCAATAAGCAAGTTTTCAAGATCTTTATCACCTGTTTCCTTTATTAAATTAAAAATTTTATTAAATAACCTTGAGAACTCTCTTTCCAAAGAATTGTCTTTTAATTTTCCATTAGTTTCTAGCTCACCGAGAAAGCCTAGAAACTTTTCTATATCTTTTTTATCCATTTTATACCCCCTAAGTAAAAACATTTTTTCATATTATTAATCAGTTGATAAGAATGATTAATAAGTTTAAAACTTTGTTTTCTCAGTTGAAGTATATTATATATCATATGACTTGTCAAATGATTTTACTAAACTAATCATATGATTACCTTGTTTAACCATTATTTTCGTAGTATAATCAAAGAAAATAAAGGAGGTAAATATATGATTAAAAATCACCTATCAAAACTTATGGGAGAAAAAAGATATTCTATAGTTGAAGTATCAAGGTTGACTGGAATGAGTCCATCGACTATTTCAAATATTTATAATGAAAAAATCAAAAGAATGGATTATGACACGATAGATAAGCTTTGCAAATTATTCGATTGCAAAATTCAAGACCTAATCGAGTACATTCCAAAAGAAGACTCAAAGTAAGATTAAAGTCTCAATGGTACAGTTCAATAAGTGCGTATTGAACCATACTATTCAGAGTTTAAGGAGATGATTTCTATGAGAGCAATAAGTAAGTTCAAAAAGACATTTTTTATTCTTTCTTTTATTTTTTTTGCTCCAGTAGGATTATATGCCCTTTTAAGGGAAGAAAAAGGTAAAAAAGGGAATCCTTCTTATGATCGATTAGTTACACTTTTTAGCTTCAGAGCATTTTTCGATGCAGTTATATATTTTGAAAATATTCCAATTCATTTTTTTGTAACCTTTGGATATACACTCTTTTGGATTATATTTTTAGGTTTTATGTGTAGAAAAATATATTATAAATAATAAATTAAAATCTCAATGGTGCAGTTCAAGAGCAGCTTGGGGGCTATTTCTTTACATCTTGAACCACACTATTCAGAATTTAAAGGAGAAAAAATGAAATTAAAAACAAAAGATTTAATAATTATAGGTCTAATGGGATTATCTTTATTAGGATATTTAAATGAATTCTATATATCTAAAGAAAAAAAGGATCTTAGCTATAAGAAGATACTTTTACAAAATAAAGATACAAATTCTTATTTTCTTAATGGAAATAGTTATAGTAATCAAAATTGTTGTTAATATAATAGATAATTTAGAGCAGAATATTCTGCTCTTTTTTTATTAAATGGGTTTCAAACTAAAAAAATATTTAATTAGCTATTCGGTTGTTGCTAATAAACTATTTATAATTTTAGTATATTACCTTTTTAGCTTTAAAGCAACATTTTTTTTTATTTTGTTTTGAAAAGTAGCTAAAAAGCTATAGAATGTAAGTGAGGTGATTTCATGAAATTAAATAATGACCAAATGATTAAATTAGGAGAATTATTGAAAAATGGTCGTTCAAATAAAAAATTAACATTAGAACAGGTAAAAATAAAATTAGATTTTTTAAATCTAAAAATTAGTAAGAGTGATGTTCAAAGGTTGGAAAATGCAGAGAGAAAAGTTCCCAATGCAATATTGCTAAAAAGCTTATGCAAAATATACGATCTTGATGTAATTAAAGTATTTAACGAGATAGGCTATTTAAACATACCATCAAATGTAAAAAGAATAAATTCTAGAATCGAAACTCAAAAAACTACAGTTCCAATGTATGGAACTGCAAGTGCAGGTCCAGGATATATAAATTTATCAGATATGATTGATGAAGAATTTGTTATTCCGGCAGAAGACTATGCTCCAGGAAGATTTGCAGTGAGGGTAGAAGGAGATTCCATGACTAGGATGGGGAAAAAATCTATTTTTGATGGATCAGTAGCGTTGGTAGACCCTGGAATGTGTGAAGACCCTAAAGAACTGAATAAAAAAGTTTGTGTGTTTACGTATAATGAGGAGACTTTTATAAAACAATTATTAATAGATAGTCAGAATATTATCCAATTAGTATCATTTAACCCTGATGTTCCTGCATTAATAATTTTAAATAGTGAGGAATTAAAGTGTGAAGGAAAGGTAATAAAAACATATTATGAGGATGAATGGAATTAAAAATAACTAAAACTTATAAGGAGTAAATTATGGAAATAAAAGATCTAGAATCTTTAATGACTAGGACAAGGATACAAATTCTACCTATGAGCTCTAAAGAAGAATTTAAAGAGTGGGGGATAGAAGATTTACAAGAAGAATTTTTTAAAGGAAGGTTAAAAGAAAGAGAAAAAATAACTGGAAAGATGTTTTATAACTATGAAGGGCAAGGAATCGCCCTCCCAGATGGAGAAAAAGCACTCATATTATTTCAATTTAGAGCTTCAATTGTAGCATGTGGAATTTTAGATAAAGTTGTTAAGGACGTATGGGAAGAGAAAGGAAGATATTTCTTTTCAAAGGGAACTATTAAAACATTTAGTCCAATTTCTAGTGAAGAGTTAGGGGATGTTTTTTCTAGAAAGGTAACATTTAATCAATCAAAAACGCTATTAGATGTCAATAAATTAGATGTGTTGCTAGAGTTAATAGAGGAAAAAAACAATCTTTAATTAGGAAATTCCAATGATAATTTTAAATGGTGAAGAATTAAAAAAATAAAGGTTTTAGGAGATAAATTATGTGCACACAATCAGAAGCAGCACTTGAAAATAAACTTATAGATCAGCTAGTATCACAAGGGTATGAAAAAGTTTGTATAGATGATGAAGCCAAACTTCAAATAAACTTTAGAAAACAGCTTGAGATTCATAATAAGATATATCTTTCTGACAGAGAATTTGAAAGAGTTCTTATCCATTTGTCTGGAGGGAGTGTATTTGAAAAAGCCAAGAAAATAAGAGATAAATTTGAATTAAACCGAGATAATGGAGATATTTTTTATTTAGAATTCTTTAATCAAAAAGAGTGGTGTAAAAATATATTTCAGGTTTCTAATCAAATTACCATGGTAGGAAAATATAAAAATAGATATGATGTGACTATTCTTATAAATGGAATTCCCATGGTACAGATCGAACTAAAGAGAAGAGGGATAGAACTTAAAGAAGCATTTAACCAGGTAAACAGATATCATAAACATTCTTATCAGGGATTATTTCACTATATCCAGCTGTTTGTAATAAGTAACGGTGTAAATACAAAATATTATGCCAATAACAGGTATCAGTCGTTTAAGCAGACTTTTTATTGGACTGACATTGAAAATAACAGATATAGTGAGTTAAATAAATTTACAGATATATTCTTGGAAAAATGTCATTTAGCTAAGATTATAGCTAAATATATAGTGCTTCATGAATCGGACCAAATATTGATGGCACTGAGACCATATCAGTATTATGCAGTAGAAAAAATCTTGAACAGAGTTGAAACTTCACCAGGTAAAAATGGTTATATCTGGCATACTACCGGGTCAGGGAAAACCCTTACTTCATTTAAGGCAAGTCAAATTCTTACTCAGAATAAAAATATAGAAAAAGTATTATTTGTAGTAGACAGAAAAGATCTGGATTATCAGACTATAAAAGAATTTAATGCTTTTTCAAAGGGAAGTATAGATGGTACAGATAACACCAATCACCTGGTAAAACAGATAACAGATAATAAAACTAAACTAATAATTACCACTATCCAAAAATTAAATAATGCTATTAGTAAGGGAAATTTAGAGAAAAAAATGAGTATAGCAAAAGATAAAAGGATGGTATTTATATTTGATGAGTGTCACAGATCCCAGTTTGGAGATACACATAATAAGATAACTGAATTTTTTAATCAAAAACAATTTTTCGGATTTACCGGTACACCTATATTTGCAGATAATGCAATAAAACATAAAACTACTGCAGATCTTTTTAATGACTGTTTACATAAATATGTGATTAAAGATGCCATAAGTGATGACAATGTATTGGGATTTTCAGTGGAATATTATAATACATTTAAGTCCAAGTGTCTCATCGGGCCTGATGGAGAAGATCTCCCGGTAGATGATCTCAAAGTTCAGGGTATAGATACCAAAGAGGTCTTTAATGCTCCCCAAAGATTAGAAAATATTTCAAAATTTATAATTGCTAATCATACCAGGAAAACATATGGTAAAGAGTTTACATCTATTTTTGCAATTAGTTCTATCGATACATTGATTAAATATTATGATTTGCTTAAAAGCCAGGACCATAATCTAAAAATAGCTACAATATTTACATATTCAGCTAATGAAGAAGATCTGGAAGCAGATGGTTATACTGAAGAAGAGAAAGAAAAAACTAATAAGCATACAAGAGATAAGCTAGATGAAATAGTTACTGAGTATAATACTACATTTGGAACTAACCATGACCTAAACAAAGATGGCGGGTTTAATGGGTATTATATTGATATTTCCAAGAAAGTAAAAAAACAAAAGATAGATATTCTATTAGTAGTAAATATGTTCCTAACAGGTTTTGACAGTAAAGGATTAAATACACTTTATGTAGATAAAAATTTAAAATATCATGGACTTGTTCAGGCATTTTCAAGAACTAATAGGTTATTAAATGAAAAGAAAAAGCATGGAAATATAGTTTGTTTTAGAAATCTAAAAAATAGAACAGATGAAGCTATAAAATTATTTTCTAATAAAGAAGCTTTAGAGACTGTATTAATGAAAGAATATTCTGCATATGTAGATGAATTTAATGGTTATTTAGAAAAACTAACAGCAATAACTCCAAGTGTAGATTCAGTAGATGACCTGCAGAGTGAAGATGATATAGCACATTTTGTCCAAGCATATAGAAACCTGCTCAGAGTTATGACTAGATTAACTAGTTTTAGTGAGTTTTCTTTTGATGTATTAGATATAGATCATCAGACATTTGAAGATTATAAAAGTAAATATCTAGATATTTTTGAAAAATATAAAAATACAAATGAAAATGGAATTGAGAAAACGTCTATAATAGATGAATTGGATTTTGAAATAGATCTTATCAGAAGAGATGATATAAATGTGGCTTATATCATGGCTTTATTAAAGGAACTTGATCCTAAAGCTGAAGGTTTTGCCAAGGATAAAGAGTTTATACTAAAAGCTATAGAAAATGCACCTGAACTTAGAAGTAAGAAGAAACTTATAGAGAAATTTATAGAAGAAAATGTACCTCATTTGGATAATCCGGAAAATATCGAAGATGAATTCGATAAATTTATACAAGTAGAAAAAGAAAGTGCGATAAATAACCTTGTAGAAGATGAACAGTTGGATAGAGAGGGAATGGAAAATATAATGAGTGAATATGAATATTCCAACAAGTTTGACAGAAAACAGATAAAGGGAGCTTTCACACAAAAATTAGGATTTAGAGATGGAAAAGCAAAAATAGAATTAATCAAAGACCAGGTTGCAGAGATTGTACATAAGTATACTTGGTAGGGACTTACTGCCAGAGGAGGATTTATGGAATTGGATTGCTTTCAAGAAAAAACTGAACTTATAAATGAGATGAGTAAGGAATTTGTATCTATAATAGATGAATTATTCAGAGATTTTTATAAAGTATTTAAAGAAATAAATAAAATTAAAATTATTGGGGTTACGGAAAACCTTACATTAATGCTGAGTAGAGAAGCTTTAGAAAAAATAGATGGGATAAAAATATTAGGAAGTTATGCTTCGGCAGATAATATAAATATTTTAATGCGATGTCTTATCGAATTGACTTGCGAAATTTTGTTTATTTTAAAAAAAAATTCTGAAAAGAGAGCTATGTCATATTTATATTTTAAACAAGAAGACTTTCTTAAATATAAAAAAAAGGCACTCGATGAACTTGATAAAGAATTCAATAAAGAATATAAAGACTTGGAAACTTTTAAAGAAAGTATAGAAGATAAATCAGCCAAGGAAAAACAACAAAAGAAACTAAAAGAGGCCCGAATAAATTATACTGTAATGGTTGAGGACTTAAAAAGTTTTAAAGAAAAAATAAAAGATGAATTAGTCAAGGTGAATAAAAAAAAGAAAGGGAGAGTAAAATGGTATGACCTTTATAATGATAATAGTAATTCTTATAGAGGACTTTTTAATGGGCCATTTAAAATTTATTCTATGAGTGTTCATGGACAAACTTCAATTATACACAATAGAATGAATGAGTCTGGGATATTAGAACTAAGATCTTTAAGATATCCAAAAGATATAGAACTTGCTCTAGAAGGTGTTTTTACTGCAGTAAATGAACTGATCAAAGCAATCGAAGAAAAATTATTAAAAAAAGATACTACATACTTAAAAGAATGGGCTAAAGAGAAAGATATAAAAATTAAAAATTTCAAAAAAAAATATGAGAATAAATTCAAATAAATAGGAGATAAATAAATGTCAGAACATAAGCAGGAATTAGAGAAAAGACTATGGGCAATAGCCAATGAACTAAGAGGAAATATGGGAGCAGATGAATTTAGAGATTATATTTTAGGATTTATATTCTTTAAATTTTTATCTGAAAAAATAGAAGATTTTGCAAATGAAGAATTAAAAGAAGATGGAATTACATTTATAGATGCTGTTAAAGACAGTGAGTTAATGGAAGAATTAAAAGAAGCTATTATAGATGAATTAGGATATTTTATTGAACCAAAATACTTATTCCATAATCTATCTGAAAGAGCTAGAAATAAAGAGATGGTTATAGAAGATCTAACTAAAGCTTTAAAACTTGTAGAAGAATCAGCATTAGGTCATGACAGTGAACAGGATTTTACAGGTTTATTTGAAGATGTAGACCTTACATCCAGTAAATTAGGAAGAACTGTAGAACAGAAAAATACATTAATATCTGAAGTAATAAAACATTTGGATGAAATAAAATTTAAACATGAAGACACAGAGATAGATGTATTAGGAGATGCCTATGAATACCTTATAGGAGAATTTGCAAGTGGAGCAGGTAAAAAGGCAGGAGAGTTTTATACTCCTCAACAGGTATCAAAGATACTTGCAAAATTAGTAACAGCAAATAAAACAAAATTAAAATCTGTATATGACCCTACTTGTGGATCAGGATCACTTCTTCTAAGAGTAGCTAAAGAAAGCAAAGTAAGTCATTTTTATGGGCAGGAATTAAATACTACCACATATAACTTGGCTCGGATGAACATGATATTACATGATGTTAAATTTAGTGATTTTGATATCTTACAGGGAGATACACTAGAAGAACCTCATCACAGAGAGGAAAGGTTTGAAGCTGTAGTGGCTAATCCTCCATTTTCTGCAAAATGGTCTGCTAATCAGATATTTTTATCTGATGAAAGATTTGCTAGTTATGGTAAGTTAGCACCGAAAACTAAGGCTGATTTTGCTTTTGTACAACATATGATCCATCAATTAGATGATAACGGGACTATGGCAACTGTATTACCTCATGGAGTATTATTTAGAGGAGCAGCTGAAGGAACTATCAGGAAATACCTGTTGGAAGAAAAAAACTATCTAGATGCAGTAATCGGACTACCGGCTAATATATTTTATGGGACATCTATCCCAACTTGTGTTTTAGTTTTTAAAAAGTGCAGGGAAGTATCGGATAACGTATTATTCATAGATGCAAGTAAATTATTTGAAAAGAATAAGAATCAAAATATGTTGAAAGACAGTGACGTAGAAAAAATAATTGAAACTTACAAAAAAAGAGAAGGGATAGAGAAGTTTTCCCACCTAGCTACTATGGAAGAGATAAAAGAAAATGACTATAATCTCAATATCCCAAGATATGTTGATACATTTGAAGAGGAAGAGGAAATAGATTTAAAAGAAACAGCTAAAAAAATAAAAGCATTAGATGAAAGTATGAAAGATATTGATGAAGAAATAAAAAGGTATTGTGAGGAGCTTGGAATAGAAGCTCCAATGGTTTAGGTGGTAGCTATGGAAAATAAATTACAACCTAAATTAAGATTTAAAGAGTTTAATGGGGATTGGGAGAGTAAAAATTTATCTGAAGTTTGTTCAAAATTGAATGTTGGTTTTGTAGGGACTTGTGAAAAGTTTTATACTACGTCAAGTAAAGGTGTAAAACTTATTAGAACAGGTAATCTAGTTAATGGAAAAGTTGTAACCAAAAATATAAAATATGTAACAAATGAATTTCATGAAAAAAATAAAAAATCACAGATTTTAAATGGAGATATATTAATTGCTAGACATGGTTCGAATGGTCAAGCATCATTATATACAGACATAGATAGTGCAAATACTCTTAATATAGTCATTCTTAGGGCCAAAGAATTTATGAATAATATTCTTCTGATTAATTTGATTAATTCTGACAGAGTAAAAAAACAAACATTAGCAGTTACAGCAGGATCAACTCAGGGAGTTATAAATACTAAAGAAATAGCTAAATTAAAGATAGTGTATCCTACTATATTTGAGCAAAAAAAAATAGCTTCATTTCTATCATCTGTAGACAACAAGATAGGAAAATTGGAAGAAAAGAAAGAATTATTAGAGGAATATAAGAAAGGAATAATGCAAAAAATATTTTCTCAAGAGATTAAGTTTAAAAATGAGAATGGGAATGAGTATCCTGCTTGGGAATTTTTGAAAGCTAAGGAAATATTTAAGAATCAATCTAATAAAGAACACAATGGAGATTTACCCATATTAGCAGTAACACAAGATAAAGGTGTAGTTTTGAGGGATAACTTAAATCTTAAAATTAATTCTTCAGAAGCAGGGATAAAAAATTATAAAATTATTGAACCGGGAGATTTTGTAATCAGTTTAAGATCCTTTCAAGGAGGAATAGAATATTCTAATATTTTAGGTATCAGTAGTCCCGCTTATACAGTATTAAAACCGAAGTTATCTATTTCAGATGTTTTTTATAAAAATTATCTAAAAAAAGAAGATTTCATTTCTAGATTGAATAGTGCAGTTGTAGGAATTCGTGATGGGAAACAGATTAGTTATTCTGTTTTTGGAGATCTTAAATTATTTTATCCATGTCTTGAAGAGCAAAATAGAATAGCTAATTTTCTATCGATGATTGATAAAAAAATAGGGGTAGTTAATACCAAAATAAATGAAATGAAAGATTTTAAAAAGGGATTATTACAACAGATGTTTGTGTAAAAATAATACTGAAGTGATTAGAGGAGGTTAAGGATGTCTAAATTAAACTTAGTAAAAAATCAACATTACATTCCACAAGGATATTTAAGAAAATTTCAAATAAACTCAAAAAATAAAGATCGAAAAAAAGCTAAAGTTTATGTACTAGATGTTGATAATTTAAAAATATTAAAAAAAAGAATAGAAAAAATTTGTTCAGAACATTATTTTTATGAGGTTGATAAGGATGCTCCCAATAACGAACTAGAAGACTATATAAGCAAATATATTGAAGTACCTTTTTATAACAGAGTTTATCCAAATGGATTACTTAATATACAAAATATTTTTGATTCAAAAACAAAAGGTCATCTGGCATTTTATCTCGCTTTTCAAATAAGTAGAACAGATAAATTTAGGGAAATGGCAGCTGAAATTAATTCATGGGCATTTAAAGGGGCTTATCAAATATTAAAAGAAAAAGGTATGTTTAATAATGATATTCCTGAAAATAAAATAAAATTTAGTATAGATAAACAATTATCACACTTAGAAACATTAAAAAATTTTCCATTTAATGAAATAAGTCGATTCTTTTTACAAAAAAAATGGGTTATTCTTGAGGCAAAAGAAAATTCTAAAATAAAATTTTGTGCTTATTCTAGTGGTGTTTCACTAGACTCATACACGCAGATACATTTTTTCCCTTTAAGTAAAGATTATTGTTTAGCTTTATATCCTAATTATCCAGACTTAAAAAATAATTGTATTCTTCCTGCAGATTCTAAAATGATTTCTTATGCTAACGATGTAGGGAAAAATTGCTCGAAACAGGTATTTTCTTCAAACGAAGAGAGTTTATTTAATTTAAAAAAATAAAGGAGACATAACTATGCCATTATTTAATCAAGAAAATGGGGTTCTTAATGTAGTAAAACAAAAGAATTTTCCACTAGAAAGAGAGCTCCAACAATTAGTTGAAAATAATTTAGAAGAAATATTTAATTGTAAATTTGTAGCTTCAGAGTTTTATACTGGTAGTATTCACTCTGGAAGGATAGATACTATAGCTATATCTGAAGATAATAACCCTGTAATCATTGAATATAAAAAAGAAGAATCTTCAAGTCTTCTTAACCAATCACTATATTATCTGTCTTGGTTAGAAGACCACAAGGGAGATTTTCAAATGGCTGTTAATAAACAGCTTGGATATATAGATATTGACTGGAGTAATATAAGGGTTATTTGTATCGCTCCAGGATATAAAAAATATGATCTTCATGCTGTAAAAGTCATGAATAAATCAATAGAACTCTGGAAATATAAAAACTTTGAAAACGGGATGTTTAATCTTGAGGAGATATTTGTTAACATGGAAAATAACAAATGCAAAGAAAAAGTAGTTCGTGTAGATGAAAAAGAAACAGAAAAACCTGTTTGGACATATGAACGAATATCCAATAAATTAGGAACTACTGATTTGAAAGAATTTATAGATGACATAAGGGACTATACAGTTAACTTAAGTGAAGAAGTAGAAGAAGTCCCTCAAAAGAATTATGTGGCATATAAGATAGCTAAAAACTTTACAAGTCTTGAATGCCAAAAGAAAAGAATAATAATAAACTTAAAGTTTACTAGTAGTGAGTTAGAAAAGTGGAAAGACGTTGGAAGAGATGTAACTAATATAGGACATTTTGGAACTGGAAATTTTCAGTTTTATATAACTGAGGAAAAGGATTTAGAAACAGCAAAGGAATTAATAAAGATTTCTTTTGAGAATGTAGGAGGATAATTATTTAAAAAATATGGAGGGGTAACAATGGTAGATAAATTAGCTATAAAGACAGTTATGAAGGCTTTGGACAATGGTGAAATTTCAACAGAGGAACTACTTTCAGAAAAATTTTTTAAAGAATATTCAACTCTTAGGTCAATGGAGGAGTTTGAGGAGAAAGTTAATATCAAACTTGGAAAGGGAATGACCCAGGAAAAGCACCTACAAAATATGATTACAACTTATACTAAGTTTAAAAATATTGAAGATATGAAAAATAAAGCTATTGAATTTTATGCTTTAAATAAATAATAAAAGTAATTAATGAAAACTTGGTGAGATATCCAAGTTTTTTTATTTTTTAAAAATTTATTATTGCTAATTAGCTTTTTTTAGTGTAATATAATTTATGAGGTGAAATTATGAGCGAACATATGAAGGAAATCAAAAAACAATTAATTGATAAGAATGTTACTTTTACTAAACTAGTTACACTTTCAAAGTTTAAATCAGCCTGGGGATTAAGAAAAGCAATTAATAGAGGAGATTTAAAAGCTCTATCTGAAATTAGATCAATTTTAGATGTTATGTAGTTAATAAGCATTTTAAAATTGAATGTAGGAGGATGGATGACTAAATTAAAAGATGAGAAAAAAGAAATAAGGTGTAAAAAATGTAATCGAAAATTAGCTACCATAGAAAATGATTATTTTATGATAAAGGGAAAAACAAATTATTCTTCTAATGGGATAGAATCAACTATTATATGCTCCAATTGTAACTCAATAAATAAATTTAAAACAAAATAAATGATATTCGAGGTCTTGAACCCATTATCGATAATTTAGTATGTATTTTACTAGATTGTCTTTAATGGGTTCTTTTTTTTAGGGAAATAGTTAATTTAACGGGAAACTATTCAACATTGAGAAGGTGGGAACTCAATTACCCAGCAGGGGAGGAGATATGAATTGGAAAGAGCAAAGAGAGCTTAGACAAACACAAATAAAAGCCCTGGAAGATGAAAGAAAGGATCTTGCAAAGATAGGATGGAAATCCATGGGGAAGGTAGAAAAAGAAGAGCTATACACTAAAATAAACTTTGATTGGGATAATATGCAGAGATTTATAAGGGACAGAATACCTTCCAAAGAGGGATATGTAGCATTAGAGATAGAAAACTATTGTGTAGAGAAAGCCAGGAAACTAAAATAAAAATTTTATGTATTTTTAAAGATATTGCAATGAAGTGGACCTCCTAAAACAAATCACTATTGCAGTATCTCTATGAATACATAAGTTAAGAAGGAGGGGATATGGTAGGGCTAGATAGAGCTTCTATATGGGTATTAGTTGATGCTCATATTGAGTTAATAGACATAGGAATACGAAAAAAGTACCGTCATATCCTAGGCAGAAAAGCATTAGGAGATACACAAAATTACTCCATAGGAAAAGAAAACATAAATGAGATCAAGGTTATAAGTCATTTAAATAAAACTTCTACAATAAAAATAGATTTTTCTTATCCCAGGAGTAATGCAGCAACTAACCTGTATCCACTAACCTCAGAGATAGAAAAGAAAATTGTAGATGATAAGATCTTAAATTTAGTAAGAGAAATATCCCTGGATAATGAGATAACTATCCATGATCTATTCTATGATTATTTTGAATTAGCTGTTCAGGAGTATATAGGTTCATTCTATAAGTTTAATAATCTAATTATGATATTTTATAGGGCCTTAGCCAGGGAATATGATACTAAAGACAGCCTGGTCTATTCAAACTATAGATCAACTATGGACAGGTTTTATTCTACAGGGTTCTTATTTAAGATCATGGTTGGATGGCAGATCAGATTATATTCAAAAGCACATGAACACAATAAGAAAAACTTGAAGAAGCAAAAAGGTGCATTAATTAAATTAGAGCATAAGATAACCCAATCTATAATCAAAAGAGTATGTCAGACAAACAGTGTCAATGATCTTACCATAAAAGATATAACAAACTCAGTTAAAAATCATATTGGAGAAAAACTATTTAAATTGATAGTAAATGAATTATCCCGGAACGACAAGATCTTAGAAAAGAAATTCTTTGATTTTGATTCGAGAGAACTATCTAACCTGGTTAGAGATTATGAAGAATGGATCTACGATGAAAAGATATTAAATTCAATTATAACCAGAAATAGTAAGAGATCTAGAGCACAGATAGAAAGATATCGAAGGACAGTTAAGATAGCATTGAGGGAAAGCCAAATAAGGAGTTCTCCATATAGAGATAATTTTAAAAATATAGAACGGCTAGAGTTATTTATAAATAAATTACTTCTAATCGAATGTGAAGTTAAATGTAGTTACAAGAAACATTTAACTTTTAATCAGCTTAAAAACCATCATAAACATGAGGGGTTTTTGGTAAAAAAAAAAGTAACATCTTAATAAAAATAGTACCTAGAGACATTTGCCTCGCGTAATAATAAGTAGAAAGTATCTAAGTCCTGAAAGAGTATTTAATATTAAAAAGATTTTAGCTAAAACAAGTAACGACATTTTACGAAGATGGAGGAGCTATCATGAATCAAATTATTGTAAATATATCAGAGATAAGCATAGGTTATACCTCAAGAATATATACCGATGCCCAGGTAAAGCTATATAAGAATTTAATTAAAACTTACAATCAGTATATTCCATTAGTCATTGATAAGAACAATGTAGTTGTAGGAGAGCCGGCTAGGTATGTAGCATTGGTAGAATTAGGGATTCAAGAGATTAATTGCTATCGAATAGAAAATCTATCTGAAGAAGATATACAAATAATCAGAATAGGAGAATCAAGAGCAGCTGAATTAGGTGAGTGGGAGTTTGAAAAACTATATGAAGAATTAAAATCATTAGGAGATAAATCATATCTTACCGGTTTTGATACTGAAGAAGTTCAAAAACTGATTGAAGAGGAACTGGAAAGCTCTGAAAACATAGAAGAGATAGATGCACCAGAAGTAGAAGAACACAAAGAACCTTTCACTAAGCAAGGTGACCTATGGCTGTTAGGAAGACATAAAGTTTTATGTGGTGATTCTACTTCCAAAGAAGATGCTAAGAGACTGATGGATGGGAGCAAAGGGAAGCTATGTATAACTGATCCACCATATAACATAAATTATGAGTCAGAGGATGGAAAGAAGATCATCAATGACAATATGAATTCAAAAGATTTCTATGATTTCCTATTAAGGTTTTATAAGAATATGCATAAGTATCTGGAACCAGGAGGAGCATATTATATATTCCATGCAGATATAGAGACAGAAGCATTTAGAGGAGCATTAAAAGAAGCTAAGCTAAAGATATCTCAGTGCCTCATATGGGTTAAGAATGGATTCAATCTATCGAGGCAGGACTACAACTGGAGACATGAACCAATACTCTATGGATGGAAAGAGGGAGCAGCACACTATTTTATTAAAGACTACACACAAGACACAGTACTAGAACTACCTGGAACTCTTAACAGTATGGGCAAGAGTGAACTTAGAGAATATATAGTGAAAATGACAAAACTACTAGAACAGCACTCAACAATCATTAGAGAAGATAAACCAACACGAAATGATGTTCATCCTACAATGAAACCATTAAAGCTATTAGCCAGGCTAATTTTAAATAATACTAAGCCGGGAGATCTCGTAGTGGATTGGTTTGGAGGAAGTGGAAGCACTCTTATGAGTTGTGATCAGATAGATAGAACAGCATATTTAATGGAGTTTGATCCAAAGTATGTAGATGTAGAAGTAAAGAGGTATGCAATAGCCAAAGAAGATATAACACTCATCAGAGATGGTCAAGAATATACTTGGGATGAAGTAAAAGAAAATTATAAAGAATAAAAAGAGCCAATAAATGGCTCTAATTACTATTCCAAGCTACCATTCCACCAAGTTACAACAGCAAGAATCGGCACTAGCATTAATATAACCTTTATTTATAGCCTTAAGTACTGCAGATTCTAAATTCTTATGGAGTCCTAAACTAAGATAAAACCTGAGTTTAGTACGAAGGGCTAACGGTAAATCAAGGTACCTTATCAGTTGTAGACATTTCTTAGTGTGAATCTTTTGGGTTTTCATATCGATGTAAAAAAGCATATTTGTTCCTCCTACGTATTGTTTGCTGAAAGTATAACATGAAAACCAAAGTAAAACTTAAGAAACTTATATTAATTTTAAGTATAAAGTTGAGAATTAGGAGTAAATATATGGCCAGAAAGAAGATAGATAAACTAACTAAAGATCAATTAGCAGCACTGGAACTATATGTGCAACTTACAGCTAATAAGTTTGGAAAGACTAAGAAGGCTAAATACCAAGAGATATCCAAGAGGATGAAGTTACCGGTAAATACAATCACTGCCTGGATCTATAGACATGAAGTTCATTACAGAGAATACATAGCAGAGATAGTAGAAGAAAAAAATGCAATTAAATGCACCTTTAATGGGTTGACAGAAAAACAGACCAAGTATGTCAAAGCCAGGCTGGAAGGAAATGGGACAGAGGAAGCTAAGAAGATAGCCGGCTATTCAGATAAGACTAAGACCTATGATGTGGAACGATCTAGAAATCTAACTCAAACCATAGAAGAACTAAGAAAAGATCTTATCACAGATACAAAGCTAGGAGCATACGCACAGATCAATGACCTGAGAGATATCAAAAGAAGAGCCAAGGAAGGTGTGACAGAGACAGAGTATGTAGAGGAGAATACACCAAAGGGCAGGAAAACAAAGAAGATTGTAAAGAGTAAGAAGTCCCTGGACACAGAGATCAGTGCCATAAGAGAGATCAATAACATCCTTGGATATAGTTATGCAACAGAGAAGAAGCACAGTGGAACAACAGCTTCAGGCAAAGAAGTAGTTAGGATAGATGAGGAAGATTAAAAAAGGTACTGTGAGCGTTCTACAGAGAGCTTTGCGGGGATAATTTGCGGAAGTTTTTCCGTCTGAAATTTTTTATTCGAGACTTCCAAAATTTTTAGGAGGATATATGGGACAGACAATTTTAATCAGTGAAAAACAATTAGCTAAGCAGTTTTTAATCACTGAAAGACAAGTGAGATCTCTATTTAAAAATTTCAAATATGCTCCTGGAGAATATTTGTATAAAGAATGTGTTAAAGAGTATATCAAGCAGATAAAAAGTAAACATGGAGACCATAATCTTGAAGATCAGAAATTAAAAAAAGCAAAAAGAGAAACTCAAGAATTCAACTTAAAAATTTTAAAAGATGAATATTATCCTGATCATATAGTTAGAGGGGCCTTGTCTGACATGTTAATTAAGTTTAAGTCACAGCTTCTCAGTGCTAGTAGAAAAATTATTATTGAAATAGAACAAAAAGAAAATCCGGATATTAAAAAGATCGTAGAAAAACATGTATTGAAATCCCTGGAAGAATTAGAAAAATATAATCCTCCAAGTAACAAAGGTGATAAATGATGAATGAAAGAAAAAAAGTAAGAAACTTGTTCAAGGAATGCCTTGAGTTATTGAGACCACCACTTAATTTAAGTATAAGTGAATGGGCAGATGCAAATAGGATCTTATCTTCAGAGGGCTCTAAAGAGATCGGAGCCTGGGAGACAAAGAGAACTCCATACATGATAGAGATCTATGAAAGATTAGAATCTGGAGACGTCAGAGAAGTAATTCTTATGATGGCTTCGCAACTGGCCAAATCAGAATTCATAAATAATATTTTTGGGAAAAATGCACACTTATCTCCCTGTCCAATGCTCTTGGTTCAACCAACAGATACCATGGCAATAGCTTATTCAAAGGAGCGGATAGCTCCAATGATAAGAGATACCTATGTATTGAAAACTAGAATCAAGGATGCCAATTCTAAGAACTCAGGGAATACGGTTACACACAAGATGTTCCCAGGAGGATACCTTGCTTTTATAGGATCTAACTCACCAAGTAAATTAGCAGCTAGACCAATCAAGATAATTTTCTTTGATGAGGTAGACAGGTATCCGGAGTCTTCAGGTAGGGAAGGAGATGTAATATCTCTTGGGCGAAAAAGATTAACTACCTATGGTGATGAGAGTAAATGTATTATCACCGGAACACCAACTGTAAAAACTAAGAGTGCTATAGAAAAAGAGTTTGCTAATGGGTCACAGGCAGTATGGAAGCTTCCTTGTCCCCATTGTGGAGAATACCAGGTATTAGATTTTAAAAACTTAAAATGGATTGATGATGATCATGAAACTGTAGAGATGCTTTGTACTGAATGTGGAGCTTTATCCCATGAAAAAGAATGGAAAAAAGGAAACCAATCTAAAGGAAAATGGGTGCATAAATTTCCTGAAAAGAAAAAGAAGTTAAGTTATCACCTAAGTGCATTAGCTAGTCCATGGAGAACTTGGGAATCAATAGTTGAAGAATGGATAGAGTCCCAGGGAGATATGGAAAAAATAAAAACCTTTAAAAATACTGTCTTAGCAGAAACATGGGAAGAGCAAAATATTAAAACTATCGACTATATGACTCTATATAAAAGAAGAGAAACATATGAAGCAGAAGTTCCTGAAGGTGTTTTACTTTTAACTGCAGGAGTAGATATTCAACATAACAGGATTGAAGTAGAGGTCAAGGGTTGGGGATTAGGTCGTGAAAATTGGGGAATCATATATCAAGTATTTTATGGAAACCCATCAAAAGAAGAAGTTTGGAATGAACTGTATGAATTTTTAAAATCTGATTTCTATTTTGAATGTGGAACTCCATTAAAAATCTTTGCAACTTGTATAGACACTGGTTATAACACACAAAATGTATATAATTTTGTTTCTGATAAAGAGCATGAAAGAATCTATGGTATTAAGGGACAAGGTGGAATAGTTCCAATAAATAACGGATTTAGAAAAACTAAAAACAATGAAATAAATCTTTATTCAATAGGGGTTAATGCATTAAAAGATTCAACTATGAGTAAATTAAGGATCAAGAAAAAAGGAAAAGGATATTGTCATTATCCTAAAAATCCAACTAGGAACTACACCGAGGAATACTTTATGAGTTTAACTGCCGAAGTGCGAGATCCTAGCAGTAACAAATGGATAAAAATAAGAGATAGAAATGAAGCATTAGATCTACATAACTACAATGAAGCAGCATTAGAAATATATAATTACGACATGAAAACTTTAGCAAAATTATCCAAAGAAGATTTAAGTTTATTATCTAAACTTGGATATCTAGAAAGGGAGGCAGAATGAGTATCACAGGAATAACCTTGGAAATGTGCCAAGAGAAACTAAAAATGTATTTAAAAGCTGAAGAAAAAGTTTTGTTAGGTCAGGCATATAACATAGATGGAAAAGAAGTTACAAGAGCAGATTTAGGGAGAATACAATCAGGAATTAAACTCTGGGAAGAAAGGTGTAGAAAATATGGTAATTCTGGTAACACAGGAATGACAATTGAGAATGTAATCCCAGGAAGACATTAGGAGGGACAGATGGAAATATCATTTAATAAAATGGTTTCTGGGTTAGGAGCTATGAAAATAAGAGCAGAGACATTTTTACATAAGAGTAAAGAAGTTCTTCAGTATCATAACCATGGGGCAGGAACTCAAAATGCTATGGATTATGACGATGAAATAAATAGTGCTGATGTTGATATAGGAGAATCAAAAGAAACTCTTATGGCTAGATCTAGAGATGAATATATGGGAAATGCCATAGCAAATGGAGCTATTAAAAGAATCAAATCTAATGTTGTAGGTGTAGGGATAAAACTAAAATCATCTATAGACAACAACATCCTAAATCTAGAGCAAGAGAAAAAAGAAGAGATAGAAAAAAATATAGAGAATTTATGGAGAATGTGGGCGGAATCAACTGAATGTGATTGGGGAAGGCAATCTAAACTAAGTCATATTCAATCATTAGCTATCTTAACAGCATTAATAGATGGTGAATGTTTCGCAGCTTTATCATTTAAACTTAATCCAGGAGAGCTATTTGGATTAAAAGTAAGGTTATTAGATCCGGCTAGTTGTATTAATCCTTCAGATGTTGGAGATAAAGACATAAAAAACGGTGTAGAAAAGGATAAAAACGGGATAATAACAGCTTATCACTTTAAAAAGAATAAAACTGGTTCTGAAACTACTAAGATTCAAGTCCATGGAAATAAGACTGGTAGAAAGAACTTATTGGTCCTTATGGAAAAAGAGAGGATAGGTCAGAGAAGAGGAGTTCCAATAATATCACCAGTCCTTGAGATCCTCCATCAAATGAGAAAGTTTACCCATGCAGAACTTATGGCAGCAACAGTAAATTCATATTTTGCAGCCTTTGTAGAAAATGAAACTGAAGAAACCAAACAGCAAAGTCCTTTTAGAATCATAAATGGTAAACATGCAACTTTAGAAAGCGGGATCATAAGTCAAATGGCTCCCGGGCAAAAGATTAAATTTCCTGATTCTAACAGGCCTAATTCAGGATTTACCAAGTTTATGGAAACTATGAGTACTCATATAGGCGCGTCTTTAGAGTTAGCACCAGAGCAGCTATTACTAAAGTTTTCTAACAACTATTCAGCTTCAAAGGGAGCTCTATTAGAATCATGGAAGATGTTAAAAGCTAAAAGACAATGGTTTACAGATGATTTTATGCAGCCTATCTATGAGGAGTTTTTAGATTATTGTGTAGCCATGGACTATATAGATCTTCCTGGATATGAAGATCCCTTTAAAAGAAAGGCATATCAGAAAACCCAATGGTTTGGACAGGCTCAGGGGTCATTAGATCCTTTAAAAGAAGCTAAAGCTGCAGAACTTAGAATTAAAAACAATCTAAGTACAAGCGGACGAGAAAGTATGGAGATTAACGGCAGTGATATTGATGATAACATCGAGCAGAGAGGTCGAGAGGTAAAGAAGATGAAAAAATATGGATTAATAAATAATGGAAAATCTAAAAAAGAAAAAACTAAAGAAGGTGAAAAAAATGAGCTTACTTAATGCGGTAATGATGAGTAAAACTAAAGCTGAGATACGAATGTATGGTGTTATTGGTGAAGGTTGGATGGCAGATGTTACTCCTGAAGACATAAACAGAGAATTAGATGCATTAGGAGATATAACGGAGATTGATGTCAGAATTAATTCTAGAGGTGGAGGAGTATTTGCAGGATGTGCCATATACAACAGTTTAAAAAGAAGTAAAGCTAAAGTAAACATGTTTATCGATGGTATCTGTGCTTCAATTGCCACTGTAGTAGTCATGGCAGGAGATACGATACATATGAGTAAAGTTTCTATGATGATGATCCATAACCCATATTATGGTTGGACAAGTGGAGAAGCTCGTGAGCTTCGAAAACAAGCTGATGAACTAGATCAGTTTAGGGAAACTTCTATAGAAGCATACCTAACTAAAGTCAATATCCCTCGTGAAACCTTAATTGAAAAGATGGATGAGACTACTTGGATGACTGCTAAAGAAGCTTTAAAAGATGGGTTTATCACTGATATAGAAAACGATAGTAAAGCTCAAATGAGTTTTCAGAATAATATGCTTATGTGTGGAGATGAAGAGATAAATGTCTCTGACTTTAAAAATTTAGATAGTTTTCTAAATAGAGAAAATCTTAAAAATAGTATGAAGAAAAAATTAGAACCAAAAAATAAGAATTTAAAAAATACACAAGGAGTTGAAAAGATGGATTTAAATCAATTAATGCAAGAACATCCAGATCTATACAAACAAATAGTTCAAGTAGGAGTTAACCAGGAAAGAGAAAGAATTCAAAATCTAGAAACAATAGAACAAAGAGCAGGAAGATCATTAGAATGTGTTCAAAAAGCAAAGTTTGAAACTCCTTTAGAAGCTACTAATCAGGAATTAATGACTGATGTTCTTCAGGAGATGGCAACTCAGCCTAAAAATACTGAAAAACAACCTAACGCTCAAAATAAAATGGAAATTTTACTAAATAAAATCGATGATGCAAAAGCTGGAGGAGTCCAGGACCAAGTATTAGATGGAATGACTCAGGAAGAAATTAAAGAAAAACAGGAAAAGGATGAGATAGATGACATAGTAGCGTTAGCAAATGGAGAAGAATAAGGAGAGTGACTTTAAATGGAAAAAGAAAAAAGAATGCCTGAAAATCTAAAAGCTGGAGGAGTAGTTCCCTACCTAGTAGAACCTATGGGATTTGTCGCTGGAACTTATACTAGGGGGATGCTCTTAGAATTAGATCCCACTACTTTAAAATTATCTAAGTGTACAGATGAAACTAAATTCTTTGGAATTTTAAGTGAGGATGCAGTAGTTAAAACAACCGAAACAGCAATGGTTTACGTTAGTGGAATGTTCTATAAAAATGGAGTAATCAAAGAAGATGCTACAGATATAGAAAAAATAAGAATAAATGGTATTCCTAAAAATATCTATATGAGATAAAAATTTAAATAACAAAAGGAGTGGTTAATAATGCCAAAAACATATGAGGCAAGAAAGATAACGGATGCAATAAAAAGAATAAAAAGACCAGTAAATTTCTTATGGAATATTATGATTGGTAAAGAAATAGAGGAAGTAGTACAAGAGATAGAGATCCACTCTAAGGATAATGGAAGAGTAAGAGCAGCATTTGTAGGTCCTATGTCTAATGGGATACTTATCGAAAGAGAAGGATTCGAGGTTGCAAGATATAAGCCTCCATTTATTTCATTGAAGATCCCTGCGACTGCTGAATCAGCATATCAACAGCAATTTGGTGAAGGTATCTATGTTACTGGTAAAAAAGATCTGAATAAGATCTTGAAAAAACAGGTAGCAGAGGATTTAAAAACATTAAAAACAATAGCTCATAGGACTAAAATTTGGGCATTATCTCAATTGGTAATGAGTGGTGTTTTTCCTATGGGAAATGGGAAGGAAGGGATTAGATATGGAGACTTTACTTTAAAGGTATTAACTGGATCAGATAAGTTTGATGCGGAAGGTTCAGATATCATTGGATGGTTAAGTAATCAAAAACTTGAGGTCCAAAAGAACACAGGAAATGTAGTTGATACAGTAATAGTTACCCCAGATGTAGCGAGATCTATTATCAACAACAAAAGTTTGATGGAAAAGATAAGAATCCTTAATGATACTCTTATCAATCTTAAACCAAAGGAAAAAGAACCAGGAGTTTCATACATCGGATATATTCCAGAAATAGACACCAAAATCTATTCATACATGGATTGGGTAAAAGAATACGGTAAACCTACTGAGGAACCTATCCTTCCAGATGGAACACTTTTATACTTTAAAGCTAAGAGTTTTAGAGTAAATTACGGAAGTTTTCCATTCAGAGAAAAGCTAACAGATAAATCTAAAATATTTGTTGGAAAAGAGGCAGTAAAAACTATTCCTTCAGATGAAGGTAATACAGATCTATTAGAAATTAGATCTTCACCATTAATCATACCAGAAGATGCTCAAGGCTGGATTGCAGCTAAAGTAATATAGGGGGTAACAATGAAAAAATGTAAAGTTAAAATAACGGCTATTGAATATAAAGAGAAAATCTATAAGCCAGGCGCGATCATAGAATTAGAAGATAAAGATGCATCAGATCTTATTAAATCTGATTTTGTAAGAGAGATAAAATCTCTTTCTTTAGAAAAGAAAACTCCTGGAGAACTAGCCCAGGAAGAAAGAATAAAAGAATTAGATGAGCATACTATTCCGGAATTGAAAGAGATGGCAGCAGACATGGAACTTCAACTTGAAGTGACTAAGAAAGCCGACATAATAAAAGCAATTATGGAAGCTGAAGATAAACTTTAAAGACATGATGGATGAGGACCTAGATCTACTTTTTGACCCGGATGAAATAGGAGAGAAGGTTACCTTTGAAGGAAAAGAAATTATAGCAATAAAATCATCTGAAGAATTTAATAAAAAGTATGAAGGAAAAAATAATGATAGATACAGTGAAGCAGGTATCTATCATGGTGGAATTACTTTATCAATGAAAAAGGAAGTTTTTCCAGGGGATGTCTATATAAACAGCACTGTAAATCTTAACGATGAATCATATGAAGTTATAGATATTGAAGATAAAGGAAATACCATTAGACTATCTCTTATTTCTAATTACAAATAACCAATTTCGAGAGTTACGAAATATAAGAGGTGAAACCTATGATTGAATTTGATAGTGAAGCACTAGATAAAATTAGAGAAGAATTAGAAGGTATCACAGATGGTGTTGAAGAAGTTGTTTCCAAAGCTTCGAATCAAACTGCTAAAAGAGCTAAAAGGTACATAGTAGATCAAATTATAGAAGATTTCTATATCAATAAAGATAAAGTTAATCCAGGGATCTCTATGAAGAAAGCCACTCTGCAGAATACAACAGCTGAGTTAGCAAACAATAGAAAGAAAGATTATTATGGATTACAAAACTTTAGGGTAGATGTTCCAGATGATGGACCGATTAAAATTGGATTAAGAAGGAGCGGAGGGCTGATAGATTTAAAAAGAGCCTTTCTTCAGTCTCCTAGAAATCAACCAGGAAACATAATGGTGTTCAGGCGTTTATTTGCAGAATCTAAATTTAGAAAAGCTATTGAAAGGCAGTATGGATATAGTGTTGGCGGAATGATAGAAAATAATCCAGAACTCATAGAAAAATTTATCAATGAAGACTTAGAGAATGAATTTGAAATCAAATTAAATGATTTCTTTGAAGAATAAAAAATTAGGAGGACAAAAATGATAGTTAATGGAAAAAAGTTTAGCGCAGTAGTCGTGGTAGTAATTATGGTCATATTAATGATGTTTAAATCGTGTCACAAAATATCTGCAGGATATGTAGGTGTTGTTTATAGCCCTAATGGAGGAGTTCAGGAAAAAGTATTAACTCAAGGATACAACTTTATCAATCCATTTAAAAATGTAACTGAGTATACCATAGGAACAGAACAAGCGTATCTATCTGCAGATGAAAGGGAAGGATCTGAAGATAATGATTCATTTATGGTTCCTACATCAGATGGGAAGATGGTTAATGTAGATTTAGAATATTCATATAGATATGATGAAAATAAGGTAGCTAAGATATTTACAAGGTTTAAAGGTAAAAGCGGAGATATTATTCAAAATACATATACCAGGGTAAAGATAAAAGCATATGTATCTGAAGTAACTTCTAAATTTAGTGTTCTTGATATTTATGGATCTAAACGGGCGGAATTAAATTTAGAGACTTATCAACATATTAAAGATAAGTTTGCTAAAGATGGAATAATCATTGAATCTGTAAATTTCTCAAGAATAGGATTAGATCCTGCTACAGCAACAGTTATACAACAAAGGGTGAATACTCAACAAGAATTAGAGAGACAAAAGATAGAAAAACAAAAAGCTCAAATTGAAGCTGAAAGAAATGCTATCCAGGAAGAGGGAAAAGCTAAGGTTAAATTAATTCAAGCAACAGCTGAAGCAGAAAAAATATTAACTGTAGCTAAAGCCCAGGCTAAAGCTAACGATCTTAAGAAAAAATCTTTATCTAGTGAATTAATTAAATATGAACAAACCTTAAGATGGGATGGTCAGCTGCCTAAAGTAACTTCTGGAGGAAGTCCACTAATAGATATTAGGGACTAAGGAGGTATTTATGACAGTTAAAAATATAGAAAAAACAAACTTAAACAGAAAAAATCCTCCATCTAAAATGGCAGAAATTTCAAATGTTATTAAAGATGTTTCGAATGTAGTTAAAGAGTTCTCGCCAAAAGATATTAGTAAAAAGGAGTAGTTTATGTCTATAAGAAATTTAGAGCAAGAAATTAAAAACAGACTTGAAAATGCAATAAAAGGTATTCAGTTAATAGATGATGAAGGGAACGAAGTGATTCCTTTAGTTGTTACCGGTGTATTGCCAATGGATACAGTAAGAGGTAAACCATATATATTAATTCAAACAACTAATATCCAAGATGAAGAGATGAACGGTAATGTTGATATTAGTATTCTCTATGCAACTATTGGAGCCAGTAGAGAAGGGAGAAATGATCCGGAGACTAAAAGAGAAGCTCTATCAACGGGACACTGGGATACTCTTTCGGTAATAGATAAAATCAGAGAAGATTTCTTTAAAGATACAAACTTCCAGTTTGGGATCCTTAAGAGATCTATGAAACATGAAGTATTTGGTGCGGTAAAAACACCATATTACCTTGGTGAAACTAAATGTTCATTTGAAATAGCAGTAACGCAGCCACAAGATGACTATTTGTAGGGAGGAATGATGGCAGTAAAAAAAGTAACCAAAAAGAAAAAAAAAGAAGAACCAAAAGAAGAAAAGAAAAAAGAGAGCATATTTTACATAGGACCTGGAGTACAAAGGGGGATTTTAGATAAAGGGACTGTATTCATAGGAAATCTTCCTAAAGAAGTAGAGGAACTAAAAAAGACATATCCATCCATAGTTCCATTGTTTGTCTCAGAAGATGAATATGTAACAGCTTTCAACGAAATAAATCAACCAGGAACTGTAATAAATATACTTTTTAATAAGGCAGTAGAGGAGGTAATGAACTAATGGGAACTATAAATCATGGAGTAAAAACAAGTGAAACTTCTACCTCTATGGCTAGTGTAATAGAAAGTGGTAATTGTGCAGTAATTATAGGAACTGCACCAGTAAACTTAGCAAAGTCACCTAAGATAAATACCCCGGTTCTCTGCTATTCAGAAAAAGAAGCAATAGAAGCATTTGGGTATTCAGACGATTGGGCAAGCTATACTCTTTGTGAAGCTATAGATGTGTTCTTCAGGCTATTCAAAGTAGGACCAGTAGTATTTATAAATGTCTTAGACCCTGCTACTCACAAGGAAGCAGTGGCAGATACAGCTATTACATTTACTAAGAAAAAAGGAACCATCACAGATAAAGGGATCCTATTACCTAGTTTATCCCTAAAACAATCTGATGATACTGTAGTTCCTAAAGATAAATATACAGCAGTATTTAATGAGGATGGTTCTGTAAGTATCATAATTACAGATACAGCCTTAGCAGGGACACTTAACGCAGGAAAAGTTAGTTTTGATAAATTAAAACCTATTTTAGTGAATGAAACAGATATTATTGGAGGGATTGATACAACTACCCTTGAAACTAAAGGAATTTCTTTAATAAATCAGATATTCCCTAAATACAATAAAGTCCCTAATATTGGATTGGCCCCTGGATGGACCGATAAGAGTAAAGTAATGACATCTCTTGTATCAGGTATGAAAAGTATTAATGAGGTCTTTACCGGTATAGCATTAGCTGATATAGATGCAACTACTATTGATAAATACAATAAAGTTCCTGCATGGAAAAACGACAATAGTTATATCCATGAAAACTTGTATAACTTTTGGCCAATGGCTTTAATCGATAAAACTCTTTATCATATTTCTACTTTGGTAGCTGCCTCTATGTATGCAGTAGATACTAAAAATGGAGATATTCCTTATGAATCACCTTCCAATAAGCCTCTAAACATTACAGGAATCTGTCTGAAGAATAAAACGGAAGTAGATCTTCTATTAACCCAGGCTGATTATCTAAATGATAATGGAGTAGCAACTTCTATTAACTTTAATAACGGTTGGAGATTATGGGGAAATAGAACTGGATGTTATCCGGCTAATAGTGATATTAAAGATAATACTATTTCTTGTAAGAGGATGTTTATCTGGGATAACAACAACTTTACACTAACTTATTGGTTAGATGTAGATAAACCGGCCAACAATAAGCTAATGGATAAGATAGTAGATAGCTATAACGACTACTACAATGGATTAGTAACTACAGGAGCTATTCTAGGTGGAAGAATTGAATTTAACAAACAAGATAACCCCACTACTAAACTAATGGATGGAAAGTACAATTTTAAAAGATATATGACACCGGTAGGAGTAGCAGAAAAGATAGAATCAGCTCTAGAGTATGACACAGAATACTTAAAGAAACTATTTGGAGGTGGTAAGTAATGAATGGATTTCCAATATCTCTACAAGGATTTAGTTTGTATCTAAATGCATTGAAAGAAGTAGGAACAGTAGACGTAGAGCTGCCTAATATCCAGTTTATGACTGATACAGTTACAGGATCAGGAATAGCAGGAGAATTAGAAGTTCCTATTGCCGGATTAACTAAATCTATGGGAATTAAAATAAAGAAAAGGGCGGTCAATGCTCAATTTACAACACTTCTTGCTCCTATTACACATCAGCTTGCTTTTAGAGGTAATCTTCAGATGGCTGATCCAGGAAGCCCTATAGGAAGGATGAGGAATAGAAAGATAAGAATCATGGCTAAAGTAACTCCTAAGAATAAGAACTTAGGGAAAGCAGAAACAGCCAAGGCAATGGACACAGAAGCAGAATTTGAAGTAATTAGTTTAAGAGTATTTGTAGACGAGATAGAAAATCTTCATATTGATAAACTTAACAATAAATTTGTAGTAGATGGGGTTAATTATCTAGAAGATGATGATTTTCTATAGAAAAGAAAAAAGTAAAAAGTCCTCGTAAAGTCGACGAGAGCTTTTTACTTTAAAGGCGGTATGTATGTTTGGTCTAATAAACATCAATACAGTCATATTATTACTTCAAATATTATGAAAAGTCAAATTAAAAACTTAGGAGGTTCTAATGAAAAGTAAAGATGAAGTGCCTGAAGGTGAGAAAACAGTAGTAAAAACAGAAATAAAAACAATTAAAGAAAAAACAAAATTAGAAATAAAAAACGAAATCGTAATTATTACTCTAGGAATTCCTATCAACTTCAATGGTGAAATAATAGAGAAACTAGAATTAGATTTTAATTCTCTTACGGGAGTAGATATTTGTGAAGCTGAAAGTGAGGCATTAGGAAAGTTCTATACTCCATTACCAGATACAAATTATTCAACTGCATATCAAGGAGCTATTGCGGCTAAAGCTTCAGGGCTACCATTTGAAGCAATATTAGAGATTAAATCTAAAGATTTTAAAACGATAACAGAATGTACCAAGGGTTTCTTGCTAGGGTAGATCTCAACTCTAAGAAAAAAATTAAGGACTTAAGAGAATCTATCCTAATGGCAGGTAAACTAACAAAAAGTGGAGCTGATTTTTTCTATAGGATGAGATTAGAAGAATTGGTTAATTGGTTGGAGGCGATCCCTAGTGAGCAATAGAAATTTTATATTAAAAATTGGAGGAAAGGTTGATCCCTCTTTAACCAAGAGTTTTAATCAGAGTTCAAAAGAAGTAAAAAAACTTAGCGATCACATGAAAAAAGTTAAAGATATAAACTTTGCTAAAGGTTCTGAAGAAGTCAAAAAATTAAGTAATGAAATGAAAAATCTTAAAACTACCAGTCGTGAGATCTCAAAGTTAGAACAAAAAAGTAAAAAGCTAGAAACTCAATTTACTAAAGGTAGAAAAACTTATTCAGAACAGCAAAGATCTCTATTTGAAATGACTAAAAAAACTAAAGATTTGAAAAAAATTTTGGAGAGAACATCTAAACCTACCAAGAAAATGATTAATGAGTTTAAAAAGGCTAAATTAGCTGAAGATAAACTAAGAGCTAGTACAGACAAAGAAAGAAAATCTTTAACTGACTTAATGCGTAAAATGAAGTCAGTTAAACAGGAAACAAATAAATATGGTAGAAGCCAGGAAGAACTTTCTAAACAAATAAGCCAGGTATCTAAAAGACAGAACACATTAGCTAGAAGTAACGAAATGGCCAAAAGATATAAGGAACAGATCCGATTATCTAAAGAGATGAAAAAAGCTTTATACCAGGAGAATCAAGAAAGGTTTAAAAAGTTTAGAGCCTCTAATAAAGAAAAAGGAAGAAATTCTCTTTATAGAGGAGTTGGGCAGGCAGTAGCCCTTGGTGTAGGGGTTAAGTTTGCAATAGACGATGAGTCAGCTTTTGCGGATGTAAAGAAAACTACAGGATTACAAGGAAAAGAAGCTCTTAAATTTAAAAGGGATATCCTCAGTGCAACTAAGGAGTTGCCTTTATTTAATAATCAAATTTATGAGATAGCAGCTGCAGCAGGACAAGCCGGGATAAAGATGAATGAACTTACAAAGTTTACTAAAGATACAGCTATGGTATCTGTAGCCTTTGATATGGAGACAGGTCAAGCAGGAGATATGTTAGCTACCTGGAGACAATCATTTAAGATGACCCAAGGTGAAGTAGTAGATCTAGCCGACAAAATGAACTATCTAGGAGCTAAGATAAAAGCTTCTCCTGCACAAATTGCAGAGCTGACAACAAGAGTTGGAAGTTTAGGTAAGATAGCTAATTTCTCTGAAGCTGAAACAGCAGCATTAGGTGGAACCTTAGTAGCACTAGGAGTATCTGATACTGGAAGGGCAGCTACAGGATTACAGAAAGTATTTACTACTTTAAGCGCAGGAGCTTCAGCTAGTGGTGATAAATTAAAAGCTCTACAAAAGTTAGGATTAGATCCAGTAGATCTAAGTATAGAACTACAAGATAATGCTACTGGAACAATGTTTAAAGTATTTCAACAGATAAAACAATTAGATAAATCAGAGCAGCTAGCAGTAACCAAACAGCTATTTGGCGAAGAGGCACTCTCTACAGTTCCACTCTTAACAGACAATTTAAAGTTTTTAGGAGAGAACCTAAAATTAGTTAAAGATAAAGCCGGGTATTCCGGCAGCTCCATGTCAGAACTAAAAAATAAGATGGATACAACTGCCAGTTCAATGAAAGTAGCTATAAGATCTAGCAGGCAGTTAGTTATGTCATTTACAAGCTTAATGTTACCGGCTATTAAATCTACTACATCCGGAATAACTTCTCTAACTGATGGTATTAACTCTTTTACAGAAGAACATCCTCAGATGTCTAAAGCATTAGCTTACGGTATTACAGGGTTAGTAGGATTAAGATTAGCTTCAGGTGGAGCCAGGTTAGGGTTAGAACAAGTATTTAAAATGAAAGATGACTATAGGGCATTTATGTCTGCAGGTAAAAAAATAAAGGAATGGAAACAATGGGGTCCCACTTTTAATTTGATAACTACTAATGGTAAGAAATCTTTTCAAACTTTAAAAGCAGGTGCTTCTATAGCAGGGACAGGATTTAAAACTTTAGGAAATGGAATAATATCCTTGGGTAAATCAGGAATGGCACTTTTATTCTCTCCATGGGGAATAGCCTTAGCTGCATTAGCAGGAGGAGTATATTTAATATACAAGAATTGGGATAAAGTAAAAGAAGGATTGACCAAGACTAAAACTAAAACAATTGAATTATGGAATGCATTTAAAGAAAGTCCTATTAGTAAGATTTTTGAATACTCTCCTTTAGGAATGTGGATTAAAGGCATTAAGAAACTTTATGGATACTGGAAAAAGATCAAAGGGGAAAAGGATAATGAAATGCCTCCTCTTCAACAAGTTAAGACATTAAATTTAACACAAGATAAAAATGGAAAAAGACAAAATACCTCTATAAATTCTGGTCTATCTGGTAATTGGAATGGTCCTGCTTATGCAAAAGGTGGAGTAGTAAGTAATCCTCATTTAGCATTAGTAGGAGATGGAAAAACTCCTGAATCAATTATCCCTCATGATGGTAGCGGAAGATCTAAAAATCTATGGTATAACGCAGGAAATAAATTAGGAATGTTTGCGGGGAAAGGAATTCCCGCCTTAGCTTCTACTGTTAAAGAAAAAATATTAAAGACAAATATAGAGAATAAATTTGAATTTAACATAGAAAACAAACCTACAATCATAGGAAACATGGAAAACATAGGTGACTTATTGAAAAGCTCAAACGAAGACTTAGTAAAAATGATAAAAAAGGTTGTAAAAGAAACAATAGCAGAGGGAATCAAATCTGAAAGGAGGATGGCTTTTGACTAGAGAAGTGGATATATACAAAACTATCCAAGGTGATACCTGGGATAATATTAGTTTCAAAGTATACGGAGAAGATAAATTTTCTAAATCATTAATACGAGCTAATCCCAGATATATGAATATAGCTATCTTCAGTGGTGGAATAGAGTTAATATGTCCTGATATACCTAATACTAAAAACTTATCCCTTCCACCTTGGAGGCAGCCATGATATCCAGGAGAACATACTTAACTGTAACCTATGAAGGCAAGGATATCACAGGAGACACATCACCATATATCAAAGGGTTTTCATATACAGATAACCTGGATAAGGGCGACAGTGTAACTCTCAGCCTCACAGGTGATAAATGGATAAAAGAATGGACGATCTTAAAGGGAGATAAGCTTAAAATCGAATTAGGAGTTATTAACTGGAGAAATGAAGGAGATAACAGAACCTTAAAATGTGGAATATTTACCATAGATGATCTTTCTTTTTCTGGAACTCCAGACACCATGAGTATCTCAGCAACTTCTATAGATGTAACCAAAGACCTTAAAGGAGTGAAAAAAGATAATACTTGGGAGAATGTATCTCTGAGAGAGATCGCACAGGAAATATCAACTAATTATTCCATGGATCTATTCTATGACTGTCCTGAAGAGTTTACTTTTGATAAGGTAAACCAATTAAAAGAATCAGATGCCAGTTTGCTGGCTAGGCTCTCAAAAGAGCAGGGAATGGCTTTAAAGATAACTATGGATAAAATTATTCTTTTCGATGAAAAGACATATGAAGATAAAGAAACAGTTATTACTTTTAATAAATCAGATCTGGAGAGTTATGACCTCCAATGTGATGATTTAGAGGTCTATGATGGATGTGAACTAACATTCTATGATCCAATTTTAGGAGAGCTCTTAAAGGGGGAATACGAAGCCCCTACGAGTTCTTTCTATAAGGTGAAAACAGGAAAGATTCTCTATAAAAATGTAGATACAAAAGTTACTGGAACAACAAAAGAAGAAAAAGAAAAATTTTTAAATGAACGTGCAAAAAAGATACTTAGAAATATGAATAAAAATGAAACAAAGATGAAAATATCTCATATGGGAGATCCAGAATACTTAGCAGGTTTAACAACTAAAATTTTAGGATTTGGAAGATATGATGGAGTGTATTTAATAACTTCAGTTACCCATGATATTACCAGGGAATATATATGCAGTTTAGAAATGAGAAGGAGGTTGAACTTTTAATGGAGTTTAGGTTTTTAAGGACTGGGAAGATATCATCTATAAGTTATAAGGATACTACAGCAAGGGTAGAGTTTGATGATACTCCTGGAGAAATATCTAAACCTTTACAAGTTTTAACAGATCATACTAACAAAGAAAAAAATTATTCAATGCCCAGCTTAAAAGAAGATGTAGTTTGTATATTTTTACCTGGCTCAAATGAAGGAGCAGGCTTTATTTTAGGGAGCTACTCAACTGAAAAAAACCTACCTAAAGATTCCGGGAAGATGAAATATATTATCTTTCCAGATGGAACTAAGGTCAAATATAACTTTGAAAGCCACCTATTAGAAGTTGATTGTGTAGGTGATATAGATATAAAGGGAGCTAAAAACGTAAATATATCTTCTAAAAATATAGTGATTACTACAGACAAACTAACTATTAATTCAAAAGCTACTTCCATTATAGGAACTTCATTAAATATAGATGCAATAACAACTGCCAAGAATATTACCGCTGAAGAAGTAGGAGTAACTAAACTTACCACTCCTAAAGGCGATGTAGACCTTCATAAACATAAAGATGCTGAAAATAGACCAACTACAGTCCCAGAATAATAAAAGCCTTAACTTCGCGAGTTAAGGCTTTTAAAAGGACAATAACATGAAGACAACATCTCTTCTTATTTAAAGTCTTCATCATAAATTGCAAAAAGTCAAATTTAAATGAGGTGATAACAATGATAGGAAGATTAGGAGATATTCCTTTTGAGGTCTCCTTTGATGGAAAGAATAAGAAAATATTGAATTTTATCAATTTAAAATTAAGCGGCGGAGCTAATTATGAAAAACATAGCCGGAAAGGGCAGAAACCTGCTCTGGAGTTTATAGATCTGAAAACCGATATTCTTACATTCAAAATGGTTCTTAGGAGTGACTTTGGAGTAGATCCCCTGGAACTAGTTAAAAAATTAGACCTATACAAAAATACTGGAGAAACTTTAGATTTTAATTTAGGGGATAAACCCATAAGAAGTGGTCAGTATGTTATTACCTCCTATGATGCCGGATATGAGTATATAACCAATGGCGGAAAGGTAAGGAAGATTGATGTCTCCCTTACATTAGAAGAGTATGTGGAACTGATATACAAAAATACAGATGTAGTTATTAAACCTAAAAAAGCTACCAAGAAAAAGAGTGTTCCTCAAGGATTTAACCAGGGAATGATAGACAGAGGTGAGGCTTAATGATCTATAGATTAGAACCGAAAAATACAGTTAATCTAAAAGCTACCGGAATAGATAGGATTCTTCAAAATGGGAGAAACATCCTTTCAGTAGTCATAGGAGAAGTTATCCTGGCCAGGAGAATTGGAATAAATGGAGATATAGTTGATTCACCACTTAATAGGAGTGCTGCCTTGATGAATATCCAAACCCAATTTAAAAAATATGAGCCTCGATTAAAGATACATAAGATTGAATATATAACAGATCATCAAAGGGGAACTTTAAAGCCCATTATGGAGGTGAGTATTATTGAATGATTTAAATATACATAATGAAAGTTCTGAAGAGATACTCGGAAGGATGGTTAAAAAGTATGAAGAGTTAAGCGGTGTTTCTTTAGGGTTAGCAGATGAAAGAAGGTGGCTACTGCAGACAGTTGCTTATTCTTTATTTATCAGAAATGAAGCCACTAATGAGGGACTCAAGATGAATCTACTCAGGTATACAAAGGGAGACTATGCCACTGAGATGGGAGCCTTTACAGATACAGAAAGATTGGGAGCTAAAAAAGCCAGTGTACTCTTAAAGTTTGAGATAGAGGAAGCAAAGGAACACCTTTTAGGAGTTAATCCGGTAAGGGTAACACCAGGGAATAACATGTATTTTCTAACACCATATTTTGAATTTAAACCAGGAGAAACTATTAAAGAAGTTATTGCTGTTTGCACCGAAGAAGGGATAGTTGGAAACGGATACCTTCCAGGAGAAATAAACAAGATAGTTGATCCTTTTCCATTTTTTAAATCAGTAATAAATATGGAGATCTCCCAAGGAGGAGCTGAGATAGAATCCGATGAAAGTTTAAAGGAAAGGATCCGAACTGCTCCAAGTAAGTTCTCAACTGCAGGTCCGGGAGATGGATATATCTATTGGGCCAAAACTGCTAACCAGGAGATCATAGATGTAAATGTAGAGATGACTACTCCAGGAACAGTCCGTATAACTCCTCTAATGAAGGGTGGTGAACTTCCTACTGATAGTGTACTTCAAGATGTCCTGACTATTTGTAGTGCAGATAAGAGAAGACCCTTAACTGATAATCTAGTAGTCAATAAACCTACGCAAATAAACTATGATATAGATTTTACCTACTATATCTCTAATCGAAATATAGGGTTAGTAAATGAGATCCAGGAACAGGTTAATAAGGCAGTTAGTGAATATGTAACCTGGCAAAAAGGAGCTCTTAAAAGAGATATAACTCCTACTGAATTAGTTTATCTAGTTAGAAGCGCAGGAGCTAAGAGAGTTACTGTTGTATCTCCAACTTTTAAAATTGTTAACTCATTTGAAGTGGCCAAGGAAATAAATTTAAATATCAGATATGGGGGAGTGGAAGATGATTAAAATAGATGATATTTCAATCTTAAGACTTCTTCCTAATTTCCTTCAGGAAGATGAAGAGATAAAGTTTTTAGTTCAGATTATCCAGGAAGAATTAGATCTGATTAATACCAGGGAAAAGAACCTTTTTCTCTATGGAAATTTCAAGATATTAGATGAGCCTGTCTTGGATGAGTTAGCATATCAATGGAGAGTTGAGGGATACGAGCAGACCTTATCCAAAGATATTAAAGCTAGTTTAGTAGAAACTGCATATATTGTCAGAAAAACAAAGGGGACCAGGTATGCAGTTGAAAAAACAATGAAAGATATTCATGGTGATTTTGAACTTTTGGAATGGTCAGAATATGATGGGAATCCATATCATTTCAAGATCATTGGAAGTGTCCCGCCAACAAGTGAAAAACTAAAAGAACTATATAAATCAATTAATATGACTAAAAATGAAAGGAGTTCTCTGGATGGAATTATAGTCAGTAGCCAATGGGAAGGGACAAACTACTCAGGAACTGTTTTTCATTCATCACTTTATGAGGTTATTCCATTAGATCCTAATGTAGCTTCAGATTTCGAAAAATATTTAGGAGGAAGAAATGGCTAAATATACAGGTACAGTCCTAACCAACAAAGGGAAAGAACTATTAGCTAGAGCTATCTTAGGAGAAGCTATAGTCTTTACTAAGGTCGAAATTGGGAAAGGGATCCTTCCTTTAGGAACAGATAAAGAAGCTTTAACTTCTCTAATAGATAGTTTTAAAATTTTAAGTATTACCAGTTCATCCAAACTACCTAATGGAGGATATAGGATAAGGATATCCTTTAATAATAAGGGTTTTATAGAAGATACATATTTAAGAGAAGTAGGAGTTTATGCCAGGGGAGAAGATGGAGTTGAGATCCTTTATTCATATTGCAATACAGACACACCAAATTTAATTCCCAATGAATCCAGTGGGGTCATAGAATCAGTAGAAGACATTATTACCTATATTTCAAGTGCAGCAACTATCAATGCGGTTATAGATCAAAGTAATGTCTATGCTACCATAAAAGACCTTGTAGAAGGTCTAGCAACTAAAGAAGATAAGTTTAATAAGAATGACGCTTTTAACAAATCATTTGGAACTATTACCGGAACAGTAATGGAAGGAGATAAAAGGGCTAGTGATCTAGGAGGAGAGCCTGCATTTACTAAAAAAGATGCTTTTAATAGAAGTTTTTCTCATGTAATTAGTTCAACAAGTAAAGTCTTAATAGCTTCAGCATATGCTGTAAAAATTGCTTATGATAAAGGCGCAGCTGCGTTAACTAAAGCTACATCAGCTCAAAACACAGCTAATTCGGCGCAGACAAAAGCTAACCAGGCTTATACTTTAGCAAGTGAAAAAGAGCCTAAATTTACTAAAAAGACAGGATTCAACCTTAATATAACCCATCTAGTTAATTCAACAAGTAAAACTTTAGTAGCATCAGCATTAGCAGTGAAAACCGCTTATGATAAAGCATTAGAAGCTCTTGGGTTAGCTAATACAAATAAAAATGCAATACAGAATAATACAGAACAAATAGAGAATTTAACAAAAGTAGTAAAAGTGAGTGGGAGTGATTTTCAAAAGTTAATTAGTATTCCTTATCCAACAGGATTCACAAGAAATAACTGTAAGGTGTCTTTTCAAGACATGGGTTCAGTTGTACATTTCATACAAGGATATAAGGTTACAACAGATGGAAGGAACTACATAGTTAATAGATTATTAGGAACTTCAAGTGATTATATTGCAGAGATTACTTTTACAAAACAATTCTAAATTTGTTTTGGTTGAGAGATAAAAAGTGAGGTGAAAAATGAGATATAACTTATTTAAAAAAGAAGCAGCCAATACATGGGAACTAGCAAAAGAAAAACATATAAAATCTGTTTCTTTGGATGAGAATAGAATTGATGGGAAATATGAAAAAGCATTCCCATATGACTATGATCCAGAGATCCATTTTGTATACGAGGGAGAATTAGTAGAACCATATACTATTCAATCTGATTTTACTCTATACTTTCTAAACGATAGAGAGCAAATAGAAAAAGGGTATAAAATCCTTGGAATTGGTGAAATCTTAGAAGAGAATATGATAAAAACTATTCCCTCTCCTGGAGAATTTTATACCTGGAACGCTAATATCTGGATCTATGATAAACAAAGTGAGATCGATAGTATAAATAATAGGATTAAAGCAATCGAAACTGATTTAGAAAATAGACAAACGAGGTTAGATTCTAGAGAAAAACTAGGGATGAAAATAATTAAACCAGATCCTGAAATAGTAAGATTATTACAACTTCATGCTGATACTTCTCAAGAACTTACTCTAATTTAAATAGGAGGCGGAATGATACCATTATTTAATTTAATTCTAGATGACCCATTAAAAGGGTTGATTGTCATCATTATCTTATTTAGTTTATATCTCTGGAGGGAACAAGGGAAAATTAAAATAGAGATTAAAACCATGGAAAGATTCCTGGATGACAAGAAGGTAGATAAGAGTGACTTTAAAACATATATTAAAAATCATCAAGAAGATCATAAAAGCCTTTTAGAACATATAAAGATAGCTATTGATCTATTAAAAGACAGGAGGTGAAAAATGAATAAAATATCGAATAGAAGCATCAAAAATATCCAAGAAATAGATCCTAGACTACCTCTAATAGTTGGAATGGTATTAGCCAGAGGGAAGGTAGACCTGACTATTACGTGTGGCTTAAGGAGCTTAGAGGACCAGCAAAAAGCATTTAAAAATGGATTTAGTAAATTGGATGGAGTCAATAAAAAATCTAAACATCAAATAGGGAAAGCTATAGATTTTATTCCGTATCCATTTAATGGGTGGAACGACATAGAAAGTTTTAAAAAGGTTGGTGAGGAATTGAAAGTTTGTGCTGATTATCTGGGTATAAAAAATAGTTATGGCGGGGATTGGAAGACTTTTAAAGACTATCCACATTTCCAGTTGGATTAGGAGGTAACATGAATAAAATTATAAATTTTTTCAAAGATAAAGGACTTCCGGCACTAGCCCAGGCAGTCATTGGAAACCCTGTAGGAGCATTAACAACTCTTACAGGACTTACAGGCTCTAACACAGCAAATGGGATCCTAGAAGCCCTACAGGGAGATCCTCAGCTGGTTTTAAAATTAAAAGAAAAGGAAAATGAATATATAAAATTTATCTTAGATGACAAGAAAAATGCCAGAGATATGAATTTTAAAATAAATAATTCTAATAACTCATCTTGGCTTCAAAAGAACATCAGTGCCTTGATAGCACTTGTATGGGTATCATTTTGTATTTATTTATACTGGATAAGCCTAAAAGGAGAAGTAGGTAGTGACAAACAGATGAATAGCATGGTAGTTGGGTCTATTACTAACATCACCATGCTAATAATAGGTTTCTATTTCGGGAGTTCCGAAATTAATAAAAAGTGAGATTTTTAGGAGAGGATTAAACCTCTTCTTTTTTTATAAAAAAAGGAAATAAAAAGAAAGAAAGTATAAAAAAATAACAAATAGATCTTAAATTTAAATTAATTTTTAAATTTTATAGCAAAAATGTGATACATTAATACTTAAAATAACATAAATGTCGAAGAGGTGATACTAATGGAAAAAAAAGAAGTTATTTGTTTAAAGTGCAAGAAAAAATTTATTACTGAAATTGATTCAAAGGGAATCCCGTATAGAAGGATATGTAGTAAGTGTAAAAAAAGTATTCAGAAATTTGGAAGAGGCGTAAGTGGGACTACTTAAATGAAAATTGGAGGGGAATATGGTAAAAATAATCTTAGTTATAATTTTAATTGGAATCATTTTTTTGATTATAAAAAGGGAAGAAAAAGAATTAATAAATTTTGTTTTTATAAATAAGAAAACTAAAAAATATCATCAAGAGAAATGTCCATATTCTGAAAACTTAGAACCTATAGCTTTAAAAGTAGCTATTAAAGAAGGGTATACTCCATGTAAAATTTGTAATGAGGAAAATATATAGAAAAATAAAAGGGATATTTTAAATATTCCTTTTTTTATTCTTTTTAAATTTATATTGAAATAATTAGAACATAGTAGTATAAATAGTAAAAGACAATTAATAAGAGAGGAAGATGGAATGGATGAAAAAAAATCACAATTATTTTTAGATTTGATAACACAATATTTAACTGGTAATTATTCTTTTTTAGATAATTATAAAATAACTTATTACTTAGACAATAAAAAAGTTGGAACCATCTCAGCATTAGAATACATTAAAAATTTTCATCTAAATGGTAAAGTTAGAGTTTCATACAGTATAGAAATAAAGAGAAAATAATGTCATTTTTAACTATTCTATAAACTGTGTCAAAATACGTAAAAGAACACATAAAATAGTATGATCACTTAATATGATACTTTTAACGAGCGATAAAACTAATATGCTTTTTATTAAATTTAATAAAATTGACTTCTTAGAAATTTAAATATAATATTAATTAAAAATAAATATAAAAAATCTGAATTTTGATGTATTATTTACTTAAGATTAAGTAAATAATACAATTTAAAGGAGGAAAAAATGAAAAAAATAATAGTTATATTGATGTTGGTAGTAAGTTGTGTTAGTTTTAGTAAGTCTATTTTTAAAGATGTTGGATATTTTAAAACAAAACAAGGGCTTCCTAGTGTTAGTAGGAGTTTCACAGTCTATACTAATTCTAAAAGTACAAAAGAAATGATTGAATATGCTAGAAAAAAAATGTATACAGAAAGAGGAAATACATTAGTTCATTTTTTTAATAATGAAAACATGACACCTCAAAATAGTACTATTACAAACTATGATGTTGGGATGTATTTAGAAGGGGCTACAGATTACTACAAATATATGATTGGGACATATCAAAGAGGTCTACAAAAACAAGAAACGTGGTGGCGTAAAAATTCAATTACTATGGCAGATGATACAAAAACTAATAAAATATCAAAAGATGGAACGTTAATTAAATAAAATCAAGGCTCTTTTTGAGAGTCTTTTTTATTTTAAAATTATTTCATATATATTTTAATGAAATAAATAATTAAATATTACATGAAGTAATCGAAATAAATATAATAACGGTTATATAGCATATATTTTGTTGAAATTACTGATGTTGAAAAAAATTGAAGTGTTTTAATTATCTCGGACAAGCTATAGCTCAGTAAAATAATATAGTTACAAATAAAAATCGAAATAATACTAAATAAATGTACAATAAATTATTTGTTGATTTACTCCCTTTTCATATTTTATTTAAAAAATTGACTTACCTAAAAATTAAAGTTAAAATTGAATAAAGTAAAAAGAAGAGGTGCTATATGAAGAATCAGTCTAGTGATTTTAAGGTTGAAAATTTAGAGATATCTTTTCAAAGAATGAGAAATGCATATTCTACCGTTATAAAGTGTCAAGATATAATTGTAGCTGCAAAAGATGAGATGGAGATATATACAAAAATTTGCAAAATTCTAGTTGACGAAGGTCCATATAAGTTAGCCTGGATAGGTTCTATTGGCAACGATTCCGAGAAAAAGGTCATACCAGTTGCAGAAGCGGGTTTTAAAAAAGGGTATTTATCCTCCATAAATATAAGTTGGGGCGATAATGTCTACGGTCAGGGCCCAACAGGAAGGGCCATCCGTGAATGTAGGGAATATTTGATGAAAGATATCATGAAAGGTACGGATTATTTGCCTTGGAGAGAAAAAGCTAAGGAATTCGGCTATAGGTCAAGTATTGCATTACCTATTGAATCCGAAGGGGATATAATAGGAGCATTAAATGTATATTCAAATAGTAAAGACGCCTTCAAAAATGAGGAGGTGGAGCTTTTTCATAGGCTCACTAAAAATATTGCCCAAGGAATTTATGTCTTAAGACTTAAAAAAGAAAGGGAACAAGCTCAGAAAGCTCACTATGAAATTCTGTTGAAAACAATAGATGCTTTTGTACTTGCCATAGAAAAAAGAGATCCTTATACTGCAGGGCATCAGAAAAGAGTGACAAAGCTAGCAGTTGCTATTGCTAAGAAACTTGGGTTGAGTGAGGAGCGTATAGAGGGGCTACGTCTTGGGGCTTTGATCCATGATATAGGGAAGATCTATGTGCCTGGAGAGATACTAAATAGGCCTGGGGAGATCACTAAACCTGAATTTGATTTGATCAAACTTCACTCAGAAATAGGGCAAGAGATAATAAGTGGTATCGACTTTCCATGGGATATAAAAAAGATGATAATCCAACATCACGAGAGATTAGACGGTTCTGGTTACCCCAACGGGTTGATGAAAGAAGAAATTATTATAGAGGCAAAGATAATCGCAGTCTCAGATGTGGTAGAAGCAATTAGTTCCCATAGACCTTATAGGCCTGCCTTAGGAATAAAAGCAGCTTTGGATGAGATAAAACTAGGCAGAGGGAAATATTACGATCCTGAAATAGTAGATTTTTGCGTGGAACTTTTTGAGAATGAAAATTTCCAATGGGAAGTTTTATAAACGGAATATTTTTTAAGTTCATTCAACATATTACAAGAAAGTTACAAAATAATTTTTTCGTAACTTTCATAATTGACATCAATAAAATAAACCTTTGAAGGACAGTATAAATTTACTGTCCTTTTATTTAGTATTATTTATTGATTTGTTTTCGATTTTCTTAGAATTTTGTCCGTGATTAATTGAACTCTAATGATAAGCTTTATAATGAGCTAGATAAATATAAGGTATCGGTGGGTTTGAAAGATTTTAAATCAAAGGAAAAGGATAGAGTTAAAAGTAAATCCATGGAATCATAGAACAAAGTTATTTTTTAGGAAACTAATTCAATAAGAAAGTAACTTTAGAGAGGGTTAAACCTTTTTTTATAAAAAAGGAAATAAAAGAGAAAAAGGTATAAAAGAATAATAAATAAAATTAATTTTTTATTAATTTATAGTATAAACGTGATGTGAAAATACTTAAAATGAGTGTTGAAGAGGTAATACTGATAACAAAGTTTAAAGTGCAAGAACAGTAAATATTTAAATTAGAAAACTACCCAAGAAAACTTTTAGAAGAGCTAAGTATTAAATTGCATTTAATCTAATAATCTAGAGAATAAAAGGAGTAAGTAATATGAAAAAATTTAAACGGGTTAAGAAAACTATACCTTACTTAATTTTAGTGATAATAACTATAATATTAATCTACTTTGATATGTCATTTAAAAAAATAGAAAACACAGAATTGTCGGATATTTTAAGTGAGATTTTGATATGTATTCAACCTCTAATATGGATATATTTTGGAAAAGTTGATTTTAAAAATAAGAATAACTATTATTTAATGACCAGTGGATTCATTTTGTTTTATTTAGGAAATTTACAAGATGTAATGGATAAGATTTATATCCTAGAAGGTCCTTTATCTAGAATAGAAAATATTTTAATACCAACTGGATTGATTACTATATCAATTGCTATTATTTGGCGTTTTATGAACGAAAAGAAAATTAAGAACACCCTGTCAGAAGAAAATAAAGTCATATATGATAAAAGTATAAAAGATTCCCTAACAGGACTATATAACCGATACCATCTAGAAGAACGTCTAGATAATATACTAAATGAATTGAGTGAAATATACTCAGATATATCAGTGGCGTTTATTGATATAGATAATTTTAAAACTATTAATGATACTTATGGTCATATAAAAGGAGATATGACATTAAAAAACTTGGGTGAACAAATAAATAATTCTATAAGGGAGTCTGACTATGCTTTCAGATATGGTGGAGATGAATTTTTAATTATTTACCCTAATACAAAAGTAAAGACAGCGCTAAAAATAACTGAAAGGCTTAAACAAAATGCTTCTATGTCATCAGTAAAAGAAAGTGAAATAAAATTAAGCTTGAGCATTGGAATCACTACATATAGAAAATTTGAAAATCATAAAAAATTGATAGATAGAGCTGATAAAATTATGTATGAATCTAAAAAAAATGGTAAAAACCAAATAACTCTAATGAATAGACTATAATAAATTGGATAGTTTTTTAGTCATATAAAATGATTTGAAAGTTCCATAATAATTATTTATTATTTTATCTTAGATCATTATTTGATTACAAAGGAGGAAAGTATGAGAGTTAAAAAAAATAGAATTATTAATTTATGTTTAACAGTGATCTTAATTTTGTTTACAGCATGTGAATCCTATAAAGAGCCCATTAAAATAGGTATAGACAGTTGGCCTCCTTGCGAATTATGGTATATTGCTGAAGAAAAAGGTTATTTTGGTGATACACCTGTAGAAATTGTCAGATTTTCTAGATGGTCGGATAGTATGGACTCTCTTTATATTGGAAAAGTTGACTTAGTGCATTCATCATATTTTAATACTGTATACTATGATTCTAGAGGAGAATCCGCAAGAATAATACTTTCTTCAGATACAATTAATGGAGCAGATGGGTTAGTAGTTAAAGACTATATCAAAAGTGTAAAAGATTTAAAAGGCAAAAAAGTGGCAGTAGAAATAGGAACCGATGATCATTTTTTACTATATAAAGTTCTAAAAAGAGAGGGATTAAAAGAAAATGATATAACAATAATATCTGTAGGTTCAGAGGAAGGAATGGAGAAATTTATCTCTGAAGAGGTGGATGCATGCTTTATTTATGAGCCTTATTTAAGCAATGCAGCTGATAAAGGCCATGGTAAAATAATAGCTGCTACTGACGAGACCTTAAATTATATTGATGCTTTAGTAGCTAGGAACGAGAGTTTGGAAAAACGAAAAAAAGACTATGCCAATATTATCCGAGCCTGGTATAGGGCACAGAAATTTGTAAAAAATAACCCCCAAGAGGCTTATGAATTGATGGCTTCCAAAGAAGGGATGACCTATGATGAATTTAAAAATTTTTATGAGGATTTTAAATTTTTTACTTTGGAAGAAAATAAAAATATTTTTTCTTCAGAAGACTTCAAGGATGAATTAAAAAATATTGAAATGTTTCTTGTAGAAAATAATTTAATATCAAAGGATGTTGAGATAAATAACCTCTTTGATGCAGACCCTGTCGCTCAAGAGGCAGGCGATAAAGATGATTAGGCAATGGAATAAATCCTTTATAAAATTATATTTTAAAATTGCTGCTGGAATAATAGTAGCAGTAACAGTAAATATTATTTTTACTTTTTCTTTGACCGATAACCTTTTTCGTAATTATTTTGAGAAACAAGTTAAAGATCAGATTTCCTCTACATTATTTAGTTCAGATTTTGGGATTTCAATCCTTTTAGATAAAGGGGACCTCAAGTCAGTACAGAGAATGGTTGAAAAAATTGGAGCATATTCCTTTATAAAAATAATACGTGTTTATGACCTGCATGATACGATTCTTTCTTCCAACAACAAAGCTGAAATCGGTAAAATACTCAAAAATGAACATGTAAAAAAGGTTATTAAAGAAAATAGATTACAATATTTTCATTCAGATTTTAAAAAAAAGAAATTTGAAGCTGCAGCTCCCATTAAAGGAATCGCCTACAGCCAAATAAATAAAAATGATATAATAGGTGTTGTTTTTGTAGAAGCAAATACTAGTTCTTTTGAGGGAGTCCTTTTGAAAAATCATGATTTATTCCTTAAAAAATATATTATAAGCGGAACTTTGTTACTTCTAGGGATATTAATTTTATTGGTATATATAATATTTTTACCGATAACTAAATTATCTAATGCAGTAAATGAAGTCTCTAATGGTGATTATAAACATGAAATTATTCATAACCTCAATGAAGAATTTGGTTACTTAATTCAAAATTTTAACTCTATGATTAAAAAAATTAATATAAGAGATATGGAGCTAAAAGAGGTTAAATATAAATTAGAAGAACAAAATGAAATTTTAGAACAAAAAGTTGATGAACGTACAAAAGAAGTAAAATTAACTCAAGAAGTTACCATCAAAAGTCTCGCTGTTTTAGCTGAGACCAGAGACAATGAGACTGGTATGCATATTTATCGTACAAAAAGCTATGTAAGAGTTTTGGCAGAGCATCTTAAAGATCATCCCAAGTTTTCAAATCATCTAAATAAAGCAACAATCGAATTAATTGTCGATTCAGCCCAGCTACATGACATTGGTAAGGTTGGAATCCCAGACAACATCTTAATGAAACCAGGAAAATTAACAAAAGAAGAATTTGAAGAGATGAAAAAACATACAACTTATGGAAGAGATGCTATATTAAAAGCAGAAAAAATTATGGGAACTAACTCTTTTTTACGCTTTGCGAAAGAAATAGCTTATTCTCACCATGAAAAATGGGATGGATTAGGATATCCTAGAGGTTTAGTCGGAGAGGAAATTCCAATTTCTGCAAGATTAATGGCAATGGCAGATGTATATGATGCTTTGATGAGTAAAAGGCATTACAAAGAAGCATTTACTCATGAGAAGACTATGAAAATTATTTTAGAGGGAAATGGTAGAACTATGCCAGAACATTTTGACCCTCATGTATTAGAAGCTTTTAAAAAGTTAAATCATAAATTCCAAGAAATTCATTTAGAATTCCCTGATTCAAACGAGTAATTAAATTTTTATAATTAGATAATTATACGTACAAGAAGAAAAGAGATCGTATAGTATAGGTTGAAGTAAAAAAGATTTAGAAATTCATTTCAATTCTAGTAGATCACATGGTGGAAAACCATTAGTGTACTACTAGGGTAGAGATAAAAAAATATAATAAAAAATCAGGCCATTCTTGCCTGATTTTTTATTTACTTTTAAAGACAGAGGCTCTAACGTGTGCTCCGAATTTATCACATAAAATCTACCACTTAACCTTAGTGGACACGGAGTGTTTAGTGTTATATAATTACTTTATGCATAGAAAATAAAAGTCTATATTTATAATTATACAACTGTATGAAAAGATAGAAATTACTCCCGCTAGTACAAGCTACAGGGACTAATATCTATAAGCAGATGGATTAGTCCGAAAAGTAATTGAGGGAGATGAAATTTTGAAAAATAATGTATTTGTAATTTTAGTTATTATGATTTTAGCTTTTTATAGCTTGGCTTTAGGTGAAGAACAAAACAGTAGATGTTCAGGCGTTTACACAATTGCAGATATTAATTATGATAAATCACTTGAAAATGGGAAGCCTGTTATAAAATTAGGAGTTATTCTGGCTGATCAAGTGCCTCCAACTTTCCCTAAGTCCTTTTTAGAGGCAGATGGAAGCTATGGTGATGGTGTGGTTTATTGCAGTGTTGAAGAAGCAATTCAAGGTTTAAATAATCTTCTCGAAAAAAAAATTCTCCCCAAGGAAATGGAATGGCATATCTATGAATTGGGAGCAACCTGGGAAACAGATGTTTATCAGTTAAAAACAAATGATTTCCGTTTGAAAACCCCATCTAAGGTAAAAAAACGGGTAGACTAATTAGGAAATTATTTATTTTAGGCTATGTTAGCTTAATTTACAAAAAAAGCAGGATGGGCTTCATCCTGCTTTTTTAGTTCTTATATATTCGGCTAAATAGACATTTTTATTGTTAAAGTTAATTTTGATTTACTTATTTAATTCGTGTTGATATGCACCTGCACCATAGTGAAGTTCATATGAATGAGAGTAAATTTCTATAATATTTCCAAAAGGATCTTCCATATAGACCATTCTGTATGGCTTATCTTCTGGATAGTATTCTCTTATTGGCATTCTTTGTTTTCCCCCACCTTCTACTATTTTAGCTGCCAAACCTTCTACATCTGGATCTTTTACCGAAAAGTGAAATACACCAGTTTGGAAAGGTTTAAACTCAGCCTGTGGTTTAGTGTTATTAGGAAATTCGAACAGCTCAATTCCTATACCATCTGCAGTAGAAAGGTGAGCTATTCTAAATGTACCCCATCCTTCACCAAAGACATCTATACACATCTGACCTATTGCCGTTTCTTTTTCTTCTACTACTTCACTGGGTTTCATAATAATATACCAACCCATAACCTCTTCATAAAACTTAACCGCTTTATCTAAATCTGACACTGTAATTCCAATATGTGAAAACGCTCTTGGATATCTCATTGTTACCTCCTAAATTATATATGAACACTAATAAATTCCTTGCTACTCTTCTAATATAGAGTAAGAATAACATAGATAAAAAAGTTTATGAAGAAGGCACTTTTTAGTAGTCAGGTTACCTAAAGGTTCCTTTTATGAAAAAGACTGTCTTAGAAGGAAAAAACTTTTTTGAAAAAAATAATGAAATGGAATAAATAGAGGAAAAGTTATTATATCATGATAGAATAATAGTAAATAATGAAGGATTAGGAGGAAAGTTATGTATAGGTGGAACAATAAGGAGTATAAATGTCCTATAGAAACTACAATAGATGTATTAGGCGGTAAGTGGAGGTCGCTTATTGTATGGCACCTTAATAAAGAAATTTTAAGATTTAGTGAAATACAAAAAATAGTTCCTGGCATAAGTAAAAAAGTATTATCCGAACATCTAAAAGAATTAGAAAAAAATGGGTTTATAGAAAGGACTGTTTACCCGGAAGTTCCTCCTAGAGTAGAATATAAAATAACTTCTAAAGGAAAAGGACTAGGAGAGATATTAGACCTTATGGAAAAATGGGGAAGAAATATTCTTGAAACAGAAGGAGAAAAAATAGATTAGATGGTTTAAAAACAAAAATTATGAATGGGGACTAAAAATTTAATATGAATTATTAAATGTATAAAAATAGTGAGTAAATTGAAAGCAGGGTGTAATCACCCTGCTTTCATTGTTATATTTATTTAGCTATAAAATTAATTTCTGTTCTTCTATTAGCTTTTCTTTGTTCAAAAGTAGCGTTATCATTTAAGAAATTAGTTTCTCCTAATCCTTCTGATATAACTTCAATATTTTCATTAGTAAGGTTTGATTTGATTTTGTCAGCTACCTTATCGGCTCTTTGTTGGGAAATAGATTGATTATATTCTTCAGAACCTCTGTTATCAGTATAACTAGTCACTTTAAGTGTTCCTGATTCTGCAGTTAAATCATTATCGATGTTTTTGAAGAATGATTCATTATTACTATCAGACTCTAATTTATTAGTTTCATAATTTTCTGTAACTACTAAAGAGCTGTATTTATCAAGCATGGTTTCTCTGAGAGCTTTTTCTTGAGCTAATCTATTTTGCTCCTCTACCTGCCTTTCCTGGGCTAATCTATTCTCTTCTTCTAATTTTTTTATTTCTGCCTGCTGTTTTTCATATTCAGCTTTAGCAGCGGCTTCTTTTTCTCTTGAGATTACATCTCTCTTGTTTTCACCAAATTTATAACCAAACTTGATAGAAGCTAAGTTAGCTCTATCACCTGAATACATGTTAGAAGAACCACTTAGATCCATAGTTTCATAGAGAGCTTCTAGAGTGAAGTTTCCAAGTTCTTTTCCTATACCAACAGCACCATAAAATCCATCTTTAGCACTAGAATTGTCATAGATTGACCATCCAGCTCTACCGACTAAATAAAACAAATCTTCTCCGATTCCATATTTACCTGTCAAATATATAGGGAAAGCATTTGCTTTTGTTTCTGCTAATACATTATTTCCATCTCCACCAGAGAATTCAGATTTCCATTCCATACCAATACCGTAATCAAAAGGCATATTTTCAGCATTAAATAAAAGCTCAGCTCCTAAACTTCCTCCGTTATCAAAGCTTGAGTACGAATTGTTACCTTCTCTCCAAGGTTCAAAGCCGCCTTTAAGTTCTAATTGAGCTCCATAAGTTATTCCGCTGATTGCTATAGCTGCAAGCATAATCGATAGTTTTTTCATATTATTCCTCCTTGTATTTGAAAGCGTTTGCTTAATATTTACTTAATAATTAATTGTAGCAAAATTAAAATAAAGTTACAATATATTAAAAAATTATTTTGTATGCGATAAGTATTGCTGAACTCCTATTTACACAACGATTATATCTTAAATGTTTTGTTTTCTGTGTTATCTTATGATTTTATAAAGGAAATTATGGAAAAAATTGTAAATCAGATAAAAGGAAGAAAATAACTAAATAAAATTATTTATTTTTTAATATCCGAGATAAGCATGGAGGGACTAAATGAAAAAAGTTTTAATTTTAGGAGGGAATCAATTTCTAGGAAGACATATATGTGAAAAGTTAATAGCTGAAAAATTTCAGGTATATGCTTTTAATAGAGGTACAAGAAGTAATCCTACAGGAGCAATTCATATAAAGGGAGATAGAAATAAAAAAAAGGAGTTGTATAATATCTTAGATTTACATAACCTTCTGGATTTACATTGTCTTTTAGATTCACATAAGTTTGAAGCTATTATTGATGTATCTGCTTATGAGCCAGAGCAAATAAAAATGTCTTTAGAGGTTCTTAAGGGAAAGTATAAAAAATATATACTTATAAGCAGTGCTTCTGTTTATCAAGATATAAAAAAAGCACCGGCAAAAGAAGAGGATGAAATAGGTGGGAATTTCAGATGGGGAAATTACGCTTTAAATAAGTTTTTATGTGAAGAGACGCTTAAAGAATTTTCTATGAGGAATGCTTCTAATTTTATTGTCTTTAGGCCTTTTTATATTTTTGGTGCTGGAAATAACTTGGATAGAGAAACTTATTTTTTTAATCGAATTTTAGATGGAAAAACAATTTTTGTACCTTCAAAGGATACAATTATTCAATTTGGATATGTTAAAGATCTAGCGAATAATATTTTTAAAGCTGTTAGAGATCATAATTTCAATAACAACATTTTCAATATATCAGGAAATGAATATATGAATTTTAAACAAATGATAAATGTTATGGAAGAAGTAATAGGGAAAAAAGCTATAATTAAAGAGGTAGATGATAGTAATATTAAAGTAAGAGAATGGTTTCCTTTTAGGACCGAAAATTTATATGGGGATATTTCCAAACTCGATGAAAAAGGCGGATCAATAGACTACAGTTTTAAAGAAGGGGTGGAAGAAACTTTTAAATATTGTTTAGAGAATAATTTGTTGGGGAAATATAAAGTTTATCCTTTAGAGAAAAAGTTTAGTGAGATGTTAAAAAGTAAAATTTAAAAATAAACAGGTCATCTAAAAAGGAGGTGAAATATGGAAATTACATTGAATCATACAATTGTACCTTCAAAGAATAATGTTGAGTCTGCGAAGTTCTATGAAAAAATATTTGGATTTAAATTTATTAAAGAGTTGGGTCACTTCGCAGTAGTAGAGGTTAATTCAACATTAACTTTAGATTTTGATACACGAGATCATTTTTCTAAAAACCATTATGCTTTTAAAGTTAATGATCAGCAATTTGATAAAATATTTAAACATCTAAAAACTGATAATATTGCTTTTGGTAGCGGACCGTATTCAGATAAAGATGGTAAGATCAACAATCGCCATGGTGGCCGTGGAGTTTATTTTAGAGATCTAGATGGTCATTTGTTGGAAATATTAACAGCAGACAATGAAGATTGACTCAATAAAAAAATGTCCAAAATATTTTGGGCATTTTTTTATACAAGAAGTTTAAAACAATATATGTGGTTAAAAAAAGATTAAATTTGTTGCGAAAACACTAAAAAAAAGTTAAAATATCCATAATTATCTTAATTAGAAGTAGTGGAATAAAAAATATTAAGGGGGAAAGTAAAATGATTAAAAAAATGTTAATGATTTTAACAGTAGTGTTCATATTTGTTGCGTGTGGGAAAAAAGATGAGTATATAGAAAAAGTTAAAAGTTCTCATTTGAATATGTACCCCAAAGTTGAGTTTGGAAAAGTATTGGATAAGGTAAGCAAAAATGAACAGTGGTTACATTTTGAAGATGAAGAAGGAAATTTTGTAGAATTTAAAGGGACCTTAGTTAATCCTAATACAAAAAAGAAAATAGATCTTTTAATTCAATGGAAAGTAACAACAGATGGTTACAATCCATATTATTTAGGAGTTGATGGAGAGTCGGTCGCTCTTCTTGGATACGGTATGTTCATTCCTATGGTATATGCTATGTATTTAGGTATTGATGTGGAAGAATTAGGGATTTAAATATTTTTACTAATAAACTAAAAATTCTGTAGAGGAAAAAATAGAAAATACAAAAAGGAGATAGATTTTACTGTCTCCTTTTTATATTACTTATTTAAAGTTTTTTAAAGGAAATAATGCGTTACTTCATTATAATTTAGATAGAGTTAGGGGGAGAAATAGAGCTAAAATTTTTTATTATTAAATGATGATAAATCAAGTAAAATCTATGGAGGTTATTATGAGATCAAATACTAATAAAAGTTATATACCATCTTACTCTATTTTTTTTGTTGGATTTTTATTATCCTATTTAATATTTTATGAAATTAGAACTATAGAAAATAAATTTATTCAGCATAAATTTAGAGTAGAAAGAGAAAATTATTTGAGGACTTTTAATTCAGAATTGACTAAAAATGTAGATACTTTAAATACTGTAAAACAATTATTTATAACTTCTAAAAATGTAGATAGAGAACAATTTAAAAAATTTACAAACTATTTTTTAGAGGAAAATAGAAGAATTCAGGCTTTTTTATGGGTACCTCTAGTCAGCGATGACGAAAGAAACAGATATGAGAGGTTAGCTCAAAAACAGGGATATAAGAACTTTAAATTTACTGAAATAGGGAATTCCGGTGAGATCAAAAAAAGAGAAAGATCAATGCAATATTATCCTATATATTACATTGAACCGTTTAGGGGATATGAGGGTATTTTAGGATTGGATTTGTTTGCTAATAAAAATAGATCAGAAGCAATTTTGAACTCCTCAAAAATCGGAAAAGTAGTAGGGACATCAAAGATTAGGTTAATTCAAAGAAAAAGAGAGAAAGATATATTTCTTCTTTTAAACCCTGTATATAAAAATGGATTTAATTCTAAAGGAGAAGTATTGGGTTTTATCTCAGGAGTTTTTAAAATAGATGATTTTATAGATTCTTCTTTAGATCTATTAAAAATAAATAATTTAGAGTTTCAGATCTATGATGCCACAGAAAATAAAAATATTGAAATTTATACAACTGAGAATTATTTTAAAAGGTTAGAACTGTATCAATATTCAGATCTCTATTTTGAAAATTTTGTAGATTTTCCAAATCGAAATTGGAAAATTAGATTTATCCCAGGAAAATCATTTTTTGTAAATAAATTTATAAAATGGGATTGGATAATTTTTATTTTTTTTAATACTATAGCTTTAATGTGGAGTATATATGTCTATAAAAAAATTAAATATACCAATAAAATTGGAAATTTAGCAAATAAATCTGAAGAATCTCAAAAAAAATTAAATTTATTTACTGAAATCTTAGAAAATACACCTGAAGGTGTGATAGTTACAGATAGATACAATAAAATTGTTTCTGTCAATAAATCATTTTTAAAAAATAGCGGATATTTGAAAAGAGATTTAATTGGGTATGATCCTAAAATTTTAAGATCCAATCATCATAAACCATATTTTTACAAGGAAATGTGGAAGTCGATTAAATATAATGGGAACTGGCAGGGTGAAATTTGGGATAAGAAAAAAAATGGCAAAATTTCTCCTGAATGGTTAAATATAATAACAATACGAAATAATAAAAATAAGATAGATTATCACATTGCTATGTTTTCAGATCTTGCAAATCAAGAACATATAAAAAAGCAGATTCAACATCTGGCATATTATGATTCATTAACAGATCTGCCCAACAGAGAATTTTTTAATAGTAAGGCAGAAAGTTTAATTATAAATGCTGACCCAGATCAAACAAGGATAGCTTTTATGTTTTTAGATTTAGACAGGTTTAAAAATATAAATGATACATTGGGACACTCTTCTGGGGATGAACTTTTAAAAAAAGTATCAAAGTCTTTAAAAGAAATAAAATTAGAAGATGAAATCATCGCAAGGTTTGGTGGAGATGAATTTGTGGTTTTAATACCATCTTTTGATTCTATCGATAATTTAAAAAAACTAGTAATGAGCATATTAAATGTTTTTAAATTTCCATTTAATATTGGAGGAAAAGATCTTTTTATAACTACCAGCATAGGTGTAAGTCTCTATCCTTTAGATGGTAACTCTTTAAATGAACTCATAAAAAATGCAGATACAGCTATGTATCATGCTAAAGAATCTGGAAGAAATAACTATAAGTTCTATACAGAAAATATGAATTCTAAATTTATGAAAAATCTTGATCTTGAAAATAGAATGAGGAAATCGTTAAAAGAAGATGAATTTTATCTTGAGTATCAGCCGCAAATAAATGCAGTAACAAAAAAAATTATTTCCTGTGAAGCACTTATTCGTTGGAAAAATCCTGAATTTGGAGTTGTTTCACCGAATGAATTTATAAGTATAGCAGAAGACAGTGGACTTATAGTTCCTATGACAAGGTGGGTCTTAGAAAAAGTTTTCTCTCAAGTAAAAAAAGTTGTTGAGATAGATCCTGATATATATATATCTATTAATATCTCTGGGTATCAGATAAAACACAGTGATCTACCTAAAATGATTGAAGATGTTTTAGATAAAGAAAAGATAGATTTGAAACACATAGAACTAGAATTAACAGAATCTATACTGATGGATGATATATCTAAGAGTATGGATACTATGTTAAAGTTAAAGGATTTAGAAATAAAATTGGCTATAGATGATTTTGGGATCGGTTATTCATCTCTAAGCTATCTTAAAAAATTTCCTATAGATAGGTTAAAAATAGATAAAAATTTTATAGATGGAATTGCAACTAATGAAGAAGATAAAGTAATGGTAAAAACTATAATTTTAATGGCTCATAATTTAGGTTTTAAAGTTGTAGCAGAAGGAGTAGAAACAAAAGAACAGTTTGATTTTTTAAAAACTTATAAATGTGATGAAATACAGGGATATTACTTTAGCGAACCTGTACCAATAGAAAAAATAAAAGAATATTTAGAAAAAAATACATTTAATTTATAAAAATATTAACAGGGAGGCAGAGGATGAAAGATATATTGATAATTGGTGCTGGCCCTGGTGGCCTTTCAGCTGGGATGCTGCTGGCATCTATGGGATATAAAGTAAGTATATTTGAAAAACAAGCCTACATAGGAGGAAGAAATTCATCGATAAATTTAGGTGATTATACTTTTGATATGGGCCCTACATTTTTTATTATGAAAAGTATATTGGAGGAAATATTTGAAAAAACAGGTCGAAAATTAGAAGGTTATGTAAAACTCACAGAAATAAACCCTATGTATAGATTAACATTTGGAGACGGGAAATCATTTAATCCATGGTCCTCTAACCGCAAAGAAAAAATGATTGAAGAGATTGAAAAAAAATTCCCGGGAGAATCTTCAGGCTACCTATCATATCTTAAAAGGGAGAAAATTAAGTGTAAAAAACTAATACCCTGTCTTCAAGTACCTTATAGTTCTTGGAAAGATTTTCTTAAACTTAGATTCTTAAAAGCTCTCCCATATTTAGATGCTCACATGTCTTTATATAGTGCTCTAGAAAGATATTTTAAAGATGACATGCTTAAACTAGCTTTTACTTTTCAAGCTAAATATATAGGAATGTCACCTTGGGAAGCTCCTGGGACATTTAGTATAATATCATATTTAGAACATAGTGATGGTATTTATCATGTAGAGGGAGGGTTAAATAAACTTTCTCAGGCAATGGCAGAAGTTATAAAAGAACAAGGAGGAGATATAAAGCTTTCTTCTCCAGTAGAGGAGATAATTTTTGAAGGTAAAAGGGCTGTTGGAATAAAACTAGACGACGGTAAGATTGTCAAAGGGGATCATATAATAATGAATGCTGATTTTGCTAAAGGAATGTCTAAACTTTTTCCTAAAAATCTAAGGAAGAAATATTCTGATTCCAATCTATATAAAAAGAAATATTCATGTTCTACATTTATGCTATACCTGGGAGTAGATAAGATATACAATCATATACCTCACCATAATATTGTGTTTGCTGAAGATTATAAGTCAAATATAGATGATATAACCAAAAATAAGGTTCTCTCAGATGATTTTTCACTCTATGTCCAAAATGCCTCTGTGTCAGATTCTACTTTGGCACCAGAAGAAAAATCAACTCTCTATATTCTTGTTCCAGTACCTAATAATAAATCTGAGATAGATTGGGAAAAAGAAAAAAAAATCTTCAGAGATAAAGTTATTAAAGCCTTGGAAACAAAGGGCGGATTTAAGGATCTTTCTCGTCATATTGAAGCAGAAAAAATAATCACTCCAAAAGACTGGGAGGAGGAAAAAGATGTGTTTTTAGGAGCTACATTTAATCTAGGACATCAAGTATCACAGATGCTCATATTCAGACCTCACAATAAGCTTGAAGGTTATAAGAATCTCTATTTAGTAGGAGGAGGCACTCATCCTGGAAGCGGGCTGCCTACTATCTATGAATCAGGAAAGATAACAGCTGATTTAATAAATCAGGAGGAATGATTATGAATATCTTTGGATTTGGAAGACTTATTTTTTCCTTCTATAGAAAAAAACCACCCAATCTCTATAAAATTCAAAAACAGGGCCTTTTAGCCGTAAAAATAGCTCAGCACTACGCTCTTAGGGTTGATTTTTTAGGAGAAGAGATGTGTACCCATCTTTCACAGCTCTACACTCATAGTTTTCCGGCAGAAGAAAGGACTTTATCAGAACTATTAGAGGGAGATGATATTTTGCTAAAAAATCTAGCTTCTTGGGATGAAAAGCCTTTTTCCTCGGCTTCTGTGGGACAGGTTCACAGAGCTATTTTAAAAAGCGGAGAAGAAGTAGCTATAAAAATTATAAGAAGCGACTTCAAAGAATCTTTTTTTAGAGATATTTCAAAGGTAGAGAGGTTTGTGACCCTCATAGGTATGGTATGGCCAAAGTTTAATAAGATCTTTGATCCCAAAGGGATTCTTGAAAACATTAGGTATTATACCGGTAGGGAGTTAAATCTTATAAATGAATATACAGATATGGAAAAATTGAAAGAAATAAGGGATTTAAGTTTGAAAAACTTTGATTTGAAAACTCTAAATTTTCCCTGGGTATACAAGGAGCTATCATCTCAAAGGATTCTTGTATCTGAATATATCGAGGGGAATACATTGGATCACCTTTTAACAGAGGAATGTCTTACGTATGAAAATCTTTTGGAGCTTTTTAGAATTCATAGTTTCTATATATTTAATGAAGGGATATTTCATGGTGATATTCATCCTGGAAACATTATTTTAGGTAGTGACAAAAAGCTTTATTTTCTTGATTGTGCAGGATTATCAACTATCTCTCCAAGGCTCAGAAAAGGTCTGTTTTGGTTCTTTTATTATCTTAGCCGATACGATTATTCAAAAGCGGCTGAAAATTTAAATATGATGTCTGAAATAATCATTGAACCTGATAAGTATAGTATTTTCTTGAAAAAATTTATGGAGCTTTACAGTGATTTTACCCATGCTACAGTTTCAGAGGTTAGTCTCACTAGAAGAATGATGGAAACTATAAAACTTGGAATAAATTCAGGAATGGATTTTGGAAGCGGAATGTTTCCAGTCATAAAAAGCCTTATGTATTTAGATGGAATGGTCATGAGGTGCAATCCTCAGGCTGTTTTGATGGAGGATGTGAAGGGGTTTACAGATATACTTTTGGAGAAGTTAAACTTCTAAAAGATTTTATGAATAAAAAAAGGACACTATTCATAGTGTCCTTTTAGGATTAAAATTTATTAGAGTTGATTATGATTACATATTTTACATGGTGTATATCCATTTTTAACTGCATCTTTTAAAGAAATACCCTTTAAATTTTTAGCATATGGACATTCTTCTAAATGATATTTTTTCGTTTTTTCATTTATATATACATATTCAACTTTATTATTATTTTGATTTTTTAAATATAAAAATAATATAGTTATCAAAAGTAAAATTGTAGCAATAGTTATCATAAGGTCACCTCCATTTTTCTATTGAAATTAAAAGCTGAGTCTAAGTTTATTATTCTTTTTCTATTCTCACTACAGCTTAAACATTTTTTAAATCAGCAAATAAAAAATACTTCTAAACTAATATACTTATTTTTTATAGGGTTTCCTTTATATCTCTCAAAAAATCTATATTTTATTTGATTTTATTCAAAAATTCTTGAATTATTGAGTTTACACTGTTTGGATTTTCTAAATTTGAAATATGTCCTGCACCTTCAATCACTTTAAAGTTTGAGTTTTTTGTAAGATTCCTCATCTCTTCAGATTCCTTTATTGGTCTAGGGATATCAACTTCTCCGGCTAAATATAATGTTGGAATATTTATTTCTTCTAACCTGTTAAGAGTGTCTTCTCTCCCAAATATTCCAAATCCAGTAGCTACAATGGTATCGATATTTTCTTTCGGTAGATTCAATAGATGATTATGAAAATTTAAATATAATTCAGTTTTTTCCTGCGTTGTTTTAGGAGAAAAAAACATAGGAGATATTAATTCTGCCATAGGTTCAGGGATATATTGTAAGTTTTTTATATTATTTAATAGTTGAAAATATGTTTCTTGGGTCTCTGAAGGTTCAGCTCCTACATATGAATCCATTATAACCATGCTGGAAGCTCTAATATCTTCTGCAATATAAGGGGCTAACATTCCTCCTACAGACAGTCCTATGTAGTGGTATTTTTTTATATCCAAGCTGTTTAAAACTTCTAAAATGTCATCAGAAATCTCTTTCAAAGAGTAGTTTTCTTTATTTTTACAGAGGTTAGAAGAATCTCCGTGGCCCAGTAAATCAATGGAGATACATCTAAAATTTTCTTTGAAAAAATCTATTTGAGGTCTCCACATCTCCTTATCCCATAAAAATGAGTGGATAAAAACTAATACTTCTCCTTTCCCCTCGGAGATATAGGCTAATTTTTTATTGTTTTTTAAAGTTATGTAATTCATGTTTCCTCCCAGTATACTTTTATATCTAAAAAAAAGACTTAATACCTATAATATAGCACAACATTTAAGATTTTAGTAGGAAATTTACAATGACCAATAAATTAAATCTATTTATATCAATTCTAAATTGAACTTTATTATGACTTTATAGAGGGAACTTTTCCATCATCGTTGTATAATATTTGACTTTTGTAGTAAAATTTTATACAATATGGATGTGATGAAATACAGATGTTTTTTTAAACTACACTCTCTCCCAAGAGATTTCATCACATAGGGAGCTTTTTGGAGCTCCCTTATTATATTTAATAGAATATTATAATAGTAATTTTTTAAAGGTGTTTTTCATTTCTATTTTATTTAAGTTGACTTTAGTTTGAATTTGAGTTAAAATTAATTTATAGTTGGTTTTGTAAGATATTCCATTAATCTTCCCAGGGATTGATCGGTAGAAACCTCCTTAGTAGATTTATTTTAGATGATAAATTTACTTATACTTTCCTCTGAGTCTCCCACTTTGCAAATAGTGGAAGACTCTTTTTATTTTTAAATAAAAAAGCAAGGTGACGTTGCATCCAAACAAGCACAATTCAGATTTTTAAAATTTTCTAGATAATAAAAAAAGGAGAATAAAATAGACTAGTATCGCAGTCTAATATTCTTTCTCCATAAAAAATATTTTTTAAATTTCCTGTTGGTCTCTCACTTCGATCTCTGTACCCTCCGGAGCTTTCACCTTAAAAAGATAACCGTTTTCAACCTTATAGATCTCTTTTTCATTTTTAAGTTTAAAATTATTATATCCCTTAGATTTGATCTCCTCATATGCCTCATGAATATCTTCTACAAGAAATGAAATGTGTACCGGACCTTCATTTAAGGAACTCCATTTATTTAAATTTGTCGATATTTTAGCAGTTTGAAGTTCTATCATGATTTCACCTAATTTTAACCATGTATTGTATTCCCTTTTGTGAAAATTTGGAGTTTCTTTTATAACTTTAAACCCTAAAATTTCAGTATAGAATTCTTTAGATTCTTTATAGCACTCTGTTTGGATGCAGATATGGTGTAATGATTTTATTTTCATATATTAATCTCCTTTATAATTCTTTATCTTATGGTACTAAATTTTTTAAAAATTTCTGGAAGCTTCTATAACTTTTGCAAGAATATAAAATTCATCCTTATCTTCTACATTGATATCAGAATAATCTTTATTAAAAGCCTCTAAAACAGCATTTTTCCCTGAAATTTTTAATCTTCTGACTATACATTCTCCATTGTATGAAAAAATACCTAAGTTACCTTTTCTTACTGGAGTATCCATCTCACCTAGTATAAAATAATCTTTAGGGATGCTATTTTGCGGGTCATCGGAACTCATTGAATCATCTGTATTTAATATTGCTACCAACGGCTCATTATAATGACTGTAACGGGTTTTAACGATTGTATATGTCCCAACCTCTTCTCCATAGACAAAAGCACCATCGATTACTTTTATATTTTCATATAGTGGAATTTCTTCCATCCCTAAAATCTTAATTTTTTCCAACCTCTTTCCCCCATTTTTTAAATTTTTACTTCAATCTTATCCCATTGAATGGCGATAAAAATTATATTATTTATTTTATCATGAAATAAAAGTTTTTTTAGTTAAATATTTTTATGAGGGGGGGAATATAAATTGACAATACTAAACATTAGGTATATACATTAATAATAATATAAAAATAAAAAGGAGAAAGAGATGAAAATTATAGCACACAGGGGGGCATCAGGATATGCCCCAGAAAATACTGAAGCCTCTATTTTAGAGGGATTAAAACGAGGATGTGACGGCTTTGAAGTGGATGTTCAGCTGACAAAAGATAATAAGGTTGTAGTCTTTCATGACTGGTCATTGGGGAGAACTTCTAACGGGAATGGTTTCTTAAAAGATCAGACTTTAGCGGAATTAAAAATTTTAGATATTGGAATCTGGTTTTCAAAGGAGTTTAAAGGGGAAAAAGTACTGACCTTAGAAGAATTATTAGGTATTATTCCAAAAGAAAAATTACTGAATATAGAAATTAAAGTTCGCCATGGAGAGGTCAACCAAATAGAAGAAAAAGTTGTAGAAATTTTAGAAAAAAAATCTAGAATTAACAGCAATATAATTATCTCATCCTTTGATCATAGGATCATAAAGAGAATCAAAGAGATAAAGTCAGAAATACAAGTAGGATTACTTATAACTGCAGGTTTATTGGACATAACAAATTATACTTCTAATTTTGATCTGTATAGTGTTCATTGTGGAGGGGAATTTATAAGTAAAAAAAACGTGGATGAACTAAAGAAAAATAATATCAAAACTTATGCCTGGACAGTTAATACAGTAGAAGAAGCAAAAATCTTAGATTCTTTTGGTATAGATGGGATAATTACAAATTACCCTGATATTTTTAAATAATTATCAAAAATACTAGAAATAAAAAAGGTAGTTAAGAAAGAATAAAATCTTTTTTACTACCTTTTTTATAAAAACTTAAAATTTTTATATAGTTTTACTCATTTTCTGTTTTGATGTATTTACTAGGTATAGCCACATCTTCATTATTACGGTGAACCCTGTAGTGTGGTGACATAATTTCTATCCCTTCTCCATGGAAATTATCCTGGATATTAGCATGAAGATCTGACATAATCTTCTGCATCTTTTTTTCTTCAGAAGTATATAAATTGATCTCATATTCAACATAAAAATCTCCCAATGCTTTTTGCAGGACAAATGGTTTTGGAGTACTCAATACACCATCGATTGACTGAGCAGATTTCACAAGTAGTTTGTGAACCAGTCGCCAGTCTACATCATATCCAATAGTTATATTTGTATGCAGTATTATATTATATTTTCTAGCAGAATAAGTATAATTTATTATATGTCCCGATAAAATAGAGGCATTGGGGACAGTTACCCTTTCATTTTTAGGAGTTTTGATCCTGGTTACAAGGATGGTTTTTTCTACGACATCTCCTGTTATTTCATTTACTTTAATACGGTCTCCCACTTGGTAAGATCTCATATAAGTTAGAATAAATCCAGCAATTACATTTCCTATATAAGTACTAGATCCCAGTGAAATTAATATCCCTGCAAATATCGAAATACCTTTAAAAGCAGGTGAGCCAGCTCCTGGGAGGTATGGAGATACTATTGTTAGTGTCAGTATATATATAAATAGTTTGGATAGATTAAATGTAGGATTTGCCCACTCCGGATAGAATCCATTTACTTTCATTGAACCGCTTGAGATCTCGTCTGCTAAATATCTTAAAAATTTTAAAAGGTACTTAACAAATAATAAAATGATAACAATAGTTATAAAATTTGGTATGATTCCTATGATATTTAATAATATCATCTTTATGGGATCGGAAACAAAGGTAAATAAACTGCTTACCATATCTTTTGTAGTGGGGTTAAAATAAAATAAACCCGGTAAACTAAAGATTAATATTATCCCAAAGATTAAAAATTTAATACCTTTTAAAACTATCTTTATAAAGGCAAATTGCATCTTACTGTTTATAACCTCATAGTTTCCTATCTTTATCCCTGTTATTTTATCTCCTAATTTAATTTTATAGTAGACCAGGGACCTTCTAGTTAGTTTATTTAATAACCGGTAACATATCCTCATTAAAATGACATAGATGATAAATAAAATTAATCCTAATATATACGGGTAATTTTTATTTTCTATTAATTTTTGTAAATTAAACTTCATACAATACTCCTTCTATTTTTAGATAATATAGAATAACCTTAGACCTCCTCAGTTGTCAATTTTAAAAATCTACATATTGAGATCTAGGGGTTTTTCGAATGATGATTTCGAAAGAATAAAAAACAGGGAAATTAATCCCTGTTTTTACTATCTGTTTTTTAATATTAAAGCGTTGCTTTCCAGTATCCGTGTAAATTGCAGTATGCTTTAGCTTCTACTTTTTTTCCTGAACATGCTTTAAAAGTAACTTTAGGCTCATCTCCAGGCTTTAAGAATGCAGTAGTTACCCAGCAGTCATCTACAATTAGTTCTATCCATTCGATATAGTGAGCTTCAGTCATAGGATGGAGAGTTTCTCCTACTTTAACTTCAAATCCACCTTCTATTTTAGTTATAACCGGAACATGTTTTTCAACTGCAGCATCTGTTGTATTCTCTACCTGAAGGACCATTTCTGCCCCACAGCAACTTAAAGTACCACCAGCTTCATGATAGATCTTAGTAATGTTTCCACAGAGTTCACACTTATAAATTTCAAATAATTTTGCCATATTTTGCCTCCTTGTTTTATAAAAAAATGTTACAAATATCTATACCAGTACAAGAAAAAAATTCCTTTTTTTAATTTGTTTTTTTCTCTGAAATAAATTATTATTATTTTTAAACTACTTGCTTTTTATTTTTTTAATATATAATTTATAAGGGCTTGACCTCAATAAGGGAACTTTTATTCAAAATTTTCTTTTATCTTTAACCTGGCTCAGGAAAGCCTTATTTCAATCTGTACAGCTGCGACATACATAGTATCACTTCCTGTTTCTATCGGATCTCTTTACACCTTATATCCAGATCAAAAATATTTTTTTGACCATCACAGAGGTTGTTAAAATTTTCTATGGCTCTTATTAGTTTTTTATAACCATTAGTGGTATGATCTGTAGATCTAACTGCTAAAAAAAGTTCATACATGTTATTGTCAAAACTTTCTAAGATTGCATTATCAAACTCTGTGTCCTGCATAGTATAGATATGACCTTCATATTCATAATCTAATTTCTCTTTCCAATTTTGTTTTTTATTATTCATATTATTACCTCCGCTTTTATAATTTTAAAATTCAAGTACATTTTTCCTGGTAAATTTTTAACTGTTGATATTATTTTCTTTAAAATTCTAAAAATTCCTTTTTTTTGGATTTAAATTATAAAAAAATTAAGAGGTATGAAGTTTGTAATAAAGTCGTAGTATTAAGTTAAAATACTATTTTAAATGTAGATTTATAAATGATTTATTTGGAATTTATGTATAGAAATAAATTAAATCAGGAAATTTGAACGAGATTAATTGTTATAATAAAACATAAAATAATATGTTATAATTATAAGCGATACAATTAGGTATTTTTTATAAAATTATAGTTAACAAGGAGTTTAAAATGGAATTATGTGATTTAGATAAGTTAAAAATAATATTGGACACTAAAACGGAACTGGAACTACTAAAATTATCGGTGAAAGCCAGAGAATCATTATTTAATTTAGACAAATCTATCTATAAATCAGGAATAAAAAATCAATATTATAAAATGGCTACATATAATGGGACAATAAATGCCGGTAAATTATCCGGTTTAAAAGTTGATTTAAGATCTTTTTTAGAAGGCAGGTTAAAAAAACATTGCTCTGCTTCAGTGGAGAAAACCATAAACTATAATATAGCACTCACAGCAGGGAAAAAATATTCATGTGACAAAATTGATTCTAGAATCCTGGATATTTTGGAGTCGAAAATTTCTTTGGGAAGTGTGAAAAATGAAAACATATTAAATTTAGAAAAAGATGTTAAGACAGCAATAATTGAACTTGAAGAATTTGTTAACAAAAATAAAATAGCTAATTTAGACTCTCTGGTGAAAGCAGCTGTGATCTATGCTAAATTTCATATTTTAAACCCCTATGGGACTGATACGGATAATATTGGGAATATTCTCTTGTCACTGTATGTCGGTAAAGCCGGCATGGTTGATAATGGGTTCTTTATTTCAGAGGAATTTGAAGATGATTTTTATAATTATTATAGTCTATTGGACCAGGTAAAGGACAACGATAATTGGGAACCTTGGATAAGGTTTTTTTTGAACTGTATAATAAAACAGTGTCAAAGATCTGAAAAGAAAGTAAGAGAAATAGTTAAATTATATAAAGAGATGATAAAATTTGCTGAAGAGAATAAAATCTTAAAGGAATATGTGGATTATATAATTGCAAATCCCGTATTTACTAACAGACTTATTTCGGAAGATGTAGGTATTTCAATGTCAACGGCTTCAAAGGTCAATTTCTTTATGGCTGAACATAAAAAAATAATTATCGGTGGATGTCCTAATTCAAAGGTATTCTATCTAGATGAAGTTTTAAGAATTATGGAATAATAAGGGGCTTTGGCCCCTTTTTTTTATAAAAGAGCCCCGAAGGGCTCCTGGCTTTAGCTTCCAAAGATGTTAAACTTGTAACCAACACCGGCACCGTACATAGTATCTGAAGTATCAGAAGTAGATACATTGGTATTTATTCTTACATTTTCAGTTGGCTGCATAGCTACTCCAATTGCGATAGCCTGTGAACCACCATATCCACCTATCCCTGCTCCAATTCCTAAATCTCCTTTTCCCAGGTGTGGATAAACTATTGAAGATGTAGCTGCTGCCATAGCCAACCCTTTATTCATCTTACTTTCTAATCCATCCACCTTTTTTTCTAATCCATCTATTCTTTTGGAGTTATTCTCAATATATTCAGAATTGTGATCTGCCAGTTCTAGGGCTTGATTTATTTGTCCAGCATTTCTATCTATTTCTTCTTTATTTTCTTCTGTCTTAGCTTTATTTGTTGCTATATCACCAGTGTTTTTAGTTGTCTGTTCTTCTGTAGTTGCCCTAGCAAGTTCAAGAGTTTCTATTCTACCTCTGTTAGCATCAGCCTTTACAACTGGTGCTCCATCTCTATATGTTACGCCTTCTTCATAAATAGCTCCGTTATGCTTGGCGATATCTCTCATGTTACTTTGCATTGTCGCATCTACTATTTCAAGTTTTTCGTCTTTTTCTTTAAGATCAGCATCCACCGCTTCAAGTTTTTTATCTTTATCAGCGAGCTGTTGATCCACATCATCCAATCTAGCTAATTCTTCTGCGTGCTTTCCTAAAGTAGTTTCTACATTGTCTATTCTACCACTCTCTATATCTAATCCTACAGCCATACCATCTATTGCATGAGAGTTTAATTCTGTTTTCAAATCAACTCCGTCAATCTTTTCATTTACTCCGTCCATATTTTTCCCCAAAGTTGCTATATCTTCTCTATTAACACCAGACTGTGGCACAAGGTCTCCTTCTTCATTTCTAGTGAAAAGGTCTGATTTCATTGATTTGAGAGTAGCTTCATTTGATTCTATGGCATCTTTATTTCCAAGTACTCCATCTACTACCTTATCAAAAGCTTCAGATTGGGCTTTTTGATCAGCTTCTTGTGCTTTACCGAATCCTTTTATTGCATCCGATTCACTTACTTTATCCCTCACCACAGTAGCTCCTAGTCTCTCTACCGAATCTATCATATTTTCCGTCTTCTTGAAATTCTCAAGGTTAGTTTTACGAAACATCCCATATGATTCCATGTCTATCCCGTAAGATCCTGTTGATAAGATTGCCAGTGTTCCTAATAATAATACTTTCTTTTTCATAATTTTTACTCTCCCTAAAAATTTATTTTATTTTTTATTTATAACAGATTATCTCTATTATTTTATAAAAATTCTAACTCAAAATTATTTACTAAATCAATAGTCTCTATAGCCAGAGCATTTAAAGACTCTTTGTCTCTGGAGTTTAAGATGATATATGTATATATATCATTAAACTCACGTACATAGATAAACCTTTTTTTCCCCTCTGAATAATAAACTTCAAAATAAATAGTATCTAAAACTTCTAATTCACTGAGGTGTTCAAAATCCTGAAGATCTCCAATCTCTCCTTTGCCGATCAGATACCCATTATCACCTGTTATTTCTTTTATAATGTGACCGATAGAACCATTTTCATATCTTATAAATTCAGCTCCATGGGTTGGTTTAGCCATATCTGCACCTATCGATACTAAAGATCCTAAGAAAAATATACATATAAGCGTTTTAAAATATTTTTTCATACTTCCTCCATCCTTAGAAAACTAATAGGGAACAAGGTATATCCCCTATTCTATTCGGTTTAGTTTACACCATATTCTGAACCTAATCTTTTACCGGTGGTATTCCATACCTTTCCTCCAATCCCGCTTTCTTCTTTGATCCTTGCAGCTATTTTATTCATTTTAGCAAGGGAACTATTACCAAAGTCCTGAGTCATGTCTATATATGTAGTTTTCTTTGTTACGATCTGATCCTTTACATTCTTCAAAGTTCCGTAGAGATACATCTTTCCATCATCTAAAACAAAATTTAATTTAAACTCATCAGTTCCCACTAAATACTTAAGGGCCATCCCCACTACCTGCTCACTGGTACTGGATTTTCTTTCAGTATCTACTATATGTGATGCCTTTACCATTTTGAATGTTTCTTGTTGTTCCCTGTTGGAAACCATCATTCCTTCTTCAGCTAAGATTTTTTCAACGATAGTTAACACCTGGTCTTCACTTAACTTTGTAGATTCAATATCAAAAGTTGTCCTGGTTGCTACCACATTACTACACCCTGTAAAGATCACCATCGATAATACTACTAATAACACACTAAATTTCTTCATAATTTTTACTCTCCCTAAATTTTATTTTTTACACTATTTTTACATAGTTTTTACACTACTTTTACATTGGATAGTTATTTATAGTATATTATAAGCAAAAAAAATGCAAGTTTTCGAAAATGAGTTTTTTAAAAACTAAATGTTTGTTAAGCGAACTTAAAATTATTAGAATTTATTAATAACAAACTAAGATTTCTTATTTTTTTATTATAAATACTAGAACCAATTAAAAGATCCAAATTATAAACAGGACAATATTTTACTAAATGCTGTTTTACTGTTTTTTTCACAAAAAAAAGTTTAAAAATATTAAATTAATTTTTTTTAATGTTTTTAAACTTTTTTTTATTTACTTTCGTCAAATGAAATGAAAAAAGGAAGGATAGACTAAATTTTTTAAATTATTCAGTGGATATAAAAGGTTTACGGTTAAAAAATTATAGAATGATCTTTCATTTTTTAGAATAGATAGAAAAAAAAGAATAAATAATCAAGGAGAATATAGATGACAAAATTAAAAAATGAAATTCTTGAAAAAGAATTAAAAACAGTAATGAAAGAAATTAAGGAACTCAGAAAAGAAAATGAGGATTTAATAAAAGAAAATAAAAATTCACAGGAAAAAATATTCGATTTAGAAAATGAAAACGGTATAGACGACAATAATTATAGATTATTATTATTTATTATTGGTTTACTTATAGTGGGAATAATAATGAAATAAGTAAAACTTATAAAGATAATTTGATATACCTTACAATGAAAATATAGAATAAAAAAATACTCTCATCTAAATTTGAGAGTATTTTTTTATTTACCTATTAACTACATATCTTTTCAGTAAAATAGCTTCACTTCTTATATCCCTATGAACTACTGATTTCACATCAAATTTGAAAAGTCTAAAAACCCCCTGGATAAAACTTCCTGTGAAGAGGGCAGTGATAACCGTTCCGACTCCTGCATATCCTCCCATAAGATATCCCGCAATCAAGACACTGATTTCGATGATATTTCTCACAGTTCCTACTGAAAACTTTGTTTTTTTAGTGAGGGCAACCATAAGTGCATCTCTAGGACCGCATCCAAGACCGGGAGAAATATAAAGGTAGCATCCTATACTGAGTATAAACATTCCTAAAAACATCATAAAGATTCCTGTGAACATATTATTACTTAGGGGTACAATATCTAGATAGAGGATCAAATCCATAAAAGTTCCCAGAAAAATAATATTCAATATGCTTCCGCTTCCTATCCGCTCTCCCAGAAAAAAATCTAGGGTTATAACTATGAATCCCACAAAAATACTGGCCTGACCTATTGTAAGATCACTGATTTTGGATATCCCCTGGTGTAATACATCCCATGGAGAAAACCCCAGGTTGGATTTAATAATAACTATTATTCCTAGGGAACAGATAAATAAACCTAAAAATAATTTCAAATATTTTAACATCTCTTTTTTCATGACTTCTCCTCCGCATTAATTAAAACATATTTTTGTATTGTATAACATCTTTTCAAGCTAGTATAGCATACAAAAATATTTTGTGCTATACTTATTATATAAAAATTTAAGGAGTAAATTAATATGAAAGAATTAAATATATTAATCGGACAAAATTTAAAGTCCATAAGAAAAAGTCAAAATTTAAGTTTAGATGAAGCTGCTGCTGCTACAGGAGTTAGTAAGCCTATGCTGGGGCAGATTGAAAGGGGAATATCCAATCCTACAGTAACAACCCTTTGGAAGATTGCTTCAGGCCTGAAAGTCCCTTTCTCAGAATTCATGAAGGAGCCGGAATTAAGTTACCAATTTGTTTCTCCTTTAGACATAGAACCGATAATGGAATGCGATGAAAATATGAAGATTTACACCATGTTTTCCTATAACGATAACTTTGAAATATTATATGTAGATTTAGAGCCGGGGTGTGTTCACTTTTCTCCTAAGCATCCAAATGAAGTAGAGGAGTATGTATTTGTTTTCGAAGGAGTTTTGAGGGTGAAGATAGGGAAAGAATCTATAACTTTAAAAACAGGGGAAGCCTTAAAATTTAGAGCAAATGTAGATCATGAATATTCAAATTTAGAAAACGTAAAGTGTAGATTCCAAAATATAAATGTTTATCATAAAAATTAATTTATATTTTGATCCAATGAAATAAGGAATACTCTCAAATGAGTTTGGGAGTATTTTTTATTTTTTTCAAGTTTTATGGACACAGAAGGGATAAAGATTTATAATAATAAATAGATTTTATACAAAGCTAAAGGAGGAATTAAAATTTTTAAAAAATTATATGAAAAATTAATGCTGTGGGAGGCATTTAAAATATTACTTATAGGAGTTACGGCCTATGGGATATCCTCTTACCTTTTAGGAGGAATACCTTCATTTTTAAGTGCTATATCAGCAGTGGGAGGATATTTTTTTAATTTAAAGGGTTTGAATAAAAAAAGGATAACCATCAGAACTATAAATCTATGGATAATTTTTAGTCTGGCTGTATTCATACCATATATTGCTAAGGAAAATACCACAGCTCTGGTAGTCTGTACTTTTATATTTGTAGGGGTTACGGCTTTTTTCTCATTGGAGGAGTACCTGGGGGGATTTTTAGCTCATGTTCCAGCTATGTATATCTATATCTATTCATTTTTTAATAAGGAACCAAATGATTACTTAAAAAGTTTAGCCGGGGTTTTAATAGGAATTTTAGTGGGGTATCTATATATTCGAATATTCTGTAAAAATAATCCCAATGATAAGATGGAACAGGCGGTGGAAGAATATTTGGATTCCCTCATAGAAGAGGTGAAATCCTGCAGAAGTGGAAAAGATATTCAAAGGGCAAGGGAAGAGGGACGAAAATTTTATAAAAAATTTTTAGATGAATTTTATAAAACTTCCTATGGATCATATTTAGGAGATGAGAAGGGGAAAAAAAGTTTTGAATTTGTCCTTTCTCTCCATCAGCTCATTGAAAGGTTTAGGATAAAGAATAAAAAAGAGCCTTTTACTTACGATAAATATCTGGAACTTGAAAATTTTTTAAAGGATGTAAAGAATAATCAAGATATAGATATAAAATCATTGGGAGTTCCTATAAATACAGCAAAAGTTATCTTAAAAAATCGAAAAAATTTATTAACTAAAGAAGTAAATGAGGTTGATGAAAAATATAAAAAAAATCGTAAGACATTATACTATCTGAAAGAGAGTTTATCTCTGAATACCACCAGAATGAGGCATGCTATACAGCTTGCGATAACTTTTACAATAGGAATATTTATATTTCAAAAATTTGGGATGGTTAAATCAGTCTGGCTGCCGACTGCTATGGTAGTTATAGCACAACCCTATGGAATGGATTCTAAAAAGAAAATTTGGGACAGAATACTGGGAACAGTATTCGGATTAATCCTTGTAAGTATTATAATTTTAGTAGTTCCAAGTACTGAAGGCAGATTGATTATTGCAATCTTATCTTTTTATCCATCTTTCTGTCTGATGAGAGTTTCATATGTTCCGGTTGTAATGTTTGCTACAATCAGTGCGGTACTCATGAGTTTATCTTATCTGTCACCAGAAAATAGCTATATGCACAGGATGTTATATACAATTATGGCAGGAGGGATAGTGTACATTGTAGAATTTTTATTAAGGGATAGAGCTAGATCAACTATAAAAGGAAGGGTAATTCGAATGGTTGAAAATGATGTCGTTCTTTTGGATGAGATGGTAGAACTTTTAAAGAATGAAAATAATAAACATTTGGATGAATATATTATGAGGGGTTATATGTTTAGAGAAATCCTTATGAAAGATCTTGAAAATGCAGGGGAAGAAAATAGCAAAATGATACTAAAAGACAGTCTTGTATTTATGGATAAATTAAAATTGATATATTCTAGAATAAAAAGTAATGATATGGATGTAAGATATGTAGAAGTTTTGATTTTGCTAAGTGATTTTATAAAAAGTTCTATAGTTTCTATAAAAAAAGAGAGTTCACATGAAATATTGAAATATAAGAATAAAATTGAAAATTTATTAGAAAGTTCTATAGATGATACTATGATAATAGAAATTTTAGAATTGATGAAATACTACATAGAAAATTTTAATAACAGAAATTATTTTTGGAAAAATGAGGGGAAATAGCCCTTATTTTTTTTATAAAAATTCTGTTTAAGAAATATATGGAATATTAAATTAATGGTACAAAAAGAATATGGAAAAGATGGCAAAAAGGATTTATAGGTAAAAAAAGGTATAACTATATTAACAGCAGAGTACATCATCAAATAATAGTGAGGTGATTGTAATGAGATATACAGAAAACTTTTTTGAAGAAGGGATAGTAGTGGATAAAAATGAAGATTTTTACTTAGTGGTAGATGATACAAGTGACTTCCATGTCATAAAATCTTTGGAAAAAATACAATTACAATCGTATATTTATTGGAATAAAAATGAGCAGATATATGGAAGGTTTCCAACAAGGATAATTCCCGCAATGTTTTATTCTAGAAATGAACCGGTAGAAAACTGGTTTGAGACAATGCCTATTAGTAGTTAAGTTATAAATTTAATATGAGGAATAAAAATATTTGAAAGAGTCAGTTTAGTAAAGTGGCTCTTTTTTATATATAATATTTTTTTTGAAAAATTGAATTATTAATTGGATTTATAGTATGATCTAATTACTGAAATAATGTTTATTCAAAAGACAGAGGAGGAGATGAAAATAAAATACAGTATAGGAGAGGTCAGTAAACTTTTTAATATACCCATAACCACATTGAGGCACTACCATAATAAAGGGATATTTAAAGCTGGATATATAGATAAAGATACAGGATATCGATATTATTTTTCAGATCAATTTGAACTATTAAATAATATTTTAAATTTAAAATACAGCAAGATACCCCTGGATAGAATAAGGGAGTGTACAGAAAATGGAGAAATTTCCCTCCTAAAAACAATTTTTTTAGAACAGAAAGAAGAGTTAGAAAGGACAATAAATGAACTGGAGTGTGCTAAAAAAAGTGTGGAGGAGAGACTATCTTATATAGAAAAGGTAAAAAATATTCCTGATTTTGAAAAGGTATTGATTCAGCATATGGGGCCGGAAAAAATATTTACCATAGATAAAGAATTCTATAAAGAGTGTGAGTTGGAGCTTTTAGTGAGGGAGTTAGGAGAGAAAACAGAATTTTCCCACTCATTGACATTGGGAAATGTAGGTCTTTTGATGAAATCAAATTCTAATTATACAGAGTATACAGGTGTTTATTTAATCAATAAAAATTTTAAGAACCTTTCAAATGCTTCTATAAAGTCGGAAGGGGAATATTTAACGATATACTTTAAAGGGAAAAGAGATGATTCTCCTAAATATTATAAAATTTTAGAAAGGTATATAAAAGATAATGATATAGAGACAGAGGGCTTATTCTATGAGATAGCTCTAGTGAGTACTTCCATATCACCTGCTGAAAAGGAATATATTAGGAGGATAGAGATAAAGAAAAAATAATTTAGCATTGACTCTCTACCAGGTGGAGACTGTATACTTCAAATTATATAAAGTATCTAAATGGGAGGAAGGAAAATGCTGGGAACAATAGTAAATACTGCGACTATAGTAGCAGGAGCAACAATAGGGAGTTTCCTTAATAAGGGAATTGAAGAACGATACAAAGAGAGAACCATACAGGGAATGGGGTTTGTCGCTATGGCCATAGGAATATCTAATATTTCAAAGGGAATGACCCTTATAGATAATCCACTGGTATTCATACTCAGTATAGGGATAGGAGCTGTATTGGGAGAATGGATCAATTTGGATAAAAAGGTAGACCTTATAAGTAAAAAATATGAAGGGACCCAGAACCCGGTACAGGGGATAGTTATCGGAGTTATATTATTTTGTGTAGGAGCATTGTCTATAGTAGGGCCTATAGAGAGTGCCATTAGAGGAGATAATACCATGCTTTATGCCAATGCTGTATTAGATGGAATAACTTCTATAATTCTTTCAATTAATTATGGAATATCCATAGCACTAGTAGGAATCATACTTTTTCTTTGGCAGGGAAGTATATATCTTGGAGCTAGTGCAATGCAGGAAATAGTCACTCCTGAGCTCTTAAATCAGCTGACTATATTGGGAGGGATCTTTATCTTAGGAACGGGAATAAATATTCTGGGGATGGCTAAAATAAAGATCTTAAACTTTCTGCCTGCCCTTTTAATTCCATTTATAGCAAAAGTTTTTGGAATTATTTAGATAAAAAAATGCTGCTTTTACTTCCATTAGGAGGTGAGCAGCATTTTTTAGTTAATTTATTACAGCTAGTTGCATATTGTTTTCGATTTTTTTGAAAGATTTCATCATCATAAAGGTACTTATAATCAGGCAGGTAACTTCTGCCATAGGAATAGCCATCCATATCCCCTTGGCTCCAAATATAGAAGGGAGGGTAAAAAGGAATATTCCTACAAAAATAAGTGACCTAAGACATGCGATACTTGCAGATTCCAACGGTTTTTCTATAGCTGTATGAAATGAACTGGATATTATATTTATAAAAGAAAATATATAAGCAAAAACAAAGTAAGCAATAGCTTCGTTGGTAAGACTAGTTAATGAAGCATTTCCATCGGTAAACATATTCACCAGGGGAGCGCTATAAAACTTCATTAGAACGAAGAATGTGATACCGATAGATCCTCCAGTTATGAGAGAAACTTTCAATACATCGTATATCTTTTGTATTCTTTTGGCTCCTAAATTATACGAAATTATAGGTTGTAATGCCTGGGCCAACCCATAGAGGGAGATATTTACAATGGTATTTACATAAAATACTATTGTAAGGGCTGAAATTCCTATTTCTCCTATTTCTTTCATGATTATCCTATTGAACAGGAAAGCTGCCACTGATGTAGAAACCACTGTCAACATTTCAGAACTTCCGTTATAGAGTATATTTTTTAACAGTTTAAAGTCTTGCTTAACCTTATAAAATTGTATCTGTGATTTTCCGTTGAAAAAATAACCAAATAGTGTTAATCCACCTAAGAGGTTTGCTATTGCTGTGGCATAAGCTGCTCCAGATATTCCCCAACCAAATTTTACAATAAACAGGTAATCCATGATTATATTACTCAGGCAGCATACAAAACCACTTAAAAAAACAGAGTTTGGTTTTTCTCCAACTCGAGCAAATGTTTCTGTATAGATCGGAAGATTCAAAACTATACACAATAATAATAAGGGCTTCATATAAGCTTTTACTAGGGGTAATAATCCTGCGTCTGCACCTAAAAATAAAATTATTTTATCTAGAAAAAGTAGACTGCCCATGGAGATTACACCGACTATTATTAAATATGATACCAAAGTAAAGGTTGCGATCTCTCCCGCTCTTTGTTTTTGATTTTTTCCTAAAGAGATTGAGGATAATACAGCCCCACCAGCTGAAATCATCATGACGATACTCATAATGGTATTCATATAGGGCATTGCTAAATTAACCGCTGCAAGACCCCTGGGTCCTACAATATTTCCTATAAACATTCCATCTATCATTATCTGTATAGATACAATCAATAACCCTGCTATACTAGGGATTGCAAACTTAAAAAATACTTTTTTTACACAGCCATTTTCTAGGCTTAAATTTTTCATAACTAACCTCCTTATTTCTCTATACATTATAAACTATATAGTATAATATATAGTCAAGAGTATTTAGGAGGTTTTATGAAAAAAAAATATAAGATAAATGATATAGCCAGTTTTTTTAAAATTTCTCGTCAGACCCTTATCTATTATGATAATATCGGGCTATTTAAACCTAGGTTTGTAGATAGCGAGACCTCTTATAGGTACTATGGAGAGGAACAATTTTCTAATTTGAGATTTATACTTACACTGAAGGAAGCTGGATTTTCATTGAAGGAAATTAGAGAGTATACTAAAAGTCGTTCTCCTGAGGAAAGTTTGGACTATTTAGAGGAGAAGAAAAGGCAGGTAGATCTAAAAATAAAAAAAATGATTGAATCTAAGGTCAAAATAGATAGAAAAATATCTGAAATAAAAAATATAATGAAAAAAGATGATATCGAACCACAGATGATATACTTTGAATCGATGGAAGCCATTGCTATCCAAATAGAAAAACCCTGTGATTACTTAAAATATGATAAAACATTTTCCGATTTAATGGATATAAGGGAAGAGTTGAATATTCAAGGAGATGATTATTTTGTGAGAATATCCAAAGAGGAAATTGCTTTAGGAAATACAATGGAAGTAAAAACTATTGGTTTTTTTACTCCTACTTTCTGTGATCATAAAAACAGCTTAAAAATAGAGGGAGGTTGGTTTGCTTCTATAATGCATAAGGATACATGGGACACTATAGAGGTAAGTTATGAAAGACTACTTAAATATGTAGAAGAAAATGGGTATGAGGTTGTTGGAGACTCGATAGAGATTTTCAATGAAGTTATAGTTCATTTAGGGAATGGAGAGGGGTCAATCACTCAGATAACTTTTCCCGTTAAATATAAGAAAAAATAGAGGTAACTTTCCCTAGTTTTTTTGAAAAAAGAAGAAGATGAGGTATACTTAAAAGATATATTCTAATAATAAAGAAATTTATCAAAAGTTATAACGGGAGGAAAAATGGAGATAATAGATTTAACACATGTTATAGATGAAAAAATGCCTGTTTTCCCAGGGACAGAACCACCTAAAATTATTCAAAAAAATACAATAAAAAAAGATGGATTTGCCGAAAAACTATTGACAATGTATTCACATACTGGAACTCATATAGATGCTCCTGCCCATATGATACAGGGGGGATATTCATTGAATGATTTTCCTATTGAAAAATTTATAGGAAGGGGGATTATAATCCCTTTGGAATCAAACGATATAATAGAATTAAATTACCTAAAGAAATTTGAATTTCAAATAAAAAAAGCTTCTTTTGTATTATTTTATTCTGGTTGGGATGATTTTTGGGGGAGAAAAGAATATTTTAATGGATTTCCATCACTCAGTATAGAAGCTGCTAAATACCTTGTGGGGTTTGATTTAAAAGGTGTAGGCATAGATGCCGTATCTATAGATGCTATGGATAGTAAAAATTTTGATGTCCATCATATCTTGTTAAAAAAGAATTTAATAATTATAGAAAACCTAAAAAATCTAAAAAAATTGATCAATAAAAATTTTGAATTATATATTACTCCTTTAAAAATAAAAGATTTAGACGGGTCACCAGTGAGAGCCTTTGGAAAGAAACTTTAATTAAAGGCTGTATAATCTAGATATTAAAAAAAATTAATTTGACATTTTACGGTAAAATTTATATTATATTCTAAATCCACAAGGGGTGGACACAAGATTAAAAAAATGCACAACAGAGGAGAAAAACTATGTTTATTAAAAATATGATAACAACCATAATAACCCTGACCTAAGTTTGCTTTCGAAAAACAGAAGCAAACCTCTTTTAGTTATTCCAACAAGAGATGCTTCTAATATAGGGTTTTTATAAGTCTATTTAGAATTTTTGTCTAAATAGACTTTTTTATTTATCTAGAAATCATGAAATTTATTAAAAAATTTAAGTTTGAGAAAATTTTGATTATGACTAATTGGATGCAACGTCACGTTGCTTTTTATTACAAGTTGGAGGAGTGACCATGAAAAAATATAACATCGCAATTGCAGGAGCTACTGGGTTAGTGGGACAAACTTTTTTACAGGTATTGGAGGAGAGAAAGTTTCCCATTAAAAATTTATACTTAATGGCATCATCTAAAAGTGCAGGAAAAATAATAAAATATAGAGGGAAAGATATAGTGGTCGAGGAGTTGGATGAAAATTCTTTCGATAAGGAGATCGATATTGCACTTTTTTCAGCAGGAGGGGAGATATCAAAAAAGTTTTCACCTATAGCAGCCTCAAAGGGTGTAGTAGTGGTAGATAACAGTAGTGCTTTCAGGATGGTTGAAGGGGTTCCATTGATTGTTCCAGAAGTTAACCCAGAGGAAGTATGGAATCATAATGGGATTATAGCAAACCCCAACTGTTCAACCATACAGTCTGTAGTACCTCTAAAAGTTCTAGATGAAAAATATGATATTAAAAGAATTATATATTCCACTTATCAGGCAGTATCTGGTTCTGGATTCGCAGGAATTAAAGATTTAGAAGATGGATTAGAGGGAAAGGCTCCTGAGAATTACCCCCATCCAATAGCTGGCAATTGTCTGCCTCATATAGATATATTTTTAGAAAATGGTAATACAAAAGAGGAACAAAAGATGATAGATGAAACGAAAAAAATATTGGGCAGAGATGTCAGGGTGACGGCTACTTGTGTGAGGGTACCTGTATTGCATTCCCATAGTGTATCTATGAATATTGAATTTAAAAAAAATATTGATATAGAACAGATCAAAAAAGACCTAGCTGGTGTAAAAGGATTAGTTGTAGAAGATGATGTAAAGAAAAATATCTATCCCATGGCAATCAATACAAAGGGAAGAGATGAGGTATTCGTAGGAAGGGTTCGGAGAGATGAGAGTGTTGAAAATGGGATAAATTTATGGGTAGTTGCTGATAACATAAGAAAGGGAGCAGCTACAAATACAGTTCAAATTGCAGAATTATTAATAGCTGGAAATAGAGGGAGGAATTTATGAAATTAGGAGTTATTGGTCTTGGAACAGTTGGAATGAATGTTGTAAAGATCTTATCAGATGAAAAAAATAGGAAAAATAAAGAGATTGGGGATATAGAGGTCATAAAAATTTGTGATATTCAAAACAGTAACATTATGGGATATGATTTTACAGATGATTATAAAGAGGTCCTCAATGATTCTAGAATAGATACAGTAGTAGAATTAATCGGAGGAGTAGGAGCTGCGTATGAAATTTCTAAAAGTACTCTGAATTCAAAAAAAAATCTGGTTACTGCAAATAAACATCTTTTGGCTCTCCATGGAAAGGAATTATTTTCACTGGCTGAAAAAAATAAGGTAAAATTACAATATGAAGCTTCTGTAGGGGGAGGTATCCCAGTTATCTCACCGATAAAAGAAAATCTATTTGTAAATAATTTTAAAAATATTCGTGGGATTCTAAATGGTACATGTAACTATATTTTGACAAAGATGGAAGAGGGCCTGTCTTATTCAAAAGCTTTAGAAGATGCCCAGTTCAAAGGGTATGCTGAAGCTGATCCGACATTTGATGTAAAAGGAATTGATACAGCCCATAAGATCAGTATTTTAGCTCATTTGGCTTGGGGAGAATTAAAAGAATTTTCTAAAATTTCTATTGTTGGAATCGATGGATTGACTAAAGATGATATTGAAGCAGCTAAATCTCAGGGGTTGAGGTATAAATTACTGGGAGAAGCCAACTTTGATGGGGAAAAATTAAATATAAATGTGGCTCCTATAGCTGTAAAAAAAGATGAATTATTATACAGTGTAAATGGAGTTTATAATGCTGTAGAATTAGATGGAAACTATACAGGGAAAACGGTCTTTTATGGTGAAGGTGCCGGAGGAGATGCCACAGCTACAGCAGTAATTTCAGATATCTATAAGATTAAATTAGGAAGATAGATATGATAGTCGTTCAGAAATTTGGTGGGACAAGCCTGAAAGGCAGTGAGAGACTGCGTGAAGTAGCCAAATGGATAATAAAAAATAAACAAGAAGGGAATAAGATGGTAATTATTGTATCAGCTCCCGGAGGGATGACTGATTCCCTTATAAATGAAGCTAAGGAAATGAATACTAATCCAAGGGGAAGAGAGCTGGATATGTTACTTTCGGTGGGAGAACAAATTTCCGCAGCTTTACTTGCCATGGGAATAGAGGAGTTAGGAGAAAAAGCTGTTTCATTTAATGCATCACAGTTACAGCTAAAAACAAACGGTGAACATAATAATGCCAAAATTTTAGATATTTCTTCTGAAAAAATCGCTGAAAAATTAGACGATGATTATGTGGTTATCGTGACTGGATTCCAAGGGGTTGATGATGAAGGAAATATAACTACCTTAGGAAGGGGAGGCAGTGACACCAGTGCTGTAGCCATTGGAGCTGCGATCAAGGCTCACAAGGTTGAAATCTATACAGATGTAGATGGTGTCTATACCTCAGATCCAAGAATTATAAAGGATGCTAAAAAAATTAAAAATATTTCTTTTGATGAAATGATTGAAATGGCGGATAAAGGATCGAAAGTTTTACATTGCAGGAGTGTGGAATTAGCTTCTAAATATGAGATCCCCATCCATCTGCGTTCAGCCTTTACATGGGAAGAAGGAACTTGGATTAAAAAGGAGAAAACTATGGAAAATTCAGTTGTGAGAGGAATCTCAAATCTAAATAATTTAGCAAATCTAAAAATAAATTTAAAAAATATGGATGAACTTGTAGATCGTCTGGAAGAAAATAATATCAATGTAAAATTATTTCAGCAGTTGAGTGATTCTAAATTTTCAATCTTAACTGAAAAAGAGGATGCTCTGAGGTTTTACAAGGTCTTAAAAAAAGGTGGTTATTCTTTGGAACTAAATGATGATCTAGGGATGATATCTGTAATTGGATTGGGGATTGCATCGAATAATATCCCTAGAAAATTAGCTAAGATTTTAAATTTAAACGAGATAAATATTGATTCAATTACTTCGAATCAAACGAGCGTATCCTATGTGATATCTCAAAATAAATTAAAGAATGCTAATGCTATTTTTCATCGTGAACTATTTGAATAGGAGATCTTATGGCTGTATATACAAACTTAACTAATGAACATAAAAAAGATATAAGAACTCTTTATAACTTAGGAGAAAAAGCTGATTTTATTGAAATTTCTGAGGGGATATTAAATACAAATTACTTGATTGAAGATAGGGATAAAAAATATGTATTCAGACTCTTAGAGGGAAGACGAAATATAGGCGAGGAGTTAAAAGAACTGGATTTTTTAAACTTCTTAAATGAAAATGATGTTTCATGTCCCCAGGTATTTGTAAATAATTCTGGAAAAAATCATATGTTTATCCAGGAAAAAATGGGATGTCTATTTGATTTTATCCACGGTAACAAAGTAAATGAGATTGATTGCGATGTTTTAAAAAAGATTGGATCTACCCTAGGAAAACTGCATAACCTGTCTAAGGGCAGATCTATTGAAAGAAAAAGAAAAATAGATTTAGATTTTTTCTATGAGAAAATATCAAAGATAGACCTGAAAACTGTATTGAAAGATGACTATGATCTGATCATGGGAAGGTATAAAGAAATAGAAAAAGTTGATTTTTCAAGACTTCCAAAAGGAATAGTTCACAATGATATATTTCCTGATAATGTATTTATGGGAGAAAAACTTTCATTGATTGATTTCAATGACTGTATGAATGCTCCGCTTATTATAGATTTAGCTATTGTAATAAATTTTTGGATTAAAATTAAAGAATTTCCTAAAGAGAAAGAAAAGAATCTTATAAAAACATTTTTAGGATCATATGAGTATGAGCGAAAACTATTACCTGAAGAGAAAAAACTATTAAAAAAAATGGTCTTAAAGATGGCTCTTACCTTTATTTTTTTAAGGATAAACAAATCCTATGTAGAGGATAATAGGGGAAAAAATATGGAAGTAAAGACTTATAAAGAGCTTTTAATCTTACTTGAGGAGGAAATGGATGAAATATATTAGTACTCGGGGGAATCCTGAAGAATTTACGGCTTCCCAGGCCATTGAAAAAGGTATTTGTAGTGACAGGGGTTTGTTTGTTCCTAAAGAATTTCCAAAGGTCTCTTTGGAAGAGATTGAACAAATGAAGAAGCGTGACTATAAGGAGATAGCTTTAAGTATATTAAAAAGGTATCTTATGGATTATAGTGAGGAAGAGTTGAAGGAGTGTATAGGGGTATATGATGAAACTTTTTCCCACCCGGAAAAAGCTCCAGTAGTAAAACTAAAAGATGGAGTCTATGTCTTAGAACTTTGGCATGGACCGACTCTGGCATTTAAAGATATGGCTCTTCAAATTATGCCTCGTCTTTTTACTTATGCAAGAAAGAAAAATAATGCCGAAAAAGACAGTCTTATCTTAGTCGCTACATCTGGAGATACAGGAAAAGCTGCATTGGAAGGGTTTAAAGATCTAAAAGGTGTAAAGGTAGTTGTGTTTTATCCAGCTGATGGTGTGAGTGATGTACAGAGACTTCAGATGCAGACATCTGCAGGTAAAAATGTAGAGGTAGTAGGGGTCAATGGAAATTTTGATGACTGCCAAACTGCCGTTAAAAATATATTTTTAGATGAGGAGTTAAATAGATCCTTGGATAAATTTAAACTTTCTTCAGCTAACTCAATTAATCTAGGAAGGCTCCTCCCTCAGATAGTTTATTATTTTAAGGCCTATCTTCAATTACTCAGAGATGATGAAATTACTCTGGGAGAAGTGGTAGATTTTTCCGTTCCTACTGGAAATTTCGGAGATATATTGGCTGGGTATTATGCCAAACAAATGGGACTTCCTGTGGGAAAATTGATCTGTGCCTCCAATAAAAATAATGTATTATACGATTTTTTAAAGACAGGGGTTTATAATAAACAGAGGGAGTTTTTTAAAACTATGAGTCCCTCTATGGACATTTTAGTTTCCTCAAATTTAGAAAGACTTCTATATCATACTTTAGAAGACGGTAAAGTTTTAAATGAAATATATAATAAATTTGAAGAAAATGGAGTGTTAGAGTTAGATACAGTATCTCTAAAAAAGATCCAGGAGACAATAGTTCCTGACTACAGCAGCGAAGAGGAGTGTTTAGAAACTATCTATAATACATTTGATAAAAATAATTATATGATTGATCCCCATACTTCGGTTGCCATGAATGGAGCCTTAAAAAATAAATCACGTAAAATAGTGGTTCTTTCCACTGCCAATATCTATAAATTTTCTTCTAGTATTTTAAAAGCATTTGATTTAGAAAAAAGTAATGAATTTGAAAATATTCAGGCCTTGGAAAAATTATCTAAAGAAGATATCCCGTTAAATATAAAAAAATTGAAATCACTCAAAATATTACATACTAAAGTTATTGATAAAGATAAACTTAGGTATATTTTGAAAAGTTTATAGATATATATGAAACTACAAAAGGGACACTCAGTGTCCCTTTTATAGTTCGGAATTAATGTTTATCTTTTAATACCATTTTTTTTCTGTAAATATAACTTCACTCCTGACTGTATCTATCTTCTCAAGATTTTTCTGAACCTTAGTTCTTATTGCATCCATCTCTGCTGCTGTGACAGCTTCCAAAGGTTTTAATAGTGTAAGAGCGTGGTAATGTCGTCCTACTTTCAGGATTTTTAGGTCGATAAAATGATATTTTTCAAAATTAACAGCTAATTTTAAAAGAACCATGACCTCTTCTTCTAATTTTTTCCCCAATGATTTTCCTAAAAGTTCTTGAAGACTTCTCTTGAAAAGTCCCAGTGGTTCCTTTATCATCCAGGTAACTAAAACTAAAACAACTATAGAATCAGCAATGGGAACTAAAAAGTCTAAGGCGGTTCCCTTTAAAAAAGCTAACGCCATAAGAGCTCCACCAGCTCCTAAACTTATCATACCATCAACTACCGCCGCAGATTGTTCCGCTTTTAATATCTCACTTTTATTCCCGGTTTTTCCGTAATTTTTCTTATGAATTCCTGCTAAAGTGAAACAGAGAATTACATTTATTACGGTGTAAATCAGTATAAATCCAGGTTTTATTTCCGCTATAGGACCTCCTGTTATGTAGGTGATGATCTTAGATACAGCGCCTAAAAATGAAAATAACATGATACCCAAAAGTACAAGAGCTCTAAAAGTTATATAAAGAGCTTCATAAAAGTCATATCCAAAGGGCATCTCTTCATCGGCCTCCATGGCAACTTTTGCCGAAACACCTGCCGCTATCATAGAGGAAACAAAATTCACCATGGAATATAAACCGTCTACCATAAGGGCACTTGATTGTGACAGGATAGCAAAGGTAACTCCCATTATACCCATAATAATATTTAATCTTCTTCCCTGTTTGAGGGATTTTTTTTCTATTTCTAAAACATTCATAATTATCACCCCTTTGGTATAGAGTAAACCATATAGTTATTACAGTGTCAATAAAGTGGTTATAATTTTTTGTTTAAAGTTAAATTTGGGAGAAAATTGACATAATTAAAAAATATTGTTATAATCCTAATTAAAAATAAAATCGGACGAAGGTATGGGGAGAGAGCTTAGAATATAAGCCACCGAAGAAGTAAAACTTTCAGGTTTCTGCAAAGCAGATATGGACCCTTACTGGACGAGCCTCTGGAGAGACCCAAATTGGGCACCGAAGGAGCAAAACTGGTCTACGGACTGGACAAAACTCTCAGGTAAAAAGGACAGAGGAAGGAAAACATATGCGTGCATATGTTTTATTTGCCTTCTAAAAAATTCTTATGGATTATTTCCACTTCAGAGGTTATGCTGCAGACTGCAGTCATAACCTCTTTTATTTTTGCTCAAAAATTTTTTATGAATCACAGGAGGAAAGAAATGGAGAAAAAAAGTTTTGCAAGTGACAATTACAGTGGTGTTCATCCAAAAATAATGGAGGCTATTATAGAGTGCAACGTAGGTCATGCAAAAGCATATGGGGAAGACAGACATACACAAAAAGCCATAGAAAAATTTAAGCAGATATTTGGTCAGGAGATCTATGTTGATTTTTTATATAACGGTACCGGAGCCAACACGGTGGCTTTGGATGCTATGACTGAATCATTTCAGTCTGTAATATGTCCGGAGCAGGCACATATAAATACATATGAAGTAGGAGCTCCTACAAAATTTACAGGATGTCCCATGATAGGTATAAAAGCTTCCGATGTAGGAGGTAAATTGAAAGTGGAAAGGGTAAGGGATTATCTGGAAATTCCCAAAGGGAGTATACATCATTCTCAGCCAAGAGTGATCTCTATAACCCAGCCCACAGAGGTAGGAAGTGTCTATACCCTGAAAGAGATAGAAGAAATAGCAGATTTTGCCCATAAAAATGGAATGCTTCTCCATATGGATGGAGCAAGGATATTTAATGCGGCGGTGAGTCTGGAGTCTGGATTTAAGGAGATGACCATGGATCTTGGAGTGGATGTACTTTCATTTGGTGGTACAAAAAATGGAATGATGTTTGGAGAAGCTGTGATATTTTTTAATACAGAATTGGCTGAAAACTTTACTTATAGAAAAAAACAATGTACACAGTTAAACTCTAAGATGCGTTATATAAGTGCACAGTTTACAGCACTTTTAGAAGATGGATTGGGATTAAAAAATGCAAGACAGTCCAATAACATGGCAAAACTCTTGGCTGAGAGTGTATCTGATATCCTTGGAGTTGAGCTGACAAATAAAGTGGAAGCCAATACTGTATATGCCATCCTTCCAAAAGAAATAATCCTGATTTTGCAGGAAAAATATTTTTTTTATGTCTGGGATTCAGTTTGTTCAGAGGTCAGATGGGTAACATCCTTTGATATAACGAAGGAAGATGTAATGGATTTTGCAGAACAGATAAGGTGTGCCCTGGGAAAAATAAAAAAAGCCGCATAACAATTCCAGGAAGAGTTTAAAAATTTACCTGTTATATTTTACAAAAGAGGATTTTGCAGGAGTTTTGGTATAAACATAATAAGATATAAGGAGATATTTAACAAAAGGCAAAAAGAATAAAAAAAACGGATGAGAGGAGATAAATACCATGAAAAAAAATGAATTAGAGAAAGAAATTTTTAAGATTGTTCCTCAACTTTCATTTTTTGGAGGAACGTCACATGAGGAGATCCATAATATAATGGAGTATATTCATGAGGAAAAAGTAGAGGCTGGGAGCTACGTTTATAAAGAGGGAGATTCTCCAGAAAATATTTATATTCTTTTAGAGGGGGAGATGGATTTTTTTATCTTAGATGAAAAAATAGCCCATGGAGAGATAGGTCTTTTATTTGGAACATCGGCTACCATAGGTATTCAAAAACAACTGGTATCTGCAATGGCAAAAACAGATATTAAACTGGGTGTAATTGCCAAAAGTTTTTTTATAGAGATGAGTGAAAAAGACCCGAAACTTTTTGTAAAGATAATACTAAATGTGGCCAGAGATCTAGCTAGAGATTTAAAGTTTTTAAAAGAGTATGTGAAAAAACAAAAATCTAAACAAGGTATATAAGGTTTTAATTGCTTTGTACAGGATAAAAACCAAAAAGGATGGTTTTGATATGAAAATAAAAATAGTTACTGCATTGACTTTAATCATTTTATTATCTGCCTGTGGAGGTAGAGGAAAGGATAAGGAAACTCATGTTAAAATTTTAGGTCTTGTGGGGAAGGTTAAATCAGTTAAATATTCCACCTATGATGCAGAGTTAAAATTTGGAGAGATAAAAAAAGGCGCCAGGAGTAGTTCTAGAGAAGATAATAGGTACTACTGTTTTAATGAGGAAGGAATTAAAATAGAGGATGGAGAATATGACTCCTACGACCAGATACAAATGAAAAGGTTGTACAGGTATAACGATAATGGAAAGTTAATCGAGGTAAGGAACTTCAATTCTAAAGATAAATTTATAGGTAAAACAATATACAAAATAGATGGTAAAGGAAATCTGGTTGAGACCAATGATTTTAATTCTAAAGGGGAATTCGTGGATAAAATAATATATACGAGGGATGATAAAGGAAATGCCATTGAAACAAATAGTTATGATTCAATGGGTAGTTTGATCTCTAAATTTAAATTTGAATATGATAGAAAGGGAAGGGTGCTAGAATCTATATATTATGAATCCGGCGATGAAATGGAGGAAAAAACATATATTAAATATGATGGGAAAGGAAGAACGGTGGAGATAAAGGTAATAACAGAGGGGAATGTTATTATCAAAAATTTAAAATATGAAAATAAAGAAAAAGATGAAGTGACTACAATGATTAAATTTGAGAATTATTTAAATATGTCAAAAACAATATACAAATATAAATATGATGAAAATGGTAACTGGATTGAAAAAATTAGTATTGAAGGTGAAAAACCTAAAGTAATTGAGGAGAGAGAGTTTGAGTATTATATGTAGGAGTAGCGCTGAAAGAGAGATCGATTTAATCGATCTCTCTTTTTAGTATTTAAAAAAACTAATACATTATTTTCAGTGCGAGGTATGGTACGATATTAAATATTATTGTGGCAGTTTTGTATTGACCTAAAAATTGAAAATATGCCTTGGATAAATCCCTCTCATCTAAATTAAATATTTTGGAATGAATATGTAAAATTGGGCCCCGGAGTGAGGTAATAAAGATTACTGAAAATAAACCTAATCCAATATTGATTATAGAGCACCAGCCAAGAAATTCTCTTATTGTTTCTATATTATTCATATATATCCTCCTCTACTACTTTGATTTTAAAATATGTTTATAATATATATTTCACTATAAAATCAATCTTGTCAAATAAATCAACTATGAACTATTATTTAAAATTTAAATTTTTTAGAACTTTTTAATAAAAATCCAGTAAAAAACAGTTTATCGATTTTAGTATATCTTTGAAATAAAGGTATAGCATTAGTATTTTCTGGCTTTAGAAAGATTTGACAATTCATTCGGAATCGTATACGATATTACAAATAGATAAAACGGAGGTAATAATATGGTTTTAGCGAGTTCTATAATAGGAATGATATATCATATAAGTAACAGTTATGCTGACTATCTGAAAGTGGAATTAAAAAAAAGAGAGATACCCATCGAAGGGAAACATGTGGGTTTATTTATGGTACTTTTTACTAATAATAGTTTAGAGTTTAAAGAGATAGCACATCGTTGGAGGAAATCTAAATCAACACTCTGTGATATTTTACATAAATACTCTGAGCAGGGACTTGTTGAAAAAATAAGCTGTACTCTGGACAAGAGACACCTGTATATAAAGCTTACTGAGGAAGGGTTAAAATATGCAAGAGATTTTGATGAAATAGCATCTGAATTTTTACAAAAAATCACATCCGGCTTATCTAAAGATCAGAAGAGGGAATTAAAAATGATACTTATGGATATGAAAGGCAATTTAAAGAAGGATAGTTAAATAAAAATTAGAAAGTATTTAAAATTAGTTTGACAAAACATTCGGAATCGGATATAATTTTCTTGTTCAATAAAATAATTTTTTTAGGGGGAGATCATCCCCTTTTAATTTCCAAATAACGTTCGGAATCGAATTTTTTTAGAAGAATCATCCGAAAATGAATGATTTTGATGTAAGGTTAAAAATAAATTGTATAGCTGTAGGAGATGTAAAATGAAAAAATTAATATTAAGTATGATGTTGATAATGGTTTTTTTATCTTTTTCTAGTAATAAAGATATGAGTAAACCCGACTTTAATAATCAAAAATTATGGACTAAGACTAGTTGCAATAGATCACTTTTTAATGATATAGATAGACATGATTTTAGTGATTTAAGACTGAGAACTGGAGCTGGTTATAATAGAGAGGAACAAAAGAGGAAAAGAAAAGTAATGTTGACTAATGTTTTTAATAACGAAAGCCATTAGGTGTAAATAATTAATAATGCAGGATAAATTTTTTTAAAATATTTATCCGAAAATGAATAAATTTTAGAAAATAACTAAACAGCTGTAGGAGGCATAAAAATGAAAAAAATAATATTAGGTATGATGTTGGTAATGGGGTCTTTATCTTTTTCAAGTGAAAAAGGAACGTCGGTAAAAATAAGTAATATATTTGATAACTATAAAAAGGAGAAACCTCAAGAGCAAGATACTTCTCAGGGAAAATTGAATACAGAAAGTTCAGTAAAGATAAGTGGTATTTTTGATAATTATAAACCATTAGATAAAAATAGTTAAGAATATTTTACTCGACTCATACAATCTTTTTATCACAATTTATAGTTACTAAATGTAGGTTGATTATATTTGGATGAAGAGAATAATAAAAAAACCAGAAAATAATCTGGTTTTTTTATTATCTAGGAAATTATACCCGCAAGGGGCATCATCAAAATACAATTACTTTACAACATAAATATAGAACTTTCATATAAAACTTATGGAAGAAATAGAAAATTATAAAAATCTGAATTGCATTTATTTGGATGCAACGTCACGTTGCTTTTTAATCGTTAACGCTTATATCTATAAATTTAAAATTAACAACATCAAATAAACCTTTATCTGTAACTTTTATTTCAGGAATAACGGGTAAGGCTAAAAATGCCAAGGTCATAAATGGATCTAAATCTCGATTTACACCCAATCTATCATAAGCTATCTGGAGCATCTCCTCTAAAATGTCTTTTACTATCTCAATAGGTTTATCAGACATCAATCCCGCTATTGGCAGTTCTAGTTTCTTTAATACCTTACCATTAGAGACTATGACCACTCCTCCCTGTATTTTTTTAATCTCCTCTATAGCAAGATACATATCGTGGTCATTATCTCCTATGACTAAAATATTGTGGGAATCATTTGAAACACTAGAAGCTATAGCTCCTCCTTTAAGATTAAAGTTTTCTACCAAGCTGAACCCTATATTTCCCGTGGCGTTATGCCTTTCAATTACTGCTAATTTTAAAAGGTCTTTATCTTTGTTAAATTGAAAATAGCCTTTATTATCTGTTTCTACTTCACGGATTACTTTTTCAGTTAAAAGACTATGGGGCAATAATTTCATGACATTTACACGATTACCTGTCAGCTTAATTTTAAGATCTTTTTCATGGATTTTTTTGAAATTTATAGTCCCGCTAACCTCTGTAATATCTTCTTTTTTTACCTGGAAGAGTGGCTGGTCATCTTTTGCTACAAACTTTCCATTCTTTATAACTTCTAATACGTTAAAATCTTCTAAAGAATCTACAATTATTAAGTCTGCGTCATATCCGGGAGCGATTGCTCCTAAGTTTTTTATTCCATAACATTCGCATACATTGATGGTGGCCATTTTAATTGCTGTTATTGGGTCTATCCCATTTTTTATAGCAGTTCTTACATTGTTGTCAACATGCCCAGTTTCTATTATGTCCTCTGGATGTCTGTCATCTGTGCAAAACAAACATCTTCTTTCATTTTCTGGAGTTATCCCCTCTATTAAAGTTTCTAGATTTTTGGCTGCACTTCCCTCCCTTATGGAAATATACATCCCTTTTCTCAGTCTCTCCTGCATCTCATCTACAGTGGAACACTCGTGATCCGTTTTTATTCCGCCTATTATATATGCATTCAGTTCCTCACCTCTGATATCAGGTGAATGGCCATCTATTATTTTATTATGATCTTGAGCTAATTTTAATTTGTCTACTATCTTACTATCTCCCTGTATTACGCCTGGATAGTTCATCATTTCTCCTAATCCTAATACTATAGGATTATCAATTAAGCCCTCTAATTCTTTGGCCTCCAGTATTGCTCCTGAGTTTTCAAAAGGTGTTGCCGGGACACATGAAGGGAGCATATAATAGACATTAAGTGGAAGGTCTTTACTGGATTCAATCATAAATTTTATACCTTTTAAACCACAGACATTAGCTATTTCATGGGGATCTGCAATTACACTGGTTGTGCCTTTAGGAACTACTGCCCGTGCGAACTGACTAGGAGAGACCATAGAACTTTCGATGTGAACATGGCTATCAATAAGTCCAGGGGATAGATATTTTCCATTTAGATCGATTTCATGTAAACCAGAATAATCTCCAATCCCTATTATTTTTCCTGAATCAATTGCCAGATCCCCTTCTATTATTTCTTTTGAAAATACATCAACAATCCGACAATTCTTCAGTAGAAGTTCAGCTTTTTTTCGTTTTGATGCTACATCAATTAAATGTTTTATTTTGTTATTTATTTTATTCCCTCCGTTTATATAAATTTTAGCTATAGTTAAATAAAAAAATCCCATCACAAAAATGAGTTGCTCTAGAAGCATTCATTTTGTAATGAGAAATTAAGGTTTCCCGTAGAAACCCCCAAACCAAATTATTGGGGTTATACGATTATTTTATTTTGTATACTATATATTTTATTTTGAAACTTGTCAACTTTAATTTTCAATTGTAATCGATAATTTTTATTATTTTGGGTCTTATTAAATTTAGATTTTATAAAGGATAGTGTAAAAAACAGTTGTAAATAAAATAAAAGGAGGTGAAAAAATGAAAAATAAAATTATAGGAATAATTTTATTACTTTTAGTCTTGGCAGGCTGCTATAAGTTTGATAGTGATGAAAAGCCAAAGGGAGAAAATCAAACAAAAAAAGAATTAAAAGGAAGAGATATCTACCTTAATAGTGGATCAGCAAAAAATGAGTCAGGGGATTATCGTGGGGCAATAGAAACTTATAATGAGGGAATAAAATTAAACTTTTATATAAAAGAAACTTATAATTTCAGAGGAATAGCTAAAACAAATTTAGGAGATTATAAAGGGGCTATGAAAGATTATAGTGAAGCGATAGCAATAGATCCAAATTATAGAGATCCCTATCACAATAGAGGGAATATAAAAATTATATTAGGAGATTATAAAGGAGCAATAAAAGATTTAGATAAAGCAATAAAACTCGATCCAAATTATAAAGAGGCATACTATGACAGAGGGATAGCAAAATTAATGTCAGGAGATCTTCAAGGAGTGATAGTGGATTGCGACAAAGTAATAGAGTTGGACCCAAATTATGTAGATGGGTATTACTTTAGAGGGTTAGTAAAAGAGATGTTGGAAGATTACAGTGGAGCAATGAAAGATTATGTAAAGGTGGTAGAACTCGATCCAAACTATGTAGATGGATATTATGGCAGAGGATTAGTGAAAGCTGAATTAGGAGATTATAAGGAAGCAATAAAAGATTATGATAAAGCATTAGAACTCGATCCTGACTATTTGGATATATACAACGACAGAGGTAGAGCGAAGGAAAAAATAGGCGATTACGAAGGAGCAACAAAGGATTATGATGAAATGATTAAAAGACAAGAATTTTAAAGAAATTTAAGTTACAAAAAGAAAAATAGAATTGAGAGTATATCAATTATTTAAATAATCAAAAGGAGGGAGTGATGAAAATTATAGAACTTTTAATAGTGCTTTTTCTGATATTTATCCTGGCAAAATTTTATACAGGAGGATCTCAAAATGAAAAAGGCGGTGAGGTTATTAAACATCAAAAGATCTATATGGAATCCCAGGAAAAATTGAAAAAAGCTACAGAAGCCATGGAGGAGGAGTATGAAAAATATAAGGATTGATTCCCAAATTTACAGCTGCATAAAAATAAGAAAGCAGTGATTATAATCACTGCTTTCTTATTTAAAATTAAACGTTATATGTCTAAAGTAATATTTATTTGTCTCTTCTTTTAAAATAAATTCTCTATCAATTAATAAATTTAAAATATTATCGAGATCTTCTTCAGGGTTAAAAGTAATATTATTTTCAATCAAGTTTTTTTTAAGTTCTTCATTGTCATAATAAATAAAAACTTTATTATCTTTATCTACCCAATTATTTTTTATTGATGAACTTAAAAGTTTGTGAAGCATTTCAATATATACATATAATGAATTATCTATTAAGCCCAGTTTAAGTACCCAATTGGGGAAAAGAAACTGACCATAACGATCGACTTCGTATATATACTTATTATCTTCTTCAAGATCTTTTTTTGTTATTATGAGGTTTTTATCTATTTTCCACATTATTTTCCTCCTTTTAATTTTCTAATGACTTCTATTTTAGCTTATTAGAAAAGAGAGTTTATAATCCTTTAATAAATTTATAATTTTTTATCTAGCTTACCACTCCTGCCAGTTTATTTCATCTCTTATCTGCCCGTCTTCATAATAAGAGATCATCTTCCCATCCAATTGTCCCTCTTTGAAATCAAGTTTCATCTCAACTTGTCCATTTTTATAAAAAGAAAAATTTTCTCCTTCCTGTTTACCCTGCTTAAAATTGAATTTAGCTTCAACCTGTCCATCTTCATAGAAGGAGATCACTTCTCCATCTAGCATATCATCTTTAAAATTAAATTTTTCTTTTATCTGCCCATTTTTATAATAGGAGAAATTTTTTCCATCGTATCTACCTTGTTTAAAACTAAGTTTTTCCTTGACCTGTCCATTTTCATAGTGTGTAAGTAAAATACCTGTATATGGTTTTCCTTCATTTGTGATATAAATAAGGCCATCTCTTTTTTGTGTTTTAGAAAATAATTCTTCTCTTTTATCACAACTGATTAAAATTAAACATAAAATAAATACAACTAATAATTTCTTTTTCATTCTTTCACTTCCCTTATAATCTTTTTCTATTAAAATAATATATCTTAATTTTAAATAAGTCAAGGTTAAGTTTATTTTAATTTTCCTCATATTAATATAAGAGAATTATTTAAAAAATAAACAATAATATTTTATGAATTTTCTATATTTTTTATTCAGATACTTTGAAATAATGAAAGATAAAAAAAGAGATATTAATTAATATCTCTTTTTTTATCTAATTAATTTTATATGAAGAAAATATTGAAGATGAAAACTAAAAGAAAAATAAACTTTTATCAAATCTATTTTTCATGTGTAATCAGAATACCACCGATAAAAGTTCTTAAGAACTTAAAAAAACTATTGAGGTATAAAGGAAGTGTATTTAGTTCTAGTTCATAAAATTTATATTTTTTATTATCATCTATCCTGAGCTGAATATTTGATATGTTGAGTTCTTTTTTCAGATGATCGGTAAGATTTCCCCCTGAGAAATTATTATTGGAATTTAATATTTGTTTTATAGAAAACCCGCCTCTAAAGCAAAGTAGTTTTAAATTTTCCTTTTCTTCTAAAATAGCATATCCTTTCAAAATTTAAGCCCCCTCTTTATTTTAAAATTATAAAATCATTTAATATATTATATATATATAATATTAACTTATTATTGATTAAAACACTAATTAAAATATATTAATGGAGATTAAATTAAAATAATATAAGGTAGAGACTATAAAAGAAAGAATTGGTTCATATTAAAACTTTGTGGAAAAAAATTACAATGATGGTAAATTGAATTAAGAAATATAGATATATAAAAAAAAAACTTAATTTTTGCCTGGATTCTCTGTTATAATAGTCTGTATTAAATTTATTTTAGGAGGTACATCATGAAAAATATAGATTTTGACTATCTATCAAAACTTTTTGTAGATTATGGTCTTAAACTTCTATACGCTGTCATAATATGGATTATAGGGAAGTTTGTTATCAGTAAATTAATGTTGTTAGTGGATAAAAAAATGGAGATTACGAAAACAGAGATAACTCTGAGAAAATTCTTACATTCTATTGTTAATACACTTTTATATACTTTTTTATTTATTGTCATAATTTCAACTTTAGGTATTCAAACAGCTTCTTTTGTTGCAGTGTTAGGTGCGGCTTCTTTAGCAGTTGGTTTTGCCCTTCAAGGAAGTTTAGCTAACTTTGCAGGGGGAGTATTAATTATCCTATTTAAACCTTATAAAATTGGTGATTTCATAGAAGCCAATGGAGTAAATGGGACCGTAGTAGAAATTCAAATTTTTGCCACGCTTTTAAATACACTAGATAACAAGAGAATCGTTATTCCAAATGGTAAATTATCTAATGAAACTCTTATCAACTACTCTAAAAACTCAACAAGAAGGGTAGATATTACCTTTGGTGTGGGATATAATGACGATCTGGATAGAGCAAAGGCAGTATTAGTTGAAATAGCAAAATCCCAGGAAAAAATCTTAAAAAATTCAGATGTTTTTGTGGAAATAATAGAGTATGCTGATTCATCGGTAAATATTGTATACCGTGTTTGGTGTAATACCCCAGATTATTGGACTGTATATTTTCAGTCTATGAAAATGGCAAAAGTTGAATTTGATAAAGCAGGAATTTCCATTCCATATCCGCAAATGGATATTCATATGGATAAGTAAAAAAATATAAAAATAAAAATCAGGAGAAAATACTCCTGATTTTTATTTTTATAAGAAATTAATATGTTCTTTTATTATTAATGAATTGATTTTTTATCCTAATTACTATAAAATTATTCAAAGAGATAACTATAACTTGATTGTAAGGAGTTAAAATAATGGTAATATCAAAGACACTTTCAAAATTGAATTTAAAAGAACTTATAGGGACCGAATTTGAAAATTTAATAAATGTAAAAAAAATTAAAGAAGGAGAGATTATAATAGACATACCCTATAATAAGTTAGGAGCTTTCTATGTGTTAAAAGGAACTCTTGAATTGGTATCCTATAGTAAAGGTGGAAAAGAATTTTACAGATATCTCACTCCGGGAGATATTATAGGGGTAGGGGAATGCTTTTTTGAAAAAAATAAAAATGAGCTTGAAAAAAAATTTGGAACGGAAATACATGTATTGGAAAATTCTGAGGTTGCTTATCTTCCCTTTTTTAAATTGATAAGTTTAAAAATAGATAACAAAGATAAAATTTTAAGAAAACTCATTGTTATGATTGTTGAAGAAAAGGAAAAAGAAAGTAGTCATTATTTAGGAAAAATTCTGAATTCTGATGAGGAGTTTATAATTAAAGTTTTAGATCAGTTAAAAACGGTTAAAACACCCAGTACTAAATATTTAGCTAAAGGTCTCAATATGAATATTAGAAACCTCCAGAGGATACTAAAAAAATTAGAAAAAATGGATATAATAAAAAAAGATAGAGGTGTCATTTCTATAAAAAATTTAAATAAATTTGATAGTTATAATAAAAAATTAAAAGACTATTAAAAAATTAGAATTTTTTTTAAAAAAGCTGACAAATCATGCTTAACTTCTCTGCATCTGAAAGAGAGCTCCAAACTTTTATTGGTTTTGTTTCATCCTTTATTTTTAGTTGGTATTTATTTTTGCGATTCTTTTTTAATATGATTTTGTATTTTACTTTGATACCCATTTTTCCTCCTGTTAGATGTTGGAATAACTGCATAAAATTATATTAGTTATTCTAACATTTAATAAAATTATATTGCCGACAATTGTCGTAAAATATTATTTTTTTTGAATTTCATCAAAAAGAAGAAATAAATCCCACTCAAACAACTCATATCAATCTTTCGCCAAACTTTTTTAATCCTTAAAAACTCCTAACTCCTTCATAGATTCATAGGAATACTTTTTAAAATATTGATAGATATATGAATAGAGTAAAGCATTAATGATCCCTTGAACGGATATTGTCCAAAATAAATTTGGTATTTTAAAATAAAAATCAATGAAAGTAAATATCAAAAAATTTAAAATAACTATTGTAAAAAGAGCACTTAATAAATAACCAAACTTATAATTAGGATCTCTGGCAAACTTAATTATAACTATAATACTTCCAAATCCTTTGAAGAGTTCCAATATATTAAAGGAAGCAGCAGAAGATATTGAGGGCTCAATTGTTGTAATGAATAGGTCTACTATTGTAAAAAAAATCATAATACCTAATACAGAAAGATCCATTTTTCTAGCCTCCATAGATTTCACTCCTCTTAAAACATTTTTTCTATCTATAACAATAGTAATATAGCTTAAATTTTTATTTATATCAACTTAATTTTATTTATTTAAATCTCCTACGATTTTTTTACCATGAAATTCAGTAGATGGTATTTTTGATCTTACCTCTTCAAAATTTTCCCTAGTTACTCCTCCTGCAACTACAATTTTAATCTGTCCAGAGGCTTCATGAATCATTTGATTTAAAGTTTCTTTTCCTTCGAGAGCTGTTGTGGCTCCTCCAGAGGAGAGGATTCTGTCTATTCCTAATTCTATCAGTTTCTCTATTTCATCTGCAGGGTTTAAAATATCATCGATTGCCTTATGAAAGGTTACCTCCATTCCTTTAGTCTCTTTTAAAAGTCTTTTTAAAATGGGATAGTCGATCTTGTTATCTTTAGTCAAAACGCCTAAAACAATTCCCTTTATACCTAATTTTTTAAACAATCTGATATCTTCAATCATAATATCAATTTCGGAAGAGGTATAACAAAAGTCTCCTCCTCTGGGTCTTATCATAACAAGGACAGGAATCTTTATTTCCTCTAATACTTTTTTTACCGTTCCATAGGAAGGAGTTGTTCCTCCCTCAGATAGATTTTCGCAAAGTTCTATTCTCTCAGCACCAGCGATCTCTGCTTTTTTAGCTTCTATAAAATTCCCAACGCATGCTTCTTTTATCAATGATTTAACCTCCGATTAAATTAATATGTTTAAAATGATATAATTTATTTTACTAATGTTTTATAATGACATATAATTATACTAAATTCAAATTTTTATTAAATATGTTTGTAAAAAAAATTAATCTATAAAAGTAAAAATATATATAGAAAAGAAATTAGTCGTGGAGGAGAAAAAAATGAAATTATTAAAAGAAAGTGCAAGGATAAGCTTAAAGCTTTTGAAGATAATGCTGCCTATAAGTATCTTAGTAAAGGTCGGAAGTAATTTTGGAATAATAGATATCCTTTCTAAAACTTTGTCTCCATTAATGAAAATAATGGGACTCAGCGGAGAGATGGGAATTGTATGGGCAACAGCCATGATAACCAATATATATGGTGGGATATTGGTATTATTTACCATGGCACAAAATAATACATTCACAGTGGCAGAGATAACTATAGTGGCTAGTATAATTTTATTTGCTCACTCCCTTCCAGTAGAGCTAAAGGTTATCTCGGAAACAGGAGCAAAACCCTGGAAAATTTTGAGTATTAGAGTGTTGTGTGCTGTGATAGCGGGAGGATGTTTAAATTTATTGTTTAAGTTTTTTAATATCTACCAAGAAACAGCAGTCTTTAAGTTTACAATAAAGGAATCAAATTCAGGAATTACGAGCTGGATATTGGGAGAACTAAAAAAATATATAACAATATTTATCATTATATTTATTCTTTTGGCTCTCATGGAGGGATTAAAAAAAATAGGAGTTATAGATTGGATAAATGATAAGTTCTCTCCAGTGATGTCTTTTCTGGGAATTGATCCAGGACTCTCATTGACTTGTATTGTTGGTCTTACTATGGGAATCAGTTATGGCAGTGGACTCATCATAAAAGAAACAAGGGAAGGTAACTATAACAGGAGAGATCTATTCTTAGTGGCTGTATTTATGAGTTTGTGCCACGCCCTTATAGAGGACACACTTTTGATGATTCCTTTGGGAGCTAAGATGATAGGGATATTCTGGGGACGAATAGTCTTTGCAGTAATATTTACGTTGGTATTCAATAGGATAATGCCGAAAGATGAGGTAAAAGAAGTAGAAGCGGAATTAGAAAAATAATAATTAAGAGTGAAAATGAAATTATATATTAAAGAAATTACTAGGATATTTTACACCAAAATAAATTTTATAATTTAAATTTACAATTCAGAAATTAAAATAGCACTCTATTGGTTTTATGATGGAAAAGGAGAAATTATTATGGTTTTGAAAAAAATGAACAAAGTTGTTAAAAATAATAATAAAACTATTACTTTATCAGAAAATAGAGAAACTAAAGAAGAATGTCATAAATTGATAAGGGAAAAAGATATCCTTTATTTTATAAAGGAAATTGCAAAAGCTTTGGTTTCTACCAGCTCAATAGAGGAGATGTCAAAAATAGTATATAATTTTTTGAGAGATAGTTATGGTGAATGTACTATTGGGATAGCAGTTAATTATCCTAAAGAAAAAAGAATATCTGATTGTTTTTTCTTTGAGAAAAATGAACGATTAGACTTTGAAGAGATCCTTTATAGTGAAGGTAGTGCGAGTAAATTATTAAAGGCAGTTTTAGATAAAAAAGAATATATCTATGAAAAACACACAAGGGAAGGGCCTGCAGTTTTTATAGGAAGAATTCCAACAGCGACTTATTTTACACCTTTGATAATAGAAAAAGATGCAATTGGAGCATTTACTTTTCAGATATATGAAAGGGATACCTTTTCAATAGAGCAGATAGAGGTATGCAGGGAGCTAATTCCTTTTATGAGTATTGCTCTCAATAACACTCTTCAAAATAAAAAAATATTAATGGCAAATAAAATTTTAGAGAAGTATTCTAAATACGATGACCTTACTGGGATTTATAATAGGAGATTTTTTTATGAATCCTTTGATAAGATCTATAAAAAATCTATTTTAAAAGGTGAAAAAGTTTTCCTCTACCTGATGGATCTGAATAATTTTAAAGGTGTCAATGATAACTTCGGTCATTTTGTAGGGGATGAAGTTCTTATGAAGGTGGCTGAAATTTTGAAAAGATTATTTTTTAACAGAGGAGAGATCGGAAGGTATGGGGGAGATGAATTTCTCTGTGGAATTACTAAAACCTCTAAAGAAGAAGCGCTGGAATTAGCTGAAAAAGTTGTAGATGAGGTCTCTAACTTAGATATTTATTACAATGATTTTGGTGGGAAGGTCGGGATCAGTATTGGGATATTGGAGTTAGATTCAAAAAAAGACTTAAGGGGCTATTTTATGCAGTTAGATAAAAATCTCTATAGGGCAAAGAAATCGACAACAAAAACAATATTTATCTCTTAAATTAGGGATGGAAATAAATTTGAGTTAATAAAAAACAGAAGTACTTGGATAAAGGGGGATAAAAATATGGAAAAAATAGTAGATGAAAATATAAAAATTGTATCTCTGGATTTAGATGATATGGGATCTATCGATCAGCTGTGCAATGAATGCGAGGATTATTTTTTAATGGTTAATGGTGCCATTCACACAACAGAAGATACAGAGGAAATATTGACTGCTCTGCCTCCGGAGAAAGAATACAAAGATAAGTTTGTATTAGGAGTCTATTATAAGGAGGAGCTGATAGGGGTAATAGATCTTATAAAGGATTACCCTGTAATAGATCAATGGATCATTGGGTTATTTCTTTTGAAGAAAAAAGATAGGAATAAGGGAATTGGAAAATTGGTTCATAATGCTTTAATTGAAATGGTATTAAAGGACAGTGGAAAGTCACTTACACTAGGTGTTGTCAAAGAAAATATCAAGGGATTAAAATTTTGGGAGAACCTGGGTTATAAAACAATAAAAGAAACCGATGTAACACTGGGGGATAAAGTAAAGAAAGCGTACGTAATGGCAATGGAATTAGTGTAGGTTAAATTTTTTATCTTAATTTTTTCTAAATTGAAATAAGTTAAATACTCGTGGATAGAACAAAAAATTAAACCTAAGGGTGTCACCCTTAACGGAGTTCATTTCAGATATGCGAATATTTTATTTTTCTCTAATAACATTAGAAAAAAATAAAAATGCAGCAAAAGAAACGAACCAAAGAAAAGCAAAAAATCTTATACTTCCTCATTCTGACTTCTCTCAAATAGAGAAGACGAAGCAATAACCATTTGATGTTATAGAGTGAGGCCATGGATCCCCGTTTCTTAGTGGGGTGCCTGACGGACATGGTGAGTACGACGAAACTCGTAAAGATATTTACTGAGGAGTAGAATAACATCTAAAAAAAGAATTTAATTATTTTTGACGTAGACTAGTACCTGTTTTTAATTTTTAATTTTGAAGTTTATAGTCGTTGTACTTCAGCTGTACTGTTTCTACAACAACGATTGTGTATTACTCATTAAGACCATTAGAAACTTCTTGAACTTTTACGTCTCATTTTCTTCTACATCTTAATTTTTTCTAAATAGAAATAAATTAAATACTCGTGGATAGAACAAAAAATTAAACCTAAGGGTGTCACCCTTAACGGAGTTCATTTCAGATATGCGAATATTTTATTTTTCTCTAATAACATTAGAAAAAAATAAAAATGCAGCAAAAGAAATGAACCAAAGAAAAGCAAAAAATCTTATACTTCCTCATTCTGACTTCTCTCAAATAGAGAAGACGAAGCAATAACCATTTGATGTTATAGAGTGAGGCCATGGATCCCCGTTTCTTAGTGGGGTGCCTGACGGACATGGTGAGTACGACGAAACTCGTAAAGATATTTACTGAGGAGTAGAATAACATCTAAAAAAGAATTTAATTATTTTTGACGTAGACTAGTACCTGTTTTTAATTTTTAATTTTGAAGTTTATAGTCGTTGTACTTCAGCTGTACTGTTTCTACAACAACGATTGTGTATTACTCATTAAGACCATTAGAAACTTCTTGAACTTTTACGTCTCATTTTCTTTCAAGAGAAAAGAGACCCGTATTAAAGATGGAATCTTTAGAAACTCTCCCTTCTCTTTCTTTCTAGAAGAAATATTAGAAATAATAAATTAAAAAAATACCTTTTCACTTCCCTCCTAAGTTTTTTCGTAAGGTTCTTAGATGCAATTTCTTCCTGATCAAATCATCCATTCGTTAAAATTTCTCTTAAATAAATGAAAATAAGATTAAAAACATGGCTTATTTACCTATAGTTTATTAAGGTAATCTTGATATTATTTAGGGTTTGTAGTATAAAGTATATGAGCATACTTTAAATTAAACTATAAATAAAGAGGGGGAAACCATGAAAAAAATACTATTACTGCTGTTATTATTGATATCAGTGATTAAAATAAGTTTAATTAGTTATAGAAAATCAATTGATCAAAATCAATCATATGAACGAAGTATTGAACCTGAGAGACATTTTAAAAATAAATTAAAAAATGCAGAAGTTATTGGATACTGTGAAAACGGAAAGGTTATGTTTAAAGGAAATTATAAAAATGGGAAAAAAGATGGAGAATGGCTCACTTATTATAAAGGCGGAGAAATAAAATTTAAAACAAACTATAAAGGCGGAGAAAGAGACGGAGAATCAATTACCTATAATAAAAATGGAGAAGTTAAACTGAAAATGAATTATAAAGATGGGGAAAAAGTTGATTAAAGAAACTAAAAGGTATTGGGTAACAATTAATAAAGAGGTGTAACTATGATGACCATTTATTTATTCAGTAATTTTAACAACAATTTTCCAAAAGATATAGAAAGAAATTTGAAAGATGATATAAATATAGATAGCTTTGTTTTTATCCCGACTGTTCCTGAAGACATTAATATAAGTGAAAAATATTTTGATCTAACTAAGAACTTATTTGAAAGTATTGGAATTGATTTTAAAATCTCTACTTTATTGGATAGAAGGTATTCTTCTGAGGAAGCTAAAAAAATAATAAAAAGTGCTACTGTTATTTTTTTAAGTGGTGGCGATACATTAAATCAATTTAAATTTATCAAGGAATATCAATTGGAGAAAGCACTGGATGAATTTATTGGTACCTTAATGGGCTTGTCTGCTGGAGCTATTAATTTAGGTGGAACATCTATGGTGTTTAAAGATAATTTAGACAGTGCTGATAGGATATATGATGGATTAGGAATTAGTCCAATTACCGTCATTCCTCATTTTGAACCAATTGAGAGTCATTTTAATGAAAAATTATTTAAATTATCCAGTGAGAATTTAATTTTTGGTATAACTGACAACAGTGCAATAAAAATAACTTCAGGTTTGCAATTTTTTGGTGATATCTATTTATTGGACAGAGGAAAGGTGTTAAAATTAAAATAAAGTCTATGTTATATTTTAAGCGATTGGAATACGGGAAAAGGATCACCTACAAACTTTTAAAGTTGTAGTTGATCCTTTTTCTTTTCCCACTTTTGATTTTTAATATACTTTTCCCATATAGTATTGATCGACAAATTCACCGTCTAATCTGAAAGATGACCTTTTAATACCTTCAATTTCAAATCCCATAGACTTATATAAGTTTACCGCTTTTTCATTATCACAAACTACAGTTAATTCAATTCTTTTAATATTTTTATTCTGAGACCACTGGTCCACTTTATTCATTAATGCTTTTCCCCCGCCTTTTCCTCTATGGGAATTTAGGATACCTAAAGCAATATGTAGATTATAATTCATTCTATTACATTTGTATCTCACCCCTTTCAAAAATCCAACAATTTTACCTTCTACTTCCATTAAAAACATAGGGATTTCATTTTCAATATTATATTTAATAATATTTTTTTGATCTTCTAGGGTAGTTTTTCTTTCGCCCGGTTCGAACATCAAAAAATTTGTTTGCTCATCTAAAATTTTGAGCATTTGAAGATATCTTTCTGCATCTTCTAGTAATACTTCTCTTATAATCATAAAATCACTCCTCTATACTTATTTTTAATATTAAGTATAGCACAATAAAATATATTTTATAACATTTTAGAGTGTTATTAATTTATTTATTTTTTCTTTGCTGCATCACAAAAATTATTTCTTTTCTTTTGGGGTACAGGCTTTTACAATTGGCATTTTCTCTTGAATAAATAGGTTATCTAATATCTAAATTTAGAGATCAAAAATGGCACTTACTACAGTGCTTGAACTCCCACTATATTAATTTAAATCCTCAAAAGAAAAGTCTATCTTAATTGATAGACTTTTCTTATTAAATATATGATAGATAAGCTAACACTCTGTCATTTTTTTCTTCTCTCAAGTAATGAACATTAGAAATAAGAAAAATACAAAAATACTCTCTAATTTCCCTTCTAAGCTCTCCTAAAAACTTCCCCTTATGATTACATGGGTAGCGTTGAAATTCGTTAAATAAGAAGGTCTTTAATCCGTTGGTATCATTGGGATTGAAGGGGAGAAAATGGATAAGGCCACTGAGTGGCCTTAAGGGGGTTAGAAATAGCCTTAAAGGTAGCGTGAGTGGCCTTATTTTACTCTAAAATTAGTGTGTTTTTCTTTTTGTATCCAATAGATACCTTTCTTTCCTCCATCAAATATATTTTAAATTCATCTATAATAGATCTATTTATCCCTTTAAAATAAGTCTCTACAGTAGCTTTGGTATAGTTGTTTTCTAAGTATTTTTTGTATTGTGTCATAAAAAACACCTCCTATAGGAGTTTTAACACATAAAAGGTTGAAAGTTAAGGGTAGTATTTTTATATTTATGTAGTATACTCTAAGGGAATTAATTCTAAAACAATTTAAAATAGTAAATAAATTACACATTGAGAAACTAAAGTAATAAAAAATATGAAGTTAATTAGGAGGATTTATGTATGTAATATTGATAGGTTCTGTAGCTAAGAACGAAGAAAATGAAAATAGCGATATAGATATATGTCGAATAGGAACAGAAATGTTAATAGAAAAAGATGTGAAATGGCCTAAGGGACCAATTAGTTATATCGACTATAGTATAGAAGAGTTTAGTTCTCTTTATGAAAAAGGAAGTCTGTTTATTTATCATATCCTCAAAGAGGGCTTATTACTAAATGGATCTGAAAAAAATTGGAATTTTTTAGTAGAAAAATTTAATTTTAAAGATACTTATGGTGAAGAGGTTGAAAAGATAAAAATAATACTCCAAAAGATATTAGAAGTTGACATTTATGGCTCTACATTTTTGTCTTTTTATTCAAATCTTTTTACTTTATTAAAGAATTTTTCTATTTTTTTATTAGCACATCAAGGAAATTTTGAATTCAACAAAAGAAAGGCTTTCAACCAAGTATTGGGTGAGAAATATTATGAATTACTCTATTATTCATACAACAAGTTTGAAAGAGGGATAAATTCGAAAGATAATAAAATAGATTTTTTATCGCAAGAATTAGCAAAAGATGTAATTGAATATTTTAAAAATAAAATGGAGATGATAAATAATGTTAAGTGAAATAATGTGTGAAAGATTACTAGAAATTTTTAAAGGAGAAAAAAAGAATCGAAAAATTGTAAAGGTTATAGTTGATTCTTTACAAGAACAATTGTTTAAGAAATTTTTTTCAGAGACTCTTCCAACAGGGACAACAAACAGAAGAATTAGAATAAATTGTTCAAAGTCTGAATTTGATGAGAGTGAAAAAAAAATATTAAATGCTTTAGAAAAATTATTAGGAGAGTATGATGGAACATTTAGTAAAAGCTATATGAGTCATGCCTCAGAATTAGAGGATTTTATCGACATGCACTTAAAAAGATTAATAAAAGCAATTTTAGAATTAGATGAATCAACTCATCTTGAATTATTGGAATATATAAGATGAAAGACAAACAAAAAGAAATCCTTATAGAAGCTTGGAAGATGTACCAAAATTTAGCGAAAGGCTTTGGTGAAAATAGTTGGAAAATAAAGACTCTAGGAATCGGTTTTTGGTCAACTGTTATAGCTTATGGATATAAAAATTCAGATGCAATTATCTATTTATTTTCTATTTTAATAGTTGTGATGTTTTTCTTTATTGATTGTGGAATGAAAACGTTGCAGTATAAATATATAAAAAAATCTATTGAAGTTGAAAAAGGTATTAATGATTATTTAGTAGGTAGCGATAGTCTAAGCTTTCCAAGTAATGGCATTTCTACAAATGTAGAGGCTATCCAAAGAGAAGATTATATTTTTTTAATTAAACTGAGGAGCTGGAGATTTTGGATTCAATATTTATGTATGGCACTTATTTCAATATTTATGTTGACTTACTCTCCACAGAATAAATCAGTCAATAATATAAATGCAAATAGTAACATTAAATATAGAAAAAATAATGATTTTAATTCGAATTTTGAAAAAACTTTGATATATTTTAACTTAGGAGAGAGTGAGCTTTCCATTTCAGGGGAAAAAAAATTAGAAAAATTACAAGAATTTACTAAAGAAATAAAGTCAGTAATAGTCATACCTTACACAGATACAACAGGTACAAATCAAATGAATAGAAAAATTAGTAGTGAAAGAGGGGAAAACGTCCAAAAAAAATTGATGAAAATAGGTATCCCAAAAGAAAAAATATTCATATCATCTTCAAATACATTATTAATTGAAACATCTATAAATGTAAAAGAACCTCTTAATAGAACGGTACAAATGATTATTGAAGTAGGAACAAAAAGGAAATAAAAAATTAGAATTAGGAGTTTTATTATGAAAGAACACGCTAATATAGAGAATAACGAATGGAATAGACCTAGAAATATGACTACTTTAAATTTAAAACAAAACTCAGTTGAAAAAGAAGCAGTTAGAATTTTAAACCACTGCCGAGGTCTTTACAATACTCTAAAAGTTTTTTGTTAGTTTCTTCATCGATTCTAACTTTTATATCGATGTTTTTAGGTGATTCAACTTTTGGTCTTCCTATTTTTTTCATAAAACCTCCTTTTTGAGTTCCACAATCTAATTGTAGTTTATGAGTTCCGAAAAGTCGAATTTATTTTTAAAAATTTATTTATATACTATTTATTAAGGAAATATATATTGATATATAATACTTGGATATGATATTCTATTAAATAGAAGCTTACTATCTTTGAATTAAATTTCAATGAGACTTTCATACGAAAGTAATCTAACCAACGAGGTCTAACCTCTTTCTAAAAGACTTCTCGGCTTAAAAGCTTAGAAGATTCCTTACCTTGCACCTTAGTAAGCTTCTAAGGAGTAAAAAAAATGAAAGCTTATCAACTATTCAACAATATTTTTAAGAAAAGTAACTTACTTAGAATATACACTGAAAATGTCCAATATAAAGCTGCAGTAGGGAATGATAAAATAAATCACCGAATTTTTAAAGGTAAGCTAATGGATGAAACAATTCTTATTAGCAAAAAAGTTTTTAATAATAGTTATAACTTTACCACTTATAGACAAAAGTTAATTTTAAAAGGGAAAAAAAGTAACCCAAGAGAGGTTTCAATATGCACAATTAGAGATAAAATAACCCTAGTCGCATTGAAAGAAGTTTTGCAGGAATTATTTAAAAATGAAATAAAGACTAGTTTGGTACAAACATATATATATGATATTAAAAAGACGTTAGAAACAAATAAATATGACAGTTTTATTAAGTTGGATTTAGAGAATTACTATGGCACAATAAATCATAAAAAATTATTTAAAATACTTGGTAAAAATATTCGAAAAAAAGAAATATTAACTTTAATAAATAAATCTATTACCACTGGAACTTGTTCAATTGGGACTAAATGTAAAATTAAAAATACCTTAGGTATTCCACAAGGACTACCAATCTCAAATGTTTTATCTACTATTTATTTAAAAAATTTTGATAAAAAACATTTAAATAATAAAGAATATAAGTATTTTAGATATGTCGATGATATATTTATTTTTTGTAACAAAGAAAACGTTAAAACAATTTGTAATTCTATTATTGAAGAATTACAAATTGATTATAAATTAAAAGTTCATCCAATAGAAAATGGTAGTGCTAAAAGTTCGTTTGGTCTTATAAAAGATGGTTTTTCATATCTTGGATATGTATATACTGGTAAATTATTTACAATTAGATCAACTACAATAAATAAAATGGAAAACCGTTTAGAAAATTTACTAAATGACTATAAATTAAAAAAAGATAAAAAGTTTTTTGATTTTGTTGATAAATTCAACTTTAAAATAACAGGATTTATAAGTGAAAATGAAGAAAAATATGGTTGGCTTTTCTTTTTTTCTCAATTAGAAGATTTAACTATCCTATATAAATTAGATAACTTAGTAATTAAGTTATTTAAACGTCATGATCTCGAAACAAAAAATATAAGAAAATTTTCAAAAAGTTTTCATGAAATACTCTATAATAGAGATAAAACAAAATATATCCCTAATTTTAGCAAGTATACTACTGAAGAAAAAAAAGAGATTTTAATTAAAAGTTTAGGTGGGAAAGTTGAAAAATTTAGTGAAGATGACATTAAATATGAATTTAAAAAATATGAAAAATCATTAAAAAAAGAAATGGAAAGAGATCTTCAAGGTATATCATATTTATAGGAGGAATAAGTGAAACAAGGATATTATAACAATTTAAAAAGAAATATATATATAACTAGAAAATGTAGGATAAACTTATCTGAACGATTACTGAAAAAAAATAAATGTTGGAACTATATCAATTTTATTTATTCCTTATGTTTAATAGGTTTAGCTATTTTAGGGTTAAAGAAAAACATAGGAACAGCTAATTATAATCTATTAATGGTTTTTTTATCTGTATCTGTAACTATGATTTCTTTATATTCCAACACTCAAAACTATAAAGAAAGAGCTCTCTCTTTAAAGTTTCATTATATTAAACTTCAAAGTATGTATATCGAACTCTCACACTTAAATTTTAATACTCATTTTCAAAGAATAAAAAAAATAGAAAATGAGTATTTAGAAGAATTAAAATTAAGCGAAAATCACATTCCTAGAGATAGATATTTTTCAATAAAAGAAGATCCTCAAGAAATTGAGTCATTAAAAAGGATTTCTTGGATAAAGAAAATCTATTATCACATATTCTTTTATGAAGATTATATCTGGTTTATACTTTTTATTTTGCCTATATTATTTTTTTACCAGAATTATACTCCTCTAACTTAGAGGTCAAAAACGGCACTTACCTAGGTACTACTAAACCCTTAAGAAAATAATAAAAGATCCTAATTTTTTTAGGATCTTTTTTAATTACTTTAGAGTTAGGAATTAAGTCAAATTATCTACCAAAAATAGTGATTCCGTGGGGACAGTTTGGGGACAAAAAATATTATTCTCAAAAAAACGCGTAAAATATTGATATTAAACCTCAATAAAAATAGGGGTTTAATGAATAGAATTACGTTAAAATAAAACCTATTAGGTGCGCCACTTCCTTGAAACTCTCCTTCTTTAAGTAAATTGTTTTTAAAGGGTAAAAATAATATAAATTGTATATTTAAAGAATCAAGTAAAAAGGAGGGAGAGATGTCAACATACAATATATTAGAAGATGATATTTATGGTTTAATAAAGAAAATAGCTATCCCAGCATCTATAGGGTCGTTGTTTACAACACTTTATAATGTTGTAGACACTATTTTTGCAGGAAAAGTTGGAACTGCTGGAGAAGGTTTAGCAGGGGTATCTATAACTTTCCCACTTTTTTTATTGCTCTTATCTATTTCTATAGGGTTAGGAGCAGGGACAACTACTCTTGTAGGTAATGCAATAGGTGCTAAAGAGAATAAAAATGCAAGAGAGATAACATACAATTCATTTATATTAGCAACAATAATGTCAATTTTAAGTGTTGTTATTTTATATCCAATGCTTCCAGGAATTTTAAGATTTTTAAAAGTTTCAGAGGAAGTTTTACCTTATTCTCTTAGTTATATTAGAGTTATATATATAGGAATATTTACTTTTACTATCTCAGGTGTCGCTAATTCTGTTTTATCAGCTCAAGGACAAACAAAACCTTATAGAAATATCCTTATTATAGGTTTCTTCTTAAATATAATATTAGATCCATTATTCTTGGGGAAAAATCCTTTATATTTTATAGAATTAGCATTAAAAAAAATATTTTCAACAGTAACTTTTGGAAATATGAATACAGGAATATATTTTTCAGAAAGTTTGGATATATTCCCAAATATGGGAACTGCTGGAATAGCTCTTGCTACAATACTAATTCAATTATTTCAAACTATATATATAGTCATAAAATTAATAGAATCTCCATTATTCCATTGTCAAAGAGAAAAAGGAGAATTTAAATTTGATTATAACATTATAAAAGAACTTCTAAAACAAGGTCTACCTGCTATGCTTAATATGATAACTGTTACTACAGGTATATTTATATTAAATTATTTCGTTTCATATATAGGAGGAAGTAATGCCACAGCTGCTCTTGGAATAGGATATAGAGTAGAGCAAATAGTCATGTTACCTGCATCAGGAATATATATCGCTATGATGGCGATTATTGCACAAAATAGAGGTGCCGAAAAATATGACAGAGTCTATGAAACTTTTAAAAAAGGATTTATATTGAGTGTAGGGTTACTAACACTTGGTTCTATAATAGTTTTTATAATAAAATTAAGTTTAATATCGTTATTTACCAACAACAAGAATATTATTAGATTAACAATAGAATATCTAAATATAGAAGTATTTACTATTCCTGCATATGCAGTTTTATCTAGCAGTATCAATACATTACAAGCTATTAAGTTACCAAAAGTTCCAATGTATGCTACCTTAGTTAGACAATTTTTTATGCCTTTAACACTATATACTTTAGTAACTTTTGTTTTTCAATTACCTATAAGATTTATATGGATTTGTGTATTTATTAATGCATGGAGTGTAAGCTTATTCTTGATGTTTTATGCAAGACGACAAGTCAAAAAAATTTAAATAATTATATTTTTGAAAGTTCTAGAATAACTATTACGAAAATTTTGTAATAGTTATTTTTATTTAACAGAAATTTTATAGATTTTATTATTAAAAATGAAATAATTTAAAATCAGGCTTTTTATATCAAACAAATGATAAAGTTTGGTCTACATGACTTCAAGTAATTACGAGTTTATTTGTTTATATTCCATACAAAAAAATATGTTTCAAAAGTTATAAAATTTTGATTGATTAATATATTTAAATATAGTATTATAATTTCGATTAAGAAAAAAAGTTCTCCTAAAATATTCTGATTTCTTTAATAATTAAAGGAGATAGATTTTTTAATGAATTTATAAAAGGAGGAAAAAGTATGGATTTAAAAGAATTACAGATGATTATGGAGTCAAAAGATTTTAAAAAATTTGTTGAACTCTATGAAATAAAAAAAGAAATATACACCTGTGAATGGCTTGAAATAGAAGAGATGAAAGATGAGCTTCTTGAACAATATGGTTTAGTTAGTCTATACGGCTTAAAAATTAATGATGAAGATGACGACGACTGTTACGAAGATGATTATTAAATTTATATATGGGTATACTTTTTATGAATATAATTAAAAAAAATGATTATATTTTAGATCTTTAGCTAAAAATAAAAAAACATCACGAATTTTTCGTGATGCTTTAAATATCTTATCTTTGTATTCCTGGATAGTTCCATAATCCAGAACCTCTTAATGTGTCTCTGTAAACTACCATATATTCTTTAGATGACACTTTCATTGCTTCTTCTACAGAATCATAGTCTAGGTATACTAAGTTATCAAAGTTAATATCTAAGTTTTCTCTAACAGAAACTTCTTTATACACTGATAATCCTCTTCTAATATGACTAGCACTAGAAATCAATGTTACATTTTTAGTGTTTAATTTTTTCATTATCTCAGTAGAGTATACAGCATTTCCTACTGTATCTTTAGCTTTATCATCTATAAATACTCTAGATGCATCTATTCCATTTTCAACTAACCATTCCTTCATTAAATGTCCTTCAGTAACTCCCTGCTTAGGAACTCCTCCACTTACAATTATAGTTGAGTTAGGATTTAATTTGGCCATAGCCAATGTTTGGTCTAATCTTTTTATCAGAGTAGGTCTCATAGTACCGTCATTTGCCAGAGCATATCCTAAAGTAACTATTGTGTGATTAGGAGTTTTTACCTTGTATGCGTCTGTTTTTATATCTGTTTTTAAAAAGTTCTCTGTTCTTTCAAAACTAGCTACATATTTTGCAGTCTTTTCAGGTTCAATCGTGCTCAAGAATTTTAAAGTATTATCATAAGATAAAGTATCTCCATTTATTCTAGAATATGCTGCAAACAATATATTAGCATCAAAATTATTTGGTTCAATGTTTAAAATTCCTTTATATGTTTCTAAAGCTTCAGCTATCTTCCCTTGTATAACTTGAGTAGAGGCGATAGAGAATCTTAAGTCTAACCTATATGGATCTAAGTTGCTTGCCTCTTTAAAAGAATTTTCAACAACATCATATTTTCCTTTAAGAGTGATCCCTTTAAAGAACTCTTGTTCTACCTTCTTTAGATCTCCTCCATTCCAGTAATAATAAATACCTGTTTGAACTAATTCGTCTATTTTTCTTTGGTTATCAAAATTGACTACTTGAACTATTTGGTCTTTTGATACCTTATTTGATTTATTTTGAGCTGGAGTACATGCCATTAAAGATAAAGATAAAACTGCGGTAATTAAGATTTTTCTTTTGATATTCTTCATTTTTTCATCCCCTATTATGTTTATGTTTTGTATTAAAATTTCACTCTTCGTTTGTTAAGTGAAATTTAGTATACAGAATTATACACCATCAATCTTTAAAAAGCAAAAAAAATCTTTACAAAGATACCAATTATTTTTGCATAACCTCTTAGAAGGCATTAAAACTTTAAAAAAATTGACTTTTTAAAGATTTAAAGCTAAAATTACTCTTGGATAAAGCTTAAAAAATGATATATCTTTTAGTGAAATGGCGATTTCTGTAAAAGAAGAAAATAAATTTTAAAAGCTATTGATTAAAAAATTATTTAACAAAGGTGGCGAAAATGAAAAAAGTAAATTGGAAAATCTATATGGGCTTGTTACTGATAATGATGTCAGCTTCTTTTTATCTTCTGGAATATTTTTTATTTAGAGATATACATCATATCTTGGTATTTTTAATAGAAGATATTGCTTTTTTGTTTATTGAGGTTTTATTGGTTACATTGATTATTCATAAAATTCTTGATAACAGGGAAAAAAAAGAACGGATGGAAAAATTGAATATGGTTATAGGGACTTTTTACAGTGAGATAGGTACAGACCTTTTGAGTATTATTGCAAATATGGATGTGGAGATAGTAAAGTCACAATCTAAATTTAAAATAACGGATCATCCCTCCAAGGAAGAATTTAAAAATATGTGTACACTTCTAAAGGAACATAAAAGTCAATTCAATCATAAAGATATTGACTGGAAAAAATTAAAATTTCTTTTAGAAAATAAAAAAGATTTTTTATTAAGGCTTCTTGAAAATAATAATTTACTGGAGCATGAAAGTTTTACAGACCTTTTGTGGGCTGTATTCCACCTCACTGAAGAGCTGAAGCATAGAGATACTCTCGTAGGCCTTCCTGAAGAGGATTATCAACATCTCACAGGAGATATGAATAGAGTTTATGGTGAACTAAAAAATCAATGGGTAAGCTATATAGATCATTTAAGAGAAAGTTACCCTTATTTATTTTCCCTTGCCTGCAGAACCAATCCTTTTGATCTGGATTCTTCAGTAATAGTAAGAAAGTAATAAAAAATGCCAGTTTTAATACTGGCATTTTTTATTGCTTAGATTGTAGTGATTTTTTTTATTCTAAATTAGAATAATTATTTAGGTTAAGAATTTTACTAAATTTTGAAATTTCATATTTACTATGGGTAATAAATAATATAGTTTTATCTTTAAATAAATCTAATACCAAATCTAGTATCCTTATTTGTGATTCTTCATCTAAATTACTCGTTAGTTCATCAAAGATATAAACATCAGAGTTCTTTAAAAATGTTCTAGCTAAAAGCATCTTCCTCTTTTCCCCCCCTGAAAAATTAGAACCTAAATGGCTTAATCTAGTCTGATACCCCATAGGGAGGGAAGATATTAAATTATGAATATTTAATTTTTTACAGATGTCTATTATATCATTAAGATCTATATCTTCATTTCCTAATCTTAAATTTTCCTCTATACTAAAATCAAATAAATTATTCTCCTGAAAAAGTATTGAAATTTTATCTCTATAATCTTCTATATTTATGTCATAAAAATTACTGTTGTTTAAGATAATTTCTCCTGAGCCTATTTTTTCTATTCCTGTAATAATATTTATTAACGTACTTTTCCCTCTTCCATTTCCTCCTACAATAGCTATCTTGTCACCATGATTTATTTTGTAGGAAAAATCTTTATATACAACTTTAGTTCCATAAGAAAAACCAATTTTTTTGAATTCCAAAGATTTAAAGATCTCCAAGGTTTCAATAGATCTAAAATAATTCTTATCTTTAATAAATATATTCTCTATTCTTTTATAGGATTCTTCTGTTTTTACTCTATCTTCTAAAAATTTTCGAAATTGCAATACAGGGTTATACATAAATTCATAATAACTGAGGAGGGCTAATAAACTTCCGATTGTTAATTTCCCAGATTTAATTCCTAAAATACCTATAAAAAATATAACTACTCTTCCACCTGTTAAAGTATATTTAGTTAATGCTCCTAATAGATTTGAAAACACGATTGATTTAACATTTATTTCTTTTTCTGCCTCCGTTATAGTTATCATTTTTTTTGAAAAATATTTTTTTAAGTTATTAGATTTTATTAATTTTAATGATAATATCGATTGATTTAATAATTCTAAAAATTTTTCTTTATTTTTTAAAATTTGAACTTTATATTTTTTATATTTTTTGCTATGAAAAGTATTAAAGTAAAAGATCAATAAAAATAAAAAAACTATTATAGCAGTTATTTCCATAGAGAGTTTAAACATTGTTATTAATAAAAATACTATTATTATTATATTATAAGTGAACAATTTTAAAGTAGAACTTAGAAATGTAGAAACTGTGGTGATGTCACTCTCCATAATTGTCATCAGTTTCCCCACTTTATTTTTTGTTATATTTGATAGGTTAGAATTTAACATTTTATTATAAACATCTTTTTGAAACTCTGTTTTAATAGTTGTAGAAAGTGAAGCATCGTAATAAGACCTTATTATTTGGAATACATAGTGTAAAAAATATAGAGCTAACATATAGAATATTAACCTGTTTATTTTAGAATAATCTTTATTTACAATATCATCTAATATATTTTTTTGAACTAATGGAATGATCATATAAGATAAAGCCTCAATGACTGTAAAAAATAAAGATTGGCTCCATCTCAGCTTTGATTTTTTTAATAGTGAGTACATAATTTCTCCTAATGTGTTTTTTATTTTGGTATAAAAAATAAGTTCCTATTTTTAAGCTATTTTTAAGTTAGTATCATATATACCACAATATCAATAAAAAGCAATAATATTACATATTTTTCTCACTAAATTTTCGAATCTATTAAAATTCTTCCTATGTTTTTATGTGAGACAAAAGCGACATAGTACTTTTTTTAATTTTAAAAATTGACTTTTAAAAAATTAAAAGATAATATTAGTCTTGAATAGACTTATAAAATGATAAAAAAAGGAGATCTATGAAAATAAAAAAACCATTAAAAAATAACCTTCCTCAGCTAGAAGAATTTTTTAGAATAGTTATATCTGATACGGCTAAAAAAGAAGAAATAACTATTCCAGATTTTGTAGATGAAGAAGTAACAGAAAAAATGAAGTATTGTAAAAATTATTTTAAAGAAGGGAGTAATATATCTCTTTTGATTGCTCTAGATGGTGAAAAAATAATAGGGACTATATCATCCTCATATTGTAATTCAGATATAAAAGATGTGATTAAAGATCTTAAGAAAGGTGCTATAAAAATTGGAACCGTATATATTCATCCATCTTATCAAAAAAAAGGTATAGGGAAAATCCTTTTAAATGAAATGTACAAAATATTAAGATCTAAAAATATAAAAGAGTTTTATTTGGATTCTGGTTATAAAAGCGCTCAAATATATTGGACTAAAAATTTTGGAAAACCATTTTTTAAGGCTAAAAATTATTGGGGTCCTAAAATAGATAATCTAATTTGGAAAGTTAAATTATAATAAGGAAATTTATTTGCCCTTTTTTATTTATGTAGTATACTCTAATAATTAATTAATAGGGGGAAGGGAAGATGGAGATCTATCTAAAAAAATTAGAATTAGAAGAACCGATTGAAATTTTTAATTTACTTCAAGAAACAGTTAAAGAAGAGTGGGGATTATTGGATTCTATGACTACTGAAGAATTCCCCAAATATTTAGAGGACAAATACAATGAAGATTTAGGAATTAATTTAAAAAATGGAAGAGTTCCACAAACAAATTATTGGCTTTATGTGGATGAAATTCCGTGTGGACTGATTGTTCTTAGAAGACGAATCAGTGAACCTCTAGTTAAGAGAGGAGGACACATTGGGTATTATATAAAAAAAGACTATAGAAAAAAAGGTTATGGGCAAAAAATGCTTGGATTGTGTTTAGACCTTTTGAGGGAAGAAGGGATGGATAAAGTCTTAATTACATGTGATATTGATAATAAAGGTTCTCAAAAGATTATAGAAGGGAATAGAGGAATTCTTGAAAATATAATAGATGGGAGCAAAAGATATTGGATAACTATTAATTAAAAGCCAGGGAATAATTCCCTGGCTTTCTTTACTCAATTTTTGATTTAAATTTCTTTGACCGATTCATCTTTTTCAAATTCACCGTATATTTTCTCGTTAAACATTTTGTTTAGAAGTTTATCACTTCTATATTGTTTAAGTTTTTTTAAGTCATCTCGAAGACCTATATGTAAACTATAAGTCATAGCAAGGAGCATCACTGTAAAGGGCAGACCCGAAATGATTACACCTGTTTGAAGCGCACTCAGGGCCTCGCTTCCTCCGGCAATTAAAAGTGCTGCCGCTATAGTTCCCTGCATCATAGCCCAGAATATTCTCTGAGAAATAGGAGAGTCTGTCTTTCCTCCAGAAGTTAGGTTGTCAACCACAAGAGATCCTGAATCTGATGAAGTGACGAAGAATGATATAACTAAGAATGTACCAGTTATTGAAAGAATCATTTTAAAAGATGAAGAAATATCTAAATTTTGAATCATTGCGAACAATGAAGTCGCTACATTATTATTAACTGCATCTAATAAAGCTCCACCATCTATACTGTTTTGGAATAAGGCTGTTCCACCAAAAGCGGACATCCAGATAAAACTTAATAATGTTGGCACTATAAGAATGGCTAGTATAAATTCTCTGACTGTTCTTCCTTTTGAGATTCTCGCGATAAACATTCCTACAAATGGAGACCATGAAATCCACCATGCCCAATAGAAAATAGTCCATGAACCCTGCCACTTATTTCCATTTTCAGTAAAGAAACTTATTGAGATTAAATTATTCAGATAAAATCCCAATCCATTATTAAAAGCTCTTACAATATAAAGGGTCGGACCTAAAACTATAATCATAATAAGAAAAACAGTAGCAACTTTCATATTTAATTCCGAAAGGATCCTAACCCCTTTTCCTATTCCAGAAACAACAGAGATAGTTGCTATAAGTGTGATAACAACTATAATCAACACTTGGATTTTCGGTGATTGAGGGATCCCAAATAAAAAATTTAATCCTGCATTTATTTGCTGAGAACCAAATCCAAGGGAAGTAGCCAGTCCAAAAAGACATGAAATTACAGCAGTTATATCTATGACATCTCCTATCCATCCAAAGACCTTGTCTTTAAATATCGGGTAAAAAACAGACCTTAAAGAAAGAGGTAACCCTCTGTTATATGCAAAAAATGCTAAAGATAGAGCTACCAAAGCATAGATCCCCCACGGGTGAAACCCCCAATGATAAAAAGTTACTCCTAAAGCTTCTCCAATAGAATTCCCATCGGTTATGGGCATTTTACCGGTGGCGTGGTAAAGAGGTTCTCCTACACTCCAGAACATAAGTCCGATACCCATTCCAGCACTTATAAGCATAGAATACCATCCAAAATTAGTATATTCTGGTTTTGCCTTGGGTCCTCCTAATCGAACCTCTCCTAATTTACTAAACATAAGATAGATAGGAAATACCAAAAATATATTTGCACTTATAATAAAAAACCAATTCCAATTGTTGGTTATATTATCTTTAATCCCACTTAAAACTTCATTTACCCTGATTGGGTCTTTTAAAGTAGATCCTATAAAGAATAAAACCAATAATCCAGAAATAATAGATACTTGCGGGTGAAAATCAAATCCCCACTTATTAATATTTCTAGAATGTAATAATTTTGTCTTTCCTTTTAGTTTATCAGTTTCAAACTTTGGTTTTTTTAACCTTGTTTTTGATTTTTGTACTGTTTTCTTTTTTTTCTCCATTTTTTCCTCCTAATAACAAAAAAACACTCTAATTCTACTACCATAAAGGTAATAGAGTTAGAGTGTTTAAGTTTCGTCTAATAGACTCACAATATGCCACATAAGTAGCATAATACATTGCCTCAAAAGAGACCCTGAATAAACCCCAGTTCTATAAATATTTTTCAAGTTAAATTTTTCTTTTTTGTTCAATTGGTTTGCATCTACACTATATAAAACATTATAAACCTCGCCAATTAAGTAATCATTTAATTTACTTCATATCGTATTCTTTAGTATTATACTATATTTGTCCCACTAAATCAACTATTTTGACTATTTTTTTGGTATAATCATGGTTTGTTAGAGACTTTAGTATTTAAAAATAAGTTGAGATGGTTAAGATAGAGGAGAAAAGAATAAATTATTACCCTGCAATATTAGTTAGAGTGTACCATAATGAGAGTCTTTGTTAATTTCAATATCATTTTTAGTTGAGTACTTTAATTTTTTATATAAGTACCTAATATTGTTTAAACTTTTAAGAGCCTATAAATAAATTTAAAAATTTGATTTTATTGTTATTTCAAGGCAGACTTAAATAGGGGTATCTGGTTACAAGAGAATACAATGGGGGAGAGAGGGATGAAAAAAATAATATTAATATTGATGATTAGTATGAGTTTAGTAAATTATAGTAAATCAATGGGTCAAAACCAATTAGAAAGCAAAGACACTAAAGAAAAAAGAAGTTTTAGAAGCAAATTTACAGATACCAAGGTGGCTGCTTATTGTGAAAATGGAAAAGCTATATATAAAGGAAGTTTTAAAAACGGGAAAAAAGATGGAGAATGGGTAACCTATTATAAGGCTGAAAAAATTAAACTTAAAGGGAATTATAAAAACGGAAGGAAAGATGGAGAATGGACTACTTATTATAAAGACGGGGAAGTCAAATGGAAAACAAACTATAAAGATGGGGAAAGTATTGACGATGGGACTATATCAAAGTTTGGTCATTAAAAAAAATAAAATATATAGAGCCAGGACAGTAAATTTACTGTCCTTTTTTTAGGCTCTAATGAACTCAAGTCAATTTTTTTATCTTTTAGAAGTATAATCCTCTATTGCTGCATTTATAACTTCTTCAGCTAAGACTGAACAATGTAATTTTGATGCTGGTAATCCGTCTAAATTTTGTGCAATAGATTTATTTGTCAATTGTAATGCTTCTTCTATAGTTTTATTTAAGATCATCTCTGTTGTCACAGATGAGGAGGCAATAGCTGATGCACATCCAAATGTTCTAAATTTTGCATCGATGATTATTTCATCTTCTATCTTTAAGAAAATTTCCATCATATCTCCACAAGACGGGCTTCCTACTTTTGCATATCCATCAGGGTTTTCAATTACTCCAACGTTTCTAGGATTCATAAAATGATCCATTAATTTTTTTGTATACATCAAATTAGCCATTATTTCTTCTGTAGATGTCATCTATTATCACTCCCTGTCTTTTATTTTATTTTTTTAGCTGAAATTTAACTAGGTCTACTCTATTTAATCTTTCCCAGGGAAGATCTATGTCTGTTCTTCCAATATGACCAAATGCAGCTAAATCCTGATAGTTAAAGTTTCCGCTTCTTAATTCAAGGTCATTTTCTATCCCTTTAGGGGTAAGATCAAATGTATTTTTTACAATATCAGCCATCTCTATGTCACTAATTTTACCGGTTCCGAAAGAATCTATCTTTATAGAGGTCGGTTCTGCTACACCGATTGCATAGGATAGCTGCACCTCACATTTTTCTGCAAGATCTGCTCCTACGATATTTTTTGCAACCCATCTTGCTGCATATGCTGCAGATCTGTCTACCTTGGAAGGATCCTTTCCGGAGAATGCTCCTCCTCCATGTCTGAAATATCCCCCATAAGTATCTACAATTATTTTTCTTCCTGTAAGTCCTACATCTCCATGGGGGCCCCCTATTACAAATCTTCCTGTAGGATTGATATGATAATGTCTTACACCTTCCGGATCTATCTTATATTTTTTTAGAACAGGGTTGACTACCTCCTCTATGATCGTTTTATGTATTTCACTCTGTGTCACTTCTGGGTGATGCTGTACAGATACTACTACTGTATCAACATAATCAATATTTCCATCTTCATCGTAAGCCAGAGTTATCTGTGATTTGGCATCAGGTCTTGCCCAAGTAATTTCCTTTGATCTGGTCATTTGAGTTAATCTTTTAATAATCTCCCTAGAGAGAACCAATGCCAAGGGCATAAGCTCTGGAGTTTCTCTCACAGCTCCTCCAAACATTATTCCCTGATCTCCTGCTCCCCCTTTATCTACACCCATGGCAATATCAGGTGATTGGGAACAAATTAAGTTTATCACTCCGCAATTTGAATCAAATCCCATCCCTTCCTCATACCCTATCTCCTTGATCTTTTCCCTTACAATTTTCTGAACATCTACATAAGTGCTGGTAGTAATCTCTCCTCCTACCACAACTTGTCCTGTTGTACAGAAAACTTCACAGGCTACTCTGGAATTTGGGTCACCTTTTAAGCAGACATCTAATACTGCATCTGATATTTGATCTGAAATTTTATCCGGGTGTCCCGGTGATACATACTCCGAAGTAAATAATATTTTCTTTTCCATCTGTTGATCATCTCCGTATAAACTTTTATGAATAATATTTTAATAACTCTTACAAGTATTGTGCATATGCACGTTTAAACTATAGTAATTTATTCTGGTTTTGTCAATAAATATTATTTATATATGATTTTTCCTCCTGTCTTTTACCGTCAACTTATACTAATTCATAGAACGCGGATCTCTATAGAGACACACTAAAACTCTATAATTAAAGAGAGTAATCCTTTTTCTAGATGTTATTTAACTTTTCAGTAGATGTATTACGAGTTTCGTCAGATCTACCATGTCCGTCAGGCATCTCACTAAGAAACAGAGTCCGTCCTTAGAATTTTATTTATTCTTCATTTCTTTTCAGATAATAAATATCAGAAATAAGGAAAAGGAGTTTTAAATTATTCTTCTAAAAAAAGAGAACACCTTAAAATTTTTAAGATGCTCTCTTTTTAATTAAATCTAAACAATAATATTAATCCCATATAATATCATAACTATAATTCCAATGTATCTAAGGGATACAATAAATGACCCTTTAATTTTGATAACCTCATTACTAAAAAAATTGCTTAACAGCCCACTAAAAACTAATGTAATAAATACTCCCGTACAAACAGCTAAAATACTAATAACTCCATACTGGCTTAATTTCAATATGTTTAAAAAAAGTAATATGTTTAATATTCCACTGCAGGGAACAATCCCTAGGAAAAAAGAAGCCAGAAAAATATTTTTGCTGGCAGAAGATCTGCAAGAATGACTTTCTCTTTTAAATTCTTTATAGAATAGGTACAGCCCCATAATTACTAGTAATATCGCTGTCATCGTTCTACCATGGTTTTCAATTTTAAAATTCAAAACAGGTAAAAGTTGTTTTCCAATAAATGCAAACAACTTATATAAAATAAATGTACTGATTCCTTGACAATATGCTATTATTCCAGCTAAAAAAATAATTTTTTTAAAAGTTATTTTTTCGATAAGAACAGCAGAAGATAAAATGATTTTCCCATGACCAGGACCTATAGAATGAACCACTCCGTATAAAAACAATGTAATTATACCTAAGTAAATACTTCCATCACCCCGAAAATTTCCGCTGATATTTGCAACTATTTCTCTCTGAATATTAACAATTTTTCTGAAAATTAATTGATTATAACTCTTAAAAATATAAAACAACCCCATAAACAAGATTATAAGTAATATTAACTTTATTTTTTTTTTCAAAACTTCACCTCAAATTCAACTGGATTAAGATTTCCCATGTAGTAACTGACATTTTCGTTTTCTATCAGATCGTATTTTAAAAATCTTTCTATATTATTTTTTAAGAAATAATTTTTATCATAGACATAATCATAATAATATTCCTCATCATAGATAGAAATATTCATTTTATCTCCTGAATTTATTTTAAGTTCAAAAGGTATATAAAGTTTATAAATAAGATTATTATTATCCATAAAGACATCTTTTATAACAAATTCATCTATATCTACAATGCTTTGGTTATATTTTATATGGAAATGGCTGTTTTTGCCGCTAATCCCTTCAAAATTTTCATCAGCTAAAGCTTTAAATTCCGCTTCATTTAAATTCCCATCATTATCAAGATCGTAAAGAGAAAGATAGATTAAACTATTCATCTCATCCATAATTACGATAAAGTTAACTCCCTTTAAGAGGTCATCCTCTATTTTAAGCTCTACAAAGGTTTCTAAAAATACATGGGGATGTGCTTCTGCCATTATGGTTACAATAAAGAAAATTGTTATCATTAATTTTTTCAATTTATTCCTCCTAAATCTCTAGCTTATAGATTTCCAAATATTATATCATGAGAGACTCTTTTTCTTGTAGATTTTCTCCTTAAAAGTTTAAATAGTTATACATTAAATAAGAAGGTCACCAAACGATTGAAAACATTGGGCTAGAGGACAAATTTTTAAACTTGTATATTCAATTGACAGAACGTCTATCAAAAAGACAAACTGTCTCCTCAATAGACGTTTTTAGGGTATGATTTTAGGTTTAATTACAGTAGTTTAGACCCTAAAAAAGGCTCACAGTTGGGTTTCATCTCCCATTATTATTAATTAATTGATTTTATAAATTTTTAATAAAAATCCTGTTTCCGTTGTCAGCAGTTTCGTCAATATGGTGGTATCCGTTTTTCTTCCAAAAATTTACAGCATCCTTATCAGCAGTTATATAATATGATTTTGTAGCTAATTCTTCTTCTACCAGGGTAACCAGCTTTGAGCCAATATTAGTGTTTCTGGCATTTGGATCCACATATAATTCGCAAATTCTCCCAGTAACGGTCTTTTTAAAATTATATCGATCATACATGATAAATCCTAGAATAATACCATTTTCCGAAGCAACCATCATATTTGTATCATTATCTTCAGTAACTAAAGACATGACATGCTCTCCATGATCTTCGAAATTATATTTTTTTCCCGATAGAATATCTCCCCTATATATATATTTAAAATAATCGACTATAATTTTTTTTAATCCCAAATAATCTTTTAATGTCTCTTTTTCTATTTTTTTTATTTTCATATTTCATCTCCTCAATTAATAAATAAGTATTTCTAATAATTTTTTCTACTATACCTCCTTTGTATAAACTCTAGGGGAATAATTTGTATCAAAAAAAGCCTATCTAGAAATATCTAAATAGACTTTAATTTACTTAAACTAATAGCTATTGATACAAACCTAAACTCCTGAGAAAGAGTTGTCTTGAATAAATAACAATAAATTTAAGCACCTAAAAATACTATGAGTAAGTTAAGTTCTATGGTTATAATTGTTTTATCAAACATCCTCTTTTTATTAAATTGTACTGCTACCTCTTAAATTTTTCATTATTATCGCCTCCTTTTTTATTTATATTTTAGATTGTAGCATCTTTAATTTTTATTGTCTAACCCAAAATTTAATATCAGGTAACAATAAATTTGTACTTTAAAAAATACATTAATTTGATATTCAAATAATTAGAAAGAAAAACATTTACAAAACATTTTTAAAGTGGTAATCTAATGTTGAATAATAAATTTTAAAGATATTATTAAATAAAAAAAGGAGTAAAATTATGGATATAAAAAATATATTTTATGAAACAGCAGTAGGTTCATTTGTAGAGGTTGGGACATTCGTTGCAATACCTCTTTTAATTTTAGGCTATATTAATTTCAAGACCGAGGGAAGACTCATCGATAAAATGGAAAAAAATAAAAAAATTCAGGTACTTTTGGGAGCTTTTCTAGGGATGACACCAGGGTGTGGAGGAGCCATAATGGTCATGCCTCTCTATCATTTGGGAAAGGTAAGTTTTGGAACTATAGTAGCAACCCTTATAGCTACAATGGGAGATGCAGCTTTTTTATTGTTAGTAAAATCTCCTAAAATATTTGCTGCTGTATCTATAATTTCGTTTATAGTAGCTATAGTAACAGGTTACATTATTGATTATTTTGGGATAGGAAAAAATATACTTAAAAAAACTAAGACAAAATATGAGCTGGAAAAAGAACATGAAATGTTTAGAAGGGAACCCACAGAATTTGAATTGAATACAGAAAACAAAATCTACACATTCAAACACCTAGGGCACGAAGAGGGGGATGCTGTAGATATAGCTCTTCATCACGGGAAAAGCATGGCAGGAACCTTTCATAAATTTAGACATACGCTAGGGTATAAAATCTTTTGGACTTTGATTATTTTTTCATTTCCCCTGGCAGTTTTAAATCTTCTACAAAGAGATGTAGATAACATATTTTTTATAAAAGATTTGAGTGTTTTAGGTTTTATAGGGACTATGTTTTCAGTGATCTATACTATTATCAGTAAAAAAATCATATCCGATGAAAATCATGCTGAAGTGGAGAGTAAGATGAATTCTTTCAAAGAAACACTTATACACAATGCAGAAGAGACAGCTTTTGTTATTATGTGGGTATTTATAGCTCTTTTCTCCTATGAAGTTTTTGTTGGATCTGTAGGAGGAGAAACTGTTGTTGCCAACTTTATGAGCCAGCCAGGTTTTATAGTTATCCTTGCAGCTGTTGTCATAGGTATAATTCCAGGATGCGGTCCACAGATTATATTGACAACACTCTTTATAAATGGAGTAATACCGTTTTCTGCTCTTATGGCCAATGCCATATGTAATGATGGGGATGCACTTTTCCCGTTATTGGCTATCGATCGGAAATCTGCCATTATTACTACACTTTATAATATAATTCCAGCTTTAATAGTAGGATCAATACTCTATATTTTAGGGTTTTAGAGAGTAAAATTTGAGTCTAGTTTTAACAGGAAAAAAGTGATTTATTTTTTGATATAACTATGTTATTATGTCCCTATAAAGTAGCTATAGAGCACTTTAAATAAATCGTAAGAATTACAGGCTCTGACTATATTTTAAGAGGCTTGGTGAATTCAGGGAGTGGAACTATGTTTGTATTAAGAAGTAATTTTGGAGAAAGAAACAGATAAAAATAAGAATTAAAGGAGAACTAAATTGAATATAGAAATAAGAGAAACAACCAAACTTGACTATGAGGATGTAATAAAGGTTAATAGAGATGCGTTTAAGAATTATGGGGAAGAGGAGATAGTAACTTTAGTTACCGATCTTTTAGAGGATGAAACTGCCAAACCTGTAATATCATTGCTTGCATTTGTTGATGGAGAAGCTGTCGGGCATATAATTTTTTCAAAATCTAAAATAGAGAATGATAAAAATAACCTATCGACTTATATTCTAGCACCTATGGGAATTATTAAGGAGTACCAAAAATTAGGAATTGGCGGAAAACTTATAGATGAAGGAGTAAAAAGATTAAAAGAATTAAAAACAGATATTGTTTTTGTTTTAGGACACTTAGATTTTTATCCTAGATACGGATTTATAAAAAATGCTATAAAAGAGATAGGATATAAACCAACTTATGATATCCCGGAAGAGCACTATGATGCGTGGATGTATATGCCGTTAATATCAATGAAAGAAATTAAGGAAAATCCAGGCAGGGTAATCTGCGCTAATACTATGAACAAGGCAGGATATTGGGTTGAATAGTAGCATTTAATATCTAAAAACGGCAAATAAAAAAGAGGTAGAAATTTCTACCTCTTTTAATATTTAAAATTTTACATAATTATACAGTTTCTATGTTTGAAGCTTGAGGGCCTTTATCACCTTGAGTGATTTCAAAAGTTACTTCTGCTCCCTCGTTTAAAGTTTTAAATCCTTCTTTATTGATCTGTGAAAAATGCATGAAGTAATCGTTCCCAAACCTTCATATTTAAATAAAAATCTTATGGTTTAGTAAATGGTTTATATATCCAAGATATAATTAAAAAGTCCATCCAGTGGAAACCATATATCTAGCGTTATAGTCAGGTTCAGATTCTATATTTTCATTATCTATCTTATAGGCAGCATAGAAATTTAAGAAGAAGTTCTTGTAGTCTATATAGTATGATATCCCAACATCTTGGAGAGTTCTACTTTTAAAGCCTACTTTATCAGCATTATTTGTCATATAAACTCTACCAATATCATAGAAAATTCCTACCTTGTTACCAACATTATAGATATATGGTAATTGGTAGGCAAGTTCAACATTTGCTAAATATCCATTTTCTGCACTTAGCTCACCATCTGGATATAGTTTTACACCATATGCTCCACCTATAGATAAGTCTTCGCTACCATCTAAATTTTTATCTTGTAGGGTATGTTGATAGCAGATAGATGTTTTTAGTGATAATAGATCGGTCAAATAGATTAAGTTAGAGTTTTCTAAGTTGATTTTTGAAAAATCACCTTGGGTATTAGCTCCTTGTTCATTAATCTCTTTTTTATCAGCTTCTTTAATATCTAAATGTCCATAAGTTACTATAATAGAAGAGTTTGTATAGAAATCACGGCTAAGAAAAACACCTTCTTTATCGTAATCTAGTCCTATATTGATCTTATCTAATCTTTTATTTTCAGTTTCGTCAAAAGCATCATATTTGTCTTCTAGGTCAGAACTGTCTATTCTTGTACTGATATAGAGGTTTTCAAGTCTACTTCTAATTATAGGATAGGATAACTTTCCATAGAAGGATTTAGATGTTCCCTTAGCATCTAGGCTACTGTATTTTCCAGATAGCTCATACTCTGTTTGATCATATCCAAAACTACCGATAAGTCCACTATAGTATATAGGAAGACTATAGGAGGCACTTCCACTTATTATATCACTAGCATCGGTTATCATACCATTTAATGACAGCTGATCACCTAGTGAGAGTGGTGAATTGATAGTTGTTCCAGCCATAAGCCTTTCCTTACCAGTATATTTACCACCGTAGTTATCACCTATAAAATAGCCGTCATAGGAAGAACCTTTTGAAGCAACGATATCAAAGTCACTAGTAAGGGGTTTATTGCCAGGTTTCACCTCAGCTTTGGTAATAACAACTCCTGGAAGGTCATTTAATAAAAGAAGGGTTCTTTCGATGGAATTTTTTTCTACAGAAGCACTTCTTGATGACCCGCTTGTCTTTGTATTATCAAGATATCCTTGGACAATAAAGTCTTTTACACCACTATTGTTTTCGAGATTAAAGTTTCCATATAATCCCTCAATAACATTTATTTTTATGATATTACCTTTGAAATCTTGATCTTTAGGAATATAAGCTCTAGCTACAAAAAAACCTTGATTACGATAGTGCTTGGTAATAATAGATACAGCATACTTCACTTGTGAAAAGGTAAGTTTTTTTCCCTCATAGGAGGCTAGTATCTCTTGTAAAATTTCAGTATCGACACTATAATTGCCTTCAAATTTGAAGCCTTTAATTAGAATTTTTTGTCCCACATCATCTGGGAGTTCTTCTTGTATTAGATCTATACCGCCTACTTGTGGGATATCTCCACTTTTTCTTTCCTCTACACCTTGGGATTTTTTTACTTCTTGTAAAACACTCCCTATATTTGGAACATTATTACCATAGAGGAAGTTGGTACAAAATAAAGATAAAATTAGTATGTTTTTAATTGGTTTCATAATTTTCTCCTTTAAAGTCTATTTATCGTTTATATACTCTGTCACATAAAATATTTGTTCAACTTGAGTATCTTTAGAAGTTAAATTTACTCCGGAACCATTTATAGTAAGGATAGAATTTTCTCCAATGGGAACTTTAGTTTCTGTTGTTCCTTGCATAGACTGAACTTCAGAATGAGTTACCTTTTTAGTTTTACTAGCAATCTTAGGAGTAGAAACTATATCCTCTCTTTGTATATTATTACCCTTTCTTTGGAGTGAATCTATAGGAGTTTTAATATCATTGGAAATAGGAGTTTTTATACTAGTTGTGTTATCGATAGAGGCTAGTATATATTCAACTTTATTTTCAGTAATATCAGCTTTTGTGGAAGTCGATCCAACTAAATTATAGTTATCTTTATCCTTTCCAGTTAAGATAGTATCTGTAACTATTATATCTTTATTATTTCCTGAATATGGGTCTACAAAATTTCCAACATAATTATCTACAGAGAGGTCATCACTATTTAGATAATTATCCCAACTACTAAATTTTAATTCTGTAAGTGTTTCACCATTATAAATCTTGTTACTAGCAACAAAAGAAGCATTGATATCTCTTTTGTTGATATCAGCCTTTGTAGAGTCAGAAGAAAGTAAGTTGTAGTTATCAGCATCTTCGCCGGTAAGAGAGATATTGTCGATAGTTACAACTTTATCGTTTCCAGCATTTTTATCGTTAAAAGAAGCAGTTATACTAGAAGCATTAAGGTCATCATTTTCAACTAAGTTATCCCAAGAGTTAAATGAAACATTGGCACTGGAACTACCGTCATAAGTTTTGTCTGAAGTAACAAAAGAAGCATTGATATCTCTTTTGTTGATATCAGCCTTTGTAGAGTCAGAAGAAAGTAAGTTGTAGTTATCAGCATCATCACCGGTAAGAGAGATATTGTCGATAGTTACGACTTTATCGTTTCCAGCATTTTTATCGTTAAAAGAAGCAGTTATACTAGAAGTATTAAGGTCATCGTTTTCAACTAAGCTATCCCAAGAGTTGAATGAAACATTGGCACTGGAACTACCGTCATAAGTTTTGTCTGAAGTAACAAAAGAAGCATTGATATCTCTTTTGTTGATATCAGCTGAAGAAGAGTTAGAAGTAACTAAGTTGTAGTTATCAGCATCATCACCGGTAAGAGAGATATTGTCGATAGTAACGACTTTATCGTTTCCAGCATTTTTATCGTTAAAAGAAGCAGTTATACTAGAAGTATTAAGGTCATCGTTTTCAACTAAGCTATCCCAAGAGTTGAATGAAACATTGGCACTGGAACTACCGTCATAAGTTTTGTCTGAAGTAACAAAAGAAGCATTGATATCTCTTTTGTTGATATCAGCTGAAGAAGAGTTAGAAGTAACTAAGTTGTAGTTATCAGCATCATCACCGGTAAGAGAGAGATTGTCGATAGTTACGACTTTATCGTTTCCAGCATTTTTATCATTAAAAGAAGCAGTTATACTAGAAGCATTAAGGTCATCGTTTTCAACTAAGTTATCCCAAGAGTTAAATGAAACATTGGCACTGGAACTACCGTCATAAGTTTTGTTAGTCGCTACAAAAGAAGCATTGATATCTCTTTTGTTGATATCAGCTGAAGAAGAGTTAGAAGTAACTAAGTTGTAGTTATCAGCATCATCACCGGTAAGAGAGATATTGTCGATAGTTACGACTTTATCGATCCCAGCATTTTTATCGTTAAAAGAAGCAGTTATACTAGAAGTATTAAGAACATCATTTTCAACTAAGTTATCCCAAGAGTTAAATGAAACATTGGCACTGGAACTACCATCATAAGTTTTGTTAGTTGCTACAAATGAAGCATTGATATCTCTTTTGTTGATATCAGCCTTTGTAGAGTCAGAAGAAAGTAAGTTGTAGTTATCAGCATCTTCGCCGGAAAGGGAGATATTGTCGATAGTAACGACTTTATCGTTTCCAGCATTTTTATCGTTAAAAGAAGCAGTTATATTAGAAGCATTAAGAACATCATTTTCAACTAAGTTATCCCAAGAGTTAAATGAAACATTGGCACTGGAACTACCGTCATAAGTTTTGTTAGTCGCTACAAAAGAGGCATTGATATCTCTTTTTGTGATATTAGCTGTAGCAGTGTCTGTAGATGAAACTAGGTGATAGTTGTTAGCATCTTCACCACTTAGGGTAATTCCAGAGATAGAAACAACTTTATCGTTCCCAGCATTTTTATCTGAAAACATTCCGTAAGCAGTATTAGATATACCAACTGAATCACTACCAAAAATTCCATTCAAAGAATTTAATGATATTTGTGCATTTATGTTACCGTCGTAGACCTTGTTGCTAGCAGAAAAATCTGCTGTAATAGCCTTTGTATTAATTGTAAAAAAGCCATTAGTATTACCATAATTAGCCTCAGTGTATCCCTCTTTAAGTATATCTATATATACTTCATACATTCCAGCTTCAGTAATGGAAGTTAGAAGATTGCCATCATACATAAAGTTATAGTCCGTTCCTAAAACCCAGTCGGAATATTCACTACCGAAAATTGATTCATTTGTATAATAATCACTTAAGTAATATTCAGATCCTTTATATGTTTCAGTTAAATTACCTAAAACATAATTTATATCAATATCTGAAGGAACCTCAATTACTATACCTTGTTTTCCAAGTAAACCTGTTGGATCCACAGGTATAGGAGTAAATAGTTCATTATTTTTTAACGTACTTCCTGAACTATTAGTTAAAGTGATATAAGGAGAAAGACCCATATCTGATAAATTAAAGACTACAAATCCTAATCTATAAGTTCCTGCTTCTCCTGCTTTTAAATTAACTTTTTGCCAACCTGTTGAACCATAGTCTCCTGTTCCCCAGTTTCCAGTTCCTTCAACTGTTGCACCTAATACAAGTGTTTCTCTATTTAAAGAATAAATTTTTGATGTATGATCAGAACTATTTGATAAGTTTACAAATGAAACAAAGGATGCATCATTGAAAGGGGAATAATCAAGAGCAGTATAGTTCCACTCTCTTATAACTTCTTCTCCTGCTTCTAAAGTTATATCTTCATATACAACTGAAAAATTTGTAGTATTACTAAAGTCTTGAGTTATTATTCCTTTGCTTTCATTTGTTATCTTTAACTCTGTTGCTACATTATCAATGTTATAGGTATTTGATTTAGGCTGAGAAATAATAATGTCTTTTTGTTCTGGATCTTGAGAAAAATGTTCCCATGTTGTTTTTACTCCGTCATACATAACAGTAGAAGAAATTTTAGAGGTTACATATGCACGGTCTTTAAAGAGATATAATCTTTCTATTCCATTAGTTCCTTTTTTTCTATAAAATAATCCTCCATTAGTAAAAATAATATTACCAGACTTATTTACAGATATATTATCACCTGATAAAATTGAATCTGTTTTTATTTCTCCATTTACTATATAATTAGAATTAGTATCAGAATTAAAACCTTGTCCATAATATAACTTTAAAATTCCTTCAGAATTATTAATTGTTATATCTTCATTAATGATTATATTGTTATATGCATCTAAAGTTAAAGTAGTGTCAGCACCCCAAGCGATAGCACTATTTACATAAATATTACCATCTCCACTAGTATCGGTACTTTGTGTAGAACTATTAATAGAACTTTTATTATCTGTTGTTTGGATAGTGACATCGCCAGTTTTTAATGAATTCTCAACAGTAGTAGCCAAGGTGTTATCTATTGTTATATCCACTGGATCTATTAGCCATTTTTTAGCTTCTATACTGGAATCTTTTGCTATAGAAAAATCTTTTCCAGAGGTTTCTACAAAACCGTCTTTGGCTTTTATGCTACCTCCTACTTGGACTTCACCCCCATGGGCAAACAACTCTACATACCCTGTTATATCTTCAAAGGAATTTGCTTCTATTACTCCAGTATTGTTTACAGTTCCCTTTAAAAGTTCTTCGGCACCTGAAGTAGTCAGATAGATCTCACCACCATTTGCAATAAGAGCTCCCTTATTTTCCACAAGAGAATCAATAAAAGATTTTTCTACCTTTAAACTTACAAGAGAGTTTCCATTGAGGTTAATAGAATATTCACTAGCACCAACTAATTTTATAACTCCCTTGATCGCCTTTATACTTCCTTCATTTGAAACTTTATGACCTAAAAGAGCTGCATACCCAGCATCGGTAATCTCTATCTCTCCAAGGTTAATAACTGAATTTTTAGAGTTTCCTTTAAAATTATATTTTCCTGCTAAAAAGTCTTTATCAGTTAAGTTTTTAGTAGTGGCTAAAAGTCCTGCTGTATTTATTTTTGCATTTTTTCCAAATAAAACTCCGTTGGAGTTTAGTATCCACACTTGTCCATTAGCATTTAAAGCACCGTTTATAACAGAACGTTCACTACCAGTAACTCTGTTTAGAGTTATTGAACTTTTGTTTGGCTGCTTAAAATTAACGGTTTCATTTTTATTTATACTAAATTTATTCCAATTGATACTAGCTTTTTTAGTGGACTGTGTTATATTAGTAACACTTCCTTTTGTAGAGATATTTGCTTGTCCTAAAGTAACTTTTCCACTTTGTGGAGCTGCATTTGCAAAACTCCCCACTAAAAATGAGAAGATTAGAGTATTTCTTCCTATTTTTAGTAGAGTAGATAATATTTTTAATTCCTCTTTCTTAAACATAATTAACCTCCTACAACAAATTGGTTATTATATTCTACCGTTCATATAGAAAAATTTTTTTTAAACAATAAAGTGTATTACAACACTAAATATTAGAGGGTATCCATATAATAGTAGTATAAATATTGAATATCTAGAGAATTGGTATAATAAAAGGAGAATCTAGAAAAAGCTAGATTAGAAGCCTCTTAAAGGGTACATAGAGGTAGCATAAAAATGAAGAAAGAATTGTCCAATAACTTGATGTAATATCAGTAAAAAATACAAATAATTTTGTATTTTTGTCTCTTTCTTAATTACTTACTAATACTATTATATTGAAATAGTTAAGGGAGGGACTATAGAAAATATTTATAGATGATTAAAGAACCTCCTCACTTTAGCATGCCTTTAAAATCATAAAAAATCAAATTTATTTTAATATGGAATTAAGAACATTTTAGGCCTGATTTTGTTGATTTACTAAGTTTTCATATTTAATATCCAAAAACAGCAAATAAAAAAGAGGTAGAAATTTCTACCTCTTTTAATATTTAAAATTTTACATAATTATACAGTTTCTATGTTTGAAGCTTGAGGGCCTTTATCACCTTGAGTGATTTCAAAAGTTACTTCTGCTCCCTCGTTTAAAGTTTTAAATCCTTCTTTATTGATCTGTGAAAAATGTGCGAAGTAATCGTTCCCGTCTTCTGCTGAAATAAATCCAAATCCTTTATCATCGTTAAACCATTTAACTGTTCCTTTTAACATATATATATTCCTCCGTAAAATTTTAATACAGATAAGTTTTTCTTGAAAATTCATATAACTCTGACCCAATCAAGGGTTTCTTAACTAATGAAGCTCTTGTCTTACTCTCTGTTACCATTAAATAGTATCATAGCTGTTACAAAAAGTAAAGTTTTATCTTAAATCTCAAAAATACCCCCCTCATTCCCCTCCTAAGCTCTTTCGCAAGATTCTTATGATAAGAATCTTATTTGTCTTGGAGAGATCGTCTCTAAGTAATATATTTTTTATATGACTTAGGGAATCAGATTTGTTTTTAATAAGGATAACCTTTACCCCCTAGAAATTCTAAGGATTCCATCCTTAACTGGGTTCATTTCAGATATGCGAATATTTTATTTTTCTCTAATAACATTAGAAAAAAATAAAAATGCAGCAAAAGAAACGAACCAAAGAAAAGCAAAAAATCTTATACTTCCTCATTCTGACTTCTCTCAAATAGAGAAGACGAAGCAATAACCATTTGATGTTATAGAGTGAGGCCATGGATCCCCGTTTCTTAGTGGGGTGCCTGACGGACATGGTGAGTACGGCGAAACTCGTAAAGATATTTACTGAGGAGTAGAATAACATCTAGAAAAAGAATTTAATTAAACCGAAGTTTATAGTCGTTGAGCTTCAGCAGTACTGTTCTTACAATGTCGCCATTCCTGTAGATTATACAGATTTGAGTTGACTTTTTAAAAATTAAAAGATAATATTACCTTAAGTGAAACTTAAAAAATAATAAAAAAAGGAGATGTTATGAAAAAGAAAATGACCTGGTGTTCTTTATTATCATTGGTTTTGTTAAAAATATTCGCATTATATAAAGGAGTAAAATTTGATATTTTACCCCAATTTGATGATATATACATATATACAATTGTATATGTTTTTACCATAATAGCTTATCTATTAATTTTTAAAAGAAAGAAAAGTTTATATATTTCTTTTTTAACGGGATGTTTATTTGGATTTATTAATATTTTAAAACCAAATAGCCCTTATGGAGATTCACCTGAAAATATATTACATGCTTTAGGTGTAATTAGTTTACTGGTATTTATAGTAACTTTAATTAGTTTGGGAAAAAAGGGGACGAAAATTGTTGAAAAAAATATTGATAATATTAATAATTAGTATAAGTTTAACTTGTTATGGAAAAACAATCAATAGAAGTTACTTACAAAACAGATACGGGACTTTTTATGAAATAGATCAAAAAAATCCATATACAGGAGAAGCAACTTTCTATTATGAAAATGGAAAAGTGGAATTACAAGAAAATTATAAAAATGGAAAAATTAAATCAAAAACAAAATATAAAGGTGAAAAAGAAGTCGATTAACTAAATAAATAAAGCGCTATTCTACTAAAACTTAGGTTGACTTTTATTAAAATTTGAAAGACACTCATAATAAGTTTCAATATTATTTGGTTAAAATTTATCATTTTTATTACAGGGGGTCATATGAAAAAGAAAAAAATAATGATCTGGTGTTCTTTATTATTATTGGTTCTGTTAAAATTTTTTGCAGTATATAAAGGGGTAAAACTTGGGGTTATTCCTAGAAGTCATGATGTTGTTACATTTTTAATGGTCGCTCTTGGCACGTATATACTTTATTTATGGGAAAAAAAAGGGAAAAAAAAGAGAGGTTTATATAGTAATTTTTTAACAGGATGTATCATTGGAATGGATGGTTTTAGTGAAGGTTCCCTAGAGAAAACATTACATACTTTAGGGATGATCAGTTTACTAATATTTATAGTAACTATTATTAGTTTGAAAAAAAGCCGAGATATAGTTGATAGTTTGGAATAGCCTTTGTAAAAAAAAGTATAAATCCATTTCAATTAAGTTAAATTTTTTTTTACCTTTAATTTTAAAGAGCAATAAAAAACAATATATTTTAGATATGTCTCTTCCTATAGATATATTTGTAGTATAATAATTTAATTGTATTTATCAAGGAGGATATCATGGATAAGATTGAACTTCAAAAGTATATTATAGAAAATATCCCTATCGTAAAGGAAATGGGATTTATTATTGAAAATATAGGGGATAACGAAATAATTGTTTCAGGGGAATATAAAAAACACATCAATCATACTAATTCTGTATTTGGAGGAAGTATTTCCTCTGTGATGACTTTAGCAGGTTGGGGGAGAGTTAGAATTTTAATAGAAGATATTGACAATAATGCGATTATTCTCATAAAAAGCAATAGCACCGATTTCATAAAACCTGTAGTTGAAGACTATATTGTAATTACAGAGCCTCTCCTGGAAAAGGATATAGCGAAATTAAAAAAAATATATAATAAATTCGGAAAGGGAAGAATTATGGTGAATGCTGTTTTAAAACATAGAAATTCATGTGAGATTTTAGCTAAGTTTACAGGAGAATTTGTTGCAATAAAAAAATAAAGTTAAGGCTCTTTCGAGAGCCTTTTTATCTGCTAAGTATTTTTTGTATTCTGTCATAAAAAATACCTCCTATAGGAGTTTTAAAACATAAAAGGCTAAAAGTTAAGGGGACTATTTAATTTATAGTGTCCTTTTATTTTTAATGAACGATAAAATAAACATAATTTTAGTTTACACCCATTTAGAGGTTTACACAAAATATGAGACAGACCTACTTCTTTGACGATTTAGGCTCTTGTAAGTACTGTTTAAGTACTATATTCTTTTTAAAGTTTTTAAAAGATTTTTGTGTTCCTTGCTGACTCTATTACTTTCACGTGATTTTTGAATAGCTTTGTTATGGGTAAGTTTATCTAATCGATTGTCTTTAAAAAATAAGATAGTTTCTTCTGGAAATTTAGCCATGCACACAGAAATAAGCCAGGCATTACCCATAAAAACATAGTGACCCTTATGAGTTATTTTATTAGAAATATCAAATATATTCTGAAGGTACTCTTTATTTACATAGTAACTAAGGAGTATGAGAAGAGCAGTCCTAACAATAAATTCTTCTTTTGAATTTAACCATGGTTTTAGCATATTAAATACAACTTCTTTGTCTTTTTTAATACCTTTAAAGTTCATCACAAAGGAATCGACTTGGGCCCAATTATCAATTTTTTTCATATAAGTTTCAATGTACGAGACAAGATCGGAAAATGGAATTTTAAGAGATGAAATAACTAAGCCTTCTAACATAATCATTTCATAATTGTTCCCTTTATCTAGAGCTAAAAATTCATATGGTGATTCTTTAGTAATTTTTTTAGCTAACTTCTTTAATAAAGGCATTCTGACCCCTAAAATATTATGATTTGTAGGAACTAATTTTATAATAAAACTTTTATAGCTTTCATCTGAAAGGCTTTTTAATTCTTCGAATATATTCATATTTCACTCCTTTAAAAATATAATTTAATCTTAAATCACTATGGTATTAAATAATTGAGTTAAGATTTATTAACAATTTATACGTAATATTACCATATATTTCAAAAATATTTTTATATAATAAATAATTTAAAATTAATGGAAATAATCAAAATGAATATAATTTCGGTTATATTATGTCATATCTACTGGTATTATTAGGATTAAGTAGATTTAATCCATTAAAATAACCTCGGACAGTCTGAAATCCAATAAAGAGGACATGAATGCAAACAAAATTTAAAATAGTTTCAAATAAATGTACAAAAAATTATTTTTTAAAATTCAATACTATCTTTTTCAAGAATAAAAAATTGATATAGTTTCCTCAATATAAAGGGCGATTAGATAAATTAAATCTATTTCTCCTTTTTTAGTAAAAAAATGAAAGGAGATTACGCTCTTGTTAAGAATTAAATAATATGTTCCAATTCTAATTAGGAGAAAGACATAATAATTTGAAAAAATTTAATCTGATTTTTTAACTGGAGGAATTATGGTGAAAAAGTTGAAACATAGTGAGTACGTTGAAAGACTAAAAGGAAGGAAGATTGCAGTTATAGGGAAATATCTTAATAATAAGAGCCCTATCGATCATCTCTGCCTTGAAAAAGAGTGTGGGCACAAATGAAAAGCAGCTCCGAGTGATATATTAAAAGGTAGTGGATGCCCTGAATGTAGAAAGAAAAAGTATGGCAATCACCTAAGAGACTCGCATGAAGAGTTTTTAGAAAAGATAAAAAACTCTAACTGGATACTTCTTGATAAATATATAAATTCCAGAGTAAAAAATAGATTCTGTTGTAAGAAATGTAATGATCAAGAAGTTGTTGTGGCGCAAAGAATTAGTGGGGGATATGAATGTTCAAATTGCAAAAAGATAAGAATAATGAGAGAAAGAACAAATAAGTATAAAGATGACGTAAAAAAATATAATATTATTCCACTAGAGAATGTTCAGAAATTAACAACTCATATAATTCATAAGTGTCTAGTGTGCGGAAAAGAATTTAAGGGATGTCCAAAAGATATTAAGTCTGGAAAAACAGGTTGTCATTTTTGTAGAAAAAAATCTCGTATAGAAAATTCTAGAAAATCACATGAAGAATTTATAAAAAATTTAGTAGACGGAATTATAGTCCATGGGACTTATATTAAGTCTATTGCAAAGATTAAAGTAGAATGCACTAAGTGTGGTTATATATGGAATGTGATACCTGCAAACATTCAAAAAATAAAACCAGGAAACAAAAGAAGAGCAACAGGGTGTCCTAAATGTTCTGGACGGCTTAAATTTGGGATAGAGGAATACAAACAATCTCTTATTCAAAAGAAAATAAAGCTGATAAACAATCCAACAGATGCTAATGACAAAATTGAGCATTTATGCTTAGTGTGTAACAACCATTGGAATGTTAAACCTACTACTATAAATCAAGGACATGGTTGTCCTGTATGTGCTGCGGCTAAAGTAGGAAAGACAAAAAGACTTGACGTTAAAACAGTTGATAAAATTTTCAAAACAAAAAAAATTAAACTACTTACACCATATGAAGGAATGGGAAAGAAACACCAGTTAAAATGTCTTAATGAAGAATGTAATTACATATGGGAAGCTACTTTGGCTCATCTCATATGTGATGAACTAGCTGGTTGTCCTAAATGTTCAAAAGGTGGTCAGTCTCTTGGAGAGAAGATTTTTGAAGATTTTTTAATTAAAGAAAAAATTGAGTATACTTATAGAGCTAAACCTTCATGGTTAAAAACTAACAGACATTTTGATTTTTATATTCGTAAGAAAAATCTTTTTGTAGAAATAGACGGTGCGCAACACTTTCACCCTTCAGGTGGATATTTTGGTGGAGAAGATGGTTTCAAATCTACTAGAATAAGGGATATTGAAAAAATGGAGAAAGCACTTAAAAGGGGTTTTTCTATACTAAGGATTACTAATTACGTAGTTAAAAGAAAATCTGACCTTCTCCATATTTTAATGGCAAGAAGTTACAAAGGGTTAAATTGTGTAGGAGAAGCCTATTATGAAGTCGAAGATTTCTTTAAATATAATCCTACATTTATAAAATCTGAATATAAAAAGCATCGTTCACATAAAACTCAGGAGGCCTGTGAATTAAAAAAAAAGGTATAGAGTAAGAAGGTAGTTAGGGAGTAATATATTCTTAATTTACATTCAAAAAAGATAGGCTTGTCAACGGTATAATTTCTTTATACTAATGATTGTGTCTTTTTAATTCTTTTGTAACCTTCATAATTGGCATCAATAAAATAGACCTTTAAAGGACAGTATAAAATTACTGTCTTTTTATTTATTATTTTTTATTACTTTGTCTTCGATTTTCTTTAAATTTTGTCCGCGATTCATCTATAATAGATCTATTTATTTCTCTATCTTTTAAAAAATTATTGAATATAGTTATTCCTTTAAAATAGGCCTCAATAGTAGCTTTGGTATAGTTGTTTTCTAAGTATTTTTTTTATTGTGTCATAAAAAACAACTCCTATAGGAGTTTTAACACATAAAAGGGTGAAAGTTAAGAGTAGTATTTTTTCTATTTAAAATTGACTTTTATATAAAAAAAATATAAAATTATAATTAATTAAGACTTAAAAAACAAAATAGAATAGAAATGAAACCAAAAGGAATGAAAATTAAGGGAAAGGAATTCTATTATTTGAAATACTGTATTAAGATATTGCGTGAAATAAACTTATTAGGGGGAATTAATTGAAAAGAAAATGGGTAAAGAAATTATTAATATTATTTTTAATAATATTATTTATAGGTTGTCAAAAGCGAAAAACAGGTTCAAATCTTGATGTGAACAATAAACCTTATACTACAGTCAATACAGCTGCCTATAGCTATAGTCGAAAAGGATTACTTAGGGAAAAATTAGGCAATACTGATGAAGCATTAGAAGACTATACTAAAGGAATAGAAGTCGATCCTAACTATATTTATAACTATATCTATAGAGGGCAACTTAGGGAAAAATTAGGCAATACTGATGGTGCATTAGAAGACTATACTAAAGGAATAGAAGTCGATCCTAACTATGTTTATAACTATAACTACAGAGGGCAACTTAGGGAAAAATTGGGGAATACTGATGGTGCATTAGAGGATTATACTAAAGGAATAGAAGTCGATCCTAACTATATTTATAACTATATCTATAGAGGGAAAATTAGGGAAAAATTAGGCAATACTGATGGTGCATTAGAAGACTATACTAAAGGAATAGAAGTCGATCCTAACTATATTTATAACTATAGCGATAGAGGGAAAATTAGGGAAAAATTAGGCAATATTGAAGGTGCATTAGAGGATTATACTAAAGCCATTGAGATTGACTCTCAATAAATTTTTAGGCTTATGGTTATAGAGCTCTTCTAAAAGTAAAATTGGAAGATCTAAAAGATAAAACTGAAATACAGAAAGGGATATTAAGAAGAGTTAAAGCCGAAGAAAGTTTTACAATTATAAAAAAATAGAAAAATCCGGGTAAATTAATTTCCCTGGATTTTTCTCTACTCACTCAACTTCCCATGAAACTCCGAAGTTTCGTAGCAGTCATAAATTCATCTTTACCCATTAGGCTACCTCCATTACTAGGTTTGCTAGTTCCAGGAATGGCTCCATATAGTAGTGAGCCTGAGTTTCTTTTAGATTCTACGGGTAAATTTATCAATACGCTAGTAAGTAAATATTGATTTTATTGAAATATTATTGTATAAAGTGTATAGATTGTAAAAATTAATTTTAGGAGGTAAAATGAAAATTTCTAAAGAATTAGAAGAGTTGTATTCACAGTATATAAAGAAATTCTAATGCAAATAAATGAGAAAAATCACGAAAAATTAAATGATATATATGTAGTTTTGGATAAACATATCAAAACTCTAAATATCAATATTATGTTTGAAAGTGATCTGGGTCGAGAAGAAGAAGAAGAAGAAGAAGAAGAGGAATACGATTATAGTTATTAAAATTAAACCCTCTAAACTTAGAGGTCAAAAACGGCATTTACTTAGATACTTGAACCCTCTAAATTATTGAAAAATCTAGTAGAGGAAGGAGCCGCGTATTCTGATGCACTTGACCTCTTAAAATAATAAAAGATCCTAAAAAAATTAGGATCTTTTTTAATTACTTTTAAGGACACAGGCTCTAACATGTGCCCCGAAATATTTAGTTATTTTAGTTGATTTGAAAGGTGGTAAAGTTTCTATGAAAACATGTTTATAATTATTAATTCTGAAAAAAAGACTTTACATTTAAATAAAATTTATGTTATTATCTAAAAAAATTCAAATGGAGAAGATTGTTATGAAAAATATAGAATTCAGACAATTAAATATGATGATGATGCTTTGGAAGGGTTTGTAACTTAAATTATTTAAATTTAAGGGCAGACTCATTTTGTATTAATTTACTGAGTCTGCCAAACATCTTTCAAGCAATTATGAAAGCCTGTGGTAGACGCCACAGGCTTTTTTTATTTTCTAAAAATATTATATTAAATCAATAGGGAGTTGAGATTATGACAAAAATTATTACTGCTGCTTTACCGTATATTAATAACGTTCCACACCTAGGGCATATTGCTGGTTCACATTTACCAGCAGACATCTATAATCGGTTTTGTAAAATCAAAGGAGAAGACACTTTGTTTGTAGGAGGATCAGATGTTCATGGGACTCCTTCTTTAATACTTTCTAGAGAAATCGGTATTTCTCCAGAAGTTCTCACAGATAACCTACATAAAGTTCATAAAAAATTATATGATTATTTTAATATTTCATATGATAACTATTCAAAAACATCATCACCTATACATAAAAAAAATGTACAAAACTTTTTTACAAAGCTTGATGATAATGGTTATATTCAAGAAAAAACTTCTATTATGAAGTATTGTGAATATGACAAACTTTACCTACCAGATCGTCTTATTGAAGGAACTTGTCCTAATTGCGGGTATGAAAATTCCAATGGTGATCAATGTGAAAAATGTGGTTCACTGACCGAATCTTCTTCACTTTTAGATTCAAGATGTAAACTTTGTGGGAATAAACCTATAGAAAAAGAAGATACTCATTTATATTTTTCATTAGATAAAGTTTCAAATGAAATATCTGATTGGGTAAAAACAAAAGAAGAAGTTTTTAATAATATTACATATAGTGAAGCTCAAAATTGGTTGAATAAAGATCTACACCCTAGGAGTATCACACGAAATATGACATGGGGAATTCCTGTTCCTAAAAAAATGTATGAAGACAAAGTGTTTTACGTGTGGTTTGAAGCCCCTATTGCGTACATAAGCTTCATTGAAGAAATTAATAATAAAAACCTTTGGGAAAATAAAAATACTAAAATTTATCATTTCTTGGGGAAAGATAATATCCCATTTCATACTATTTTTTGGCCGGGGCTTTTAATTGGAAATGGAGAATATAATACTCCTAATAATGTAATTGGATATAATTATTTAACATATGAAAATGAAAAATTTTCTAAAAGTAAAGGGGTCGGAATATTTTGCATAAATTTTTTAAATTGTGATATTAATATAGATTCACTTAGAGCATACTTAACTTATATATTACCAGAAAAAAGAGATTCTAATTTTAATTTATTAGATTATAAAAATTTTCATAACAGCGAATTAATAGGTAAAATTTTTAATTTTTTTAATAGGAGTTTGAATATGGTCTGGAAAAACTTCGATGGAGAAATTAAAATTGATCTTTCTAATGATTTGGAAATCATCTCAAAAGTCGATGAAAAATGCAGTATAATAATGAAAAACTATGAAATTTTCTCTTTTAGATCGGCTTTATCAAAAGTAATAGAATTAGCATCAATTGGAAATATTTATTTCGATAATGAAAAACCTTGGGAATTAGCTAAAAATAATGATTTAGAAAAATTAAAAGAAATTTTAGGAGTTTCTATGTATATTTGTGAAAAATTAATTATTTTTTTAAATCCAATTTTACCAACTATAAGTAGAGAACTATGGGAAAAACAATTACAGAAAAAAGAAAAAATTCACTATAGTAAAGAAACTTCCACTAGTATGGATCTATTAATAAAGAAACCTTACCCAATATTAAATAGAATTGATGATGATCAACTTCAAAATTACGAAAAAGTTTTGACAAGAGAATTTTCTTTAAAAAACTTAATTAATGAAGAGAGAAAAATTAATTAATTTTTATTATCTTTACTTTCCTTTTAATATTTAAAATTTCATATAATTTTACAGTTTCTATGTTTAAAGCTTGAAGACCTTTATCACTTTAAGAGATTTCTAATTGAAAATACTTTGTAGTCTGTCAATGCTTTTCAAATATTTAATCCTTTATTTAAATCAAGATTATATGAGGTTCATAAAATCATTTTATCTGCAATTATTTGATACAAGTTAGTTAGATATGTAATCTATAGAGATAATCTTAAATTAGATGAATTGAGGAGATCTCTTTTTTTTTGAAAAGGAAATAATGAAAAATAATGAATAAGGTAGATATAGATGTATTATTTCTTAAAATTTTTGTAAGCATTATAAATAGTATTGCATTTGATTTGACAATCTAGGGAATAAAAGGAGTAAATATGTGAAAAATTTAAAACAGGTGAAAAGGTCTATACCTTACTTAATTTTAATAACAGCAACTATAATATTAATCTACTTTGATATGTCATTTACAAGAACAGAAAATATAGAATTTGGGGATATTTTAAGTGAGATTTTGATATGTATTCAACCTTTAATATGGATATATTTTGGAGAAGTTGGTTTTAAAAATAAGAATAACTACTACTTGATGACCATTGGATTTATTTTGTTTTATTTAGGACATTTACAAGATGTAATGGATGAAATTTATATATTAGAAGGACCTTTATCTAGAATAGAAAATATTTTAATACCAACTGGACTAATTATTATATCAATCGCATTTATTTGGCGTTTTATAGAAGAAAAGAGAATTAAGAACATCCTATCAGAAGAAAAGAAAGTTATATATGATAAAAGTATAAGAGATTCCCTAACGGGGCTATATAACAGATATTATCTAGAAGAGCGACTAGATAACATACTAAATGAATTGAGTAAAATATACTCAGAAATATCAGTAGCGTTTATTGATATAGATAATTTTAAAAATATTAATGATACTTATGGTCATATAACTGGAGATATGACATTAAAAAACTTGGGAGAACAAATAAATAATTCTATAAGAAAATCTGACTATGCTTTTAGATATGGTGGAGATGAATTTTTAATTATTTACCCTAATACAAAAATGAAGACAGCTCTACAGGTGACTGAAAGGATTAAACAAAATACTTCTAAGTCATCTGTAAAAGAGGATAGAATAAAATTAAGTTTGAGTATTGGAATTACTACACATAAAAAATTTGAAGATCATAAAAAATTGATAGATAGAGTTGATAAAATTATGTATGAATCTAAAAAAAATGGTAAAGACCAAATAACTGTAATGGTAGAATAATAGATGTTACTGATGAAACCTTAAATTATATTGATGCTTGGTAGCCAGGAATGAGATTTTACAAAAGCAAATAAAAGATCCTATAAAATTAGGATCTTTTTTTTATGCTTACAGTTATTTTTAATCAGACTAGAGATAAATTTCACCTCCACTTTTCATAAGCTTCCACCTTCTTCAATTTTAATATTCTACTTTATTCCTTCCATTATTTTTGGCTTTATAGAGCAGGTTATCGACCCTTTCTAGGATAGAATCTAAGTCGTCATTTTTTAAATTTTCAGCAACTCCCATACTTATAGTTATGACAGTGTCGTATTCCCACGAGAGCTTTTCTGTAATTTTTCTTAGTCTTTCTGCAACCTTTATTCCTTCAGATAATTTAGTATTAGGTAATAGAATTAAAAATTCTTCTCCACCATATCTTCCCAAGCTGTCTGTCGTTTTTATATTTTCTAACATAACCTTAGAAACATCTTTTAAAACAAGATCTCCAAATAAGTGACCAAAAGAATCATTGACCTTTTTAAATTTATCAAAATCAAACATTATTAATGAGAAATTTAAATCAAAAAATTTTGATTGCTCGATTTCTTTTTCAATAAAATTGATAATAGCCCTTCTACTATAACAGTTAGTCAATTGATCAGTTTCAGATATGTATATCAGATCGTGCTCTCTTTTTATAATTTCATAACTCATTTTTTCTATAGCATTCTTCATAAAATTAAATTCATTTTTATCATCTATAATTTTAGTCAGTTTATCAATATTCTTACTATAATTACCTCTAGAAATACTCTCTATAATATAGGTTAATCTGTTTAGGGAATTGTTAAAACTTATATTAAGGATGGATAAAATGGCAAGAATAAAGATTATAGTTAATACAACAACCTCAACAGTATAAGTTCTTAATTTTAAAATAGTGCTGTTAAGGTCTTTTTCATAAGCGCTTCCGATTAAAAAAAGATTTAATCTTTTAATTTTTTTTATGTGATAAAATCTTTGTCCTAAGAGAGTAGTTTTGACAACCTCAAAATGATCTTTGGCAAATAGATCCATTTTAGAAATATAACTGAAATTTTTCTTGTTGTTTCCACCATCTATTAAAATTTTATTGTTTTCATCGACAATAAAAAAAGTACCAGAAGTACCGATCTTATATTTAGATATCTCTTCCGATAAGTGAGACAGGTCAACCATTGCCGCTAGAACACCAACTACTTTACCGTTGGACACCACTTTTTTAGAGAGTGTAACGATGGGGTTACCTGTACCTATGTGGGTGAAAACATCAGAGAGGTAGACTCCTTTAGAGTTAAGTGCCCCAATATACCATGGTCTTGTTGTGGGATCATAATCAGCTGATAAATTTTGGTTTCCAGCTGAATTATCAAATATCATTTTTTTATCAGCGGTCCCGAAAGCTATAAATTTTAGAGTTTTTTCTAACTTTGCCAGATTCTCCATATGATGAAGCATATGAATTTGGCGATTTTCATCAGTGGTATCAATCTTTCCTCCTTTTAAATGATTGTCTTTATTAGTATATGTATAGGATAAATATTTTAGCATCTCACTAGAAGTATCAATTTCTTTATTGAGAGTTTTTTCTATAGCCTGGTTGAGTAGATCAATTTTTTGATTTTCCACTTTTTTTAATTTTTCAGAAAATATTGAAAATGTAATTAGTGAGATAATTAATATTGGAATTATAGCCGTAAAAAAAGTCAAAGTAAAAATCTTTCTTTTTATATTCATTTGATCACTCCCTATTAATTAAGGTATATCTATAAAATCATATTTTTCCTTTTTTTATTGCCATGGGAACTTTAAAATATATTGTAAGACTTTTCTATGGATGGGATATACTCTCTACTATTTGACCTCAACTATTGATGAAAATCTAACTTTAACTAAAGAAAACACCTTCAGGTTTTGAAGGTGTTTTCACTATTATTTATAGACAGAGTTTAAATTCTTTATCTGATTTTTTATAACTGATCTACCTCAAAATTAATTGCTTTTAAATTTAGCTTTAACTATAGCATAGGGGAAACTCCACATAGGTGTAGTATCAAAATCAGTTATATCACCTGCATAAGTATCAAAATACAAGCTTGAAAATGTAGGCAACAAAGGAATTTCTTCGTTCATAACTTTCATATAATCTCTAAATGCCTTTTTATACTGTTGGTCTCCCTCTTTACTAGATGGATTAGCAATTCTCATTCTATTTAGAATCTCTTTATTTATAGGGAATCTTGTTACATTACTTGTAACTCCGCTACCGTATGGTATTATATAACTTTTTCTATAAAAATTATAATCTGTCTTAGTCGCAAAGTTTGTAGATGTAGCAAATATATGGTATCTTCTTTCTGATAATGGAGCGCTGCTATATAGAGATTTAGCTAGAACTGACCAGTCCATAGAATCCATATTGATTTTTATTCCAAATTCCTTCTGTACTTCCTTAGTGAATATAAGATTATAAGCATCTACCACTCCGGCAGTTAAAGCCATATTGATCTCTAATGGTTTACCTTCCCACAAATACTCACCACTTACTTTGGTTAACTTAGCGTATTCACCATCTTTTTTATTAGCTGCCTGATCTAAATATTTATGAGCTTCTTTAATATTAGCTTGTTCATCCCACTTACCGTTAGCATCTAATATATCATAATCAGTATATGTTCTTGATAATCTACTTTCTGTTCCTATTTTTTCATCATCATCGTACATCATCCACATACTTCTAGAATACGGTGCATTAGCCATTAGCCCATTTTTACCGACAATAATGTTCTTATACTTGATTCTGTCAAAACTGTAAGCAATAGCCTTTCTGACTTCCTTTAATTGAACTGGACCGAAATCTGTGTGGAATGTAAGCTGACCGGTTCCATGTCTATAATATCTGTTTGTCTGTAATGTATCTTGACCTAAAACAGCGTCTACATCTTCTTCTTTTGATATCCCTGTTGCAATATCTATTTCTCCTGTAATTAATTGTGTAAGCTTAGTTTCAGTTGGAGTATTTTGTAATATAATTTCTTTAATGCTAGGTTTATCTCCCTCGTAGTTACCCTGGTAATTTTCGTTGATAGATAACTTTACATATTGAGAAGGTACAAATTTGTCTATCTTATAAGGACCATATCCTATTGGAGAAGACATATTAGCCTTTACCCATTGCTGGGGTGTTATCCCTTCTTTTTCAGAATTTTTAATGATAGTATTAGAATCTAAAACAAAATATTCGAACGTGGAATCCACCATGTATATAACTTCTTTAAGATGGAATTTTATTGTATTTGTCGCTTCATCCACTTCAATTTTATCCATAAACTCATTTAGATCATCTGTAGCTCCTGTATCATTGAGAGCTTTTTCATTCATATAAAAATCATATGTAAACTTAACATCTTTAACAGTCAATGGATTTCCATTTGAAAATTTCATCCCATCTTTTATTTTAAACGTCCAAATATCTTCACTTTTCTTAGATGGATCTGACTTTGTAGTAACTAAACTATCTACCCACTGTGATTTAACTAATTTACCAGTAGGAGTCTTAGACATTAATCCTTCTCCCCATACGAGACGTTTTACATTAGCATCGTAAATGGAATTTGTCCATCCATTATAAAAATCGCCGTTAAAGTTTCCAGAAGCTACTACTAAAGATCTTTCATTTTTAGAACTACCCTCTACCTTACGGTTAGTATCTTCCTTACCACCACATCCAATCAGACCAAATATAGCAAGTCCCATAACCAATATTTTTTTTAACTTCATTTTCTCCCCCCTTATATTTTCATTTGATACTATATATATACAATATTAAATTAAAAAATCAAAAGATTTTCTAATGTATTTCTAATAAAATTTTAATATAAAATTAGAAATTATCTCAAGCTCAATGATTTCCAAATAAGAGTAAAAAAAGTTTAGTTTATTTAATTAATTTAGATAATTTAGGTTATCTTTTGAATTTATGGAATCGGTGATATAATTTATAATTATTTAAATAAAAATGATTAAAGAGGTGAATTTCTTGGAGAAGAAAAAGATTATATGCTTAAAATGTAAAAAAGAATTTATATCGGAAGTAGATTCAAAAGGAATTCCATATAAAAAAATATGTTCAAACTGTAAACAACACAATAAAAAATATGGACGGGGCTTAAGTGGAGCTTTTTAATGTTTGTTTAGACTCAATTCATCTGATAGTTGCAGCAAGAAATGGATATACTCCATGTAAAATATGTAACCCAAAAGAAGTTGTATAAGATTGTCCCGACAAGATAATGAGAACTACTAAATATATTTATTTGGTAGTTTTTTATTTCTTCACAAAAATTTCACACAACTATTTTATACTAACTTAGTAAAGAATAGTAGGGTTTTTGCTGTTAAAGAAGAGAGGATTCAAAGTTATAATAAAACTTAGGAGATGATTTGATGCTGTGGTATAGAGATGGATATGGGTGCAATATTTTTGGGAATGGAATATTTGGCAATATGGTAATGGCTGTTGCTATGGGGATAATTCTACTTCTAATAATATTGACCATTTTCAAAATAATTAATGTTCATGAAAAAGAATCAATTAAAATTTTAAAAAGAAGGTATTCTAAAGGGGAGATGAACAAGGAAGAATACAATGAAATGAAAAAAGATATTAAATAATTTTTGAAATAACAGGAGGGCCTAGATGAAAAAAATATTAATTGAAGGTATGATGTGCAGCCAGTGCGTAACTATTGTTGAAAATAAATTAAAAAATTTAGAGGGGATAAGGGAAGTTGAAGTAGTGTTAGAAACCGATGAAGTTTTTATAGGAGGAGATATTTCTGATGATGTCTTAAAAATGGTTATTGAAAGTGAAGGCTATAAAATAATAGATATAAAGAAAATGAATCAGGTAAGATCTAAAACTATAAACACTTCTGCTAAAAAAGGATTTTTTTCTAAATTAATAGATAAAATAGGGAATTCAAATGAAAATACTTTTGGAGAAGGTCATCTTGATTGCTGTGATCTGAATAAAAAAGATAAATAAGTTGCTGATCTACAAAAATTATAGAGGAGGTATATATATGTTTGTATTATTTATGATTTTATTTTTTATAATGTATCCACCAGTCCAAGAAGATAAAAAAATACTGGCAGTGGATAAATAATCCATTAAAAATCTTAGATTAGATGTTGATTAATTTTTTTATTGAGTAAAAAATCAATCAAAAAAAGGTTTAATAAGTCTGTTGGAGGACTTATTAAACCTTTTTTTGGATATTTGAATGTTATTTTATTAAGTCTATCCCTTTGTATGTTTTGTATTTTGTTGGGATCCCAACTTTTATACCATTATACTCATACTCAGTATTTAACACATCATTTTTTAATAAATCTAAATTTAAATAACTTTGACTCCAATTTAAGAGTTCATTGATCATAGGAACTGCTATCTTATATTTATCTGCAAGCCATTTTACTATAGCAATTCCGTAAAATATATCATCAGTAAAAAATCTACTATTTTTATCTAAAATATATTTTTCTCCTTCTTTCATTACCGGAGTTTTTATCTGTCCAAGAGTTTTAGAATTTACAAAAGATTCTTTTATATTTTCATTGGAAGAATTATTTGTAAACCTTTCCAAATCTAAATAATTTAGCATATAATCAAAAGGTTCAGTTGGATTTTGAATTTTGATTTTTTGTCTAACTTTGTCATAATCGGCATCTAACCTCTTTAATATATCAGCTGAACTTTCATCAAACTCTCTATAAAAATAAGGGACTTCATCTAAGGTTTTCCAACCTTGCTTGTTTTTTAAGTATAATCCGTACATACGTGAAGTATGAATTATCTGATTATCTACCGATAAAGTTAAGGACAAGAAATTATCAGCTTGACAGGTTTTACTTGTTTCATACCCTTCTAAAGATATTTTTTTAAATAAATCATTATTTAATTCATTAAATTTATCCTTCGGAAAAACAGATACGATATTAATATATTTAGCACCATAAGTTATTCCAGTTGATCCATATTCCTTGGTTCTACATATCCATGGGATCAGTCCATAGGAAAAATATACCAACTTATCCAGTGAAAACTTCTCTTTAATTTCGTTACACATCCAATTAAATCCACCTTGTCCATAAATAGATCCAAGCCACACCTCTTTATCTTTGGGGATATATTCTCCAATTCTTAAAAGTACTTTAAAATATTGAGATACCGGCATACATAATAAAATTATTTCAGCATCTTTTAATGCTGTTTTTTCATTGCTGGTAGCTAAATGTATTTTACCTTCCACTATTTTTTTAACTTCTCCATTTTTTGATTGAAACTCTACCTTTAAAGTTTTTTTCCAAAGATCCGGTTTACTTGTTAAAATTGTCACTCTAAAGCCTGAATTTGCTAGTAAAGGTGCTACTATGTGAGCACTGCTACCGCCTCCAACTATGGTTATTTTTTTCATTTTTTAACTCCCCCTTAAATGTAAATACCTAATTTTAGTTTTTCCGACGTTTTTTAAGAAGTTCAAAAATCTTTAGTTTTTTTGGGGAACGATTAAAAATATTCTTTTATTTAGGAATATTCCCCCCACTTCTGCATTATTTTGATAATTTAATTTTAGATTGTAAAAAATTGTAATATATAGAGTGGATACAAAGTATAAAATAGATGGAACTTATAGAGCTTCTAAAATGAATAGAAGATGTAAAATAGTTAAATAGATATAAAATGGTGTATTTCATTGAAACTTAATCAGATTGAGCTGAATAAAATAGCAAAAAGTCTATCAAAATTGTAATGATTTTCTAATTTTTTGTAATGTTGAATAATAAATTTTCAAGAGGAAATGGGAGTATAAGTGTAGGGGATTGTGTAGTATTTTCTAGATTTTAAAAGATGTTTCTTATTTAATTATATTATGTTAATGGTAAAAAGTCCAATAAAACCTAAAGTAGATTAAAAACTGTGTTGAAAAATAGTTTGAAAAAAGGATGGATTATGAGAAAATTCTAGATTTTTTTAACAATTTAATCGACAAAGAAATAAAGGAAGGGTATTATAAAAAAATGGAGTATAACATAGTTCAATGATTCGATAATTCTGTTGAAATTATTGAATATACATCCTTAAATATGGATTTGTTAGTGCAAAAAAATCTGTTATAAAATATATTATAAATAAATTTAAATTAGGAGGGGTTATGAAAATAAGAAAAGCAACTCTAGAAGATTATTTAAAAGCAGCTGAGTTGATATATCAAGCCAATCTAGATCTGGCATCTTTAATTGTAGGAGAGGATACCAAAGAAAAAACTATTGAAGGATTAGCTAAATTTTTTATTTTAAAGGGCAACTTTCTCAGCTATGAAAATTGTACGATTGTTGAAATTGATGGGAATGTTGTTGGGTGTATGATTACTTTATCACATGATGAGAGTGAAACTTTATCCCACCCTATAATTGCTAATCTTATAAATAAATATAAACCAGGAACCAAAGGTTATAAAAAATATATTGAGCCTCAATTAGAGGTTTCAGAATCTTTTGAAGGTGAATATTATATAGATAGTCTTGCTGTAGAAGAAAATTATCGAGGGTATGGTTTAGGTAGAAATCTGATGATCTATGCAGAAAAACTTGCCCTGGATAATTGTTGTAAGAAGACATCCTTGCTTTGCAGCTACTCAAATGATAAGGCATATAGACTATATAAAAGTTTAGGATACAACCATGATATCGATGTAAAAATAAAAGATTTAAAATATAAACACATGGTAAAATTATTATAGATATTGCTGTTGCAGAATAAAAATTAATTCAAAAAAATAAAAACAGAATTATTTATAATTCTGTTTTTTTCGGCCAAACCTTTTGATTATCGCAGTTGTCAGCTGCAAGGTTTTTATTATTAAAAAAAATTAAATCAACTTCCAGTACTTTATTCTAAATAAAATAGATTATCCTTTTTTTTGTTTTATTTTATTAACGACATTAAAAATGCAGAATAATATTTGTCGTTGATACAAAAATATTTAGAAATTTCTCCTTCAATTTTAAATCCAAATTTTTTATATAGATTGACAGCCTGCAAATTATCGCTTCTGACTTCCAGTTCAAGTTTTGTTAAATTTTCGTTTAAATGGAAAAAATCGACTGCATTCTTCATAAGCAGACTCCCTGCACCCATCCCCCAATAATCTTTTAATACATTGATACCCATAGCTGCTCGATGGCTGAGTCTTTTTCTAGGGGAAATATCAATTCCAAGCATACCGATGACCACATTATCACATGTACAGATATATAGTTTATTGTTGGAATTAATAATTTTTTCTATACGTTTTTCCTGACTTTCTACTGTAAAACCATCCTCTTTTCTTTCTTTGGAACTACAGGCCAAAAATTCAGTTTCATCTGAAGTTTTCATAAAGATATTATATATTTCCTGAGCATCTGAGATTGCAGCTTCCCTGACGATTAAATTTTTCATAAATTTTCCTCCCTAATTTTTATTATCCAGTATATCATATTTGTTCTTTAAGTGAAATTTAATTTTTGGGTAGAGTTAGTTATTCTAAATTTTTCGGGGTCTGGAGTGACCTTTCACTCTGGGTCCTTTTTTACTGTTAAGAAAGTTCTGAAAATTAAAAAAATTTGAAATAAAAATTTAAAAATTCATTAAATTATGTTAAAGTAAACATTAAGTAAAATATGAGAGAAACCAAGGGGGAGTTATGAATTTAAAATCAAAAATATTTTTAGTATCTGGGCTGTTATTTCTGATGGGCTGTACATCTGTAGAAAATAAAATTCTGGATATACCAATGTATAGTAAGGAAAAAAAAGTTTATAGTGTACTGGACAATAAACCTATAAATGGAGTGGTGGAGAAGGAAGAATACTACGGGGGAAAAGAATATTCTACCTATAAAAAAGGAGTGCTTTCTAACTTAAAAAAAGTAAATAAGACCGGCGAACTTACCTTTGACCAGTCTTTTGACGAGATGGGACTTCGCCATGGAGTATCATTTGAGAAAAAAGGAAAAAACAGCGAGTATTCCCATGGTGTTTTAGATGGAGAAGTTAGCTCTGAAGATTATAGAGGAAATAAGGTAGTAGAGAGGTACAGTGACGGTGTTTTAAACGGGGTACAGGAAAAATCATCTGATAAAAAATTATTCTTCAGCCAGGGTTTGAGGACAGCAGAAGATATCCAGCCGGCAGTTAAAAAACAATCAAGAGTAGTTGTATGGGGAGATACTCCTAAAGAAAATTTTACAGGGGAACTCTATGGCAAAGCTGAAAAAGATCTTGGGAACACCTATTATGCTGTTATGCAGATAGAAAATTATAGTGACGGAATCCTCCTCTCTAGAAACTACTACAATAAAGAGGGAAAAAAACTAAGTGAATTTCACTTTGCAGATGGTGATCTGAAAAAAATAACAAGAAGTATAGAGTATAAAAACGGGATTTTAACGGAATTAAAAAATTATGATTCAGATGGAAACCTTGACGGAGAATCTTTAACAAGGAACAATTATTCTAAGTCTTTATTTATACAAAATTTTGTGAAAGGAATACCCCACGGAAGAGTAGAGATATTGATTGAAAAAGGAGAGAAATTAGAAAAAAAACTAGGTTTTTTTGATAAAGGAGTTTATACAGGTTATAGAGATTATATCCATTATTATAAAGATGGAGTTAAAGAAGAGGATAGAGGAGGAGACAGACTTCCTTCTGACCTTGTTATAGTTGACGTAAAAGATATAGTTGATAAAAAATCTTTCAGTGGTTATACCAAAGAAGAAATAAGTAATGATAGCGGTTCTGGGAACTATCTCTACCACTATGATAACGGGGCTCTCAAGGAAAAGTATAGATACGAGAATAATTATCTGACTCAATCACAGCATTATAAAAATGATGGGAAGTATATTCAAAAAGACTATAACAATGGAATTCTTAAGAAAATTTTGAACTATAGTGCTGATGGAATTGCTAATGGGAAATTTACAGCCTACGAACATAAAAATGCCAAAACTATTGGGAGTATGGTCGATGGAAGAATAGATGGGAAAAGTATTCACTATCACGGGGATAAAATCTATTATATAGATCTATACAGCCAAGGAAAGAATTATGACAGGACAATCTATTATAATTACGATAAAAAACAAGTTCTTCAGACACAAAAAGGTGTCTATATAGACAGAGTATGGATCAGGGTAGGAATGGATAAAACCTACTATGAAAATGGAAAATTAAAAAAGACCATCAATTATGGAGATAAATTATCTTCAGGGAAAAAAGTAGAAGTTACTGAATATTATTTTGATGGAAAGGTGAAATCTAAAGGTACAATGGACTATGATTTATATAAAAATATTGGGAAAAAAATTGAGTTTTATGAAAATGGAAAGAAAAAAGCAGAACAAAACTACGGTGACCGGGGGTATAGTGTCGGAACACAAAAATATTATTATTCCAATGGAAAGATAGAAAAGATAGAAAGTTATAATGAGAGAGGTTATCGGCATGGGACTCTTAAAGCTTACAATAAAGATGGGAAACTCATAGAGGAAGCACAATATGAAAATGGGTATAAGAGATAAAATAGAGATAATATCTGGCTGCTTTTAAATTTGATTTTAAAGCAGCTTTTATTATAGTTTCAATACAAATACATAGTTTTTTTTAGGGGATATGTATAGATAAAAAAAGGGCACTGATATTGTGTCCTTTTCTAATCTTTTAATTGTAGTAGCTTACAGCCATCTTTTTTTTGAATCCATTAAATTTATAGATCAAACAAGAAGAAAGTATAATAAGCACTGCTCCAATAGCTGTAAATTTATTTGGAACTTCACCCCAGACTGCGAAGGCTATAAGTGAAGCTACCAATACAGTGAAATATGAATAGATTGAAACCTCACTTGCAGGAGCATATTCATAAGCTTTAGTCAGAGCAAACTGACCAATGAAAAGACATATCCCCAATGAAATTAAATCAAAAAGCTGGTGTGGATCTGGAGCATGATAATCCATTACTGTCATAGGAAGACTAAATAATAGGTTGATCCCGGTAAAGTAAAATATAACTACGAGAGTATTTTCGTTATTATTTTTAACATGCTTCACAATGGAATAAGATATTGCAGCTAAAAATGCAGACAGAAGAGCTATCATAGATGGTACCAGTTGGATATTGTACCCGGGGCGTACGATGAAAAGTACTCCTACAAAAGATATTATCAATGCCGGTATTTGGATAGGAGTTAATTTTTCCTTTAAAAACAAGCAGGCAATTATCGTTATGAAAAATGGAACTGTTTTTAAAAGTACCGCGGAATCAGAAAGTTTTAACAGACTTACAGTATAAAATTGAAGATATACGGCCATTCCACCAACAAATCCTCTTAAAATCATTGCTTTTCGATTCTTTCTACTTCCCAGTATAGGTATTTTTTTAATCTTTAGGAGTAAAAATACCACTATTACACATAAAATATTTTTAAAAAATATTTTTTCAAAGATAGGTATATCTCTTCCTATATCCTTTACAAAAAACAACATCCCTGCTACTGCAAGGGAATCCAAAATAATATAGAGCAATGATTTGGTCTTATTTTTCATTTTTTTCTTCTCCTTTTCTTCTCAAATTTTAATCCAAGTAATTTTACTTCACTAGATATGTTAAGTCAAGTTTTATATTTTTTAATTTTGTTAAATTATATAAAACTTATTTTGAGGAGAAAAAAATATTGAAATAAAAATTTTATTTTTATTTCTTCAGGGTCGACAGATAGGGTTCAATGGAGTATACTCTATTGACAAAAAACAAATTTTATAATAATCTAACTAGAGTAGAATTTAAATTGGTAAATAACTTTGTTAGCTGGTAATCTAACCAATATGGAATGTAAAGGAAATGATACCGTGAGAGAATGGGTACTTAGATATTAATTTAATCAGTGTGGAATATAAATCCCTTTTATTTCAACAGAATACAGATTCGTCTAAATATTAATCTAATCAAAGTGGAATGTAAATTGTTTTCTTTTGTAATATTACTACCGATAAATCTAGTATCAATTTAGTAGAAATAAAGTTTAGATAAACACTTGAAAAAGATGTTATGCTAACCTGTATTAATCTAATCAAAATGGAATGTAAATGTATTATTTTCATTAAAATAAGAAATTATTAATCTAATCAATGTGGAATGTAAACATATTAAAATCAAGTCTAAAATCAGGTTTAATGATAAATTTAATCTAACCAATATGGAATTTAAATCAAAGACCAGTAATTCAGCCAAATACAGACAAATTATTAATCTAACCAATATGGAGTGAAAACTTTAAAGAAAAATCAATTGCTGTAATTGAGCTTATATTTACGGGCTTAAAACGTCTACTGATGGGACTATTTGTTTCTTCGGGAGACGTTTTTTCTTATCAGGAAACGTTTCAAAAATATCCCCCAATATTTCTTTTATCTATTGTATCCTAAGATTAGGCCTATAGATCTAGAAAGTAGTTTTTAATATACAAATTAGTTATTATTTTAGTAATAAATAGTTAAAATTTAATTAAACTCGTAAAAAAGTTAAGTTTTTTCAAAGATACTATTGATTAATCTATTTTTTTGAAGTACACTAAGTTTGAAAGGAAAGATAGTGTATAAAAGAAATAATTTATTGATTATAATAATTCTTTAAATTATTGATTAATCGTGGTTATTTGTGGGAAGAATATCTATTAAAAAATAAAGAGCCTGGGGTTCTTTTTTTTTACTTTACAAGATGTATAAATTTAAAATAATTAAAGATATCTTCAATTATAGAGGGGGCACTATGAGGTTTGAAATAAGGTGTAAATTAGAAAAAAAAGTCATTTCTACAGATTATAGAAGGAAAATACTCTCATTTTTTAAAGGATCATTGGAAGAATATAATATAGATATAAAGAAAGCTATATATGATGATCCAGAAAGGAGGAATTTTACTTTTTCTGTATACCTTCCTGTTGAAAAAATAGAAAAAGACAGGGTATACCTGAAAAATAATTATATAAAAATATTTTTATCCGTGGAAAATATGATGGAAGCTCTTCATTTTTTAAATGCCTTGATAGGCAGCAAGGGGAAAAAAATTTCTATGGATGAAAATTCATTTGTAGTGGTGAGGATTCATAAGAGACTGGAAAAGGAAGTGATCAGAGATGAGGCTGTATTTAGGACACTATCACCCATAGTAATTAGAGAGGTCAGAGAAGGAAAAAACAGCTGGTACCATGATTTTGACGAAAAAGGGTTAAAAATATTAAAGAAAAATACTCTATATAATTTAAAGGATAAATTTTCTAAATCGTTATTGGAAGAATTTGAGATAGTACCTATAAAGACAAAACGTACTGTGGTGAGTTTTTATAGTTCTAAATTCCCTGTAACTTTGGGAAACTTCTATATGAAGGGAGATAAAAAAATATTAAATTATTTATATAAATCAGGATTTGGAAGCAGATCATCAGCTGGTTTTGGAATGCTGGAGATTATAGAGTAGGGGGGGACATGAAAGAAGTTATAGAGGGAGAGTACAATACTCGGATGTATCCATCGGATTGGCGTTGGAGTGCAGCTATTGTAGGAGTGAGTAAATATTTAAAGGATTATGACATTCATTATAATCAGACAGACGATTATTTAGAATTTAATACTAAAGAGATAACAGATGAAAAATATCTGCTCTTTGCAGAAAAATATTTTAGAGAGTCAATGCATCATAAAAAAGTTGAGGATCTATTGGATACTCCTTGGGAGGATGAGAGGGAGGATGAAAGGATAAAGGCAGTCAACGAAAAATTATCTAAAAATATATCTAGCAATACTATAATGTTAAAAACTTTTAAAGAAATCAAATATAATGGTAAAAATAGTTTGGAGATAGAGGAGATTATAGACAGAAACCGACTGCGATTAATAAGTGAGACTTTTAGAGGCGGGAGGAGTTTATATTATAATTTCTGTAATGAAAATAATCTTTTAAAGGAGGATCTTAATTCCTGCAGAATCAGGGGGTATTCTATCGATATGCCTAAAAAAGGAAGGTCTATAGCCTATATGAGAGATACATCTACTTTTTTGTATTCAGATGATAGATTATTTGATTTTATCCCCTTTGCTTTTTCAAAAACTAGGGAAGCCTTCTTTGTAAATAATAATTTTAACCTAAATCAACTTATAAAAACCAATAGCTGGGAGTGCCATGAACAGTCACAAAAAAGTATTAGAAATAATTTATTTAATAGGGACAGCTTTAATTTTATAGATTATGATGTAGAGTTGATCTATAAAGAAAGGGAAAAAGATTATTTTGAGACCATCTATATCAGAGAAAAAGCCCGAAAGATATTTAATCAGATAGATAAAAAGCAATTAGATATTCTGAGAAAGCCCTGTAAGGTAAAAAATGAATTTATAAAATTAGAAAAAGTTGTAACCGACAGTATTTTAAATGAGATAAAGCTAGATGATTTGTTAGATAACTTATTGAAGGAAAGAAATAAGGGATATTTAATATCACACCTGGTAAAGATAAATGAATTGATCTACAGGGGAGGAAATATGACTGATAAACAAAAGGTTGCTTATGGATCTGCTATGCAGATAAAAAAAGCATTGAGAAATAACCCAAGTAAGATAAGAACATACGAGCAAAGACTGGTAAGTGCTATTACATTAAAGGATTATGATAGAGTATGCGAAATATTATTACACCTTTCTGCTTATACGCAGGTCAGTATAGGAGTTGCTGTAGATCTCTTTGAAAATTTTGAAGATAATAAAAATCTGGCGTATACATTTATAAATACATTGGGAGAGAAAAAAACTTACAAAGGGGAGGAGAAATAATGAAAAGAGCATTAACGTTGACAGTAATTGCCAATATAACTTCAAACTATGGAGAGGGATTAGGAAATGTATCCTCTATACAAAAAGTTTTTAGAAATGGGAATACCTATGCTACCAGGAGCAGGGAAAGTTTGAAGAACTCATTGATGGTACAGAGTGGGATGTATGATGATTTGAAAGTAACTGTAGACGGAGCTACTCAAAAAGAAGTAAATGAAGAATTAAATGTAAGTAACTGCAGGGCACTAGAAGGTGGGTATATGAATACAGCTGTAGGAGAGAAAAAACTTACATATGTAAGAAAAAGTTCATTTTACCTAACAGATGCTGTTGCCTGTGAACCCTTTGTAAATGAAGCAAGATTTCACAATAATCTTCACCTTGCCAGGACATATGGTAAAGCAAATAATATAAGACTTCAGGATAGGGAAGCCGCTAAAAAAACAGGACTCATGCCATATAACTATGAATACGACAAATCATTAAAGATCTATTCTATTACATTTGATCTTTCTATGATTGGAAAAGATGAAAATTTTGATATAGAGGCTAGTCACGAGGAGAAAGCAGAGAGAGTTAACTCTATGTTAAAAACTGTTGAAAACCTTAATTTAATTGTAAAAGGAAATTTAGATAATGCTGAACCTATATTTGTTGTGGGAGGATTATCAGACAGGATGACCCATCAATTTGAAAATGTTGTAAGAGTAAAAGATGGAAAACTAAAGATAACGAATGATTTAAAGGACAGGATAGCCAAAGGATACAGGGTAGGACTTTTAGAGGGAGATGGTATAGATAATGAGACTGATATAGTCGAAGAATTAAGACCTATGAGTGTAGCGAAGTTCTTTGATAATTTAAAAGATGAAGTCAATCAATACTATGGAGTATAATTATGAAGGCTCTGAGATTAGTATTAACCCAAAATAAGGCACACTATAAGAAGGAGGAGACTATAACCAATAAGATGACCTACCCGCTTCCTCCTCTTTCAACAGTGATAGGTGCCCTGCATAATGCCTGTAACTTTAGAGAGTATCATCCTATGGATCTTTCTATTCAAGGGACCTATTCATCCCTACTGAAACAACCATACACAGATTATTGTTTTTTAAACTCTGTCATGGATGACCGGGGAATTTTAGTGAAAATGAAAAACAATAATCTAATTTCTACCGCTTTTGATAAGGTAGCAGTAGCTAAAAAAAGTATGGGAAATAGTTTTAGGAAGGGAATAACCATAGAGGTAAAGAACCCGGATTTGATGGATGAGTATAGAAAGTTAAAAAACTTAAACGATAAAATTTCAAATTTTAAAAGAACTAGGATAGAGAGACTAAAAAGAATATTTAAAGTTAGGAAAAAATCTCTGGCAGATAAGAAAAAAAATCTGATAAAAAAATCATGGAAATATAAAAGTGTAGATTTGAGGGAAAAAGAGGTTAGAAAGAAAGAAAAGAATATCAATGAAAAGATAAAAGCATTTGAATATAATAACTATACAAGGGAAATTTCAAAATATAATTCTTTGACAACATCAATCAGGTATTATGAAATTTTACACGATGTAAATTTAATTATTCATGTTAAAACAGATGATAAAACATTAGAGATTATAAAAGAAAATATCTATAATTTAAAATCTATTGGAAGAAGTGAAGACTTTGTGGATATAAGTGAGTGTGAAATTGTAGAATTGGTTCAAGATTTATCGGAAGAAGTTATAGATGAATTAGAAGGCTTTATCGGTAAAAATTCTGCATATTTAGATTACCAGAAGATAAAGGAAAATGATATAACGTTAAAAAATAAAAATGGAACAAAATATTTTTTAAATAAAAATTATGAAATATGTGGGAATAAGAGAATATTCAATAAAAAAACAGTTGTTTATACGTCAGAATATGGTATTCATGAAGATAGTGGGGATATCTATATAGATACAAGAAAAATGAAAAATGGTGAAAGAGAAAATTATATTGTTAATTTTATATAGGAAACAGGAAATGATTTGAGAAATTCTTATATCAATTTAACCAGTGTGGAATGTAAAGATATTTATCCTGAATTAATTTATTTAAACTTTATAGATATTAATTTAATCAATGTGGAATATAAATATAAAATTCTAAGAGAATGTTTAACAGAGTTAATTTTCATTAATCTAATCAATGTGGAATGTAAAGATGATTTTAGCATATCTTTAGAACTGTAATATTAATCTAACCAGTGTGGAATAAAAAAATACATGGAGGGATACATCTCCTCTTCTCTGGTTGGAGGATATATATAGACCCAGCCCTTATAATATGGGGGTATATGTGTCACAAAGTGGTTGAAGAGTATAAAATTGTTAAAATAAAGAGGAGTAATTTCAAAGGAATTATTCCTCTTTAAAAGATGTTTTGGATAGATCTAAATTAAGTTATTTTTATCTGATAATTTCTTTCAAATGCACTTTTTATACCCGCTTTTGCTGGTTGTGGTTTATTGACGATACTATAAATAAAGCCTGCTATTATGAGAAGACCTGTTATAACTAATATATTAAAAATTATTTTGTTATCCTTTTCTTCGATAGTCATCTCGCTTTTTTGTTTGCTAATCATTTTACACCTCCATAAATTATAAAAATATACACACTAATTTAAAAAACAATTCAAGTACGATTTTATTTATGTAGTTTATCTTGTTTATGTTTAACATATATAGTGTATATCATAAAACGAGGATAGTCAATTAAATATTTATTTTTTTCGAATAAAACTCCAGAAAAGATAAGTTATATATATGAAATCACACTTTAAAATATATCATACTTATGTTTTGATCTTTTGAGAAAAGAAGGGGCAAACAGAACTTTGATTACGTGTAACACTGTCAACAGAGTTTCAAGAAAGGTCATAGAAAAGAATATAGGAGTTTTTAAAAATATAGTAGATGGGGTAGAAGATAGTGGATAGAACTATAAAAAGGTATTAAACATTAGGAGGTTTGAAATGAAAATATATAATAAATTAGTTAGGGATAGGATACCTGAGATAATTAAAGAAAATGGGAAAAAATCACATTGTCATACTGCAGATGACAAAGAATATTTAGTGGCTCTGAAAGCTAAGATTAATGAGGAAGTAGAAGAATTTTATGAAACACCATGTATAGAAGAGATGGCAGACATATTGGAAGTTTTAAGGGCCTTAGGAGATTATTATGGTTTTAGTGAGGATGAAATTGAAAGAGCCAGACTGGAAAAAAATAGAAAACGAGGAGCTTTTAAAAATAGAATAATTTTAGAAAAAGTTGAGAATTCCTAACATTTAAAGAGGTATCTAATAAAAAAAGTAGATAGATGAAAAGACCAAATTTTTAATTTGGTCTTTTGTTAGTTATGTTAAAAAGGTATAAATATAATATGAGAAGAAATAGATGTCTTTTCATTAGAAATGGATTAGTGACTGTTAGAATTATATTAGAAGAGTGTTAAAAAGCTATGAAAATAAAAAAAATTAAAATCGAAATGAATTGTTACCTCTTTCACTTAATTAAAAAAAGCTTATAAAAAAGTTAAAACTAAAGTAAATTAAAATGGATCGTTTTATAATTTAATACCATTTTATTGTATAATTTTAATAGAAATAAAAAAAGTGATAAAAATATCCTATATTAAGCTAAATTAAGTATTACTTTAGAACTCAATATAGTAATTGGTGGCTACAACAGAAATTATAATAAACTTAAAGATCTATGGATGAATTAGATCAAAATAAAATAAAAAAATAAATAAAATTAATAGCTTAGATTTTAAATATTTCGGCTCTTGTAGTTCTATTTTTCTTATGGGTTAGTTCTGCAATTTTAGTATTAACGTACTTAAACATTGGTCTTAAATTTCATTTGTTAAAAAAAATTATTTTTTGACAAAAAAATCACAACCAAAGGAATACAATGCGCTATAGGTGAACTGAAACGAGATAACTTGTTCTGTTTTAGGTTTGACATTAGGTAAGAAGTGAAGCTAAACTTCTATTAGTAAATAAAAAAATTAAGAATTTATATTTCTTAACAAAATTACTTTGGAGGTTTTAATGGAAGTTATAATTAATGGGTTAAATAGTATTGTTTGGTCACCGGTGCTTGTATATCTTTGTTTAGGTGCAGGGTTGTTTTTTACTTTAAAAACAAGTGGTGTTCAATTTATGATGATTAAAGAGATGATAAGATTATTATTGGGAAAAGATGTTAAGGAAGGAGAAAGGTCTAAGGATTCAATAAGTGGATTTGAAGCCATGTGTATGTCTGTATCCGGAAGGGTAGGAACTGGGAATATTGCAGGAGTAGCTACAGCCATAGCATTAGGAGGACCCGGGTCGATATTCTGGTTATGGATGATTTCATTGTTAGGGGCTGCATCATCATATGTGGAATCTACATTGGGACAATTATATAAAGAAAAATTTGAAGGTGGATATAGAGGAGGACCTGCTTATTACTTTAAAAAAGGGTTATTAGGCGGGAAAACTTGGTATGGAAATTTATTTGCAATGTCTACAGTGTTAGCTATGTTGATATGTATGCCGTCTACTCAATCAAATGTAATCGCAGGAAGTTTAAAGACAGCAGTAGGAGTTCCTCAATGGATGACAGGATTAATTATTGTAGGATTCTTAAGTGTTATTGTTTTTGGAGGAGCGAAAAGATTAGCGAAGTTTGCTGGTATAGTAGTTCCATTTATGGCAGTAATATATATCATCATTGCAGTGATAGTGCTGGCACTTAATGCCGGGGATATCATCCCATCATTAACTTTAATAGTTAAATCTGCATTTGGAAAAGAAGAAGCTTTTGCAGGAATTGCAGGTGCAGCAATATCTTGGGGTGTAAAAAGAGGTATTTATTCGAATGAAGCAGGGCAGGGAACGGGACCAGCTTCAGCAGCAGCAGCAGATACATCACATCCTGCTAAACAAGGATTGATACAAGCATTTTCTATCTATATTGACTCAATATTTGTATGTACAGCTACAGCTTTGATGATTATTATTACAGGAGCATATAAGGTCTTTGATGGAGCTACCGGTAAGACAATATTTGCAGGAAAGGGTGCAACTTCTAGTATGAGTATGGGATCAGTAGGAGCCGCTAATACATCTACAGCATTAGATATAGGTATTGGATATGGTGCATATATAGTTGCCATAGCCATAGTATTCTTTGCCTTTACTACATTATTAGCATTTTTCTGGAATGGAGATACAGCGTTAGTATATTTAACTAAGGGTAGTGAAAAAGGTAAAAAAATCAGATTTGTTTCAAAGTTAGTATATCTTGGATTTACATTTTCAGGTTCTATAGCAGCAGGAGGAATGGCTTGGACTTTTGGAGATATAGGGATAGGAATAATGGCTTGGATAAATATAGTAGGAATTTTAATAATGCATAAACCAGCAATTGCCTGCCTAAAAGATTATAAATTAAGAATGAAAGAAAATAGAGAAGATGAGTGGGACTTTAATCCAAATAAGATTGGGATAGAAGGAAATTTTTCTGTATGGGATGAAATAAGAAGAGAGGGAAGAGACACAGTTGAAGAAGGTGCAGTAGAATTAAAAACATCATAGAATAATAAAAAAGAGCAAGTCGATTTAATCTGTCGACTTGCTCTTTTAGAATAAAATTTATTAATGTGTTATTTGCAGTTATAAATTATTTTAAAATCAGAATTTTATTCTTTAAAATCAACTTTAGCCTGTGGCAGAGAGTGATTGTCTTTAGAAATTTTTACTTCTATTCTTTTGGAAGATACTCTATTTGTAAAGAAATTAAGGATATATTGTTTTCTATCCTCCATGAGACCTTCTAAAGTTATTTCTGAACCCGTCTTCTGGCCAGAGAGGATACCGGTGATGGATTTTGTGGCTATAAGATTCTTTTCTATGTTTTTATTGGTATAGAGAGTAAAAGTCACCTTAGATTTTGGATTTTCTGTAAGTATATTTACAATTTCACTCAGTTTGTCTCTCTCCAATTTATTCAATTCATCTGAAAGATATTGAAAATAGATGGTCTTGATCTCATTATTTTCCAAAGTAAGGATCTTGGAAATGATAGTTTGAGGAGATTTAGCTGCTTTTATCAATCCGCTCATAAGACTGCTGGTAACAATTGTTGTTATACCTAACTTTGGATTGGTAAGATCCCCGGTCACAGGAAGGGTAAGGTTGATATTTCCATATTTATCGGTGAGCACCTTTACTATGGATCCTAAAGGAATTTCTCTGGAATAACCGGTAACTTTCCCTAAATCTATTTTTGAGATGGTTATATCATGCTCTGAATTTAACTGACCACCACTTAGATCAACTTTTCCTCGGGATGACAGAATACCACCATCAAATTCATTGGGCAGGCTTTTTCTTAGGAGGTTATTAAAATCAGGGATTTTTAATTTTGTCACATTAAAGGCTCCATTGAAGGTAAGTGTTTTAGGAGAGAAATCCCAGTCTTCCTTCAGACTAAGGTTCCCCTTGAGTTCTATTTTTTCAATTCCTATAATTGAAAAACCTGTATCTATGGAAAATATTTTATTTTTTTCAGTAGTAAAGTTTAAAGTTGAGACATCTATATTGTCATAGATAGAGATTTTTTTCAGACCTCTGTAGGTAACTTTTCCATTTTTAATTTTTATTTTCGAAGCTGATAATATAGGCAGAGGGTTTTCTTCTTTTTGTTCATTGGGAACCTTTGAAGACGTTTTTATCTCATTGGATTCTTTAGGAGCTTCTCTCAAATCTATTGTGGGAGATATCAAGGAGATGGTACCTAATTTTATTATTTTAGGAGAGAACTCCTTCACAGCTATATCACCTTTAGATATTTTAAACTTAGTTTCATCTTTTATTTTACCATCTAGATTTGTAAAAGAGAAACTGCTTTTTGAAAGGGTAAACTCCTCTTTTTTTAATCTGAAATCTACCTTAGAACGTATATTTCCCATGAATATTTCCATAGAATCAGGTTTTTTTATGTAGAGGTCGGCGGCAGAAAAATCCCCCTTGGAGCTCATAGTATCCTTTGAATAATTCAAAAAAGATGAATAGTTGATAACTCCATTGAATTCATAGGGGAGGGCTTTGAGATAAGGAGTCAATATCTTAAGATCTAAATTGGAAACGGATACATTTCCCTTTACTTTGAGATCTGATAATACGTCTATATCGTCTAACTTTACATTCAAATTTCCCTTAAAGGAAGCGGAATTATTTACAAGTACATCTACTATAAAATTTGAATTTATATTTTTATTGGATATATTATTTCCATCTAGATAGACATTATTTAGGGAGAGATCTCCTGTAACTATCTGCCCCTTTCTCAATTTAAGATTATCTATTATAACTTCAATGTCCTCCTCTTTAGGAGGTGTTTTATCACCTTGGGTGGCAATTTCTTCTTCTGAAGAACTTTTGGGAACTTCAGGAGAAATTTTTTTATTTAAATCTAAAAAAAAGCTGCTAAACCTTACTGAATCTAAAACAATCTTTTCCTTGCTTAAACTACCAACAGCGACAGATAGATCACCATTAAAAAAGTTCTGATCTTTTTTATCTTTGATATTGAGCCTTTTAAGATCTAATGGACCAAAGATAGAGTATGAGTTATCATCTAAATTATATGTTGAAGAAACCTTCCCAGAGAGGGATCTAATCAGGATATTATGAAGCTGCGTCTCCTTTCCTATGAGTTTTAGGTCTTCGGTAAATATATCTGAGTTTAATATGATATTAGGGTAGGTGTAGAAGTAATCACCTTTAAGTTTAACTTTTTTAATTTCAGCCTCATATGGGAGGTGCTTATTCATTGAATCAGGGAGTTCCAAAGATGGGGTCTCCAATGTAAAATTACCCTTAAAAATAAGAGATTGAAGAGGATCAAATCCCATAGAATAATCTAATACCTCAACAAGTGACTGAGATGAAAAAATTATGGAGTCGTTAAGGGTAAAGGATAGTAAAGCAGGTGATATATTCTGAGGAATATTTTTCAGATCCTTGAGGTTTAAATTTATATCTGTAAATATAAGAGCCCCATAGGAGAGGGAAGACCTTTTAACTGAAATCTCATCGATCTTTATATCTTTTAGCATAGGATTTTTTGTCTCTTCAGATAGTAGATTTACTTCATGTTTTTTCTCAAGGATAGAACCCTTCTTTTCTCTTTTAAAAATAGATAAATTACCTTTAGTGTCCTCTATTTCCAACTTTTTAAGGTTTAGAGATATCTCAGGAAAGGTCAGACTTTCCAGGTCGACAGATATATGTTCAGAGGTTAGAAGCAATTCTCCCTTTTCATTTTCAGCAAGAACCTTTGAACTGATGATATTTCCTCCTACCTGAAATATTTTTTTCAGGTAGTTTCCTTGAATAAAAATATTACCTTTAATATCCCCAGATAAACTGAGGTTACCTTTTTCCTTTGAGGAAAAGGTATTATTTAAATGAAACCCTTGGGATGTCAACGAAGTATCCAATAGGCCAGTTTCCGTATTAACTTTAATTTTTATATCAACGAGTCCGCTCCCTAAAACCTTTAGATTTGCAGATAAATTTAGTTTATTGTTTTCATAGGTAGACTCAGGGACTTTAAGGGTTATTGTATTCATTGATTTTAATATTCCCTGTGGTCTGATAAAAGTCAAATTTTCTATTGTAATATTATGAACTTCTACTTCTTTTATAAAGCCTTGAGAGGAAGTCGTAGAAGCTGATTTTTTTATTTCTGTAGAAGGTTTTTTTTTAACTTCTGAGTTTTCCTGTAAATTAATGAGATTCAAAGCAGGCTCAATAAGACGAATCTCACTTATAGACAGCTTTCCTCTAAAAAGCTTAAGAGGATCTATATTGATCTCTATAGATTTTAGAGACAATAGCGGATCTTTCTCATCTTTCCATATGGTCACATTATGGGAAAAAAGAGTTCCTGTGAAAGGATTTAGCCAGAGGCTGCTGATACTTACCTTTCTCTTTAAGCTGCTTTCTAGAGATGAACTGACAACTCCTTTTAAAATTAGGTTTGTGCCTACTACCAAAAGAAATATAATTATACTAAGAGACAGTAGAGTAATTTTATATATTTTTTTCATAATCATCCTCCTCAAAACAAAATCCACTATTATAATTTAGGGTAAAGACTTGTTTTATCCTGCATTAATCTTTTCTAAATTATAAAAAAGTTAGTATGACGTCTTCTCGTCTTAGAAATATTAGGTGTTTTTATTTGATTGTTTTGGGGTAGTTAAAGAAAAAAACTTGAATCCTCATTAGAATAAGGACTCAAGTTTTTTTAATTTATTTATTATCTAATAAACAACCTCTGCCCTGCTTCCCCTGACAGTTTTTTCAACTTTAATTTGGCTGGTTATTGTCTGCTTTAGTTCATTGACATGGGAGATGATTCCTACAGTTCGACCACTAGTTTTTAATTCCATCAAAATATCCATGGCTACAGAAAGAGACTCCTCATCTAAGGTACCGAAACCTTCATCTATAAATACTGAATCCAACTTTATTCCCCCATTTTGAGATTGCACCACATCTGATAATCCCAGAGCTAAAGCCATAGATGCTTTAAAAGTTTCACCCCCGGAGAGAGTTTTGATGCTCCTTTCCTTTCCCGTATGGGAATCGAAGACATTTACCTCTAATCCTGAGCCGGCATTTCCTTTTTTAGCTGTATCCAGCCTCATATGGTATTGGTTATTTGTCATTATACTGAGTCTGTCATTAGCTCTGTCTAAGACATCTTGAAAATAAACTGCCAGAACATAATTTTGAAAAGTTATATTGTTTCTTTTTTCTCCATATTTACCTACAGATATTTCATAGAGTTTATTAAAAATTTTATATTGTTTTTCCTTCTCTTCTAATAACACTCTACTCTGATCTAATTTTTTTTCAGGATTTGTAAAGCTGTTTAGTTGAGTCTGATTTCTATTTATAAACCCATCTATCTCCTCGATTTCTTGGGTTAATAACTTACTTTTCTCATTTAATTTTTCTAAATCTACGGGATTCAAATTTTTAAATTTTTCAGATTCAGAAATTATAGTTTTTTGTTTGACGATCTCTTCGTTATAAGTTTTTATCTCTTCGCTTAAGAGGTCTACAGGGATATTTAGTGTAGATCGGTACTCGTCCAAATCTTTAAAATTATTTTCTATGAGAGTTTTATCCCATTTTTGTTCTTGAGTTTTAATAGTTTTAGTCAACTTATTGATATCATCTTCAGCAGCTTTTAACTGAATTTCTTGAGTTTTAATTTTTTCTTTTAAAACCTCAATATTTTTAATAATAGTTTGGAGTTCTTCATATCTATCCTTGGCAGTGGCTAAAACTTTTTCAAATTTTTCAATATCCAGTTTATTTTCTTGGAATTTTTTTTCTATCTCCAAATTACCATGGGTAAAGCCCTCTATCTTAGAGTTTGATACCTCTAAATCAGTAGAGAGTTTACCTTCTTTTTCAATGATTTGGATGATTTTGTCGTTGTTTTCATTTTTATCTGAGGTAGCTTTGTCCAAATCAATTTGTGCAGGTAAAGAATCTAATTGGATGTTAAGGTCAGATATTTTATTCTCGTATTCATCCTTTAAATTTAATAGGTCAAATTTATCTTCTGGAAGATTATAGGGAGTAATTAATTCTAAAAATTTAGCATTCTCAATATCTAATTGATCTTTTGATGAGAGAAGATTCCCCTCACATAAAGTTAACTCTTTTTTTGAAATTTCATAGATCTCTTTAGCTTTATCTAATTCTTTTTTGGTAGGACAATCTACTGGTTTTTTAGGTGGATCAGGGTGGGTTGTAGAACCACATACCATACAAGGTTTTCCTGTTTTTAACTTCTTTGAGAGATTATAAGCTTCATTTTGAATCCATATATTGTGGAGATCATTATAAATTCCCAACTTTTTTTTAGTTATCTTTAACTGTCTCTCTTCATCTATTTTTAATGATTTAATCCTGTCTTCAAGGAAAGATATATCACCTATCTTGGACAGGATAGGTATTAAAATAAGCTGTTTTTTTTCTAACAGACCTTTGTTATCATTAATTTTTTTACTCTTCTCCAGTTCTTTTTTTAGAGTAGACTCAATATGCTCTAGGTGACATTTTTGAAAATTTAAATGTTTAGTGCTTCTTTTAGTATCTCGGAGTCTTCTGGTTAATTTTTTAACCTCTTTGTTTAAGTTACTTACCTCTTCCTCATTGGAAGTGTAGACTTTTAGGTCTGCCTCTAGAATACTCATTTTACTTATAAATTTAGATTTTTCTTCCAACTCTTCTTTAAATTCCTTGTAGTTATCAACATTTGTTTTAGATTTTTCTTCTAATTTTTCAAGAAAATTTTTACCTTCTGAATATTCAGATTTTTTAGAATCCAAGTTTTTTTTAGAATCCAAAAGTATTTTATACTCTCCATTTATCTTCATGGCATCTTGGTTTCTCTTTGTTTTATTTATTTTATCTTTTATATCTTTATCCTGCTGCTGAAGGGTTAAAAGAGCCCTCTCAGCTAAATTTAATTTTATTATTCCCTCATTGATAACTTTGGATTCCTCAATTTCCTTGGTAAGAGTTACAATATCTAGCTTGGATTTTTTGTTTTTCTTTTCTTCTATGAGAGTTTCTAAGGACAACTTATTTGAGCTTATTATCCTGTTAAGTTTTTCATATTCGAGAACTTCTTTTTTTAAGAGATCTGTCCACTCTTCATCTTCTATCTCCAAAGTTCTCAAGGCAGCAAAGATATCTCCCTTACTTTTGTAGATGTTTTTTCTGATATTATCCGACTTGTCTTTTAATCTATAACTGATTTTTTCATATATATCAGTATTAAAAATCTGTTTCAGTATCTCTGATTTTTGATTGGAATTGGATTTAATAAATTCACTGAAGGAACCCTGGGCCAGCATAATTATTTTTTTAAATTGTTTATAGTCGAGTTTTATAATATCTTCCTCGATAAATTTATTTACCTCTGTTTTATTAGTTTTGATTTCGTCTTTAAATTCAATTTCCACACTCTCGAGTTTTTTTGAGAGTTTATCATTCCTATTGATATACTCATATGCAGGAGTTCTCCTCACACGGTATTCAATACCATCCAGATCAAATGTATATTCTACATAGGCTTTAGATTTTTCCTTGTCGTCGATATAGTCACAGATAATACCATTTTTTTTCTCATTATCATCGAAATTAGCTTTCCCGAATAGGGCATAGGTAATTCCGTCAAATATAGAAGTTTTTCCAGCTCCTGTTGCTCCTGTGATAAGAAATAATCCCTCCTCATTGAGTTTTGAAAAGTCAAGATCGACTTCACCAGCATAGGGACCGATCCCCATCATCTTAAGTCTTATAGGTCTCATTAATGAGCCACCTCCTTAATTTCATTGATGACATCTCTTAATTGTTCCATCTCCTCACTATCTATTTCGATTCCTACACTGTGGCCTAAGTCTGTAAAAAGCTGGTCAGCAGGAATCTTATGGATCTCTTTAGAGGAGTGATCTTTATCGATAGAATCATTAGTTGGAACCTCTATTCCAAGTTCCATTATTTGAGAGTATCTACTTCTTAATTTATTCATGGCATCTAATACACTTTCAGTGAGAGTTATTTTAAGATATGCATCACAATTTATATCTGCTTTCATAATGTCGTCGAAAGTCCCCTTTAATTCGATCATAGGATATATATCTTTTATTTCGATTTGTTCTAGGTCAAATTTATCTTTATCAATGTCTATTATGGTCAATGATTTTTTTTGATTTTTTTCAGAGAAAGAATATTTGATAGGAGAACCGGCATATCTTACCCTTTCACTTTTCACTTTTCGGTTACCGTGAAGGTGGCCTAGAGCTGTATAATCAAAATCTAAGAAATATCTTTCAGCAACAGATTCTTTTCCTCCTATGGCTAGGGTTTTTACAGATTCTTCCTTCTCTATCTCTTTTTCATCATCACCGCTGCCAATAACAAATCCATGGTAGAGAGCGATATTAACCCTGTTAATGTCTAAAGTCTTGGCAGCTTCCCCTGCAATAAACTTCATAGTATCATCATAGGTAGAGATAACCAGCTCCCTTTCCTTTATGATTGTTTCAAATTTTTTCCTTATGGCAGCGGGAGTAACAAAGGGCATCAAATAAAAATCAAAATTATCTATGCTTATTTTATTTACGAGGGTTTTATATTCTCCTAGGATATGGAGCCCCTGTTTTGCTAATATCCCCCTTGAAAAATCAAGTCTTGTAGGACTGTCATGATTCCCACTTATGGCAATCACGTGGACGCCTAATATATTGATTAACTGGGATAAAAAATCATCTAATAGTTGGATGGATTCTTCTGAAGGAACAGATCTGTCGTAGATATCCCCCGCAATTAAAACTGTCTCTATTTTGTGTTTTGAAATTACACTATATATTTGTTCAAAAATATCCCTTTGATTTTCAATCATAGAATATCCATTTACTTTTTTTCCAATGTGAAGATCACCTAGGTGCAGTATTTTCATCTTACCTCCTCTAACATCTGTTGTCTAAGATAATAATACCAATAAAAAAATTAAAAAGCAACGTGACGTTGCATCTAGACAGGCGTAATCTAGGTTTTTATAAATTTTATCTCAAAATCCTATGTTTATTAAAATAAACAGATAGTATTATGCCCCTTGCGGGTATAATTTCTTAGTATAGTAAAAAAATCTCCACATGGGAGATTTTTTTGGTTTCTATTTACTTTCCTCAGTTTTGTTTTTTTCGTCTTTTTTATCCGGATCAAATGCTTCAATTAATTTTTCATATTCAAATTTGTTGGCAATATCATCTTCTTCATGAAATTTCTTTAGGTCATCCATAGGGATTCCTGTTTTCTTAGAGATATTTTCCATAGAATGTTTTTCAATTTCAAGCAGATGTTTTATATAAGCGATAAATTTTTCATGATAATGTTTAGACATAATAATCACCCCTAGTTAATTTTTTTAACTTTCACTCTAATTATAATCTACACATTAAATTTATATTTCCTTTTTTATTTTATCTTTATAGAAATAAAAAAGCAACGTGACGTTTCATTGAAATAGGCATAATAAAAAAACCTTCCTATCAATCAGATAACAGATCTGATTAACCAGGAAGATTTAAAAATTATATTTTTTTTACGAATTCAGTTTTTAATTCCATAGATCCGATACCATCAATTTTACATTTGATGTCATGATCTGCATCTACTAATCTTATGTTTCTTACTTTAGTTCCTTTCTTTACTACAAGAGAACTTCCTTTTACTTTAAGGTCTTTGATTACACTAACTGTATCTCCATCTACTAAGACATTTCCATTGCTATCTTTGTACACTTTTTCTGCATTTTCTGCAGCTTCGATCTCTGGGTTCCACTCGTATGAACATTCAGGACAGACCATAAGGTTTCCATCTTCATATGTATATTCTGAATTGCATTTTGGACAATTTGGTAAAGTTTTCATGATTTATATCTCCTTTTACTATCTGTAATTTATTTTCTAACTATAGCCTCTTTATATAAATAAAAAACTAGGCACAACATTATACAATATTTTGATGCAAAAATCAAGTTCAATGTTTTTATTACTATAAAATATGATATTTTTATATAAATCAAAAAAATACTTCTATTAATTTAATTAAAGTTGATATTATTTACCTGGAGATTCCTTTTACTTTTTTAAAATAACAGGATAGTCTGTTTAAATTTTTTTTAGGAGTAAAAAGGTATTTTCAATATTTATAAAGATTTACTGCCTCTAAAAGATCTATGAATAAAGTTGTATTGGCTTTTATTTTAATGGATGATGTGGTAAACTTTAGGTAAACGAAAATAAAAAATAATCGTTTTTTTGATATTTATTTATTTTTAAAATGAACAGAGTATATGGGGGAGAGTAATGGAAATTCTTTTAGATAAAATAGTTAAAAAAAATAAAATTAAAACAAAATTTGGAAATGTAGCTAACTACATACCTGGATTGGATAAAGCACAAAAAGAAGACTTGGGGATATGTTTATTGGACATGGATGGAAATAGATATGTATATGGTGACTATAATAAAAAATTTACTATTCAAAGTGTATCTAAACCAATAGCCCTTATGCTGGCTATGTTAGATAATGGTGTAGATTATGTATTTTCAAAAGTAGGAACTGAACCTACAGGAGATGCTTTTAATTCTATGATCAGACTGGAGACAGCTATTATAAAAAAACCTTATAATCCAATGATAAATGCAGGAGCTATAGCAGTTTCATCTATGATAAAAGGTGAAAATAAGGAAGATAAATTTAAGAGACTTCTGGATTTTTTCAAACTGGTAACTGAAAATGATACACTGACATACAATGAGGAAATATATTTAGGAGAAAATAGAACAGGAAATAAAAATAGGGCTATGGCTTATTTTATGAAAGACCAAGGAGTAATAGAATCCTCTGTAGAAGAGAGTCTGGATGTATACTTTAAGCAGTGTTCTATAGAAGTAACTACAATGGATCTGGCTATGGTTGGTATGTTTTTGGCTAGAAATGGAAGGTTATCTACTGGAGAAAAAATAATATCAGATTATGAGGCTAGAGTTGTAAAATCATTGATGATGACTTGTGGAATGTATGATGGATCTGGAGAGTTTGCTCTAAAAGTAGGAATACCATCAAAAAGTGGAGTAGGAGGAGGAATAATGTCAGTTCTTCCGAATAAAATGGGGATAGGAATATATGGTCCGGCTCTGGATAAAAAAGGTAACTCTATAGGTGGAGACGGTATATTAGAAGATCTATCCAAAGAATTGGATCTAAGTATATTTTAAAAAAATTGTAATTTAGAGATAAGGGAGGCTTTTATGGAGATAAAATTTTATAATCAAAATGCTGTGGATAAAAAAAAATATTCGGTAATCATTCCCCTGTACGAAGGAAAATTAGTTTTAGTGAAACATGAAGAGAGAGACACCCTGGAGCTGCCTGGGGGACACATTGAAAAAGGTGAAACAGCAGAGATGGCAGCCAAGAGAGAATTGTATGAAGAAAGTGGTGCAACTAGTTTTGAGCTGACTTACCTGTGTGACTATAGTGTAGAGAGAGATGGAGACTTAAATTATGGTAGTGTCTTTATGGCTGCGATAAACAAGTTTGGTGACCTTCCTAATTTTGAGATGGAGGATAAAATCCTGGTGGAAGAAATTCCTTCAAACTTAACCTATCCAGAGATCCAGGGAGAATTTATAAAAAGATATTTAGTAAAAAGTGGAGAAAAATTTGAATTTAAAGGTGAAAAAATTTAGGAGGCAAAATTGAACTTAGATAGAAATAAATTTTTAGAGGATAATAAAATTCATGATAGCTATCATGAATTTTTTACTTTAGAGGTAATACAGGAAATAGAGAAGATAATGGAAGTAATCAGTAACTACACTCCTGTGAACTCAGATATATTTAAAGTGTTTAGAGATGATTTGAGCAAGGTAAAGGTAGTGCTTCTGGCCATGGACCCATACCCACAGAAAGGAGTGGCGACAGGCTTAGCATTTGAAGTGGAGAAGGATTCATGGATGGACAAGGGAGTAAATACCTCATTAAAAAATATGGTGAAATTAATCTATAAAACTTATATGGGAGAGATCCCTGGAATAGACAAACTAAGACAGGAAATAAATGATAAAACCTTTGACATCCTTCCGCCAAATGAATTGTTTAAGTCCTGGGAGTCCCAAGGGGTGCTCCTTTTAAATACTGCACTGACAGTTGAAGTAGGAAACTCTGGAAGTCATATTAAATTATGGGGGAATTTCACAGAAAAACTTATAGGATTTATAGAGGAAAAAAATAATAATATTATTTTTTTACTTTGGGGAGCTAAAGCAGGAAAATATAGAAAGTATATTGAAAAATCCCAAGTGATAGAGCACAATCATCCAGCTATCTGTGGAAATTTAAAAAATCCAAAAGATTTTTTAAATGGCGAGAGTTTTGAAAAAACACGAGATCTGATTCGGTGGACAGGAAAGATAACGACTTAGCCACAAATCTTTGGTAGAACTTAATAGAATAACCAACAATAAAACTTCGGACATAAAGTACACAAAGAAAATGAAAGAAGGCACACAAAGAATATTTAGAACTTAGTGAGCTTTATCAATAACCTTCATACTCTTCGTGTAAAGATTAAAAAAGTCTAGTTTTGTTTGTATTTAAGTGTCAGATTTTTAAATTTAGTTTTTAATATTTGTATGCACAGAGGATATAATCTGTGTTCTATAAATTTTATAATAATTAGTGTAAGATAGAAATTTAAATATGTATTAGAAGGAGAAAAAGAATGAAGTATTTTTTATTTACAGACCATCCAAAGGGTGGATTAGATACAGTCAGCGAAGAAATTGAAGAGAGGATCAGAAGGTATTTCAGCGGGATAGATACTATAAAAACAAAGGTTACATTAAAGGGAAAGGAATATAATGCCGTTATAGATTATGCAATGTTTGCAAATTTAACTAATTTTGATTGTTTTAATTGTGTTGAACATTGCTGCGGTGATGCCCCGGCAATATTCAATAAAAAAATCAGAAATTTTATATTGGAAAATAAAGAGAGTTATAATAAACTTACCAAGACTCTGGATATATTGGAGGAGCTGGGAAATGATAGTGATGAGATAGAAGATATGATTTTAGAGGAGGATGTATTGATTCCTTCTAAGCATTTAGGCAATGAGGTAGACCTGTGTGCCTGTGCATATACTCCTAAAAATGGTCAGACTTTGTGCTCACTGCACTCAATTTGTCTGGAAAAAAATATGAGTCCCAAAGAAATTATAGATAATAAACCACTCATATGCAGTATATGGCCATTGGAGATAATCTTGGATGAAGAGACAAATACTCTCTACTTTACACTACCTGATGATTTTACTAATAATTTCACTATAGAGAATTTTTATACAAAATCTTGTATAAATATAGACTTTGCTATGAGTCCGATTTTCAGGAGGGAAAATCCAAATGGTTTCCTTGAAGATGATTTTAAACCCTTTATAGTTACCTATGGTGAAACCTTAAAAAACATCCTAGGAGAGGATATTTATCGTATGATAAAAAATAAATTAATAGAGGAAGAGATATTGGAAAACGGTGATTTTGTAATAGAAATAGAACAAATAAACAGAGTATTGACATAAAAGAGTATAAATAAATGATATTTTTTAACGAAAAATGTTGCATTTTTTTAACCTTTAGTTATATAATAGTTTTAAGGAGTTTAATACTAAAAAATTATTCGGGGGATTTAATTATGCATAAAGTAAGATTAGAAGATATTCAAATGGCACAAAAAGTTTTAAAACCGGTTATAAAGGACACATGTTTATTAGAGTGTAAGGAATTAAGTAAGATAACAGGTGGAAATGTTTATTTAAAGACAGAAAACCTTCAGTTAACGGGATCATTTAAGATTAGAGGAGCTTTTAATAAGATAAGCAACCTAAGTGAGGCAGAAAAAGCAGCCGGTGTAATTGCATCTTCAGCTGGAAATCATGCTCAAGGGGTAGCACTTAGTGCAACTAAATTAGGAATAAAATCAACTATAGTGATGCCAGAAATCGCACCACTAGCAAAAGTAGCAGCAACTAAAAACTTTGGTGCAGAGGTAGTATTACACGGTTCTGTATATGATGATGCCTATGCAAAAGCCTGTGAGATCCAAAAAGAAACAGGAGCTACATTCTTACACCCATTCGATGATAAGTTTGTAATTGCAGGACAAGGAACTATCGGATTAGAGATCTTAGATCAATTAGAAGATGTAGATGTAGTTCTTGTACCGATTGGTGGAGGAGGAATCTTAGCTGGAATCTCTACTGCTATAAAAGCTATCAAGCCAAGTGTAAAAATAATTGGTGTAGAAGCAGCTCATGCACCTTGTATGAAGAGTGCAATTGAAAAAGGTGAAGTTTATACAATCGATTCAAAAGCTACAATAGCAGATGGAATTGCTGTAAGAAGAGCTGGAGAGTTAACTTATGAGATCATCAAGGAAAATGTAGATGAATTCGTAACTGTTACAGAAGCTGAGATAGCAAGAGCCGTATTATTATTATTAGAAAAAGGTAAGATAGTAGCAGAGGGAGCTGGAGCAGTATCAGTAGCAGCACTTTTAAACAGCGACTTAGATCTTAAAGGTAAAAATATAGTATCTGTAATATCTGGTGGAAACTTAGATGTTAATCTTATGGAAAGAATCATCAACAAAGCCTTAATTGGTGAAAACAGAAGATATACATTAAAAGTAAAATTAGTGGATAAAGCTGGGGAGATGACTAAATTATTAGGATTAATAGCTGAATTAAAGGCTAATATCTTAACTTTAAATCAAACAATGTATAAAAATTCCCTTGCAATTGGTGAGCAGGAAGTAAAACTTACACTGGAAACTTTTGATAAGGAACATACTGATAAAATTGTAGAAAAATTAACAGAAGAAGGATATGAAATATTAGGTTAATTAGAAGTTGATATAGTATCAAAAAGACCCAATATATTGGGTCTTTTTTTAGAATTATTTTTAAAGTTTTGAAGATCTTATAATAAAACTAATTACCGTATAAGGAGGAAGATAGATGGCGGAGCTTAGGATACCCAGGGAAGAGGAGAGGAGAGAGCTGGAAAGGCATTATGAATGCGTAAGAAAAGGGTGTATATATGTAGAAGCACTCTTATCTGTGAGTTATAGTATGTTCAGCAGTACTGCTGTTCCAAGAGTGAGATGTACAAGTGGTAATTTTTATTTGAATCCTGAGAGTAAGATTTGTGGTAATTTTTGTCAGTCGTTATAATTTGAGTTATAATAGAGAAAATTATAGATGAGTTGGAGGAAAGATGTTTTTTATAGGAGTTTTTGGAATTGGACAAAAAAGAAAAATACTTAAAGAAGTAAAGTTTAAATGTACAGGATGCATGGAAGAAAAGGCGGTTTTAATTCAACAAAGTAAAAGTTTTGATTTGTTTTTTATTCCTGTATATCATTGGGATAAAGTATATTTAATAAACTGTTTGTCGTGTGGAAGTTTATATAGAGTCAAAGAAGAAAAAATCAATAAAATAATTGAGAGTTCTAAGGTAGAATATGATGATATAGAAGATATTATCTATGAGCAAGTTAGCTGTCCAATGTGTGGCAACAGAATAGATAAAAGTTTTAAATATTGTCCAAAATGTGGAAAGGAATTATAAAAAAACTTATAAAAATCTAAATTATGCTTATCTGGATGAAACGTTGCGTTAGGTTACTTTTTTAGATAGAGTGACAAAATAAAAAAAAACTTATATAATATAAGAAATAATTTATAAGAAAGGGAGTAAGTATGTTAAGAATACATTTTGTTAGACATGGACAGACCGAATGGAACGTTATAAAAAAATTACAGGGGCATCTTAATTCGCCATTGACCGAGGAGGGAGTAGATCAGACAGAACTTCTCTATGAAAAGCTAAAATATGTTGATTTCAATAAGATCTATACCAGCCCCCAAGGAAGAGCACTTCATACTGCGAGAATCTTAAAGGGAAAAAAAGATATAGAGATTCTGGAATTGCAAGAGATTATGGAGATGGGATTTGGAGATGTAGAAGGTCTGGAAAAAGAAAAATTTAAAGAGAAACATCCAGAAGCTTTTATGAATTTATGGACTGATGCTGTAAAATATAATCCCAATGATTTTTCTGGAGAATCTTTTATAGAGGTAGAAAAAAGAGCTATAGAAGGGCTAGGTAAATTAGTGGATGAAAATAAAACAGGAGATATCATGGTAGTCAGTCATGGGATGATATTGAAGGTTATATTTGGTTATGTATTAGGTCATGGTTTGGATAAATTCTGGATAGATCCGGTACCTCAAAATACCAGTGTGACAACTATAAGTTATAGTGCCGGTAAATTTAAGATGGAAAATTTTTCTAATATAGATCATTTAGAAAATGTAGAAGAAATAAGCTATATATAGCAATGTGACGTTGCAACAATTAAATTAATAAAAAATAATCTAAAAGTCCGATAATTAAATGATATAAATTTTAAATTAAAAATAATAAAATCAAACCTAGAAAAAATAAGGTATATAGAATATAATAAGACGATAATTTTTTTATAATTATAAATAAATATAAGAGGAAGGTATAAGAAATGAAAATAGCTATTGGTAGTGATCACGGTGGATTCGAATTAAAGGAAAAAGTAATAAAATTTTTAACAGGGAATGGATATGAAATTTTAGATCTAGGATGTAATTCTATAGATTCTGTAGATTATCCTAAATATGGAAGATTAGTAGGAGAAGCAGTAGTTGAAAAAAAAGCCGATAAAGGAATTGTAATCTGTGGAACTGGAATAGGGATATCTATTGCTGCAAATAAAGTGAAGGGTGTAAGAGCTGCACTATGCACAAATACAACAATGGCTAGATTAACTCGTGAACATAATGATGCTAACGTATTATCTATGGGTGCAAGAATGGTAGGAGATATCTTAGCTTTAGAGATGGTAGATGTTTTCTTAACTACTGAATTTGAAGGTGGAAGACACCAGAAAAGAATAGATCAATTAGAAGGGTAGATAAAGTTTATATTTAGGAGGTAGAGTTTATGAGTACATTATTTACAAAAATAATTAACAGAGAAATTCCGGCATCCATAGTATATGAAACGGAGAAGGTGATTGCTTTTAATGATATCAATCCCCAAGCACCGGTTCATGTTTTGGTAGTTCCTAAAAAAGAAATACCTACATTAAATGATATTGAAGCAAAAGACTGTGAATATCTAATGGAGATGTATAAGGCTATAAAGGAAATTACTAAAGATTTAAAGATTGCAGAGGATGGATATAGAGTAATAACCAATTGCAATAGCCACGGGGGGCAGGAAGTCTTTCATTTACACTTTCATATCTTAGGTGGAGAAGCATTAGGTTCTATGGTATCTTCAAAGTAATAACATTGAGACAGAAAAAATCAGATTTTTATATCTGATTTTTTTTATGTATTTATTTTCCTTTTTAAATCTGTAGAAGTCTTGTCACTTTGAATTTAATTTTTTTAATAATTATTAGTTTTTTTAAATTTAAATATTTACTTTTATTGGTATGTAATGTATAATCCCTCGGGAGAGAGTTATGTTTATATAGAAACAGGTAAAAGTCAGTTTTTAGGAACTGTCTTTCTTGTTTTTAAATCTAGTATTCTTAAAAAAAAACAATAAATTTAGTGCTTTTTTAAGTGTTTTGATGTATACTCGTAGGGTAAAGAAATTATGATTTTTTTTAGGAGGTGAAATCCTATGTATGTCGCAGGTGAAAAACCAGGTTTAGGTACCTATATGTGCATGATGTGTCACTTGGAACTTATAACAGAGACTGACAATGAGGAATTGCCAAGATGTCCAGATTGTGAAGGTGGAATCTATAAAAAGGTGGATTAGTCCGCCTTTTTATTTACCTTTTTTACCTGAATTTTCTTTAATAGTTTTATTACACTTGGTTCTTTTACAGTATAATTAAATAAAGGAAATTAATAGCTGTAAAAGAAAATAAAGTTTTGATATGGTTAAAGGGGGAACGATGAAAAAAAAGTGGCATAAACATTATGGTGTCTATGGAATAGTTTATGAAAATTCTAAAATGTTATTGATAAATAAAGTAAAAGGACCGTATATTAATAGATTTGATCTGCCAGGGGGAAGTTTAACTGAAGATGAATCTATTATTCAACATCTAAAAAGAGAATTTATAGAAGAAACAGGTTATGAAATAGAAGTTTTAGAACATCTAGGAATACAAGATTTTAAAATCAAAGAAGCATATTTACACTATCAATTTATTCATCATATAGCTATATTTTATTCAGTAAAATTAAAAGAAAAAGTTAGAGATATCTCCAATGAAATTAATGTTTATGGAAACAACGAAATCAATGATTCCGCTGGGATATGCTGGAAAAATCTAAATGAGCTGTCAATTGAAAATTCATCTCCACTTGTAATGAAAATATTATCAGAAGAGAAAATAAATTTTAATAATAAAGATTTTCCCAGTGATTTAATAAAATATGATAGCTGGAAAAGAAAATAAATTTCAATAAGGAGGATATCAATGGAAATATCAAAACAACCAATATTTAAAAATATAGACTGTGTGCAATTTTATATTCCTAATTTAGAAGATGGATTAAAATATTATTGCAATAAACTTGGATTGAAAATTATATGGAAATCCGATTCAGCGATAGGTCTTGGAATGTGTGAAGGAATAGCAGAAATTGTTATTCAAAATGAGCGAAAGGCACAAGAAATTGACATTAAAGTAGAATCAGTGATAGATACAATTGTAGAAATAAAAAGAGCAGGTGGAGAAATTATATGTGGACCTTTTGATATAAAAATAGGTAAATGTGCTGTTGTAAAAGACCCTTGGGGTAATCAATATGTAATATTAGATGCTACAAAAGGTATTTTTATTACTGATGGTGAAGGGAATATTGTTGGACAAAGCACTACCTCAATCAAAAATATTGGTTAATTGGATTCAATAAGGGGTTATTAATGGGATATAAAGGTAATTTAATTAATAAACTATGGAGTTTATTTGATGAAAGAAAGTATTTAGAAGCAAGAGAGTTGTTTCACGATAAATGTAAAGTAATTCTTGAAAGCAGTAGAGAAATTTTTTAAATATATTCGATTAGGCGGACCTCCTAAAATAAGTCACTGTTGCAGTTATATTTATGAGTATATAAAAAAAACTCTTAAAATAGTCATTTAAGAGCCTTCTTTATACAATGGTTATAATGACTTCCCTTGGGGAGGGAGCAGCATTAAACTAACACTACAATACTCATTACATTTATATTGTATAGTTGTTTAGAGAGAAAAACAACTTAAACGTTATCGACATTAATTAAGATTATTAATGGTATTAATTAAATTAAGTAGATAAGGAGCGATATTATAAGGTCTCAGGCAAAGAGTCTCAAGTAACGGTATTTTAGAAAAATAGAAGGTGGAGGAGTTAATAGGTGAGAGAAAACTTTCAAGAATAATAAAAAGAGCTACTTAGTAGCTCTTTTTATTATTTTAAGAGAATATATTGCAAGATTTACAGACAGAAGCCTTTTTAAATCCTTTAGATATAGCGTTTACCAATGCCACATCCAAATCCCTATAGATCCCTAGATAAAGATTATTTTCAGTAGGTATATGATTACAATTAGATTGGTGTATTTTGTAAGTTTTAGTATCAATATAAAAATCAATATAATAGATCATAGAAGTCACCTCCTTTTTCGTCCTAAAATTATAGCATGAAAGTTACAAAATTGTAAACTAAATAAAGGAGGTATTTCAAAGTTACCAGCCTATTGAAGTACAACAACAGGAAGAGGATCTAGCATTAATATAGCCTCTAGAGATTCCACTCATTATGACAGATTCTAAATTTTTATGAAATCCTAAATTAGTATAAAATTTAAAATCAGCATAAAAAGCTGAAGATATTCCAAGTTGTTTTGGTAATATAGAACATTTAGCTGAGTGAATCTCTTGAGTTTTAGTGTTGATGAAAAAGTGCATAATTAATCCCCCTGTGTTATAGTTTTAGAAATTATAACATAAAAATTAAAAAAATGAAGATAAATTTAAGATTTAATTAATAAAACTAAATTTTAACTAAGATTTTAGAAGAGTATCTCCAAATCAATGAGAAAGTGATAAAAAGATCGAGAAATCCCCTTTGATACAATTCAATAAAAGAATTATTTAATGTTTTTTTAGTTGAAAAAAATAAATTGATATGATAACATAATTAGAATTGTAATTAAAAAATTGAATTCTGAAAAAGGCAAAATAGGGGAAATCCTATGACGCAAAACTTAAGGGTCTAAGTCTATAGATATGACAGCCAGTTGCCAAAACTTTTTTAGAGAGATGCTATTTTAAAAAATAATATAGCCTCTTTTTTATTTACATAATTTTAAAACTAAAAAAGGTGGTGAATGGTGGATATTGATTTAATTAATCGTTTGAAATATCAGATTCTAAAAAAGTATAAAGATCAAGAAGGAGTTAATGAATTAATTTTTATTTTAGAAAATTTAGAGAAAAAAATAAAAAACTTAGAAAAAGAAATAAATAAATAGTGAAAATGATGCCTGATACTTTGTAATTTTTATTTGTAGGTGTGAAATTATGGCAAAGAAAAAAATATTATGTTTAAAATGTAAAAGAGAATTTGAAACAGAGCTAGATTCTAATGGGATTCCATATAAAAAGATTTGTCCATTATGTAAAAAGAATAGAGTAAGTTATGCGAGAGGAGTAATCGGTAAAATTTAGCCTGAAGAAATATCAATTTATAAAAACAGAATTATAAATACTCTGTTTTTTTTATTTTTTTGATGAAATTAAAGAAACCCATTAAATTTAGACTTTCAACGTTTGAAGAAAAATGGTATACTAATTCTTAATTTTGTGAAAAAAATAGAGAGGAAGAAATTTATGGGGAAATATTCTAAAAAAAATTAAAAAGGAGGTTTTTATGTTACAGTCTAGGGATTTAAGTGGGGATTTGAGGAAAGCAAATTTACGTAATGCAGATCTAAGTTATGTTAATCTAAGAAATCTGGATTTGAGTTATGCTGATTTACGTAATACTGATTTACGTAATGCAAATTTAACTAATGTAAACTTAACTTGTGCTGATCTGCGTGATATCAATTTAGCGGATACTCATTTTATTTATGCCGACTTAAGCTATGCAAATTTATCCGGTGTTGATTTTAATAATACAGATTTAAGTTATACAAATTTACGTAACGCAAATTTATCCGGTGCAAAATTAACTGCTAATATTTTACGTGGTGCAAATTTATGTGGTGTAAATTTAACTAACGCTGATTTAGCCAATACTAATTTAACCGGAACTAATTTAACTAGAGCAAATTTAGTTCTTGCTAACTTGAGTAACTCTGACTTAAGTAATTCAAATTTAAGGAGTGCCGATTTAAGTGGTGCGAATTTAAGGAATGCCGATTTAAGGAATGTAAATTTAAGAGACGCCGATTTAAGTGGTGCAAACTTAAGTGGTGTAAATTTAAGTGGTGCTGATCTAATCGGTGCCAAGTTTGATGTTGTTGTCGAATAAATATCTAAAGATATCCTTTTATTAGTTTTATCTGCAGTTTTTCTGAATTTTGTTCACGATAATTAGAATGTTTTAATTAAAAATAGTAATGTAAGCATAAAAACAAATTCTTATTTGTTTTCACAGGGTCATCTAGAAAAGGAAGGGAATAAAAAACGAAAGAAAAAATTAAAAGTTTATTATAATTGTATTAGAATAGTATTAGAATACGACAATAAAAAAACAATTAATGAACGCTCAAAATTTGTTATTTATTTCACTAATCAGAGAATAGGACCACCTTTTTAAATACTTTAGTATCATTTTAAAATACAGTATTAGAGATGATTTTTAAATTAATAAAAGTTTCTTATACCGGATTAAATTGAATATATGTATATTAGGTTATAGTAATAACTGATAAGCTATAGAGTGTTTTATAAGAAATAACCGCTAAACTAAAATATCGATTGATAAATCTATCTGAAATCTAAAAAATATAAATCTAAAAAAAATTTGGAAATTCAAAATTTAAAATCAAAATATTCCAGATGGTACAGTTAATTTCTTTGCTTGTGCTATTTTAAAACGTTATAATATCTAAATTCAAATTTTAATATTTCTAAGTTTAATTTCTTCGTTTAATTTTGATAAAAAATTCACTTTTTATAACGTTTAAAACGAAAAAAAGCGAACAAAAACAGGAATAGCTGTTCGTTTTTAGCTTTGACATCTATGAAAAGTGATGCTAAACTTTTATTTAGTAAACAAATAAAGTTTAGATTTATTGTACGAAATTACTTTGGAGGTTTTAATGGAAGTTATAATTAATGGGTTAAATAGTATTGTTTGGTCACCGGTGCTTGTATATCTTTGTTTAGGTGCAGGGTTGTTTTTTACTTTAAAAACAAGTGGTGTTCAATTTATGATGATTAAAGAGATGATAAGATTACTATTGGGAAAAGATGTTCAAGGTAGAGAGAAATCAGAAAATTCAATAAGTGGATTTGAAGCCATGTGTATGTCTGTATCCGGAAGGGTAGGAACTGGAAATATTGCAGGAGTAGCTACAGCCATAGCATTAGGAGGACCTGGGTCGATATTCTGGTTATGGGTGATTTCATTGTTAGGGGCTGCATCATCATATGTGGAATCTACATTGGGACAATTATATAAAGAAAAATTTGAAGGTGGATATAGAGGAGGACCTGCTTATTACTTTAAAAAAGGGTTATTAGGCGGGAAAACTTGGTATGGAAATTTATTTGCAATGTCTACAGTGTTAGCTATGTTGATATGTATGCCGTCTACTCAATCAAATGTAATCGCAGGAAGTTTAAAGACAGCAGTAGGAGTTCCTCAATGGATGACAGGATTAATTATTGTAGGATTCTTAAGTGTTATTGTTTTTGGAGGAGCGAAAAGATTAGCGAAGTTTGCTGGTATAGTAGTTCCATTTATGGCAGTAATATATATCATCATTGCAGTGATAGTGCTGGCACTTAATGCCGGGGATATCATCCCATCATTAACTTTAATAGTTAAATCTGCATTTGGAAAAGAAGAAGCTTTTGCAGGAATTGCAGGTGCAGCAATATCTTGGGGTGTAAAAAGAGGTATTTATTCGAATGAAGCAGGGCAGGGAACGGGACCAGCTTCAGCAGCAGCAGCAGATACATCACATCCTGCTAAACAAGGATTGATACAAGCATTTTCTATCTATATTGACTCAATATTTGTATGTACAGCTACAGCTTTGATGATTATTATTACAGGAGCATATAAGGTCTTTGATGGAGCTACCGGTAAGACAATATTTGCAGGAAAGGGTGCAACTTCTAGTATGAGTATGGGATCAGTAGGAGCCGCTAATACATCTACAGCATTAGATATAGGTATTGGATATGGTGCATATATAGTTGCCATAGCCATAGTATTCTTTGCCTTTACTACATTATTAGCATTTTTCTGGAATGGAGATACAGCGTTAGTATATTTAACTAAGGGTAGTGAAAAAGGTAAAAAAGTCAGATTTGTTTCAAAGTTAGTATATCTTGGATTTACATTTTCAGGTTCTGTAGCAGCAGGAGGAATGGCTTGGACTTTTGGAGATATAGGGATAGGAATAATGGCCTGGATAAATATAGTAGGAATTTTAATAATGCATAAACCAGCAATTGCCTGCCTGAAAGATTATAAATTAAGAATGAAAGAAAATAGAGAAGATGAGTGGGACTTTAATCCAAATAAGATTGGGATAGAAGGAAATTTTTCTGTATGGGATGAAATAAGAAGAGAGGGAAGAGACACAGTAATAGTTGAAGAAGGCGCAGCAGAACTGAAGATATCATAAGGTATAAAAAATTATGTTAGAATAATAATATTCAAAAAAATCAGGTATTTATGCCTGATTTTTTTTGAAATTAAAATATTTATAACACATATTTCATGAAGAAACAAAAGAAATAAAAAAATGTCAATGACTGACTATATATTAATCTGGATAAAATAAAAAATTATGATATACTTTTAAAGGAATTAAAAATTAGGGGGGATTATTATGAATTTATATTTTAGAAGAGCAAATGAATCTATTGAAGGTGTTATATTAAAAAATTAGGGGGTTCCATGGAACAAAATATTAAACTTAGAAAATTAATGATGAAAGATTTAGAGAGCTACTTAGAATTAAATAAGCCAGAAAGAGAACATCATAAATATAATGGGCCATATTTTGAGCAGTCAACATTAAATGAATTAGAAGAGTTAGTTGAAAACTATAGAAATAAATTTTTAAATGGGGAAGAAAATGTTAAGGCAGGAAAGATGATTGTCAACTCCGATAACGATGAATTAATCGGGGCGGTAAATTCTTATTGGAAATCTAAAGAAACATTATGGATGGAAATAGGAGTTGTTATATTTAATGAAAATTATTGGGGTAAAGGAATAGGTTATGACGCATTAAAGATGTGGATATCTGAGGTGTTTAATGAAAACCCTAAAATTGTAAGGCTCGGTCTTACAACTTGGTCAGGAAATGAGCGGATGATGAAATTATCAGAAAAATTAGGGATGAAAAAGGAAGCAACTTATAGAAAAGCCCGTATTCTAGATAATAAATATTATGATTCTGTAAGTTATGGTATCTTGAGAGAAGAGTGGGAAGAACGGATGTAAAAAACATTGAAAAAAAGCCAAGGATTATTTTCCTTGGTTTTTTTATAGAAACTTTCATAGAATTTTAACCTTTTATTTCTCTAGAATTTATAATGAAATTGTAGGTTGATTCTTTACTCTTTAGTAAGGAAAAGTTGATTTTCTTTAAATATTGTAGTATATAAAGTATTAGAATTTAAATATTTGGAGGGATTGAGAATGAAAGTATCTAGAGGACTGTTAAACAAATTAGAAGAACTGTATTCTCAATATGAAAAAGAAATTCCAAAAGCAAAAAAAGATAAATATTTTAAAGATAATCCAAAAAAAACTTATTTATTACATAATAATAATTTTATGAGATGGCTTAAACATGATCTTGAGTCGGGGGGAAATAATAAAGAAAATTAATATTAAATAGGAGGAAAATAATGAGTGTTCAGAGTGTGAAAGAATATTTTAAAGATAATAACCTGCCTTTAAAGATCATTGAAACCACAGAAGATACCTCTACTGTAGAAAAAGCAGCAAAAGCTTTAGGTGTTCAGCCAGATATGATAGCTAAAACTTTAGCGTTTGAATTGAAAGAAAAAGAAATTTTAATTTTAACTAAAGGTCGTGCCAAGACAGATAATAGAAAGTTTAAAGATTATTTTAAACAAAAACCTAAGTTTGTTAAGTATGAAAAAGTAGAAGAGGTTACGGGTCACCCTATAGGAGGCGTATGTCCCTTTGGTCTGCCTAAAAAATTAGATATATACTTGGATATATCTTTGAAGGAGTTTACCACTGTATATCCAGCTGGAGGTTCTCCTAACTCTGCTGTAGAGATAGATGTAGAATATCTGGCAGAGGTAACTAAGGGCATTTGGATAGATATTACTAAGGATGAAACGATATAATTTAAAAAATAAGGGCTTTTAAGCCCTTATTTTTTATGATCTCACATAATATTTATTTTATAGAAAGATCTATGAGTCATAGACCTTTTATAATTTTAAATTAAATATGAATGGCTTTATCCACTATCCCCATGGCGGATTCTACAACAGCTTCAGACATTGTTGGGTGAGGATGGATAGCTCGAGTGATCTCCTTGGCAGTTCCTTCTAATTCCATGGTAGTAACTATCTCACTGATCATATCAGTTGCATGACTTGCAACAATATGGACTCCTATAACTTCATCATATTTTTTAGTAGCTATTATTTTTACAAACCCCCTAGCTTCCCCTTCAGCTAGTGCTTTTCCATTAACAGATAGAGGAAATTTAGAAACTTTAATTTCATTTGGATATTGTTTTTTAGCTTCCCTTTCAGTGAGCCCTACACCTGCTACTTCTGGAAATGTATAGATACAGTAAGGGGCTTTATTATAATCTATTTTTAGATCCTCTCCAAACATGTTTTCAACTGCTATTACTCCTTCATGGGAAGCCACATGTGCTAACTGCATAATTCCATTGACATCCCCAGCAGCATAAACTCCATTTATACTGGTCTCCATCTTATTGTTTGTTTTTATGGCCCCTCTTTCAATCTCTAAATTTAAATTTTTTATTCCTTTTAAATTAGGTGCTCTTCCTATACAAACTAAAACTTTATCTCCTTCTAATTTCACTTTTTTTTCATTGGTAGTATACTCAATATAATCAGTTCCTATGTAATTTGTATTGGTGTTATAGACTATTTCTACATTTTTTTCTTCTAAAACTTCTGTGATTTCTTTGATTACATCTTTATCTAGAGCATCAAGGATCCTTCCACTTCTTTGGATTATGGTAACCTTTGTCCCCAAAGAAGCGAAGAGTATAGCGAACTCTATTCCTATTACTCCTCCTCCTATTACTGTTAATCTTTGAGGGATCTCTCTAATATTTAAAATTTCTGTACTGGTCATTAGATAGCCGCTATCTAGAGCTTCTTTTGCTCCTTCTATCTCTGGAATCCTAGCATTTGATCCTGTACAAATAAGTAAATTTTTACATACTATTTTTTTACCACCAACTTCTACTGTATTTTTATTGATGACCTTTCCTACTCCATTAAACATATCAATTTTATTTTTTTTTAGTAGAAATTCTACTCCTGCAACAAGTTTATTTACCACTTTGTCTTTTCTTTTTATAACGTTTTTCCAATTTATATTAAAGCTGCCCTCTATATCTATTCCAAATTTTTCAGCTTCTAACATGTCACTGAAAAGCCTCGATGACTTTAACATTGTTTTAGTAGGAATACACCCAACATTTAAACAAACTCCTCCATATTTATTTTTTTCTATTATAGCTACTTTCATTCCCAGTTGACTTGCTTTTATACTAGCTACATAACCTCCAGGACCTCCCCCAAGGACAATTAAGTCATACATATTTTAACCTCCTAACTAAGTAATAATAACTTTGGATTTTCTAGATAAGATCTAATTTCTTCAACGAACCTTCCACCGTCTGCTCCATCTATTATTCGATGATCTACTGACAGAGATATGGGGAGGATTGATCTTACCTGAATTTCTGAATCTACTATAACAGCCTGCCTATTAACTCTTCCGACCCCTAGTATAGCCACTTCTGGATATTTAATTATAGGAGTGCCTGCCTTAGCAAATTTCCCAAAATTACTCACAGTGAATGTTCCACCTGTTATATCTTCTATAGACAATTTTTTATCTTTAGCCCTATTACCTAAATCCTTTAATTTTTCACTTATCTCAATAATACTTAAACTAGATAAATCTTTTAATACAGGAACTACTAACCCATAGTCAGTATCCACTGCTACTCCTAAATTTACCTGCTTTTTATAGATGATTCCTTCTCCATCGATTATTGAATTAAATATGGGATATTTCTTTATCCCTAAATAAACTGCTTTCATTATGAATGGCATATAGGTTAATTTAATCCCTACCTCTTCTGATAATTCGGCCTTTAATTTTACCAATTTTTCTAAATCTATATCATCAAATAGAGTAGTATGAGGGATTTCTTTTTTTGAAATGCTTGTAGCTTTAGAGATAGCTTTCCTCACTTCTGACATCTCTTTCCTGATGTCATCATAATTTTCTGAAACTATTGATTTTGTGACTTCTGCTTTAACTACTTCTACCTTGTTGTTTAAATTATAAAACTTTTGAATATCCTCTTTCATTACTCTGCCATTTAATCCACTGCCTCTAACTTCGTTTATATCTACCTCTAAATCTTTCGCCATTCTTCTGGCTACTGGGGTTGCTAAAGATTTTCTCCTAATTATTTTCTCTTCCACTTCTTTTGTGTGGAAACTAGGAATTAATTCATTAGAAATAGTCACTTCACCTACAACACTTGCTCCTTTTTCTTCCTCTGCTACTCCTTTTACCGTCTCAGTAACATTAGCGGTATCATCATCTATAACAACGACTACATCCCCTACATTGATAATGTCATTTATCTCAAAATTAATAGCAGCAATTATACCATTAGCAGGTGAGGGTATTTCGGCATTTACTTTATCTGTTTCTACTAAAAATAAACTTTCTCCTTCTTCTACCGTGTCTCCAACTTTAAAAAAACAATCTATTACTTTTCCTTGATGGATTCCTTCTCCAATATCAGCAAATTTAAACTCAAACATTATCTCCTCCCACGTTCCATTTTAATAATTTATAAGTTCTTTTACTTTTAATTTTATTTTTTCTGGATTAATCATAAAATGTCCTTCTCCCTTTGCTAATGGGATTATAACATCATATCCCGTTAATCTAGTGGGAGGGGACTCTAAGTGCAAAAAAGCTTTTTCATTTACTATTGAGATTAATTCTGCCCCTACCCCAAAAGATCTTACAGCTTCGTGAACGACTAAAAATCTTCCTGTTTTCTTTACAGAATTTTCTATTGTTTCTTTATCAATTGGGGAGATAGTCCTTAGGTCAATTAATTCTACACTTACCCCCTCTTGTTCTAAATCTTTTACTGCTAATTGTATCTCTGGGATCATTGCACCCCATCCCACTACAGTAATATCATTTCCCTCTTTTAAAATTCTTGCTTTTCCAATAGGAACTTCATAGATCTCTTCGGGAACTTCCTGTTTGAAAGCTCTATATATCCTCTTAGGCTCTAAAAAAACAACTGGATCGGGATCTTTAATTGCAGAGACCATCAACCCCTTTGTATCATATGGATTTGACGGGACCACAACTTTTAAACCTGGAGTATGAGCTAACATTGCTTCTATACTTTCAGAATGATGTTCTAACGCTCTTATTCCTCCTCCATATGGCATTCTGACAACCATTGGTACTGTGAATCTTCCCCTGGATCTATTTCTAAACCTAGCTCCATGGACTAACAATTGATTTAATCCTGGGAATAAAAAACCTTGAAACTGTATCTCTAAAACTGGTTTCATCCCATTTATTGCCATACCTATTCCCGATCCCATGATTCCCGCTTCTGTTAGAGGAGAGTCAAAGCATCTATCCTTTCCGTACTTGGCTTGAAGTCCTTTCGTTGCTCTAAATACTCCTCCTTCAAAACCTGCATCTTCACCATAAATAACTATTTTTTTATCTTTTTCCATCATTTGATCCAAAGCTTGGTTCAACGCCTCTATATTATTTAAAGCTTTCATTAATTTTTCCCCCCTTCCAATTTTTTAGCTTCCTCATATTGTTCTTTTAAATTTTCTGTCATCTCTTCATAGGTATATTTAAAAATATCTTCTAGTGGAGTTATATTTTCCTGCTCAGCTTTTTCAAATTCTTCAAACACTGTTTTTTTACATTCATCTCGGATTTTCGCCTCATCTTCCTCAGTTAAAATTCCTTTTTCTACTAAAAAGTTTTTAGCTCTAATAATAGGATCTTTAGACATTCCATCTAGATGCTCTTCCTCAGTTCTATAGATAGTCGGATCATCTGCTGTTGTATGTGGTCCTTGCCTGTAAGTTACAGCTTCAATTAAACTTGGTCCATTTCCTGATCTGGCATTCTCTACAGCTTCTTTCGTAGCAAAATACATTGCAAATATGTCATTTCCATCTACTTTTATCGATGGGATTCCTGCTGCAATGCCCTTTTGGGCTAAGGTTTTTGCCTTTGTTTGTGATTTCACACTGGTACTTATAGCAAATTGATTATTTTGAATAATAAAAATTACTGGAGCATTTACCACACCTGCAAAGTTTATCCCTTCATAAAATTCCCCTTCAGAAGTCCCACCATCTCCTATATAAGTTACGACTACCTTATCCTCTTTAGTATATCTAAATGACATTCCAATTCCAGTTGCATGATTAAATTGAGTTCCAATTGGTACTGCAATAGGCAGCATATTTATATGGTCAGGAATCTTACTTCCCATTTCGTTTCCACACCAGTATAAAAAGATGTTTTTCATAGGTAATCCCTTATATAACCAGGCAGCATTACTTCTAAAAGCAGGAACTAACCAATCGTCGTCTCTACATGCAGCCATAGATGCTACTTGTAAGCCTTCTTGACCCAGTGTAGGAGCAAAAGTTAACATCCTTCCCTGTCTTTGAAATTTCAATGCCCATTCATCTTGGATTCTAGACAAAACCATACATCTGTACATTTTTAAAAGGAGATCACTATCAATATCCTGATAGTATCTTTCATTTACTATCTTCCCGGTCTTATCTAATATTTGGAATACTTTTCCTTCTAAAGGATTGTGGTTTTCAAAAATCATAACTCCCCCTCGTATTACTTCATTAATTTTTTTATACTATCTATGGCATTATAAGAGCTTCGAATAAATACTCCACTCTCAACAACTGGTATTCCAATTTCTAAAGCTAGTTTTTTATATAAACTAAACTTTTCCTCGGTTATATACTCAGAAACCTCTATGTGTTTCTCACTAGGGCGTAAATACTGTCCTAGTGTTAGGATGTCACAATTTATATCCTTTAAATCCTCTATAGATTCTGATAATTCACCGATAGTTTCTCCGAACCCTAACATTATTCCACTTTTAGTAATTATATTTTTATCTCTTTCTTTGACATAATTAAGTAATTCTATTGAGTTTTCGTAACTCCCTATAGGTTTTACCTTTTTATGTAGGTTTTCAATTGTTTCTATGTTGTGGTTTATTACATCTGGTTTAGCATCTATGACTATATCTATCAATTCTTTTTTTCCATTAAAATCAGGGATTAAAACCTCTATAGTAGCATCAGAAACTTTTCTTATCTCCTCTATAGTCCTTTTAAAATGTATAGCACCTTCATCGTCTAAGTCATCCCTGGTTACAGAAGTTATTACAACGTGTTTTAATCCTATTTTATTTATGATTTCTGCTATTTTCATAGGTTCATTTATATTTAGGGTTTCTCCCTTGATACTTTTATCTACAGAACAAAATCTGCAAGCTCTAGTACATTTGTTCCCTAGAATCATAAAAGTTGCCGTTTTTTTCCTGAAACATTCCCATTTATTGGGGCAATTTGCAGCCTCACAGACAGTGTTTAATAAATTTTCAGCTAAAAGTTTTTCAATTTTATTATTTTTATAAAATTTCTTACTAATCCATTCAGGCTTATCCATTCTATCCTCCTATCTAGATATTTTAATAAAAACCTTGGACACAGATAACACGGATCTAAAGGAGATAATCACAGATTAAAACCTTGGACACGAAGTACACTAAGAAAAACTAACAGAGTATAGAGCGTATTTAGATCTGTGAAAATTAAAAATCTTAATCCATAGAGATCTGTGTCAAAAATGACAGCATATGATAATTGATATGAATTTATTTTAGTGTGGAAAATAATTTACTCTCTATCATTTTAGTAGAAAACTTTGTTAAAATTCTCTACAAATTTTTCTTTGAGAATACTCATTTGCACTTTTGTATCCAACTTTTCAATTGAAGTTACACCGGCTTCCTTTATCCCACATGGAATTATTAAATCAAATAAGGTTAGATCAATATCATTGTTTAGTGCAATTCCGTGGGTTGTTATCCATCTTTTTACATGGATACCCATGGCACAAATTTTTTCTTCTCCTACCCAAACTCCTGTGTATTCTTCCTTTCTGCCGCTATCAATATTTAGTTCTTTGAGGATATTAATTACTACTTCCTCTAAGTTTCGTAAATATTTATGTAGATCTTTCCCAAATTTTTCTAAATTTAAAATAGGATAGCAAATCAATTGTCCTGGTCCGTGAAGGGTTGTTTTACCGCCTCTATTTACTTTTATGCATTTTATTCCTTTTTTATTCAGTATTTCTTCTGAAAATACCACTTCCTCACTATCTGAGGAATGAGCAGTTGTAATCACTGGATCCACTTCTAAAAATACTAAAACACCATCTATTTTCTTATTGTTTAATACATACTCATATATTTCTTCTTGTTTTTTTTGTCCTTTTTCATAGGTAATTAATCCTAAATCATGTACTTCTACCATAGCCCCTCTCCTTTTATACGCAGTAAAACAAAATATGTAGTTATCTTATTTACAGTTATCTGTAAATTTCCTTTAATTACAGCAATGAATTTCTATATTTTTAGAGGACTTTTTTTTAAAGTTGGTATTATATATCATACAGATTTCTTACATGGATTGGTTTTTTACTCAAATAGATATAGTTTTATCTTATTTGAATATTTAGGTATTATTGGTGTAGGAAAAATAATTTACTCTGGAGGTTAAAAATATGTTTCAAAAACAAGCAGTTATGAGAAAGGTTTTAATTTCTCTTACCCCTCTTTTAGTTTTTTCAATATTTTTATATGGTTTTAAAAGTATAGGGATTATTATCGTTACTTTTACCTTAGGTATATTCACCGAATGGTTGTTTGTTCGAAAAGCAAAGAAAAAAGTTAGTGAAGCCGTTCTTGTTAGTTGTTCCCTCTATGCCCTTTCTATGCCACCCTTAGTTCCATTATGGATTGTAGGGATTGGTATTATATTTGGGATTTCTTTTGGAAAGATGGTTTACGGTGGCTTTGGGAGAAATATATTTAATCCAGCTATTGTAGGGAGATTATTTATTTATATTTCTTTTCCAAATACAGTCAATCAATGGTTAAATCCAAGAAATATTGATGGTTTTGCAGGGGCAACGCCCCTTGAAATATTAAAAAATGGTGAGCTGCCATCACTTTTAAATTTATTTACTGGTTTCAAAAGTGGATCTATAGGAGAAGGGTCTATAATACTCATTTTGATTGCTTTTATTTATTTACTATTTACTAAAACTGCAAGTTATAAATCGTCTATTTCAACTATAGTTGGGTTTTTAATTATGCAGTCTATCCTTTATTTTATGGATTTAGGAGGAGCCAATCCTATTTATAGTTTATTCTCTGGTAGTATTTTATTTATTGCTGTATTTATGGTTACCGACCCTGTGTCTTCACCTAAAAAAAATAATTCATTAATTTTATATGGTTTACTCATTGGAGTTTGTACATCACTAATTAGAACTTATTCCCTCTTTAATGAAGGAACCAGTTATGCTATTTTACTAGGAAATATGTTTGCTCCATTATTTGATGAAACTATTGGAAAATTAAAGTTAAAATTAAAAGGGGGGGAATAGATGGAAAAAAATTCAATGACCTATACTGCTATTTTTTCATTTGTTATTACTTTTATACTAGTATTTTTATTGACTTTAACCCATCTTGTTACCAAGAATAGAGTTTCTGAATATAATAGAGATTATGAAATTTCCTCTATTTTAAAAGCTGTAGGTGTGAGAGTGGAAAATGGTGAGGTTCAAGAACAGTTTAAATCAATCTTTAATCTAGAACTTCCTACCGATGAAACTATGACAGCAAAAATAGATGGAGAAGATATACTGGTTAGTAAATTTTCCGGGAAAGCTCTTTGGGGGACGGTAAATGGAATTATTGCAATGGATAAAGATTTACAAATTATAAAAGGTGTCGATATTATTTCTCATAATGAAACTCCTGGTTTAGGGGGACGTATAGAAGAGGAGTGGTTTTTAAAACAATTTCAAGGAGAAACTGTCAATAAAAACACTATTAAAGTGGTACAAGGTAGTGGAGATGGAAATTATGATTCTGACGATGGAATTATCGATGGGATTGTTGGAGCTACTAGAACTAGTCACTCTATAGAAGTTATGATAAATAAAAAGATAAAAAGTCTGAAGGAGGAGGTAGGAAATGAATAAATATAAAGGCATATTAAAAGAAAATTTATGGGATAATAACCCTGTTTTTGTTCAAATCCTTGGGATTTGCTCGACACTGGCAGTTACTAATAGTTTAACAAATACATTTATAATGACTATTTCTGTAGTTTTTGTTGCTGGATTGACTAATTTTAGTGTAGCTAGCATAAAACATCTAATTCCTGGTAAAGTTCGTATGATCATACAAACTCTTATAATTTCTTTCTTTGTTATTATAGTAGATTTACTACTCCGAGCTTTCTTACCAGCTATAAGTAAATCTTTGGGGCCCTATGTAGGTTTAATCATCACTAACTGTATTATCATGGGGAGAGCCGAAGCTTTTGCTCAATCAAATAAACCTCTAATATCTCTTTGGGATGGGATTACAACAGGGATAGGATATATGTGGATTTTAATGGCTATAGCCTTTATTAGGGAACTACTTGGTTTTGGTTCACTGTTTGGGATTCAAATAATGCCAGAAGGATTTCAAACTTGGACAATAATGATTATGGCTCCAAGTGCATTTTTTATCTTAGGTGGGGTTATTTGGATAATTAATAACATCAAACTTTCAAAAGAAAGTTCAAAATAGGAGGTTTTATATGTCACCAGATATTAATCCATTAGTTTTGTTATTTGCTTCAATATTTACTAGTAATATTTTATTAGCTAACTTCTTAGGGATGTGCAGCTTTATATCAATATCTAAAGATATGGATTCTGCCAACGGTCTTGGGATGTCTGTTACTGCAGTTTTAACTATTACAACGGCTATAAATTGGGTTGTATATAAATTCATATTAATACCTTTTGGTCTTTTATATCTTAGATTTATTATTTTCATCATAATTATCGCAGCGACCGTTCAAGTTTTAGAGATGGTTATTGATCGATTTTCTCCTTCCCTCTACATGGCTTTAGGTATTTTCTTACCATTAATAACTGTTAATTGTGCTATTTTAGGAGTTGCATTATTCATGGAGATTAGAGGTTATTCATTTATACAGAGTATTGTTTTTGCTTTTGGTTCGGGCCTAGGTTGGTGGCTTGCCATCGTTTCCTTAGCAGCTATACAAAAAAAAGTTTTAAAAGCTCCTGTTCCAGAAGGGTTAAAGGGAGCAGGAATAACACTCATAACAATTGGGTTTATGGCCATGGCATTTATAGGTTTTTCCGGTATGCTTATAGTTCAATAAAAAGGAGGAGTGTCTATGGAATTTTTAATTGCACCAATTATCGTTGCACTTCTTGCTAGTCTACTCGCTCTGATTATCTCCATCGTAGATAAACATGTCAATAACTATGGAGATGTAGAAATTAATATTAATAAGGGAAAAAAGGTGATAAATACAAAGGGAGGAGATAAACTCCTAACAACTCTATCTTCAGAAGGTATTTTTATACCATCTGCCTGCGGAGGAAGGGGAAGTTGTGGGTCCTGCAAATGTGAGGTTTCTACAGATATAGGACCTATTCTTCCTACGGAAAGACCTTATTTATCCCCTGAAGAAATGAACAAAAATACAAGATTAGCGTGTCAAATCAAAGTAAAGAAAAATTTAGATATGTATATACCTGAGGAGTTATTTAATGCTAAAGAATTTTCTGGTATTGTAGAAGAGATAAATGATTTAACCTATGATATCAAGGAAGTTATAGTTTCTATAGGAGACGAATCTATTGATTTTGTTTCAGGAAGATATATACAATTAGTTGTTCCTCCATATGGGAAAATAAAAGAATATACTCAAAGAGCTTATTCTATATCTTCTAAACCCTCAGAAAAAAATAAAGTTGCCATGTTAATTCGGCTGATTCCAGATGGGATAGCTACTACATGGGTACATAACTACATGAAAGTAGGAGAAAAATTAAAACTGATAGGACCTTTTGGTGAATTTCAAAAATCAGATTGTAATTCTACTATGGTTTGTATTGCCGGGGGATCTGGTATGGCTCCGTTTAAGTCTATGTTTCATGACATGTTAGAGAAGGGTGAAATTGATAGAGAAGTTTGGTATTTTTTTGGAGCAAGGACTATAAAAGATTTATTTTTACTTAAAGAATTTCAAGAGATAGAAAAAAAATGGCCTAACTTTCACTTTATTCCTGCATTATCAAACTGTTCACCTGATGACGATTGGGATGGTGAAAAAGGTTTGATTACTGATGTTTTGGATAAATATTTAAAAACTGAAATTGATTCCTCTAAACACAGGGAAGGGTTTCTTTGTGGAAGTCCAGGGATGATAGGAGCCTGTAATAATATCCTTAATCACAATGGTATAAGAGATATTTTCTATGATAATTTTTCATAGAGAGAGTAATAAATTTAAAAATAGGACATCGAAGAATAAATCGATGTCCTATTTTATTAATAATTTTATATTTTCCTACTATCATAAGCCCAATGGAGGAGTGCCTGCCTTTGTTTGACACGGCATTCTAGATCCATAGGAATACAATTTTTTTTAACTGCTCCTAGATGTCTTTTCATAGCTTTCCATCGCTTAATTTGCCTTCTGTCCTCCTCAACCATCCTTCTGCCACAGTAGTATCTGCAATACCACTGAAACCATCCTCTAGGATCCACAGGATTTATCCACCCCTTTTCCTCCCATTTTTTTAAAGACAATGAAGCGTCTACCTTAAAAAAATTCAACTTTGGATTTTTTATCTCCGGTGAGAGCTTGGCATTTTCATACCAGGATGGGGGGAATTCATCTCTGCAATCAGTCATATATTTTCCACCGAAAACTCCTAATTCCAGCATCTCTTTGGGAGTAAGTTCTGGTTTGAATTCAGGATCAAAATTTTTACCTATAGGTTCGATCAGGTAATAATAACCGCTCTGCATCTTGTCATTGAATTGGATTTTTTTCTTCATACTCTTATCCCTCCCAGCTGTCTTTTATTTACTCCTATGTAAATTAATTTCAAATTGTTTTACAATTTTCCTTCTTTTTCTATTTATTCTTTAACTTACCTGTAGATTCTAATCTAAAAAAAATCATTATTTAAGCTCTCGTAATAGCATGAGAACGTTATAATTTCATCATATTTTTTGCTTTTTTGACATAGATTTTGTTGGACTTTATACTAGTCATAAAGATAGAAAAAATCTAGAATAACCTAATAAAAAAAGCCGTTTATTTGCCCCTGAAGGCCTGTTGAGTGACGACCCCTTATGATTTATCCTCTGTTTTCTAAAAAACGAAATAAGAGCTCCGCTCTAAGTCAATTAAATCAAGGATAGAGAGGGAGTTGGTGGATGAAGAACTCAAATATCCAGTAAGAGGTTTAATGAGCCCTTTAAGAGACTTATTATGCCTCTTAGAGGAGAAATTTTTACTGGATATTTCTAAAACAAAGATTAAATATGAGAAATCTTGATCTTTATTCTTTATTTCACTCACTTAAGTCTTCCATAGGACAAAGAAATCGAAAAAAAATTATTTTTTATAGGATTTAAACTTATTATAAGTATATTCTTTAACAGTATTAATATTTTATATGGAGGCGATTTTATTGTCATATATATTTGATCAAAAAATAAAAATTGGAATTTCAGCCTGTATGTATGGTGCAAAAGTCAGGTACAATTCAAAAGGGTATGAGATGTTAGGATACCTTAAAAGAGAAAAATCAAATTATATTTGGACCCCTGTCTGTCCCGAGGTTATGAGTGGAATGGGAGTTCCAAGACTTCCTATCAGACTTACAAGTGGAAATGGTCATGATTTTTGGAAGGGAGATGCGAAAATAAAAAATAAAAAGGGAAGAGATCTTTCATTGATGATGAAAAAAGGAGCTGAGGCTTGTTTTGAAACCTTGGAAAGAGCTCATGTAGACGCCTATATTTTTATGGAAGGAAGTCCAAGCTGTGGAGTTTATAGAACGACATTAAAAAATCAAAGGCTGGGACATCCCCCTGGAGTATTTGGGGCATTGTTATTGGAAAGGGGAATTTTTTTAATCCCAGCACAAGATCTACAGAGTCCTGTTAAATGGTGGGATTGGAGGAGAAGACTCAGTGCTTTTGTGTGGCTAAAACATAGAGAGATAAATAATTTAAAGGAACTTTATGATACATGGCACACTTTAAAATTCTTGTCACAGGAGATCGATGAAAAATTTGCAAGGGAGTTAGGGAAAAGAATAGCTGGATTTAAGATAGATCCGCCTCTAAATGTTTTAGAAGAAATAAGGTGGCAGATCTTAAATACTCTGAGAAAACCTTCCGATGTAAAAAAAGTTAAACAATGGTTGTGGAAAAACTATACTCATTTAAAAAAACATGAAGGAATTCAATTGGAGTCAGTCTGCCCTCCTGAAATTTATAGAAATATGACTAATATTGTAGAAGAGATGATAACTGTTGAAAGAGAAGTTAAAGGTAAGGATATTTTATTTGGGACTTCTCCAATTATTTATTCTCCTAGATATTAAAGAGAGGGACACTATATGGTATAGTGTCCTTTTATTTGAGTTTAAAATTTTTAGATTTCTCTACTGTCAAAAGCCCAATGTAGGAGTGTCTGCCTGTCTTTCGGTATAAAAGGAACAAAGTTTAATTTTAGGTTTTAATTTTGAAGTTTATAGTCGTTCTACTTCTCAGTAATCATCTAGCGAGTTTCGTCGAACCCACCACCCTCTCTCTTACTCTCTCTCCCTCGTAGGGAGAAAGTAACTATAATAAATAATCTATGGTATTTATTTGCTTGGTTACTCCCTACGAGGGAGCAACCTAAAAGGATGAGGGTCAGCTTGCTTCGATTTCTCTTTGTTAACCTAATCACTTCTATATTAATAAAAAAAAAATACAGGTCCCGAAAGATCTGCAACTGGCTACCATTTTAAAGGTCCTATAGCTTTGCGTCACAGGATTTCCCCTGCTTTGCTAATATTTTATGTTATTTTTAGTCATCTCTTTAGAATGTAGTAAAATTAATGTCAATTTTTAGAATTTACTTTTCTATATTCAAACTTATTTTTCCTTTATTTAAAATTTCCTGGGTTTCTGTCTTCATTTTACCATGGAATAAATAGTCATTTAAAGTATCTTTAGTTATATATTTAACCCTGTCAATATTCAATTTACACCTTCCAATTTCACCTGTTGTTTTCTGACCAAACATATCATCTTTCATAAGGTTTAATCCTATATTTATTAGATCGACCTCATAATCTTGCAAATTTTCTAGTATTATATTTAATTTAAAAGTTGAATTTTCGATGATATTATAATCAAATTTATTATTTTTTTTTCTTATTCCGACACCTCTATTTATAGTTATACCGTCATAGATAGAGTTTTTATTATTTGGTTCTATTATAAGGTCTTCTATATAGATCTTTCCTCCCACATTGTTAGAGTTTTTTCTTGTGTTGATATTTCCAAAAATTTCCTTGATATCCAAAACATGTAATTTTCTATCTTCAAGGGTAAGTCCTAAATTTACTAAAGTTTTTAATTTATATTGAAAACGATCTCTAAAGTTTGACCCGGGAATATACGCTATATTATTTAAATATTTTATAGTAGGAGAATCAAAATTTTCCTCTGGTCTATATTTCCCAATGTGTAAGGAATAGACTGATAAAGTTCCTTCTATTATATATTTATTCTGAAATTTGCTAAAATCCATTAAATCCTCCCCAATAATTTATTTCACTACAGTTATGTAGATAATTAATCTTAACATAATTTAAATTAAAATCAAATTAAATATTATTAAAAAGGAGTTAAAAAATATTTGCATTTTGGAAAAAATTAAAATTGAGAAAAATATTTTTTTTAAAAGTTGTGTGAAAAAACATCTGAATTCATATGAATTTTATAAAAGATACTTTACCAGGAGATCTTAAGTTTACTTTTTTTTATGATTTATTAAAAAAAGGTTAAAATTAAATAAAATTGAATTTAATTGTGAAGTGTTGTATAAAATATATAGGGAATAATTTTTTGAGAAGAGATAGGATCAATATTATTGATATTGGAATTATGGGAACCTATCACAATTCATGGATAATATAAGAAGAATTGAGGGTGAAATATGATAGAATTTTTTATAGCAAAAAAGCATATTTTTGAAAGGAAAAGACAGAGTGTAGTGGCAATGTTCGGAGTAGCAATAGGAATCATAGTATTAGTAGTTTCCCTTGGGATATCCAATGGGCTGGATAGAAGTATGATGGAAAGTATCTTTTCAATGACTTCCCATATAATAGTCACAAAAAATGGAAAATCCATAGAAAATTACAGGGAGTTCCAGTCAAAGGTAGAAAAGATAAGGGGAGTAAAAGGGGTAGTTCCTCAAAGTTCAGAACAGGGGATATTAAAGTATAATCAAATTCATGGGTCATATGTAACAGGTGTAAAGATAAATGGTCTGGATTTTGATGATGCGAAAAAGACTATGGATTTGGATGAAAAAGTAATTTACGGAACCATGGATGCCAAAACCCCCACAGAATTTATCATAGGAAAGAAACTCTTTGATGACTTAGGAGCAGAATTAGGGGATGAGGTAACTATAGTTACTCCTAAGAATATTCAGATAACTCTGACCATAATAGGAGTATACCAGTCAGGTTATGAGGAATACGATAAAACTATAATAATAGTTCCCCTGAGAGTAGTTCAAATCTTAACCTATGGAGGAGATTCAGTAACAGATTTAGAGGTGTTTTTAGACGATATATACAGTGCAGATAAAACAGCATTACAGATCAGAGAGGAAACCGGTCTTTCTACCAGCACATGGAAAGATTTAAACAGAAATTTATTGGCGTCGTTATCTCTACAGAAAAGTGGAATGATAATGGTATTTTCTCTAATAGTCATCATAGCAGGATTTTTAATCTGGGTAATATTGAGTATGTCTGTCAAAGAAAAAATAAAAGATATAGGAATAATGAGATCTATGGGATTTTCCAGTAAAAATATCATGAGAATATTTATTATAGAGGGGTTATTTTTAGGAGTAGCTGGAATAGTTATTGGATTAATGATTTCAGGTGTAATATTATGGTATCTAAAAAATTATAATATAAATGAAATAACTAGTATTTATAATTTAAATAAAATTCCTGTGGAAATAAAATTTAAAGAGGTGCTTCTAATAATAGGAGCAAATGTTATAATTGTATTTTTGTCCAGTATATTTCCGGCATACAGAGGGGCAAAGTTAGAGGTTGTAGAAGCTTTAAATCATGACTAAGTAAATAAAAGGGGAGGGAGATACTAAATATCTCCCTTTGTTTTTTAATAGATCATATCCCATACTTTGAAGGATCTTTACCAATTTCAATTATTTTATTTTTTAATTTCTCAATATACTTTGAGTCATCCTCATCATTTATCCAGTACCAGTTACCAAATTTTTCTACTGCTTCCCGGATTAAGACTGCTTTTACCGGTTCGACATTATTTTCCAAGAGAAGCTTATAGAATAATTTATCTGCATCTTTTTTTTCCAGCTGATGGGTATGATAAAGCCAGTCATGTATAACGGCGGCTTCCATAAAGTGAGGGTTGAAGGGAGTACCAATTACCTGCCATGCTAAAGACGGGATGCTGGCTCCATCATATTGAAAAAATTGAGGGACCCATATGTCGATATTCTCATATACAGCCTTAAAATCTTCAGCGACTTCATATGCCTGGTCAAGTTTGTTTTTATCTGATTGTACAACAGGGAATAATAATAATCTACTCATAACGCCTCCTGGGAAAAATGATAAAATGATAAATTCTACTATAGAACTATACTTTGCATAAAATAAATTTTATAAATAGATTATATAAAGAAAAAATAAAAATCCTTTAAATGTTCAAATAAAAAAGGGTGAAGGTAACTTTTTATGTAGTATACTCTAATAAATCTAAAACTAAAAAAATTATTATATATGATTTATCGATTTAGATAGGTCAAAAAAGAAAAAATTAAGGGGGAAGAAGATGAAAAATGAAGTTACAGAATATTATGATAAAGTAGCTGTTCATGAATTGGAAAGGTTAAATAATTCATACAGCCTTGTGGAGTTTGAAAGCACTATGTTTTTAATTAAAAAGTATTTTCCTGACAGAGGAAATATTTTAGATATTGGATCGGGTCCTGGCCGATATTCAGTTGAATTGGCAAAGTTAGGATATGATATGACTCTTCTTGATCTTTCTCAAGCTGAATTAGATATAGCCAAAGAACAATTTGAATATCATGGACTTTCTTCTCATGGGTTTCATTGCAGCTGTGCTCTGGATTTAGATCAATTTACAGATGAACAATTTGATTCGATTTTGGTTTTGGGACCCATGTACCATGTTCATGATGAAAGTGATAGGATTAAAATTCAAAATAACGTTCATAGAATTTTGAAAAAAGATGGGATTGCGATTTTTGCATATATAAATACTTGGGGAACTTTAAAATCAAGTTTGTATGAATTATCAGATAGTTTTCATGATGAAAATAATTTTAAACTAATGTTGGATGGAGATTTAAAATTAGACAGTCAAAATGCTTTTACAACAGTACACTTTACTACGCCACCCCAGGCAATAAAAGAGATGAAAAAATCAAATTTTGAAATTCTTTCCTATGCTGGTGCAGAAAGTTTTATCTCTGGAATGAATCTTGAAATTGAAAAGGTCAAAGAAAAATCAAATGATCTCTACAAGAATTATATTAAAGCAGCAGCTGAATATTGCGAGAAACCACAATATAGAGATGCTACTGAACATTTAGTTATAGTTGTAAAAAAATAAAATTTTATAAAAACTACGGGGGAAAGATGAAGATACTTTATGGAACAACCAATGATTCAAAAATTAATCATATGAAAGAGATGGTTAAAGAGTTGGGGGATTGAGATAATTGGAGAATAAAAAATAATAATATAAAAAATGGAGGAGCTGACAGCTCCTCCATTTTTTATATTATTTAGTTACTATCAATAAAGCTATTCCACCAATTATTCCAATAACAATGGTTCTAATATAATCACTTTTCTTTAAACTCAAAATATTTTCCTCCAGAGATTAGTCATAAATATTTTTTCTATCTAAACATTATATCATATCTTATTATGAAATTTTTAAAAATAATGTTGACACTGCATTTAAATATACTGTAAAATAAGACATAATGAATTAATAAAAAACATTTTAGGAGGAAATATGAAAAAAATTCAATGAAACTGACAATTAGTTGAAACTTCCGGTGGAAGTTACAAGGTCTACTGCAAATGGATAGTATAGATGAGGTCAGTTTAGAGAAATTTCTGTTCCTAACTTCTTTTCTTATAGTTTTAAAACTATACCTATTCGCTTTTTTCTGCTTAGATCATCCTTTATATTTAAAATAAACTTTAAATTTCTATAAAGTGAAATCCTAAAGGGATTAATATTTTATGCCATTACTATGGGCTTTATAGAAAAAAATATCAATATATATGTGGAGAATCTTCATATTTTTATTGAACCATTTTTTATTGAAGAAAAATAGAAGATCAGACATAGAAAAGACATGATCTCTATGTTATAAAACAGAAAAAACTAATCAAATTTAGAAGAAGGAGAAAAAAATGTTTATAGATACGCACATGCATTGTATAGAAGGTTCAGATGATAGTTTCATAGAAATTTCAGAGATTGTAAAAAGAGCAAAAACCATGGGATTAAATGGGATCTGTATTACAGATCACGATAATAATAGTGTTAAAGAATATGCCACTCAATATGGAAAAAAACATAATTTTAAGATCTTTGTAGGGGCTGAAATTTTAACTCATGAAGGGGATATATTGGTTTTTGGATTAGATGAAATCCCTACAAAAAAGCTTTATGCTCAGGAATTGATAGATCTAGTAAACTCCAAAGGAGGAGTTACTATTGCTGCTCATCCATTCAGGGAAAATAACAGAGGATGCGGTAAACACCTTAAAAACTTAAAGGGCCTTACTGCTATAGAGACTTTTAATGGCAGTACAAAATCTTATAATAACTTAAACGCTTTTGAGAGTGCTATTGAACTAAATTTAGCTACCACAGCAGCCAGTGATTGCCATACTACCGATGCAATAGGTAAATATTGTACAAAATTTTTGGATAATATTGAAACTGAAAAAGATCTAATAGATGCTATTAAGAGGAGGAGGGTAATACCTGCTGTATATAGAGATGGAGAATATATAAAAATAGATAACTATGAAAAGTATGGAGAGATTTTCCCATTAAATTAGAATAACTCGTGAGTGAATAAAAAATTGGAAAAGTGGTACTTTGATGGTAATATTAAGAATGGATACAGTTAATTAAAATAAGATTAGGGAGGAATTAAATGGAAAAGTGGGCATGTACAGTATGTGGTTATGTTTATAATTCAGAGATAGGTCACCCAAAATCAGGATTAAAAAAAGGTACAAAATGGGAGAATATTCCGAAAGATTGGATTTGTCCCCTCTGTGCTGTAAATAAAGATCAATTTGAAAAAATAGAGGAAAAAAAATAAAAAATGTCTCTTAGTATTTTTCTAAGAGACGTTTTTTATTTAATATTTAAATAGATCTAAAAAATTATATCTCTATTTCTTCAGTGTCTTCAGATGAACTATCCGTTTCATCACTAGTTTCTTCTAAAATTTCCGAGGTCTCCATATATTTTGAAAGAGAGTTTTCTATCTTATTTATAGAAAGCTCACTCATACCTGCTAATTTTAATGCTATTAAAGTATCTTCATTTATTTTATTAGGAGAATAATCATTGATCAATTTTTCAACTAAATTTTCCAGATCAGTGGGGTTATTTGGATCATATTGTGGTATTGAACTTAAGTCTAGATCAGGATTTTTTTCCATTTCTCTTCTAATCTCATTTCTGATTATTTTTTTAGTAGTAATTTCTTCCTTTATTTCTTTTTGTTCAGATTTATCTAGATCTTCGTATTGATCTTTTAGCTTACCCCAGTTTTCTTGAGCATCTTCTGCCTTTATATTCTTTTCATGTTTATTTTTTTCAGGCTTCTCTCTTTCGGGTTTATCCCTCTCAGGTTTCTCTTTTTCCGGTTTATCCTTTCCAGAATTTCCCTTGGCATACAATTCATGAGTCGTTGTCAAAGAAACAATCATTGTTAAAAGCAGTACAAGTTTTTTCATGTTAATCCCCCTAGTTATTATTTGTAATAATATTATTATACAGTATTTTTGAATAAATTTCATTAAAAACTCTTAGGTGTTTAAGGGTTGAAATTGAAAGTTCTTGATTTTCCAATGGATATATAGTAAACTTTTAAAAGTCTATTTTATTAAAAAATGCTTAAAATGTAATTTTTTGTTTTTTAACAATTAAGTTATTGGAGATGGATTATAGGGATTATGGCATTAAATTTTAAGAGAAATAGTAAAAAAAAGGGAAAGAGGAGTTGAAATGAAAAAAAATTATTTGTTTATTATTTTAGTGTTTTTATTTACAGGTTGCGGGACTATGATGGAACCATCTAGGAAAATGGTTACAATTCAATCAGCAACCCCTGTAAAGGCTTATGTCGATGGGAAAAAATTTATTGGAGAAGGGAAAGTATTTGCTTTTAATGCAAGCAATCGAAGTAGAAGTGGGGACGAGTATGTTCTTTTGAAGGAAGTTGGAAATGAAGAAAATGTTCAAACTGTTTATTTAGACAGAGAATATAACCCTTGGGCAACTTGGAATTTCTTATTTGCTTATGGACTTCCTTATATTATAGACTATCCATCAGGGGGAACTGGAAGATTGGCTAACGTAAATTATTATATGCCGGATTTTTCTATGAAAAATCATTCTGAATCTTCAAAGGATGAAGAGGTAGATAGATTAAGTAAGGAACTTGAAAAAATAAAATTAAAGAATGAAATTAAAAAGGAATTAGAACTTGAGAGAACAAAAGAAAGAGTATTAAAGTTAGAAGCAACTAGTTAAAATTAGGAGGAGAATATGAAGATAAGAAATATTATAATGGGTTTGGTAGTTTTGTTCATGACAGCTTGTTCATCTACTACAACTAAAGAGGTAAGAAGCATTATTGTTACAACAAACGTTGAAACAGCAGAAGTATTTGTAGATGGGAAACCATATGGTGAAATTTATGGAGGACTTCTTGTTGTAAACATCCCTTTGAATGGGATTCATTCTATAATGTTGAAAAATGATACAGAATCTAAAAATGAAATAATAGATGACAGTTTTACTGAGAAAACACTTCATTTTTATTTTTCAAAAAAGAGTGAAGGAACTAGTTTAAATAGCAGTAATTCTAAATATGATAAATTAGAAGAACAGTTAAACAATATAAAGGTAAAAAATGAAATAAAACAGGAATTGGAGTTAGAAAGGACTAAGGAAAGAGTACTAAAGGTAGAGGTTCAAAATAGTAAATAAATATATATATAATGTAAGGTTAAAAGTATATTAAAATGAAAAACAGACAGGAATTCCTGTCTGTTTTTTATTTTTTATAAAATAAATTATTAAATGTGATCAAATAGAATAGAAAAAGGGAACTAAAATAGGGACTAATCCCGATAATAAAATTCCATTTATAAATGCTATAACAACAGTTTCCGGATTGGTGTATTTGGAGATTATAGGCAGGGTAGAATCCATGGAAGTAGCTCCTGCAGGAGCTATAGCGGTATAGTCATTTAAATATTTTGCAATGAATGGTATAGAAACCACAGTGATAAGTTCCCGGAAGATATTGGTTAAAAAGGCTATAGTGCCTATCTCTGCGCTGTGTAATTGGGTGAGGATGATCCCAGAAAGACTATACCATCCAAAACCAGAAGAAATAGCTAAACTTAAATTTTTAGGTATATGAAAGATATATCCGCCAATAAGTCCTCCTATTAAACTTCCTGCAATTATAGAAGTTGGGACTACCAAAATAATTAAACTATGTTTTTTTAGGTCTTTAAAAATATGTTTATTTAATCCTATATCTATTCCCACACAAAATATCAAAAGATAAAGTGCTGAATCTATAAGGGTATCGATATATGGGGTAAAGGATTCAGGGATAAAAAAATATCCTCCTAAAATACCAGTGATAATAGAAGCTACTATAGATAGTGTCATTAATTGTTCCTCCTTTTAATTATTATTCTACTCATAAAAAATACTAAAATAATACTGAATAGGGAAGTGAGAAGTGCAAAGACAAGGGAGATACCGCCTATTTTATTTAAATTACTTAGCAGTGATCGGTTGATCCCTATGGTAATTCCAATGGCAAACAATAAAATAATTACTCCTAGATGCTGAAATGCACCATTAAATTTTTTCATCTTATCAGAAAACTTCACTATAGAACCTATTAAAATGCCTAGAATTAATGATATTAAGATATTTTGCATGGCTTCACTCTCCTAATTATAAGAGATACGATCCTTATTTAAGGATCGCATCATAGATTTTATTTTTATATATTTTTAATTCTTTTGAAGACAGGGTTCTTTTAGATTTTGGAAAATCAATGGTAAGAACCTCTTCTATGACAGTTGGTTTTTTAGAAAATATAATGACTTCATCTGCCATGAGTAAAATTTCATCGATATCATGGCTTATCATGATGAGTGTCTTTGAGTATTTTTCCAGGAGGGAGGTTATCAGATCGATTAATTTGATCTTTAGGGAAAAATCTAAAGATTTTAAAGATTCATCCATCAATATTAACTCTGTGTCATATAAAAAAGCACGGGCTATGGCAACCCTTTGCTTCTCACCGCCACTTAAATTTTTAACTAGATTATCTGCCTTATGGGGGATGTGCAGTAGTTTCAGTATATTTAATATTTTTTCCTCGGTAGCTCCAGGTATAATATTCAAATTTTCTTTGACACTTTCCCAGGGAAGGAGTCTGTCCTCCTGAAATATATAACCTACATTTTTAAAATTTTTAACTACTTCTCCAGTATGGTTTATCTCTAATCCGGCAATGATGTTAAAGAGGCTGGTTTTCCCTCCTCCAGAAGGTCCCAAGATTGCAGTGACTTTATTTTTTTTAAATTTATATGTGATCCTATCCAAGATTTTTTCCCCATGGAAGGTGAGGGAAAGATCCTTTAATTCAATCATAAGTACCTCCTAAACCGGTTCTTTAAAGATGTTAAAATTAATTTTGAGATAAGAAAACTGAGAATATATATTATCAGCGTCCATCCTAAAATTGTATCTGTTTCTATATTGAGCCATCCGATGTTTAAACCGTTTCCAATTCCGCCGCTGACCCTGGAGATGACCTCTGCCATGATGATCACCTTAAATGAGGAACCAAGGATGATCTCGGTGGCAGGAAGAAGATATCTGATAAGAGACGGGAGCTGAATCTTAAAGAAACAATCCTTTTTAGAGATATTATATATACTTGCCATCTCCAAGATCTTTTTATCGATCCCCTCCATCCCGCTGACTATATTTAACACCAGGATGGGAATAGTATTGATACAGATTATAAATATCGGAATATACTTGTTATTAAACCAAATTAATGCCAGTAAGATCCATGAAATTATAGGAGTGCTCTGCATAAAAAGTAGCACAGGCCGAATGAAGATCTTAAGATTTTTAGAAGATACTATCCCCAGAACCAGGATTATTCCTATAAGGTAGGTTAGGATGAGTGAGATCCCTAACCGGCCCAGGGTAATGAAGATCTCATTATAATTATTTTGGAGTAAAAATAATGAGGTATAAAAAACCCGTAGGGGGGAAGGCAGGACTAGCGGAGATACCTTAGTCGAAATCCCAGCCCATAAGATTAAAAATACGGTGATGGGAATCAATTTTTTTTTCATCTATTCTCTCCTAAAATTTTTGTATATTCTTCTACCAGCTGATCTCCTTTTTTTCCATCAATAAGAGTTAGGTTCATATACTTAATGGATTCTTCATATCCACTATCACTCAGTTTAATATTAAAATTAATCTGGGCCAGATCTATAAATTCATTGGGATCTTTCTTCAGATCTTTCAGATTGTTTTTATAGTCATCTATAAATTTTTCGATCTCTTTGGAGTGGCTTTTATTATATTTGCTGGTAGTATACAGCCCTACTTGGGGGATTCCAGAAAGGGAAGTTACTTTTTCCCACTCATCCTTATACACAACGGTTCTGATCAATTTAGAATTTTTTTCCAGAACAAGGGTAGCCATAGGTTCAGGAAGGACAGCATTCTCACCTTTTTGAAGGATCATCAGCTTAGCCACTTCAGGAGTGGATCTATAGGTAATCAGAGGAGATATATCGTTATTTTTAAACAAGAACTTTGATATTATATCGGGAGATGAACCCTGAGCCCCAATAAGGATATTTTTTTTGTCCAGGTCTTTTATACTATCTATTTTTTTATTGGATATTATGGAGATAAGCCCCTGACTGGTTACTCCCAATAGTTCTAATTCAATACCTTTCTTTTTTAAATTTTCACCTAAATTAGTGGGAATGACATAGACTCCATCTTGATTCTTAATGAGTTTCGGAATGATTTCTGTATGGACATCCTGATAATAATGGAGACTAACGTCATCTTCCATAGGCAGCATAGGGATGCTGGGTGGAGCTTTTGGGGTATAGACATCTATGGAAAAACTATTTATGGATATAGCCAGACTCAATAAAGCTGTTATTTTTATTTTTTTATTTATCATTTTTTTACTCCTGTTTAAATTTTTTTTTAATCATAAAAAAGTGGCAGAGATATCTACCACTTTGATATTGAAAATATATATCTATTTATATCTATTTTTTGTGGAATTTTCTTAATTTAACCATTTCATCCAACCAATATTCATCGGTTTTAGCAGTTCTTCGACAAGACTCACGAGCGACATTTAAAATTATCTTGCTGAACAACTTCATGTTTTTACTGTGCAGAGAGTAAAGTGCGGATTTAGAAAATACAAGTAACTTTACATCTGTTAAAGCAATAGCAGAAGCAATATATTTGAAGATACCAATAAGTTCAGTTTCACCAAATAAATTTCCCTCCTTAAATCGAATTAATTCAATTTCAATGTCATCCTGTTGTTTAACTATTTTAATTTCACCACTTTGGATAATAAAGATATTATTTGGTGATTCCCCCTGGGTAAAGACAGCCTCTCCTTTTTTAAAGGAAGCTGTAGTCAGCATGGGAATAAGGCATTCTAGTTCTCCGGCAGTTAAACCGCCAAAGAGTGATATTTTGTTTAACATAGAAAAAATTAATTGTTTTTCCTTATAAGTTACCTCAGGTTTAGATTTATTTGTATTCATAGCTATAATTAAAACTCCCTTACATTTTAGATTTTAGACTTTTTTCTCTATATAGGCAATAATCTCATGAAGTAATTCCTTCTTATGATGATCAGTGACCTCAGTTAAATATGATTCTAAATCTTTTATATCAGATTCGATCTCCTCTTTTGGAATGATATCATAGGCTCGGTCTAATTCTATATGTAATTCATGGATAACAGTATCGTGTAATTTTAAAAATGCATCAACTTCTTCAGCTCTTTCATACATAGGTAGTTCTTTTATAATTTCATCAATTCTTGAATTCATATATTTCCCCCTCATATTTTGATTAATATTAGTTTACTATATAATGGATGAAATACCTAAATTTATTTTATTTCAAAAAAGCAACATGATCTTGTATCCAAAAAATCACAATTCAGATTTTTATAATTTTCTAGACAATAAAAAACTAGCTGATATCTATCAGCTAGTTTTAATTTTCTATTTAGTCACTTAATTTTAAAACTGAGATGAATGCTTCTTGTGGTATCTCTACATTACCAATCTGCTTCATTCTTTTCTTACCAGCTTTTTGTTTCTCTAATAATTTTTTCTTTCTACTTATATCTCCACCATAACATTTAGCTGTAACGTTCTTTCTAAATGCTCTAATAGTTTCTCTTGCTATTATTTTAGCTCCCAGTGCAGCTTGAATAGGTATTTCAAATTGTTGTCTTGGGATGATCTCTTTTAATTTTTCTACGATTACCCTTCCTCTAGCTGTTGCATGGTCTGTATGTGCGATAAATGAGAACGCATCTACACCTTCACCAGATACTAAGATATTAACTTTTACTAGATCTCCAGGTCTATATCCTATCATCTCATATTCAAATGAAGCATATCCCTTAGTTCTAGATTTTAATTTATCATAAAAATCTAATACGATCTCTGCAAGGGGTAACTCATATGTGATCATAGCACGAGTATCATCGATATAGTTCATACTTACATATGTTCCTCTTTTTAATTGACATAATTCCATAACTCCACCAACATAGTCTTTTGGAACTATTATATTTCCTTTGATATATGGTTCTTCCACGATTACCTTACCTTGTCCTCCACCTGGGAAATCTTCCGGGTTATCAATAGTATACATTGGTTGATTTTCCTTATGGATTCTATACTCAACTGATGGTGAAGTAGATATAAGGTCGATATTATATTCTCTTCTAAGTCTTTCTACAATGATCTCCATATGTAAAAGGCCCAAGAATCCACATCTAAATCCAAATCCTAATGCTAATGATGTTTCAGGTTCAAAAGTAAGTGAAGCATCGTTTAATTGTAATTTTTCAATAGCTTCCCTAAGATCTTCATAGTCATCGGTAGATATTGGATATAATCCAGCAAATACCATTGATTGAGCTGGTCTATAACCGTCTAGTGGAGTTTCACAAGGGGTTTTAAGACTAGTAATCGTGTCTCCTACCTGTGAATCGTGGATAGATTTTGTACCAGTAATAACATATCCTACAGATCCTGCAGTCAATACATTAGTAGGAGTCATCCCAGGAGAGAATATACCACATTCAAGAACATCAAATTGGTGATCGTTAGAGAATACTTTAACCTTATCTCCTTTTTTTATAGTTCCATCTATAACTCTTACATAGGTAATTACACCTCTATAATCATCAAAATGTGAATCAAATATAAGAGCTTTTAGAGGCCCGTCTTCACTGTTTGAAGGAGCAGGGACAAATTTAACGATAGCTTCTAAAAGATCTTCTATTCCTATACCTGATTTAGCAGATGTAAGAACTGCTTCATCAGCAGGAATACCAATAACGTCTTCTATTTCATTTCTAACCTTTTCTACATCAGCAGCAGGTAGATCTATCTTATTGATTACTGGTACTACTTCTAAGTCTTGCTCTAAAGCCAGGTATACATTTGCTAAAGTTTGTGCTTCTACACCTTGAGCTGCATCTACTACTAATAGTGCACCTTCACAGGCAGCTAGAGATCTCGATACCTCATAGATAAAGTCTACATGTCCTGGTGTATCGATTAAATTTAGTTCATATGTTTTACCGTCATTAGCTTTATAGTTAATTGTTACAGTATTAGCTTTTATTGTGATACCCTTTTCTTTTTCTAAATCCATACTGTCTAATAACTGGTTTTCCATATCTCTATCTGCAACAGTTCCTGTTGATTGGATAAGTCTATCAGCTAAGGTTGATTTTCCGTGGTCTATATGTGCGATGATTGAAAAGTTTCTTTTTAATTCTTGTGACACAACGTTCCTCCTAATGTTTATATTAAATTTTTTATAAATTAATTTATAATTTTACATTCTATTATAAGCTATCTCAGTAGAAAAAGCAACCATTACTCCCTCTACTTTGTTTTCTATATGGGACATGGATATTGTAGGTCAGCTCTTATCTTTCTATCTTTTGACTTTAATTTTTAATTAACTAATTTTTACTATATACTTAGGTAGAGATTAATATAATATTGGAGGGAAGTTATGAGTGATAAGAAAATAAGGTTTACCGTCCCAAACTTTGTCAATGAAATAACATTTAGGGATATAGAGAACTTTGATATAAAGATTAATAGTTTTTTTAACAGATTATTTACCAGCTCCTACACCAGTGTAGATAAATATCCATTTAAGAAGAGTTCGGGAAACAAAAAGATACAGTTTAATCTAAACAAAGAAAATCAATTAATCTATGATAATTTGCTTCCTAAAAATAAGATACAAAATGAGTCAGAGTATTTTAGAGACCTTATAAGAACATATATATCCCAGCCTCACTATAAGAGGGAAAGAAAAATTTTTTATTCTGAATATGAGTCCATACAAAAAGCTATACAGAGGAAGGAAGAAGTTTTAATAACCCACTTAGGGAATGATTATATAGTAGAACCTTATTTTTTTAAAGTTACATCTGAGGAGAAAAATAATTTTTTATTTTGCTGGATATACGAAAGGGAAGAATACAGTGTCTTTAACCTATCCAGAATATCTAAGGTAACTTCTATAAGATTTAGAAAAAATAAAAGATATGTGGATTCGGATTATATAGACAAAGTACATAAAAACTTTGATCCTTTCCTATCTTACGGGAATATCGTAAAGGTTAGATTAACAGACCAGGGAAAGATTTGGTTCAAAAGGATAAGTCATTATAAACCAACTTTGGTGAAGATAGAGGGAGATATATATTACTGTGAATCCAGTGACAGAAAAGCCACCTTATATTTTTCTAGGTTTTATGATGAAGCTGAAATTTTAGAACCCCTGTCTCTGAGAAAAAAAATAAAGGTTCTTTTGAAAGATACCCTGTCTCAATATGAGTAAAGATGAACCTAAAAAATGAACCTTTTGAATGAATATATATCTATAACTTCTTTATTTTGATTATCCTCAAGACAAAATATAATGAACCTTTAAAATAAAAAGAAGCAGTATTGAGAGGGAGTTATTTTAGTGGTAGAATATATAGTATAAAAAAAGCTTATATTCGGGGTGATCTATGAAGACAATGAAGAAAAGAAAGATGATACTAGAGGGGAATATGTATAAGGTAATAATCTTACTCTCCCTTCCTATAATGTTAAACAACCTTATACAGACCATGTATAATCTGACAGATACATATTTTTTAAGCAAATTAGGTGCAGTAGAAGTAGCTTCTATGACCTTGGCTTGGCCGGTTGTGTTTTTACAGCTGGCATTAGGAGTGGGAATAGGTATAGCCGGGACTACTCTAATATCTCAAAATATAGGTGCAAAGAAAATAGACGAAGCTAAAAAAATAGCAGGACAGCTGGTAAGTTTTGCCATGGGATTTTCTATACTACTCAGTATAAGTGGAATAATAAGTACACCATATATATTAAAAGTTATGGGAGCAACAGGTGATATATACAGCAATGCTTATACCTATCTGGTACTTATAGTTGGAGGAGCTCCCCTTATGTATGCTGGTTTTGTATATTCATCTATAAAACAGGGAGAGGGAGATACGATATCTCCTATGATCCTCAGCCTTATATCTGTAACTATCAATATAGTGCTGGATCCAATATTTATATTTTACCTAGACCTGGGAATAAAGGGAGCAGCTTTGGCTACCCTCCTTGCAAGAGCTATAATGTTATTCTATATAATATACCAATTATTTATAAGGGACACTCCTATGAAGTTAAGATTGAAAGATCTGAAACCAGAGTTTAGTTATATAAAAAGATTAACAACATTAGGAATCCCAGCCTCTATAGGACAAGCTACCATAGCTATGGGGTTTGTTGTACTTAATAGTTTTGTAAATACCTATGGAGAGTTAACCCTGGCTGCCTTTGGAATTGGAAACAGGATAAACGGACTAATAGTGATGCCTGCCATGGGAATTGGAGGGGCTGTATCTTCCATAGTTGGTCAAAATATAGGAAATAATGATGTGAAGAGAGTTAAGGAATGTGTATTTAAGAGTTCAGTTTTAGGAGCAATTTTTTCTATAGCAGGTACGGCTATCCTGTTATTCTGGGGAAGCACTATTGTTAGGTTTTTCTCTACCAACAAAGATATCATATATCTAGGAAATGATTATTTAAAGTATATCTCTTTAAGTTTAATAGGGCTGGCTATCCTTCCTATAATTACAGGAGCATTACAGGGTGCGGGGCAGACAAAAAAAGCCATGTATCTCAGTATGTCCAGACTCTGGGTATTTAGATTACCTACTCTATTGTTGCTGCCATATTTTATAGGTAAAACGGAAAAGGTTATATGGTATGCTATATCTTCTAGTAATATAATCGCTATGCTGGTTGCCATCTACTTCTATAAAAGATCTGAATTCAAAAGTATAGTAGGTGATACTGAAGATGAGAGGGTAAAAGATAAAATAAACCAAGGTGTAGAAATTGAGATGGAAGCTGAATTTACGAAGATAGAAACTAAATAAGGAGCATTTGATGATTAATCGATTAGAAAGTGAACCGATATCAAAATTATTAATAGAATACTCTATACCTGCTATATTGGGAATGGTAGTAACAGTTATGTATTCTGTAGTAGATACTATGTTTATTGGCCATAGATTGGGAACAGAATCTTTGGCAGGAGTTGCGATGGTTTTTCCGCTTTCTAGAGTATCTAATTCAATCTCTGTGTTAATTAGTGCTGGAGGCGGAGTCTTGATCTCTATAGCCTTAGGGGAAAAGAACAAAGACAAGGTGAAAAAGATATTAGGAAATCAAATTTTTCTAACTCTGACTCTATGTTTAGTAATAATAGTAAGTCAGGTATTATTTTTACCGTATTTTTTAAAAGGTCATGATAATAATTTAAAAATGGTAGAAGAAGCTATAAGTTATGGGAGAGTATTTTTGTTCTGTTCCTTCTTTAATACTGTGACACTGAGCTTCAATAATGCTATAAGGGCTCAAGGTTATCCAAAATTAGTTTTGTTGACTGCTGTGGCCAGTTCTTTGACCAATATAGTTTTAGATTATATCTTTATATTCCCATTGAATTTAGGAGTTAGAGGAGCAGCTATAGCTAGTTTGATAGCCAGTATTTTACCCCTATGGATGATAGCTTACTTTATGTCGAAAAACAACAGATTAATGAGAATAAAATTAAAGGATTTAAAATTTGATTTTAAAATAATAAAAAATATTTTGAAATTAGGTGCTGCTACAGCAATAATACCATTTGCAAATGGGGCATTAATAGGTATCTTCAATATGAAATTAATAGTTTTAGGAGGTACCACTGCAGTAGCTGTTTATGGGATATATATGACTATTCATTCTGTTGTTTTGATGATCAGTTCAGGCATTTCAGCAGGAGTACAGCCAATCATAAGCCATAACCTAGGTGCTGAAAAATATTTTAGAGTTTCAGAAGCAATAAAAATTGCTGTAAAAAGCGGTACTTTAATATCCTTAGGAATATTTTTCTTAATCCAGTTATTTCCCGGGCTAATCATAAAAAGTTTTATTACTGACAGCGAAACTATTGAGTTAGGGATAGAGGCTTTGAGGTACGGATTTATCCTTGCTCCAGTTATGATAATGACTATCATGATTTCAGGTGTTTATAGAGCTATGGGGGATGCTAAAAAAGCATTCACTTATAATTTTTTAAGAAAAGTTATAATTATATTTCCTATTATATTTATACTTCCAAATATCCTAGGAATAAAAGGAATATGGTTAGCAAGACCTATATCAGATCTCATAGCATTAACTATAATGCTGCCGGCATTACTAAAAACCATAAAAAAATTAAACTCTAAAGTAGAAATTTCTACTTTAACTTAAATGTTAGTTGCTCTTTAAATAAAGAGCAACTTTTTTTCGTGTATGCGATAGCATCAGCGTTCAATTTCTTTAACTCCCGCTGAACACGAATCTCTACCGAGATACACAGAAATTCTCTAATTTTCACAGATAATCAATCCTCTCAACGCAGAGTCCTAGAGTGCATTGAGTTTCACAGAGATATTTACTTTACACTAAGTCTACGGAGAAAAAATAAAAAGTATATGAGGCTTTATTTATTCTTCGCGATCTTCGGATATAAGTTTTTTTACTAAAAAAAGAAAAATCAGCGATTATTATAGTCTTTTTGTGTATGCGATAGCATTCGTGTTCTTCCTTTTAAAATCTTTTTCTCTTACTATAATTCTTGACTAGGTCTATTCTCTATCTCTTGATTTTTCATTATTAGTTGTACATTATCAATTATCCATTGACGTCTTACTTCAAAAATACCTTCTCATTTCACTTCTAAGCTTTCCTAAAAACTTCCCCTTGTAATTACACCTTTACTATTGGGATTGGATAAGTATTGACTAAAAAAACAGGGACAATTTATTTTTTAAAAAAATGTTTCTATTAATCAAAGAAATCACCTGTATTTATAAACTTACAAATTAGAGGTTAAAAATGGTATTTACTTATACATTTGAACCCTCATAATATTAATTTTAAATTTTTATAAGGGGATAAAATCAACCTAAAAAAATTAGAGAATTCACTTCTAATAAAAAAAGCAATTAATCTCAATGAGATTAATTGCTTTTTTTATTATTCTTCTTGACATTGTCATATAAATATCGTATTATAACCACATAAATTAACTCGTATATGCTCTTAATAAGGAGGAGCGTCTCTACAGGTCACCGTAAACGACCTACTATGAGTGAAAAAATTAAGTATATGGTGAATTCTACTAAGTTATTAGGGGAGTTCTTTAACCTAAATGCCTATTTTCTCACTTATTGGGAGGAGTGGGCATTTTTTGTTTACTCGAACCACAATTAGAGTTATAAAAAAGACTTTAGGAGGAACAAAATGAAAAATAGATCACCATATGATTTGGATGGAGTACCGGTACTGAAGGAAGCTATACCATTAGGTTTACAGCATATATTAGCAATGTTTGTGAGTAACCTGGCACCGATATTGATAGTTGGAGGAGTTATAGGAATTCCAAGTGAGAAGTTGACATTTTTAATTCAATGTACTATGTTTGTATCAGGGATAAATACATTGATTCAGGCATATAGAATAGGGCCTATTGGAGCTAGATTACCAGTTGTTGTGGGAACAAGTTTTGCATTCGTACCTGTGGCGATCTCAATCGGATTAAAATATGGATTCGAGGGTGTATTAGGAGCAGCATTGGTCGGTGGATTATTTGAAGCATTTATCGGATTGTTCATGAGAAAAGTTAGAAAGTTTTTCCCACCAATCGTAACAGGTGTAGTAGTTTTATCTATTGGGCTATCTTTATTACCAGTTGGGATAAAAAACTTAGCTGGCGGATTTGGAGCAAAAGATTTTGGATCATTATCAAACTTATTTTTAGGTGGAACAGTACTAGTAGTTGTTATTATCTTCAATCAATTTGCAAAGGGTATTTGGAGAACAGCAGCAATAGCAGTTGGAACAGTAGCAGGAATAATAATAGCAGGATTTATGGGGAAGATCGATTTTGGAGCTGTAAGTCAAGCCAGTTACTTTGTAGTACCTAAACCATTTACATATGGATTAGAATTTCATCTAGACGCTATATTAGCAATGATGCTGATGTATGTAGTATCAGCTGTGGAAACAGTAGGAGACATGTCAGGAGTAACAATGGGTGGAGCCAATAGAGAAGTAACAGATAAAGAATTATCTGGAGGAATCTTAGCCGATGGTTTTGGAGGAGTTGTAGCAGCTTCTTTTAGTATCTTACCGACTACTTCATTCAGCCAAAATACAGGAATTGTAGCCATGACAGGAGTTATGAGTAGATTTGTTGTAGGAACTGGAGCCATGTTCTTAATAGTAGGAGCGTTTATTCCAAAGATAGGAGCATTGATATCTATCATACCTGCCAGTGTCATAGGTGGAAGTTTAGTTATGTTATTTGCAATGATAGCTATAAGTGGAATAAATTTGATCACAAAAGAGCAATTAGTAGGTAGAAATGCAGTAATAGTAGCTGTGGCTCTAGGATTAGGATTTGGAATGGGAAGTGTTCCAGAAGCATTAGCTTATTTACCTGAGTCGTTTAAATTAATATTTGGAGGATCTGGAATAGTTGTATCAGCTGGAATAGCAGTTGTATTAAATATAATCCTGCCTAAAGAAATAGAGCAAAAAGAAGAAATCAAATTAAAAAGAGCATAGATGTTTTAAAATAAGTAAAACAGCTGAAATTACTTTTCGGCTGTTTTTTTTATAAAGTAACAGGTGTTAAAAAGAGGAAAAATAAAAAATAAACAGTAAAGAAAATAAGAAAAAAACGTAGGAGGAGAGTATGTTTACAATAAAACAGCATTTAATGGCTCAGTCCATAGAGGAAGGGTATGAAACTTTAGTTAAAAATAGAAATAATCTGATCTTAGGAGGGACAGCCTTTTTGAGATTAGGAAATAAAAATATCAATATAGGGATAGATCTGTCTAATTTAGAATTGGATTATATCAGAGAAGACGAAAATAATATAGAGATAGGCCCTATGACAACTTTTAGAAGTATAGAAACTAATAAGTTGTTAAAGGAAAATTTTGATGGGATAGTAGCTGAATCAGTAGAGGAAATTGTAGGTATCCAATTAAGATCTGTTATAACTGCAGGGGCTACAGTAGCTTCTAAATATGGGTTTTCAGATTTTATAACAGCACTTCTATCTTTGGATACTCATATAGAGTTGTATAAGGGTGGAGTCATGTCTTTAGAAACATATTTAGCTGAGGAAAAAGTGCCTAAAGATATATTGGTAAGAATTATAATTAAAAAGGATGGAAAAAAAGCAGCTTTTAAAACTATGAGAAATTCAAAGAGTGATTATGCTATCTTAAATTGTGCTGTTTCCAACCTAGGTGGAGAATATAGAATAGCTGTAGGAGCTAGACCTGGAAGGGCAGTAGTAAAAATAATTAATAACGATGAACTGATGAATAATATAGAAGCAGTAGTAGATGAGATGAAATTTGGAACAAATATGAGAGCCAGTGGAGAATACAGAAAGATGATAGCAAAAGTTCTGATTAGAAGATGTATAGAGGAAGTGAAATAAAAAATTATAACAATAGATATTAGTTATAAAGAGGTTTTAAAAAGAAGATGGCGGGAGGAAAAGTAAAATGGAAATTAAATTAAAAATAAATGGTATAAGTAAAGATATAACTATAAAAGAAGGTGAGTATCTACAGTCGGCTTTAAAAAGACTGGGATTTTTAAATGTAAGAAAAGGATGTGAGACTGGTTCTTGTGGTCTATGTACAGTATTATTAGATGGTAAACCAACTCTTTCTTGCTCAACATTGGCTGTTAGAGGAATCAAAAAAGAGATCACTACCCTAGAGGGAGAAAGTGTCGAAGTAGCAAAATTTGCTGAAGTTTTAACTGATGAAGGAGCAGATCAATGTGGATATTGTTCTCCTGGGTTTACTTTGACTGTAATAGCAATGAAGAGAGAATTGGAATCTCCTACAACAGATGAGATAAAGCATTATTTAACTGGGAACCTATGTAGATGTACTGGTTACATGGGACAGCTTAGAGCAGTTAAAAAATATATGGAGGTAAAATAATGGGATATGTCGGGAAAGGAATAAAAAAGATAGACGGGATGGGGCTCATCAAGGGAGCATCATCGTACACTGAAGATATTGCATTAGGACACAACTATCTGACTGTTAAATTACTTCGTAGTCCCCATGCTTTTGCCAGAATAAAAAAGATAGATACAACTATAGCTTCTAAGATCGAAGGTATAGAATGTATATTGACCTATAAAGATGTAACTGATAAAAGATTTACTTTAGCAGGACAGTCTTTTCCTGAACCATCTCCTCATGACAGGAGAATATTGGGGGAATATGTAAGATATGTAGGAGATGAAGTTGCTATAGTTGCAGGAACAAATGAAGAAACTGTACTAAAGGCTATGAAACTCATAAAGGTAGACTATGAAATATTAGAACCGGTATTAGATTTTGAAAAAGCTATAGATCATAAAAGTATAATACATACTGAAAAACCATACACAAGTTTTAATTTTGGAAACGAACACATGAGAAATATAGCTGCCCAGGATCTTCTTGTAGAAGGGGATGTAGAGGAAGAATTAGCGAAATCAGACGTAGTAATTGAGCACAGCTATCATACTCAGGCACAGATCCATGGGATGATGGAAAATTATATAGCAGTTACCTATATGGACTTCCAGGAGAGAATGAATATAATCAGTTCTACTCAGATACCGTTTCATGTGAGAAGACACGTATCTAAGATACTGGATATACCGAGAAGTAAGATAAAAGTTATAAAACCTCGTGTAGGAGGAGGATTTGGAGGGAAACAAACGGCTCCAATGGAAATCTATCCTGCATTGATAACCAAAGTAACCGGGAAACCTGCAAAGTTAGTATATAATAGAAAGGAAACTCATACCTGTACCACTACCAGACATGAGATGAAATTAACAGTGAAATTAGGTGCTACTAAGGATGGAATCATAAATGCTGTGGATATCCACGGATTATCCAATACAGGAGCATATGGGGAACACGCATGGACTGTATTTAGTGTGGTAGGGCAAAAGACACTACCTATGTATAGAGCTAAGGCACGTAGATTTTATGGAGAAGTGGTATATACCAATATGACTACAGCAGGAGCATTTAGAGGTTATGGGGCTACACAAGGAACATTTGCATTGGAATCTGCAGTCAATGAATTGGCCAAAAAATTGGATATGGATCCAAGTGTAATACGTGAGAAAAATTTGGTAAAGCAAGGGGAAGTAAATCCTACTCTAAATAGTTTTGTAGGAGAGAAATCTATTGTTCTGGACAGTAGTACTTTGGATGAATGTATTACCAGGGGTAAGGAGATGATTGGATGGGATAAAAAATATCCAATGCAAATGCTATCACCTACAAAGGCAAGAGGTATTGGGATGGCTGTAACTATGCAGGGATCAGGTATCCACGGAATAGATACAGCGTCTGCAACATTAAAATTAAATGATGATGGATTCTACACACTGTTAGTAGGAGTAAGTGATATGGGGCAGGGCTGTGACACAGTAGTAGCTCAGATGGCTGCAGAAATACTATGTGTACCTGTATCTAAAATAATTGTAAATAGTACAGATACAGATGTAAATCCATACGACCCAGGTGCCTACGCTTCTAGTGGAACCTATGTTACAGGAAATGCAGTTATAAAAGCCGCTAACCTTATGGTAGAAAAGATAGTTGCTGGGGCCTCTAAAATATTGGACATTTCAGAGGAAGATATAGAGTTTAACGGAGATTCATTGCTATTAAAAGATGGGAAAGAGATCTCGCTGGATGAAATAGCATATAGACTGGTAGCCTATGAAGGGCAGAATCAAATTATAACTACCGGTACCTGGGGAGGACACACTTCTCCACCACCATTTATAGCCGGGTTTGCTGAAGTTGAAGTGGATTTAGAAACTGGTAAGGTAGAGATGATAGACTATGCAGCTGTAGTCGACTGCGGTACAGTGATTAATCCAAATTTAGCTCGTATCCAGGTTGAAGGTGGAGTAGCTCAAGGGATTGGATTAGCTCTATTTGAGGATATAAAGCACGACACAAAAGGTAAGATGATATCCGATACATTTATGCAGTATAAGATCCCGTCTAGATGTGATGTTGGAGATATAAGGGTAGAATTTAAACCTAGTTTTGAGCATACAGGCCCATTTGGTGCAAAATCAATAGGAGAGGTAGTTATCAACACATCTGCTCCTGCAATTGCAGATGCAGTAGCTAATGCTACAGGGGTAAGAATAAGAACCCTACCTATTACACCTGAAAAAGTACTTATGGGAATGTTAAACACAAAGCATTCAAATTAAAAATTAATAACTAAAAAAAGTGAAAAATTAGTCACAGAGTTACACTGAGGGAATGTAAAGATACACAGAGATTAACTCTGTGAAACTCTATATTTTTCCCTGAGAATCTCTGTGTCAAGAGAGGTTATTTGTTATGAATGATTTAAAAATTAAAAAAGGGGATGTGGTATCCATAGTAGGAGCGGGAGGGAAGACCACTCTCCTAAACCATCTATCCATTGAGTATAGTCTGGATAACTCAGTTCTTATGACTACAACTACTAAGATATTTACCCCTCTAAAATATGATTATCTTTATCATGATATAAATTTTTTAGATACAATATCTTACCCTCTAAAAAATAGTCTCTATGTAGTAACTCCTAAATATAAGGATAAATTGTCCAGTCTTCCTATGGTAGATTTAAAAAGGTTGATAAAATATTTTGACTATACTTTTGTAGAGGCAGATGGTTCAAAGATGAAACCCCTTAAGGGGTGGAATGAAACTGAGCCAGTTATATGTACTGAGACCACTATAACCATAGGTGTAATAGATCTTACCCATATAGGGAAGGTAATAGACAAAAATTTTATCCACAGAGTAGAATTATTTTGTAAGTTAGTAGGGAAGAGGGAAGGAGATATCCTTACTCTAGATGATTATGTTAAAATCATTCTAAAAAAAGACGGGATCTTTAAAAACTCAAAGGGAAAAAAAGTTATATATTTCAGTAAGGTAGATCTGATGAAAAATTTAGAAATTATAGATGAGATAAAAAGTAAACTATACGATAGAAAATTTGTTGGAGAAATTGTAGAAATATAACAGTAGGAGGGATCTCATGATTACAGCTATAGTGTTAGCTTCTGGGTTTAGTTCACGGATGGGAAGGAATAAACTCCTACTATCAAAAGATGGTATCCCAATGATTGAACACCTTTTTCGTAAATTATATAAAATAAATTTTCATAGTATTATAGTAGTTACCCAGTATAGGGAAGTGGAGAGGCTGGCCAAATCATATGGTTATACAACGATTATAAATGATATGCCGCAAAATGGAATAAGTGAAAGTATAAAATTAGGGGTGAACAATACAGATATAGACTCTAATTTTATGTTCTTTACCGGGGACCAGCCATTTCTTACCAGTGAAGTTATAGAAAAAATAATGGATGTTTCTGACGATCAATATATAGTAGTTCCAAGATTTTTAGGTAAAAATAAAAGTCCTGTTATATTCGGAAATGTATACAGAGGTGATCTCTTAAAGTTAACTGGTGACACCGGTGGAAAAGTAATAATAAAAAATAACCTAGATAGTATAAAATATGTAAATTTTTCTGATGGAAGTGATTTTTTAGATATAGATACCGTGGAAGAATATGAAAAAATAAGGTAGGAGGTTCCTGCCTTATTTTTTTAAAAACTATTTATAATTATTTTATAATTGTAATTTATACAAATATATGGTAAAACTTATGTATACTATATCTAGTATTTAAAATAATTATAATCACAACAGGAGGTATTTTTAATGATAAAAATATACGGAAAAGAAAATTGCAGACAATGTGAGGAATTAAAGTCTAAACTGATTAATAGTGGTACAGAGTTTAAATATATAGAAGATATCAAAGAATTGAGGATTGTAGCAAGTAAGGCAAAGATAATGTCAGCACCAATAGTTGAATATAACAATAAATTCTTTACTATGGATAGTTTTTTAGAAGAGGTAAAATAATATGAATAGGATGGTCATCAATAGAGATGGGATAAAGGAACCTATAGATGTAGATAAGATCAGAGAAAAATTAATTAAAGCCTGTGAAGGATTGGATATTAATATGGTTGAGTTAGAAAGTCATATAGATACTATCTATCAGGAAGATATTACAACTAAAAGGATACAGGAATCCCTGATCAACTTAACTGTATCTATGACAAACTTTGAATCCAGCCATTGGACAAATGTCGGCGGAAGACTCCTAATGATGGAAATCGAAAGGGAAGTATATCACGGCAGAGGTTATTCATATGGTGACTTTTATAAAACTGTAACTGATCTATGTAAAGATAATATCTATGACAACAGACTATTAGATTATACAAAAAAAGAAATTCAAGAGTTAAATAACTACATGGTGCCTGATAGAGATATGAACTATGACTATGCCGGAGCCAATATGTTTATAAATAGATACTTGTTAAAATATAATGGGGAAGTGTGGGAACTGCCTCAAGAGGTATTTATGACTATATCTATGATGCTCTCTCTGAATGAGAAAAAAGACAGGGTAGAAAAGGTTAAAAAGTTTTATGATGTTTTATCATTAAAAAAAATATCATTGGCAACACCAATTTTAGCTAATCTTAGGGTACCCAATGGAAATCTTGCTTCATGTTTTATAAGTGCCATAGATGATAATATAGAATCTATATTTTATAATGTAGATTCTATAGCAAAAATAAGTAAAAACGGTGGAGGAGTAGGAGTAAATCTTTCCAGAATCAGAGGAAAAGGGTCAGTCGTTAATGGATATTTAAATGCCAGTGGTGGAGTAACCCCTTGGATAAAGATAATAAACGATACTGCAGTAGCTGTAAATCAACAAGGAAGAAGAGCAGGAGCTGTGACTGTAGCACTGGATACCTGGCATATAGATATGGAACAATTTTTAGAGCTTCAGAGTGAAAATGGAGACCAGAGAGGTAAATCATATGATGTATATCCCCAGGTAGTGGTATCGGATCTATTCATGAAGAGAGTAGAAGAAAATAAAATCTGGACCTTATTTGACCCGTATGAAGTTCGAAAGAAATATAATCTTGAATTGTGTGAACTATATGGAGATGAATTTGAAGAGGCTTATAATAAACTTGAGGAAGATTTTGATCTGAAAATAGTAAAAAAAATAAGTGCTCGTGAACTCCTAAAGGAGATTATGAAGACACAGATAGAGACAGGAATGCCTTATATCTTTTTTAAAGATACGGCCAATAGGATGAATCATAACTCCCATAGTGGGATGATTGGTAACGGAAACCTTTGTATGGAAAGTTTTTCAAATTTCTCTCCTACGAAAAAGTTTGATGAAGTGAGAGAAGATACGGTCGGGATATCTAAAAATACACTGGGAGAGGTGCACACTTGTAACCTATTGTCTTTAAATCTGGCAGAGGTACAAGATGAAGAATTGGAGGAGATCAGTATATTAGCAGTAAGACTTCTCGATAATACAATCGAACTTACAAAATCACCCCTCAGAGAATCTGACAGACATAATGAACTATATAGAACTGTCGGTGTAGGAGCCATGGGCCTATCTGATTATTTGGCATATAGATACCTTATGTATGAGGAGTCTGCAGAAGAGGTCGATAAATTATTTGAAAAAATTGCTCTCTATACTCTGAAAGGAAGTGCTATTTTAGCCAAGGAAAGAGGACAATATAAGATGTTCTCTGGGTCTAGCTGGGATAAGGGAGTATTCTTTGGGAAACCAAAACAACACTATATAGATAGTTCAGAGATAGGATCGGAATGGGCAGAGGTATTTGAGATGGTAGCGGCTGATGGAATCAGAAATGGAGAACTTACAGCAGTAGCACCAAACACATCTACATCACTTCTAATGGGAGCTACAGCTTCTGTAAATCCAGTATTCTCCAGATTCTTTATTGAAAAAAATCAAAAAGGAGCCGTTCCAAGGGTAGTAAAACATCTGAATGACCGGTCTTGGTTTTACAGTGAAGCTAAAAAAATAGATCCCAAAGAATATGTTCGTGTAATGAGTAAAATCTCTAGATGGATCACTCAAGGTGTATCTATGGAATTATTATTTGACCTGAACAAAGATATAAAAGCTAAAGATATATACGACACTATAATGACTGCATGGAAAACCCAGTGTAAGTCAATATATTATACTAGAACCATTCAGAAAAACAGTAATATAATGAGGGAAAAAGAGGAGTGTGAAAGCTGTAGTGGATAGAAAAAAAATATTTAACCCTTTTGGGATAGACAGCTTGGATCAAAGAAAAATCATAGGTGGAGATACAACTAATATATTCAACCTGAATAATGTTAAATATCAATGGGCAAATAATCTGTATAGGACTATGATGGGGAATTTTTGGATTCCAGAAAAAACAGATCTGACACAGGATAAAAATGACTATGTCAGTTTAGTGGATGAGGAGAAGGATGCGTATGATGGGATATTGTCATTTTTAGTATTTTTGGATAGTATCCAAACCAATAATGTTCCGAATATTTCAAACTATATAACAGCTCCAGAGGTAAATTTGATCCTGGCTATTCAGACATACCAGGAAGCTATCCATTCTCAATCCTACCAATATATAATTGAGAGTATCCTTCCCAAGGAAAAGAGAAACCTTATATATGACAAGTGGAGAGATGACGAGGTATTGTTTGAAAGAAACCAGTACATAGCAAAGATATACCAGGATTTTATAGATACTCCCAGCAATAAGAATTTTTCCAAGGTATTGGTAGCTAACTTTTTGTTAGAATCACTGTATTTTTACAATGGGTTTAACTTCTTCTATCTACTTGCCAGTAGGAATAAGATGATGGGGACCTCTGATATTATTAAATTAATAAACAGAGACGAACTATCCCATGTAGTCTTATTTCAAAATATGATAAATGAGATCAAACAAGAAAACGTAGATTATTTTAGTGAAAAAGAAATATATGAGATGTTTGAAGTAGCTGTAGATCAGGAGATAAAGTGGAGTAAACATATCATAGGTAAGAAAATACTAGGGGTTACAGAAAAAACTATTGAAGACTATACTAAATGGCTGGCCAATGAAAGGCTCAGAAGTCTTGGATTGAATAAACTTTATGAGGGATACGATAAAAACCCTTATAAACATCTGGAAAAATTAGCAGATACCGAAGGAGAGGGAAATGTAAAAGCCAATTTCTTTGAAGGGAATGTAACTTCATACAATATGAGTTCCTCCATAGATGGATGGGACGAACTTTAAAATTAATACTTTTTAATTTTAAATACTAAAATAAGAGTACTGTGTCTTTGGTTTTTAACCTAAAAATATAATTCTTTATTTCACAAGTGCAAAAAAAAGAACACAAAATATACAGAAACCGAACCTTTCATCCGGTATAAATATATAAGTTGACAAATTTGATAAAAAATAAGTGAAAAAGCAAATAAAGTTTGTAATTTAACGGGTTATAAGTTACAATAAGGAGAACTTTGTAAATCAAAGTAAAAGACTGTTGTTAACTTAAACTTAATAAATGTGAAAAAAGTTAAATTATAATGAATAAAAAGGGTTGACTTTTTTTATTCAAGCTGTTATACTTTTCACATAGTAAGACTATTTTGGAATCAGGAGGAATAAAATGAGTAATTATTTAAATAGCTTCAAAGGAGATCTTTGGAAAACAGAGATCAACGTAAGAGATTTTATACAAAGTAACTATACACCATATGAAGGTGGAGATGAATTTTTAGCAGGTGCTACTGATAACTCTAAAAAATTATGGGATAAATTAACAGAAATGTTTAAAGTAGAAATAGAAAAAGGTGTTTACGACGCAGAAACTAAAATGCCTTCAGATGTAGATGCATATGGAGCAGGATATATAGAGAAAGAATTAGAAAGTATTGTAGGATTACAAACTGATGCACCATTAAAGAGAGCAATGTTCCCTAAAGGTGGATTAAGAACAGTTCAAAACGCATTAGAATCTTATGGATATGAGATGGATCCAGTAACAGCTGAATTCTTCAAGAATAACAGACCTACTCATAACGATGGTGTATTCTCAGCATATACTGATGATATCAGAGCAGCTAGAAGATCTGGAATCATCACTGGTTTACCAGATGCATACGGAAGAGGAAGAATCATAGGAGACTACAGAAGAGTAGCTCTTTATGGTGTAGACAGATTAATAGCTGATAAAGTAGCTCAAAAGAAAACTTTAGATACAGCTGAAATGACTGAAGATATCATCAGAAGCAGAGAAGAAGTTGCACAACAAATTGCATCTTTAAAATCTTTAATCACTATGTGTAACGCATACGGATTTGATGTATCTAAGCCAGCTACAAACGCAAAGGAAGCTATCCAATGGACTTACTTCGCATACCTTGCTGCTACTAAGCACCAAGACGGAGCTGCTATGTCATTAGGTAGAGTATCTACTTTCTTAGACATCTATATTGAAAAAGATGTTGCTGAAGGAACAATCACTGAAGAAGAGGCTCAAGAATACATGGACCAATTCATCATGAAATTAAGAATAGTTAGATTCTTAAGACCACCTGCATACAACGAGTTATTCTCAGGAGACCCTACATGGGTTACAGAATCAATCGGTGGAATGGGTACAGATGGAAGAACTTTAGTAACTAAAACTTCATTCAGAACATTAAATACTTTATATAACTTAGGTCCAGCACCTGAGCCAAACTTAACAGTATTATGGTCAACTAGCTTACCTGAGAACTTTAAGCAATTTGCTGCAAAAGTATCTATGGATACATCATCATTACAATATGAAAATGATGACCTTATGAGAAACCAATTTGGTGACGATTATGGAATCGCTTGTTGTGTATCTCCTATGAAAATAGGTAAAGGAATGCAATTCTTCGGTGCCAGAGTAAACTTACCAAAAGCATTATTATATGCTATAAATGGTGGAAAGGATGAGAAAAGTGGTGCACAAGTAGCTCCTAAATTCGCTCCTATCACATCTGAATACTTAGACTTCGACGAAGTTATGGAAAAATTAGACCAAAGTATGGAATGGTTATCTAAAGTATACGGAAAAGCATTAAACATAATTCATTACATGCATGACAAATATGCTTACGAAGCATTCCAAATGTCATTACATGATTTAGAAATAGACAGAACACAAGCTCATGGAATTGCAGGAATCTCAATCGTTGCTGACGCATTAGCAGCTATCAAAAATGCTAAAGTAAAAGTAATCAGAAATGAAGATGGATTAGCAGTTGACTATGAGATCGAAGGAGAATATACTCCATTCGGAAACAACGATGATGAAACTGATGGATTTGCAGTAATGATCACTAAAAACTTCATGAACAAAATCAGAACTCACCACATGTATAGAGGAGCTAGACCTACTCAATCTCTATTAACTATCACTTCAAACGTAGTATACGGAAAGAAGACAGGAAATACTCCTGACGGTAGAAGAGCTGGAGAACCATTTGGTCCAGGAGCTAACCCTATGCACGGTAGAGACAGAAGAGGAGCAATCGCTTCTATGTCATCTGTTGCAAAATTACCATTTGAACATGCAAATGATGGTATATCTTATACATTCGCTATAACTCCAGGAGCATTAGGAAAAGAAGATTCTATCAGAAGAAACAACCTAATCTCATTAATGGATGGATATTTCTCTCCAACTGGTGGACAACATTTAAACGTTAACGTATTCGATAGATCATTATTAGAAGACGCTATGGAAAGACCTGAGTTATATCCTCAATTAACTATCAGAGTATCTGGATATGCAGTTAACTTTGTTAGATTAACTAAGGAACAACAATTAGATGTTATAAAAAGAACTATTAACTCAACTATGTAATAAAAAGTTATAGTTTAGAAAGTGGTAGTTAATTAATTTTAACTGCCACTTTTATGTTATAATGGTATTAATAATAATATCCCTCTTCCTTGATGTAAATCACTTATTAAAAAGTTAGTGATTTACGAGAAAGGGTAAAGCAAAGGAGATGAAAGAGATGGAATTAACAGGAAAGTTACATTCATTTGAAAGTTGCGGGACCGTAGATGGACCTGGTATTAGATTTATTGTATTTACACAAGGGTGTCCTTTAAGATGTAAATATTGTCATAACCCGGATACATGGGATCTTAAAGATGCTAAATATGAAAGAAGTATTGATTTTACTATAAATGAAATAAAAAAATATAAGCCGTTTTTTAGAAATGGTGGTGGATTAACAGTTACAGGCGGGGAACCATTTGTACAAATAAATTATATAGAAGCTCTATTCAAAAGAGCTAAAGAAGAGGGAATTCATACTGTTGTAGATACTTCTGGCTATATATTCAATGACAGGGTAAAAGAAGTCCTTGAAAATGTAGACTTAGTATTATTAGATATCAAAAGTATAAATCCAGATACTTATAAGAGCCTAACAGGAGTAGAGTTAGAAAACACTCTAAAGTTTGCTGAATATTTAGACAGCATAGGAAAACCTGTATGGATAAGACACGTTGTTGTTCCTGGAATAACAGACAAGAAAGAAAATTTAGAAAAATTAGCAGATTATGTTTCTAAATTAAAAAATGTAGAGAAAATTGAATTATTACCATTTCATCAACTTGGAACACATAAGTGGGAAGAGATGAATCTTGAATATCCATTAAAAGATGTAAAGGAACCTACTGCTGAAGAGATGAAAAGTGCTAGACAAATATTTAGAGATAAAGGCTTAAACGTAGGATAAAAATTTATCTTTGAATTAATAATTTTTTAGAAAAAAAGATCAAAATCTTTAAAGATTTTGATCTTTTTTTCTTATTATATTTAACTTAATCTAAAGAAAAATATCATTAGAAGGTGTTATACACCATTTAATAAAGTCATTGAGCTTAAGAGGTTTAGTAAAATAATAGCCTTGAGCATAGTTACACTTAAAATCAGATAAGATATCAAAAGATTCTCTGTCTTCTACTCCTTCCGCTAAAGGGTAGACATTCATTATATGTGCTAACTGTATAGAAGATTTTACAATATCTTGATTTTCTTGATTTGTAGTCATATCTCTTACAAATGCTTGATCAATTTTTATTTTATCAAACGGTAGTTTTTTTATATATAAAATAGAAGAATATCCAGTTCCAAAATCATCTAGGGAGAAACTTATTCCATATTTTTTTATTTCATTCATAGCATCTGAAATAACATCAAAATCTTCTATCAGATCTCTTTCTAAAACTTCTATTTCTAAACTCTCCAGAGGATAACCTAGACTTTTAAATCCTTTTATAGCCCTTAGAAAATCAGGATTAGTTAGGTATTTTAAAGGGATATTAACTGATAAATTAATATTTATCCCCTCATGTCTTAATTTGTTCAAAGCCTTGAAAGCTTCTTTTAGGACAAAAAGAGTAATTTCATTTATAAAATTTGTAGTTTCTATAAATGGTATAAATTTGTCTGGACTTATTACTCCTTTTATTGGATGTAACCACCTAATAAGGACTTCAGCACCTTCTATTTTTTTTTCTAATACATTCACTTTTGGATGAAAACAAATGTAAAATTCTTTCTTTTTTAAAGCTCTTGGTATCTCACTAAATAATTCAAAATTGACCATTTGTTGTTTTGATACTTCAGGAATATACATATAAAAATCTAATAGGTTCTTTCTTGCTAATATTCTAGCCATTTCAGCTTCTTTTAGAAGTTCTAAATTATTTTTATTGTATTTTGCTACCCCTAAAGAGATCTCAGGGAAAAACTTTGTATCTTTTAAATCTATAGTATGTCTTAAAATTTTAGATATTTTTTTAAATTCTTCTGTTTCACTTTCACTATTTTCATTTTTTAAAAGTATCGCAAATTCATTGTCTGAAAAATGAAAAATTTTATCATTACTACTATTATTAAAATTTTTATAGTCTTTTAGTTTATGAGAAAATTTCTCTAATATTTCTGCAGCCATATCAGAACCTAAGTTTGAAATAGCCTTAGAATAATTTTCAATTTTTAATATAGCAAGAAAATATCCTGTGTCTTTATCCAATTTAATATTTTCAAAATATTTTCTATTATGTAAATTGGTAATGGGGTTATAAAATGCAAGAGTATTGATAACTTTTATATGTTTTGTTAATAGATTAAGTATTAGCCCCATAAGGACTCCAATAATTGTAAAAAATAAAATCCTTACTGCCCAATTTGAGAAGCTCTGCATACTCATAACTGAAACATCTATAGGCATATATGGACCAAGGATCATGCCTCCTAAAATCCCAAAGGATAGGCCTCCTAAAGGTCCAAAAATTAAGCTTCCTAAAAATATGGGAAAATACATAATATGAAGGTATACATATTTAGTTCCACCAGTAGCAAACACAATACTACCTAAAATAATCTCTAATACTAAAATTAATATAATTACAATAGATTTCTTAAATCCTTTTGGGTTTATCCAATTATTTATATAATTAGTTATAGATACAATATTTTTCATTGTACACCTCCTAAAATTAGTATTATTTTATACCAAAAATAATTGTAAATCCCTTTTATTTTGAAGCTTTAAATTTTTATGATCTTGCTCTCATAGGGAGAGAAAATGATCTCTTTGAATAGTTTTTTTTCCGAGGAATGATTGGTGATAATAAGATAATCTCCCTCCTCACACCTTCTTTTATAGACTTCTAAACCTGTAGGAGATTCTAGAGTTTCAATCTGTTTTTCTTCTAAAATGTCATGTGCTATTGTACTCAACACTATATTATCTACTCCGCCTCCAATATAATATACCTGTCCTCTACCATAAGAATTTTTTGTTATACACGCTTTATGACTATAAAATTTATCATTGTATTTAAATAATGTTTCAGCAGTATTAGGTGTAATTAGATCTCTCCACACTTCACATCTTCCAGTGTGTCCTATATAGCTTCCAGTTCCTACTACTTCAACGTCCTGACCTTGTTGAAGTGATTCAATCTCCTCTATGGAAATTCCGCAAAGATCTTTTACCAAACATGGAAGTGTTTTTCCAAAATAAAGATTATTATCTCTGTCTTTGATACCTGCTCTATATGAGAAAATTATTGTACCTCCATTCTTAGCAAAATCTTCAAGTCTCACTGCTAAAATTTCATCGATAATTTTAGTTACTGGTAGAACCAAAATCTTATATCTATTAAAATCCTTCTTATAGGAGATTACATCAATATTAATATTTTTTTCATAAAAAGGAGTATAGAGCCTCATAAGTTCAGAGGTGAAATCAAAATTTAAACTCTGGTTTTGGACTTTCCAACTCCATATGTTATCAAAATCATAAATAATAGCAAGATCGGATTTTATATTGGATGTAAATAATGTTTTATATTTAGATATGTCTTTAATAGCAGACTGTACCTCCCTGTATTTTCTGTTGATCTGATTATCCTGATCAAGTATTCCAAAGCAATATTGTTCTGCTCCCTTTGTCATCCCTCGATACCTAAACCACAACATAGATTCACACCCATGAGCAAAAGCTTGGTAAGCCCACATCTTTCCCTGATCAGGCCGAGGAAGATATCCTATTACATCATGTCCCTGGGCTCCCATGAGCTGTTCTAATATCCAAAAGTTCTTTTGCTGAAGACCTCTTATAAAATCCAGTGTCATAGCTATTTGTCCCGGTGACACTGGTTCTTTTAATCCACCCCAAACAGGATAGTTATCATAGGAAACAAAATCTAAATGTTTTGTATTTTCTTCATGATCATACAACTTAGTATAAAATCCACCTGATAGATTAGTGGTCACAGTCTGATGAGAGCCGCTAAGTTTTTTAACCAGTTGAATTTGAGAATTTGCATATTGATTTAAGGAATCAGATTTGAATCTCATCCAATCTAATTTTAGAGTAGGGTTATGGGTAGTGATGGTTTTTAAAGGTGCTGGAATTTCATCGAAGTAGTTGTAAGTCTGTCCCCAAAATATTGTTCCGTAGACCTCATTTAATTTATCGATAGTTTGATATTTATCTCTTAAAAATCCTTGAAACTTTAACTGGCATATCTCGCAATAACAGTTATCAGAGCCTTCATGACCGAATTCATTATCTACCTGCCAAGAGATTACAGAAGGGTTTTTTTTATAATTTTCCAGGAGTTTAGTCACAATCTTATTGGAATACTGGAGATAGATCTTTGAATTATAACAGTATTGTCTTCTTCCTCCGAAGGCACGAACTTGTAGATTTTCATCTTTAGATAAAATACTAGGATGTTTCTTGGCTAACCAAGCAGGGAAGGTAGCAGTAGGAGTGCCAAAGATTACTTTTAATCCTGCTTTTTCACATTTTTCTATAACCATATCAAAAAATGTAAAATCAAATTGATTCTCTTCTTTTTCCATTAAATGCCAGGCAAATTCACCAATTCTAACGATATTACACCCCATCTCAACTATTCTTTGAATATCACCGTCAATCATACTTATATTCCAATGTTCCGGATAATAATCTACTCCAAAATACATCTATACCTCCCTTGACTAAATAACTATAATTTATTAATAAGTATAATTCTTTTTCTTTTAGAATGCAACATTGTAGAAGGAAACAAATAAAAAAGCAACGTGACGCTGCATCCAGATAAGCATAATTGAGGTTCTTATCTCAAAATCCTATGTTTATGTTGTAAAGTAATAGCATTATGCCCCTTGCGGGTAGAATTTCCTAGATAATAAAAAAAGAGATCTCAGATTCAAAGTAATCTGCGATCTCTTTTTTTGAAATTTTTCTTAGAAGTTGATATAAAATTCTGTATTTTGAATCTTATCAAAGTTTTCTAATTCATGATGTCCTTTGAACTCAGCTGGTAAGATCTCCTCTGCTTTGAAAAAGTTTAAAAAGTTTATTCCTGCTCTTTTGATTTTTGCCATTTTTATTTCCTCCTATTGAAATCTTATTTATACAAGTATAATATCAATTTTTTCACTATATTAAAAATATATATATTAAATTGATATATCGGTGATTATTAGTTTTATTGATGATATTTTACTATAAATAAAGTTTTATGTACCATAAAAAAAGCATTTAAAATTAAAATAAATAAATAAAAGCTTTTAAAGATCCTCCTAATATCCTACAGATAATGGAAAACAAAAAATCATATATGTTATATATACATAAAAATGAAAATAACTTTATTAACTCAGTTAAAAATGATTTGACATTTAAAAAATCATGGGGTAAATTTTATTAAAGGGTATTGTTTAAAAATAAAATTTAGGGGGAACTATATGAAGAAAATATTTGCAGTAATGGCGATGGCAGCAGCGATAACAGCTTGTGGTGGAAATGATAAATCAGCGACTACAGAGGGAGAAAGTGCACCTAAGATTGGAGTAGCTATTTATAAGTTTGATGATAACTTTATGTCAATCCTGAGACAAGATCTGGGTAAAATCTCAAGTGCTAAGGGGATCAAATTAGACCTAGTAGATTCACAAAATAATCAATCTACTCAAAATGATCAAATAGATGTATTTTTATCTAAGGGAATGGATGTTTTAGCTGTAAACTTAGTAGACCCCGCTTCTGCTTCGACTATTATCAATAAAGCCAAGGAAGAAAATAAACCGGTAGTTTTTTTCAATAAGGAGCCATCTCAAAAAGATATGAATTCATATGACAAAGTATATTATGTAGGAACAGATTCTAAGGAGTCAGGAGTAATACAAGGGGAACTCATTGCTAAACACTGGATGAATAGCAGTGATAAATGGGATTTAAATAAAGACGGGAAGATTCAATTTGTATTATTAAAAGGAGAGCCTGGACATCCAGATGCCGAAGCTAGAACTGAATGGGCAATAAAAACATTGAATGAAAAAGGTATAGATACAGAAGCATTGCATTTAGATACCGCAATGTGGGATACAGCAATGGCTAAAGACAAGATGGATGCCTGGATTGCAGGCCCTAATAAAGATAAGATAGAAGTAGTTATAGCAAATAATGATGGAATGGCATTTGGAGCAATAGAGTCATTAAAAGCAGCAGGAAGATCAGATATACCAGTATTCGGAATAGACGCTCTCCCAGAAGCTCTTGCAATGATTGAAAGAGGAGAATTAGAAGGAACAGTTTTAAATGATGCTAAAAACCAAGCACAAGCTACCTTTGACCTTTCTCATAATTTAGCTGTTGGGAAAGATCCATTAGAAGGAACAGAGTGGAAGTTAGATGATAAAAAAGCTGTAAGAGTCCCTTATGTAGGAGTAGACAAAGATAATCTTGCAGATTTCAAATAATATATTTTAGCTGGGTTTTATCACCCAGCTTTATTTTATAAAAGGAGGATCTTAAAAATGGAAGAAAAATTTCTTTTGGAGATGAAGGAAATAACTAAGGAGTTTCCGGGAGTAAAAGCTTTAGATAAGGTTACCATTCAAATAAAAAGTTCTAGTGTTCATGCACTTATGGGAGAAAATGGAGCAGGGAAATCCACTCTTATGAAATGCCTTTTTGGTATCTATCGAAAAGATCACGGAGAAATTATATTTTGCGGAAAAGAAATAAATTTTACCTCTCCTAAAGAGGCTTTAGATAGTGGAGTATCCATGGTTCATCAGGAGTTAAATCAAGTGTTACAAAGAAATGTTATGGATAATATATGGCTTGGAAGATATCCTCAAAAAGGTTTTTTTATAGACGAAAAGAAGATGTATGATGACACAAAAAAAATATTTGATGAATTAGATATAGATATAGATCCAAAGAAGAAAGTTGGGGAATTATCTGTTTCAGAGATGCAGATGTTAGAGATAGCTAAGGCTGTCTCCTACGATTCTAAAATAATAGTGATGGATGAACCAACATCTTCACTGACTGAAAAAGAGGTGACCCACTTATTTAGAATCATCAATAAATTAAGGGACAGAGGGTGCGGAATCATCTACATATCCCACAAGATGGAAGAAATCTTGGAGATAGCGGACGAAGTAACTGTTATGAGAGATGGAAAATGGATTTCTACCGATAATTCCAAAGACCTTACTACAGATATCATTATCAATATGATGGTAGGAAGAGATCTCAGTGAAAGATTCCCTCCTAAAACCAATGTACCTAAAGAAATAATTTTGGAGATAAAAGATTTTACCGCTAAACAGCAGCCATCTTTTAAAGATATAAACTTTAAATTACGTAAAGGTGAGATCTTGGGGATAGCTGGTTTAGTAGGAGCTAAAAGAACTGAGATCTTGGAATCTATTTTTGGAATGAGGGAAAGGGAAACAGGAGTAATAATATTAGATGGTAAAGTCGTTAATAATAAAAATCCTCATGAAGCTATAAAAAATGGATTTGCACTGGTTACAGAGGAACGCAGATCTACAGGGATATTTGCAGGGTTGGATATAACCTTTAATTCTGTTATATCAAATGTTGATATTTACCAAGGGGTTGGACATTTTTTAGATGATAAAAAGATGAAAGTAGATACAGAGTGGGTTATAGATAGTATGAGAGTGAAAACTCCTACTCAAAAAACCCATATTGGAAGTCTGTCTGGAGGTAATCAGCAAAAGGTTATCATTGGAAGGTGGTTACTTACAAATCCTGAAATATTGATGTTGGATGAGCCGACTCGGGGGATAGACGTAGGAGCTAAATTTGAAATCTATCAACTTATGAATGAATTAGCTAAAAAAGATAAAGGTATAATAATAATTTCATCTGAAATGCCTGAGCTCATGGGGACAACCGATAGAATATTGGTTATGAGTAATGGAAGGATAGCAGGTATAGTAGATACAAATAAAACCACACAAGAAGAAATAATGACCTTGTCAGCTAAATTTTTATAATATTTGGAGGAAATATGGATAAGAAAAAAATAAAGAATTGGGGAACAGAAAACGCGATATACCTAGTATTGATAGCTTTACTGGTATTTATAGTCATGAAGGAACCGACGTTTTTATCGGTTAGAAATTTAACCAATATACTGACACAGTCATCAGTCAGAGTAATTATTGCTTTAGGAGTTGCCGGTCTTATCGTAACACAGGGAACAGATCTATCAGCAGGGCGTCAAGTTGGAATGGCTGCTCTAATATCAGCATCGCTCCTACAAGCTACTAATGCCACAACTAAGGTATTCCCTAATATAGGAGAGATGCCTTTAATGGTAGTTTTATTATTAGTTATAATAATCGGTGCCATAGTTGGGTTATTAAATGGAATAGTTATAGCAATTTTTCATGTGACACCATTTATAGCAACTTTGGGCTCTATGATCATTGTATATGGTGCTAATTCACTATATTTTGATGTGATAGGAGCATCTCCTGTAGCATCTTTTGATCCTCGATTTTCAAAATTTACCCAAGGGGTCTTTAGGATATCAGGATATAGATTTTCATATTTGATAATCTATGCTACTATTGCGACTATTATTACTTGGGTATTGTGGAATAAAACTAAATTTGGTAAAAATATATTTGCCATAGGGGGGAATCCTGAAGCGGCAGCAGTTTCCGGAGTAAATGTAAGGAATAACCTATTGAAAGTATATATTCTTTCTGGAGTTTTCTATGCTGTAGGTGGATTTTTAGAAGCAGGAAGGATCGGATCGGCTACAAATAATATTGGATTTATGTATGAGTTAGACGCCATCGCTGCCTGTGTCGTTGGTGGAGTTTCATTCAGCGGAGGAGTAGGAAAGATCAGCGGGGTAGTAACGGGAGTTATAATCTTTACTGTTATAAACTATGGATTGACATATATAGGAATCAGCCCATATTGGCAGTATATTATAAAAGGATTGATCATTATAATAGCTGTAGGTTTAGATACAAGAAAATATCTTAAAAAGAAATAGGTGGTTTTTCATATGATTAAATTGATTGGTATGTCAGTACAGGAGATAAGGGAAGCTTTAGAAAATATACAATGTTCAATCTCTGATGAGATTGGAATTGGAAAGGGAAATTTAGGGTTTCTAGAGGAGATGTTAGAACATAAAAGTATAATAGGTTTTGCCTTTAATCTGGGGAGAGAAATTGATTTTTTTAAAAATGATGAATCTCTTGCTGAGACAGGTCAAAAAATATTAAGTGCTAAAAAACACGGAATCGAAAGGGGAATGTATAAAAATTTTGGGACATTTAAAGAGCAAGTAGATAGGATGGAATATGAAAAAGTTGAGGCCAACCCCGTAGAAGAATTAGAGATATTAGGGTTTTGTTATCTGTTAGAGGGCCTAAAATATCACTTTAAAAATGATATCTATATCCTCTTAGAGATTGAAACTAAATTTACTAATTTTACAAAAAAACCAGATGAAGCTGTAAAATTTTTATTGGATCTTCAAGAAAAACATATTTTATTAGATGATGTAGAAAAATATTTTGAGGAAAAGTTATCTCTAGAAGAGAGACAGAACTTAGAAAAGATAATGAAAAAATATGAGAAGATGGAGCTATAATCAATCTATAATTTATTAAAATTAAAAAAAGGCACTTAGAAAAAATTCTAAGTGCCTTTCTATTATTATTTATTTATTTTTAAAGGTAGATATTATATCAATTTGAAAAATACGTAGAAAACTAGGAATATAATTATGAGAAAAAATATGAATTTTAGAAATCCTCCCTTTCTAGCTGCTGAATTACTTCTTATTCTGATTTTTTTCTTTTTTCTCATCTCCTAACCCCCCGGTATTATTTTCTCGTAACTATAGTATATTATAAAATTAATTAAATTTCAAAATTATTTATAGAATCAATCATACACAACTATAAGATTCCCTTAATATATGATTAGTTTTTTATACTTACTCAATAATTTTCAACAGATTCCCTACTTTTCCTTTATTTTTTCATGGATAAACGGCTTTATTGAAATTTATTTTTTCTTATGTTATACTTAATTGAAATTTAAGTTTATAGGAGGCAGTAATGAAAAAGAAAATCTTATTAATTGCAGCATTGTTAACATTAGGAACAGCTTGTACAACAGCGAAACCAAAAGTATCTGAGCCAACTGCAAAAATCAACATGGTATCTAACGAGAATAATGATATAGCCAGATTTGCCAATCAATCGGTATTGGGAACAGTGTGGGTAAGAGATTCAGGAGAATACAGAGCATTGACTCATCAAGCTTATAATTCTGGTAAATCTTATCTAAAAGAAATCGTGAAAGACCCAATAAATAAAGATAAAAAATTGGCTGTAGTGCTAGACTTAGATGAAACGGTATTGGATAATAGTGCATTTGCTGCCTGGCAGGCTGTTAATCACAAACTGTATAGTTCCAAAGACTGGGCAAGATGGGTAAATGCAAAAGAGGCAACAGAAGTACCGGGATCTGTGGACTTTATAAAAACTGCAAAGGAGTTAGGTTTTGAAGTGTTTTATGTTTCAAATAGAAGTGCTGAATTAACAGTGCCCACAATAGAAAATTTAAAAAAGATTGGAGCACCATTTGCAGATGAGGATCATGTGTTAGGAAAAACCACTACATCAAATAAAGCACCAAGATTAAAGAGTATAGAGGATAAAGGATATACAATAGTTCTTTTAGGTGGAGATAATCTGGATGATTTTGACAGTGTGGTTCATCATAAACTGAATATAGACAGAAGAAATCATGTAGAAGATATGAAAGATAACTATGGGACTAAATTTATAGTTTTACCAAATCCGGAATATGGCGGATTTGACAGTGGAATCGTAGAAGGATACTATCAGTTATCAACAGGTGAGAAGGTGGAAACTAGAAAAAAAGTGATAAATCCATGGGATGGGAAATAAGTAAGATGATGTTGCATCCAGGCAGGTACAATCCAGATTTTAATAAGCCTTTATTCATTCAATAAATTTTGCTGATTTAATTTTCTAAATAATAATAAAAAGTGTCGAGAATTTCTCGACACTTTTTTTACTTTCTAAGATGCAACATCACGTTGCTTTTTAGATCTCTTTTTTTAGAGTTCCTATTATACCTGCAGTTGCAAGTGAACCTGTAACTACTGAAAGAAGGTACATCATGGGATGAGTTATGATAGGGATAACAAATAATCCACCGTGAGGAGCAGGTAATTCTGTTCCAAAATACATAGCCATTCCACCAGCAAGAGCAGAACCGATTATACATGCAGGGATAATCTTTAATGGATCTGCTGCAGCAAATGGTATAGCTCCCTCTGTGATAAATGAAGCTCCTAATATAAAGTTAGTTTTACCAGAGTTTCTCTCTTCATCTGTAAATTTCTTTTTAAATAATACTGTAGCTATAGCTATTCCTAGCGGTGGTACCATTCCACCAGCCATAACAGCTGCATGGGGAGCATAGTTTCCAGAGGCGATAGCTGCAATACCAAAGGTAAATGCCGCTTTATTGATAGGCCCACCCATATCTACTGCCATCATACCACCTAGTACTATTCCTAATACAATTAAGTTACTCGTTCCCAGTCCATTAAGGAAAGTTACCATTCCACTGTTTATAGAGGCAATAGGCCCTAATATAATTGTCATTATTCCACCTGTGATAAATAACCCTAATACAGGGAAGATTAATATTGGTTTTAATCCTTCCATAGATTCTGGCATATTAGAAGTTGCTTTCTTTATAAAGTTAACAACGTAACCACCAATGAAACCAGCTAATAATCCACCTAAGAATCCACCACCGTTAGAGTTGGCCATCATACCACCAACCATGGCAGGCATAAATCCAGGTCTATCTGCAATACTCATTCCAATGAAACCGGCTAAGATTGGAACCATTAGTGCAAATGCTCCTCCTCCTCCTATATCCATCAAGAATTTTGCAAATTTATTAAAGTTAGGATCTGTAGGATCAAAAGCTTTTATTCCAAACATAAATGAAACAGCGATTAATATTCCTCCTCCTACAACGAATGGGAGCATATTAGACACACCATTCATTAGATGTTTATAAAATCCGCTTCTTTTAGGAGTGTTGCTACTATTAGATTTTTTATTTTGATCTGCTCTGTATATAGGAGAGTTAGGAGCTTCATTAATCAGTTCTTCCGGTCTCTTAATCCCATCTTTTACAGGAACGATAAGTACAGGTTTCCCGTCAAATCTATTCATCTCTATAGCTTTATCAGCAGCTATAATGATACCTGCTGCACCATCTATCTCTTCATCTGTAAGCTTATTCTTTATCCCTGTAGAACCATTAGTTTCTACCTTGATATTTATTCCTATCTCCACAGCTTTCTTCTTCAATGCATCTGCTGCCATATATGTATGGGCTATTCCTGTAGGACATCCAGTTACTGCTAAGATGCTTCCCTTTGCTGCTTCTACTTCTAAATTTATATTTTCATCCTCTTCTACCTCTTTTTTATTGATTAAAGAGATAATTCCCTTAGGAGTTTTTGCATTTAAAATATCTTCTCTAAAATCATCATCAATTAGAAATGTAGTTAACTTAGATAGTGTTTCTATATGGGTATCGCTTGCATTTTCTGGAGCTGCAATCATAAAGAATAGGTTGCTGGGTTCTCCGTCTAAAGAATCATAGTCTATTCCATCCTTTGAAATTCCTAACACTAAAGATGGATTTATCACATATTTAGATTTTGCATGGGGAATAGCTATCCCCTCCTCTAATCCTGTTGAGCTTTGAGATTCCCTCTTTAAGATATCTTTCATATATCCTTCTAAGTTATTGATATTATTATTTTTATAGTGTAGTTCACATAGTTCAACGATAACTTCACTTTTGTTTATCCCTTTTAAATCCAAAGTAATACTACTTTCGTTTATTAAATCTGTAATTTTCATATTCTTCCCCCTTATGGTATAGATTAATAGTTAAATTTTTCTTTTATGATGTCTCTATAATTTGTTCTATTTTCACCTCCTGCAACAATCTTTCTACTTCTATTTCGGTACATAAATTTTCTGAAAATGCTGATGCACTTCCACATGCAATACCCAATTTAAATGCCTTTAAAATATCCAGGCCCTTATAAACACCGCAGGTAAAGCCGGCTACTAAAGAGTCACCTGCACCTACAGAATTAACTAATTTACCTTTTGGAGCATTGGCTATATATGAAGCTGTAGGAGTGATAAGAAGTGCACCGTCTCCAGCCATAGAAACAATTATATTTTGAGCTCCTAAATTGAGCAATTTTTTTCCATAGTTGATTGTATCCTCTATCGATTCCAGTTTTACACCAAATATATCACCTAATTCGTGATTGTTAGGTTTTATCATATATGGTTTCCCCTTTATTCCCTCTAAGAGGGCCTCACCTTTGGCATCTAATATGACTTTTATCCCGTGAGGTATATCAGTCATAATATCTTTGTATATAGTTGAACTTATAGATTTCGGTACACTGCCAGAGAGAACCAAGGTATCTCCAATTATCAATGATCCTAATTTTTCTTTTAATTTTTTTAATGCATCTGATGATATATCAGGTGAATTTCCGTTTATTTCACTCTCGCTGTTGATATCTTTCATCTTTATATTTATTCTGGTATCACCTGATACTTCTATAAAGTCGTGATTTATGTTTTTTTTATCCAGAGATTTTTTTATAAAATCCCCTGTAAATCCCCCTGTAAATCCTAGTGTTGTATTAGGAGTCTGTAAGTTAGTCAGCACCTGGCTCACATTTATACCTTTCCCTCCTGGTAATTTATATTCTGATTTTGTCAGGTTTATATCTCCAGGAACAAAATTTTCAACGTTTATTATATAGTCTATAGATGGGTTTAATGTTAGTGTATAGATCATTTTATGACCTCCTCAATTGTTTTTATGTTATGATATCTTTCATCTATAATGGTATCTGTAATTATCCTTACTTCCTCTAGGTTTCCAAATTTTGAGAATGAAATTTTATTAAATTTAGTATGATCTGCTAAAATATATGAAACTTTAGAATTTTGAATAACCCTTTCTTTTATCAGGGCCTCATCTGGATCTGGAGTTGTCAGCCCAGCTTTTATATCTATAGAATTTGAACCTATAAATGATATATCATAGTTATAGCTTTCAATGGTCTTCAATGCATCTTTTCCAATCAATGCACCTGTTTTATGTTTTAATGCTCCACCTGTAAAATAACTTTTTATCTTGTATTTAGACAGTTCCTTTATATGGTGGATACCGTTAGTTACTACGGTAACATCTTTTGACCTCATATGTTTTATAAGGTATTCTGTAGTTGTCCCGGCATCTAAAAATACACAGTCATTTTTCTTTATATAGGTAGAGGCAAGGAAGGCTATATCCTCTTTAGCTTCATTGTTTTGACTGATTTTGGAATCTAAATCTTCCTCATAGGAGATATTTGATATACGGGCTCCTCCATGAACTCTGTTCAAAACTCCATTTTCTTCCATTCTTGCTAAATCTCTTCTAATTGTTGATTCAGACGTTTTTAACTTTTCTGTTAATTCTTTTAATGTCACTGTTTTTTTGATTTCTAATATTGACTTTATTATCTCTTCTCGTTTTATTTGTATCATTTCACATCACCTACATTCATTATATTATACTTCTAAATAAATTTCAATCATTTTCTTTCAAAAAACTTCAAAAACATCCAAACAAAGGATGAAATACTCAAAAAAAATAAAATAAAATAACAGAAAAAATGTTTTTACTCCACCTATATTATATAGGGAATAAATGTAACTGAAGTCAATAAAAACAAGGAATTTTAAAAAAAAATAAAGCTAATAAAATAACACCATGTCAAAAGAAATCAAACTATTGGAAATATAAAAAAAGATGCTTATTTCATAGGAAATAAGCATCTTTTAATAATATTTAACTTTCTGGTTGCAACGTCATATTGCTTTTTATTTTTCTAATTTTAATGTCTTTAAAGCTGCCCATCTATAAAATGAAGCATCATAATTTCTTGCATCATAACCTAATTTTTCTAAAACAACCTGCATATGAGCAGATCTTATTCCTGCAGTACAATAAGTTACTATCTTAGCAGTATTTTCAATTCCATTTGATTCTAGTATTTTTTTTATCTCTTTAGTATTTTTTAGAGCCCCATTTTTTTCTAAGAAAGAATTAAATGGAATGTTAATAGCTCCTTCTATATGCCCACCTCTAGCTTCTCCAAACTTAGTAGCTCCCAAATATTCATCTTCTTCTCTGGTATCTATTATAACTAAATCGTTAAATTCTTTGATCAATTGATCGGTAGTTATAACTCTACTATTATCTAATTTAACTATAGAATTAGTGACCTCAGGGTATTTTGTCTTAGAAAAGGTAGTCTTTCTACCCTCATTTTTCCATTTTTCTATCCCACCATCTAATATATGAAGGTTTTTAAATCCTGCCATTTGCAGAGTCCAATATATACGACCATCTTCTCCCCAAGCACCATGTGTTTTACTATAAATTACAATTTCATCTGTAGACTTTATCCCTAATTCATTTAACCTTTTTGATAAATCGTTAAATTCTAATACTGTTCCCCATTTTTCAGATCCAAACTCAGCATCCATATCCGATAGAGATTTCCAGCTTACTTCAATAGATCCTGGAATATGCCCTAACTTATAAGCTTTTCCTCTAGCATCTATAATCTTGATATTATTCTTATTTTGAGACAACCATTCTGTAGATACAAAACTCTCACAAAAAGATAACACCCCCATTAAAAGAAATATCCCTAGTATTAATTTTTTTCTCATTTTTTAAATCCCCCTATATTTTTTTATCTACCACTTCTATAGTTTATAACATTTATTTTTTAATTATACAAGAAAAAAAGCAATGTTACATTGTAAAAAAAAAGAGCTTCTTAGAGCTCTTTAGAAAAAGAATAAAGTTATTTTTTTTCCGAGTTAAAAGTCCAAGCTATAATTCTAGTTATTTTATTCCCATGAACCATCTCTATAATTTTAATATCTAATGCTCCTAATTTCTTTAAAATCTTTTGCATAGGTTTTACATTTTCCCCTTTAGATACAAGGGAAGTAAAGTATCCCACCTTATTTGAAAATAAAAGACTTTCTCTAGCCATTTTTTTTAAGAATAAAATTTCTCCACCTTTGCACCAAAGTTCTGCTTTTTGGCCACCAAAGTTTAATTTTTCACTTAGATTAGAAGATCTAGTTTTATTTAAATTATCTCTTTTTTGTTTGTTAGCAGATAATGCATCTTTTAAAGAAGCGTGAAATGGCGGATTACACATAGTCATATCCATATATTCCTCATCTATAATCCCTTTAAAGAAATTATTTTTATCAGCTTGAAGTTTAATAACTATACTGTCTTCTAAATGATTTTTTTTGATTATTTCCTTTGCATTTTCCACTGAAACGGGATCAATATCCGAACCTATAAATTTCCAACCATAAGCTTTATTTCCAATAATAGGATAAATACAGTTTGCACCGGTTCCAATATCTAAAACTTTAATATCTTTTTTAGATTTTGGTAATAGATCTGATATATGGTGGATATAGTCCGCTCTTCCTGGAATAGGGGGGCATAAAAATCCCTTTGGAATGTCCCAATTTTCAATACCATAATAAAATTTCAGTAAAGCTCTATTTAATTCAAGAACTGCATTTTCATCTCCAAAATCAATTGTATTATCACCACTAGGGTTACTTTTTATATATTTTTCTAATCCTTTAGAATTTTCTATAAGGGATTCAAAATCATATCTTCCTGAATGCGGATTTCGTAAATGAAATCCTTTTTGTTTTTTATTTTTCAATTTATTTCTCCTATATAATCATTGATTTTATCAGTTTAAATTGTAACATGATTACAATAAATTAGCAATGTAGTAGCTTAACTCCAGCATAATAAAAGAACGTCACAGGGTGACGTTCTTTTATATAATCTTATCTATCTATCTCTGTCTAGCCTGTTCCTCTAATTTTTCAATCCTATCTTTTGTAGCTGGATGGGTACTGAATAATTTTGCCATATTTTGTCCCTTTAATGGATTTACTATAAACATATGTGCTGTTGCCGGCTTAGCATCCATAGGTGTTCTAGTACTCCACATCTCTAATTTTTTCAGAGCGTTAGCTAGATAGAGTGGATTCCCTGCTAATTTTCCACCATAACGATCAGCTTTATATTCACGGGTACGTGAAATTGCCATTTGAACTAACATTGCTGCCATTGGTGCAAAGATAGCTATTCCAATAAGAGCTATAGGATTTTTATCTTCATCATCTCTTCCACCAAATATAGCAGCCCATCTTGCCATAGTAGCCAGATATGCAATGGCTCCAGCAAAAGATGCAGCAATAGTTCCAATTAATATGTCCTTATTATGTACATGTCCCAATTCATGAGCTAAAACACCCTTTAGTTCGTTTCTATCTAAAATTTCTGTAATTCCACGAGTAACTGCCACTGCTGCATGTTTTGGATTTCTTCCTGTTGCAAATGCATTTGGCTGAGATTGGTTAATCATATATACTTTTGGCATAGGAAGGTCAGCTCTTTCTGCTAGTTCCCTTACTATAGAATATACTTCAGAATTTTTTTCTACCTCTTGTGCTCTATACATCCTTAAAACTATTTTATCACTGTTCCAATAACTTATCATATTCATACCAAAAGAAAATATTAGAGCGAACATGGCACCATTGCGTCCCCCGATGGCTCCTCCTATAAATAATAATATCAATGTCATAGTGATCATCAATAAAAATGTTTTAACTGCGTTCATAAACTTCTCCTCCTGTCTAACTCAATAATGGTTTACAGCATATTATAACCTAAACTGGTGAAATAGTAAAACTTTAAGATATAACTAGGAATTTTTTCTTATTTATGGTATATATATGTATGCACTTTATTTTATTAAAAAAAATTAATTTTAAAATGAATGAGTGTTATCAAATGGGAGGTATATATATTATGAAAAAATTATTATTAATATTAGCATTATCAGGATTTATCATCTCGTGTTCTGCTAATAAGCCGATGGAAACAAGGTCCGATTCAGTAACTATAGAAGTCGTTCAAAAAGAATTTACAGGAACTACTTGGAAGTTATCTAAGTATGTTTCGGATGAAAAATTAAAAGATGTAACACCTACTTCAAAAGCTGATTTGAAATTTGAAGATGGAAAGTTTAATGGTGATGCAAGTGTAAATAGATATTTCGGTAGCTATACATTAAATAACAATGAACTTACTATGGGTAGAATTGGATCAACTATGATGATGGGACCTGAAGATGCTATGCAACAGGAATATGCATTTACTGCACTTCTAGAAAAAGTTACATCTTATGAGATCGTAGGTGAAGAATTAAAACTTTTAAGTGATGGAGAAGTTATATTGGTTTTAACTGCTGTAGAAGAAACTGAAGAAAATAAATAAAATTAACTAAAAAAAGAATCATCTCTATTGAGGTGATTCTTTTTTAATCTAGGAAATTAAACTCGCAAGGGGCACCACCAAAATACTACTCGCAGAGAGCATCACCAAGATTTCTAAAGATTATTACATAATCTAAGAATCTTGAGGTATTAGTTTATTTATAAACTAAGGATTTTGAGATGAAATTTATAAAAATCTAGATTGTACATATCTGGATGCAACGTCACGTTACTTTTTTTATTTTTCTTTCAATTCATCCAATATTTTTTCTTCCCCTTCTAAGTGGGCAATATCACCTAAAGATACTATAGAAAATCCAAAATCATTATAAACTAATTTGGTTATACTAGTATTAGAGATCATAAATTTTCTGTGTGTTTCATAGGGAATACATAGTAAAGCTCTGATCAATGGGCTGATAACTCCACCATGTGTAACTATAACTATCTTTTGATCTTTATGGTTTTCAATAATATCCACAAGACTCTCCATGGTTCTTTTAGTAACCTGATTATAAGATTCTCCATTTGGGATCATATAATTTTTACTATCATTTCTATAGTACTTATATTGAGTAGGAAAAAATTTCTTAATCTTTGGCCAGCTAGCACCTTGAAATACTCCCCAATGTCTTTCTCTGACTCCAGAAATTTCAACTATCTCTTTATCTACATATTGATTTATTATGTTTGCTGTATCGACAGCTCTCTTTAAATCACTGGTATAGATTATATCGGGATTTATTTTTTTCATCCTTTGGGATAAAAGATTAGATTGGTGGATACCGTTGTCTGTTAAAGGACTATCTAATTGTCCTTGTATTAATTTTTTAGTGTTCCAAATAGTTTCCCCGTGTCTAATTAAGAAAATTTCTGTGTTCATCTTTGTCACCTCGTAAATTTTATCTGCTTACAATTTTACCACATTTTGTAGAATAAAGACAGGTCTAAGTAAATACATGGTATAATGACAGAATAAACAAATAGGAGCTGATAGGATACGATGAGATGGGGAGAAAAAAGATATAATTCATTAAATTATTTTTTAAGAGAAAAATTTGGAGAGAAAGTATATAAAGTTTCTTTGGACGGAGGATTTACTTGTCCCAATAGAGATGGAACATTGAGTAAGAAAGGATGCATATTTTGTAGTGATAATGGAAGCGGAGAATTTGCAGGCTCTAGAAAAAAAAGTATAACAGATCAGATCGAGGAACAACTGGAATTGATAAGCAAAAAATTCCCCCATGGAAATGTTATTGCTTATTTTCAAAATTTTACAAACACATATGGAAATTTAGAATATTTAAGAAAAATATATGAGGAAGCACTTTCTCATCCTAGGGTAGTCGGACTAGCTATAGCTACCAGACCAGATTGTATAGATGATGGGATCTTAGATCTTTTAGAAGAGTTAAATAATAAAACATTTTTATGGGTAGAGTTGGGCTTACAGACTACCGATGAAAAGACAGCTATAGATATAAATCGTGGTTGGAAATTAGAAGTGTTTAAAAATATGATGGAAAAATTAAACAATAGAAATATAAAGGTTGTTGCTCATATTATTTTAGGTCTTCCAAATGAGAATCATAAAACAATGTTAGATTCTATAAGATATATCGTCAAGAAAAAAGTGTGGGGAGTAAAATTTCATCTTTTACATATAATTAAAAATACAAATTTAGAAAAATTATATATAGATACAAAATTTCATATTTTAGCTAAGGAGGAGTATATAGATCTCATAGGAAAAGCTATTGAAATTTTAGATACAGATATGGTTATTCACAGGCTGACTGGAGACGGAAGTCGAGAAACTCTTATTGAACCTAAGTGGAGTTTGGATAAAAGAAATGTTTTGAATTCCATAGAAAAACATCTCAAGGAAAACAATATATCACAAGGAGATAAGTATGAAAAAATTACTTAGTTTTATAGCGTCTGACAGCTACCTGGAGCAAATAGGAGATGGATGGAATGAATTGGATAAAATTTTACAAGAATACCAATTAGACGGCATCGAAACTATGACAGGAGGATTTTATAACCCTGAAAACATAGAGACTGTAAAACCCATTGGACATCATCTGCTATATTTCCCATCATGGCTTCATATGTGGCTGGAAGATAAAGAAGAACTGATAAAGGAATTCGAAAGTTTAGAAAAAGCTGTAGAAGTTTATGGGGGATGGGGACGTCAAAGACTAATTGATTTTTATAAAAACGAATTTTTGGACTCTATTAAAATGGGAGCGGAATACATGGTTTTTCATGTAGCCCACGTTGGATTGGACGAAATATTTGGCGATAATTTTAAATATGGAAATAAAGAAGTTTTAAGTTATACAGTAGAACTTCTCAACGAAGCTTTTAAAGGTGTGAAGGATGGACCTATATTACTTTTAGAAAATTTATGGTGGCCAGGAATGGATCTCTTAGACGAGATAGAAACAAAAGAATTTTTAGATCAGATAAACTATTCTAACAAGGGGATCATGTTGGATATATCCCATCTGACACTGACAGATAAAAATATAAAAAATTTTGAAACAGTTGAAAAATATATAGGAAAGATTATTTTAAATTCTCCAATTTTAAAAAAACATATTCGTGGAATCCATCTAAATGCCACTTTCCCATTTTTATATAGAAAAAATAAATTAGAGACAAATCAAAAAAAAATAACTGTAACTAAAAATAGAATGGACAGGTATGGGATAATAATAGATCATATCACCAATTTAGATTCTCACGAAATATATAACGACAACTCAATAAACAGAATTTTAGAAAAACTAGACATTGAATATTTAGTCTATGAATTCAAATGGAAAGACAAAAATCAGTTGCTGGAAAATTTGAAAAACCAAAATAAAGTCCTATTAATTTAATTATGGATTTATTTAGATGAAACAAAATATAAGGAACTAAAACGACACCCTTTATATTTATATATAAATGGTGTCGTTTTAGTTTTATTGACAACATTACAAATTCATTGTAATAAAAATTATCTCGAGTAATCAGATGTTTTTATGTGAAAACAGAAATAAGATTAAAACAAATATTTGGATATTTGTTTTAAAAAAATAATTTGTTATTTTATTTTTTGTATAGGCAGCATAAAAAATATTATTTTATTTCATTTAATTAAATTCTCTTTTCTCAAATTAAAGTATAAAATAAATATGAAAATAATCTTCTTCTGGAAACGTGTTTAAAAAAGAGAATTATATTATGCCCTGGAGAAGATTCCAGGTTTTAATTCTATGACCTATAAAAAAATATAAGCAAAAAAGCATTTCAAAACCTACAAAGTGTTTTCTTTCTCGGTATTTTATAATGGGGAAACAGAGCAAGTACAAGTTACAGGTTCTATCGAAGTCACTCCTACACCCTTATATTTATTACAGAGTTATAGAATTTATAATTATCTAAACTAATTAAAAAAGCCTGAAAATAAAACTTCAAATTTTAAAATCATGAAAATAACTAACATTATCTATATTTCTTTTTAAATCGTTGATTTTTAAGGGTTTATAGCATTATATTACACCAAGTAATTATAATCTATTTAACAACACTAAATATAACAGTTATTATATTTAGTATTTTATAGATTATATAGAGGATAATTATTATTTTAAGTAATTTGATTAGTTCTATATACTGTAAAATCTAAGTTCTTTATCAAAGGAACTTTTTTTAATACCTTTTATAGGAATTACAGAATAAGGAAAATAATTATTATTTATTTTTCAAAAATTACAGGAAAAGGAGTTTGGAGGATAATTACCTCCCATTCTTTTTAAAAATAAAATTTTAGAGATTGGGGTGGGTATCAATGAGAGAAATATTATATTCAGGATTCGACACTTTAGTATTCAGTACTAAGGAATTTCATGTTGATAATATCGGACTTTTTAGTGACAGTAAAACTTTGGCAGGATTAGAAAATAATAAATTATATGGTTTCTCTTATGATCCTACCTGTAATGTTATTATTGATGGAGATTGGAAGGACATTCAAGGTAACTGTGAATATCTAATGAGATCTACCAGTTTTAACCCTTTTGCATGGTCTTTCTATGATGTGGATAAACTTTTCTTATTTAATGTAGTTTTTTCAGAAACTAAAAAAATCTTTCAAGTTAAGATCCTCGCTGAGGCATTTATGAAGTATAAGAGCTACACTGCGTTAAAGAAAGTCTTACAGGAGAAACTAGAGCCTTTCGGCATTAACCTCAATAAAATGAAGGTTAAAAGACTAGACTATGCAGTTGATGTGTCATATAAGAAAAAGAAAATTGATATATGGTCTAAAAGGAATGGTTTTTTATCTTCTGGACTAACTAGTCACTATTCTAGTTTGTTAAGACCTGCAATGAAAAATTTTTATATACAAGATTTTGGTAATGATATTGGATCTGTAACAACTGGATTTTATGTTGGCTCAAAATCTGTTTTATTAAGAGTATATGACAAAGTTTTAGAATCAATAATGAAATATAGTGAGAATAAAAGAAAAGCAGAAACAATTTTAAATCACTATTATAAAAAAGATAAATTAACAGATTATGAAGTAGGTACAGAATTTGATAAAAAAAATATAGATATTCAATATTGGAATAATTTACTTTTAGAAGAATATTTGAAAGATGATTACCAAGTGGTTAGATTTGAGTTTCAGCTTAAAGGTTCTTATCTAGAAAATAAATTTCAATTTGTAGAAGATCTTGATATTGAAGATGTAAAATGTTTGGTTAAATATTCATTTACACATCATTCAGGAATAACACCTAAAAATTTAAAAGTTGTTCAAGAAGACTATAAAAATGCAAGAAGAGTATATGAAAAGGATGTTCAATTTTATGTAGATTCACTAGAAAATAGTGGATCTATCAACATAATAAAGAAATTAGAAAGCGATATCGAAAATTCAATTATTAGATCAGTTAGAATGATTTTTTCAAATCTAGCAAATTTAGGTGAAAAAATGTCAATAAAAAATGGAGAGTTAGCAACAAATTATGAAGTTAGGCAGTATTTAGCAAGGTTTCAGAAGTATTATGATGTTGTTTTTTATGACAAAATGTGGAGCAATGAAAAAGTTTTATTCAGTTTAAAGAAATATAGAAATGATATACTCTCTTTTATCCAGTATGATGAATACAAAAAAGAATATAATTTTGCTTTGAGTGGTGATGTTCAGTGTTTATTTGGCACTAAAAAAGAAGAAGAGGTTTTAAAAGTTGATGAACAATTTCTTCAACAGGTGAGAGGATATAAGAATTTATCTTTATGTTAATTAGATGGGAGAAGCTTTTTATAGTTTTCTCTTGAGGTGCTACCCTTATATCATAGCATTAGGTGATCGATATAACCCCAATAATTGCAAGGGTAAAAAGTTTAAAATTGAAGAATTAAAAAATTAAAAAATAATACTAGCTAACTAGTTTATTAATAAATTAATTGATGGAGATGATTAAGGATGAAAGCGAAAAGAATTGTATTAGAAGTAGAAGTTTATGAGGTAGCAGTAGGGGAATTTCCTGATGAAAAGTCAGGTAAAGTTATAAAATATCAAAATTTGAAAGAAAATTATAATGGTGGAGAGGCAACACCAAGCTTTAAAATTGCTAAACCATTAGCTGAAAAAATGGAAAATGAGTTGATGTATGGGGATAAAGTGAAAATTACTTTGCCACTTAAAATGTATAAGGATAAATGGACACTTGGAGAAATAGTAGCTTATGAAAAAATAAAGTAAAATCAGTAAAAATGGGGGTCTGAATGGAAATTGAAATTTTGGGAAAAATCAAACTTGTGCCTATGAAAGATCATTTTGAAGTTTATGAACCCTTAAAATTTAAAGTGGATGGTAAAGAATATCTAATTAAGGCAAAAATGGAAACAGATCTTGGATCTATTCCAAAAGTATTTAGATTTATTTTTGATAGATTTGGTGTAGAAACAAATAGTTATGTGCTGCATGATTTTGGTTATAGAGTGCAGCCAAAAGGTACTGATAGGAAATATTGGGATAATGTTTTAAGATCTCAACAGAAAAAAGATGGGGTAAATTGGTTTAAAAGTTATCTTATTTATAAAAATCTTAGGTTATTTGGTTGGATAGCTTGGGAAAATAACAAAAAAATAAAGGGGGAATTATTTGGCTAATTATGAAAAAGCATTATTAAAAAAAATAGAAAAAGATGACCCTTTATTATTTGAAAGTACGGTATATATACTAGATAAAATGACACGTATTGATAAATGGGCTAAAATTATAGTTTTACTTTTAGGTTCTATTGTAATACCAATATATGTTTTATTATTTCAGTTTATATCAAAATAAAAAAAAGGGGTGGTTTAATGGGAATATTGTTTGATAGTAGCCTATATAGTGGTGAACTCTTAGCAAAGGATGTTTTTTATTATCTAAGTAAATTTAGAACTGATAGAAAATTTTCAAAATTAAGTTTTAAAAAAGGTATTACAGGAAAATTTGAGCCGTTACAGACTAACGGTATTACTGCATATTTTAATGACTTGATAATGATTGTTAAAGTAAGCGGTTTGGATAATGGGCAAGATATAGAAGAGTACATGACTTATGATGAGTATCTAATTTATAAAGATCTTGGTAGACCAATTGATTATTTGTCTGTTGAATTTGATGACATATTTATAGGGTTTAAATCAATATCATCAGTAGATACAGAAGAATTAAATAGTTATACTCATGAAACTGTTTTATTAAACTTGGGAAATGGTAGATATTGTGTAAGATTAAAATCTTTATTCGATGAAGTAAAAAAAGGGAATGTAAGTTTTGATGGAGGAAGTGACTTTAGTACTAATCTATCTGTCTTACAAAGAAATGGATATAATGAAAATTATTTAGAATTTGCTTTTATGGTAGGTGATTCAAAATTTTCAAGTGGATATCCTATTGATATGTTGAATTTTATTAAACCAAAAATAAATAATCCGTTTTTATATCCTACTTATTTTGGTGATAATAAAGAAATTAATGTTGAAAGTTCAGGTGGAGGAAGTGGTGGAGGATCTCCATTTAGTCCAATTCAAGCAGAGTTGATAAGTAAAGCATTATGTAAAATCTTGTTAACTGTTGATCCTTTTGAAAGAGATGAAAGAGTCTTAGAGGGTGCAGGGATAAATAATTCAGGAAGACGACCAAGACCACCACAATAATAAATACAATGGGGGGATTAAGTTCCCCCTTAAAATGAGGTTGATTTTATGGTTTCTGTTTCAAAAATAATAGAAAATTCAAGAATTGCACAAGATCATACATATTTTAGGCATGATAAACACTTTAGGAAAGTTTTTTTTATGGATATGCAAAAAGTTAATACAATAAGTGAATTAAGAGGAATAACAAATTTCTATTCATTTGCTCGTTATATTAAACCTGTGATGTCTTATTTATTCCCTTACTCTGACAGTTTTACTATGGTTTCTTCTTATGGACAAACTGAGTATTCAGATGTAAAACCTAATCCTGTTGATGATGATGACTATGGTGATGTTTTATATGGTAATTATTATTTATTTTTTAACCATTATATTGAGGTGATCGCACCAAATGAAGAAAAGTATTTGTTTGTATTTACTACTATGGGTGCTTTAACTAGATATAATTCAGAAGAATATTCCGCATTTACTCAAGAATATTTGAACTTTTTTAAAAGATCATGGAAAAGTTATAGAATTTCAAGAAATGATTTTAATTATTTTTTAAGGGGTTATTCTGATTTTAGTTATATGAAAAAATACTTATATTTTAGATTTTATTTAAACTCTTTTACTGAGGATGGGGCAATGTATGATTATTGGTTTAAACGTCTATTTAAGTTTAATTACCCAGTATTAAAGGTTTACTATAATTCAGAGGATTATTTATCAAATATAAAAAGTGATTTTTTAAAAGAAGATAGTCCAGAGTTACAAGAAAAAGAAAATCTTCAACTTTTATATGAAGAATTAAAATCAAAATACTTAGATAAATTAGAGAAAAAGAAAAGATCAAATCCTGATTTTGATTATGAAGTAAAAGAATATTTTAATGGTTCAGATAGTAAACTTGGCATAATTATTAAAGAAAAAGGCTTTATTGTAGATGAAATCTTTATAACTCTTGATGGTATCGGAAAAAATATTTCAAAGAATTTTGATAAATTAGATTTTGAAATTATGTTTAATGAAATTTATATAAAAAATTAGTTAAAAGGGGGATAGAATGGGATTTTTAGGTTTATTTCTTGTAACATCATTTTCACATTTACTTCTATTTTATTCTATAAATTATTACTTTTTTAGTCCTGATGATGAAAAAAGAAATGAAATATTTAATGAAATGATTGATAAATTGATTAATAGTTTACCTCAAATATATGAGGGATTAGACCCGTTTCCAGTGGATAGCAAGATTAAATCTATTCTTATAGATTCTAATAATTTACATTTAAATGTGGTAACAAACAACCCTAATTATTCTAGCGGTCACTTAAGGTATACTATTCCTTTCGATGAAAAGTCAAAACAGGATGAATTTAATTTTTTAAAAACCTTTAAATGGTTATTTAAAAGTCATCCTTTATGGGATTTAGCTCAACAAAAACATACAACTTTTGAAGTTGAAATGCTAGAAAAAAATTATAAATTTTATTATATAATGAGTGATTTATCTTTAAGCCAATTAGAAAATTTTTCAAATGATTTTAGTGAAGATCTTTATCCAATCCATAACCCTGATTATGATCCTGAAACAAATCCAAATGTTCCGCAGATCATAACAGAAAAAGGACAAGAAAGAGTATTTTTAATGTTAGAACATCATGTGGATAAGAAAAAGCTAGAAATAAAATTAATTGATAAATCAGATGGAATATCAGAGTTTGAAAAAGAATTAACTAAAAAAGAAAAAGCAGAAAATGAGTTAGCAAAATTTTTATATTATCTTTCTAACTCTGGAATAGTAAAGAATTTAGAAAATAAGAAAAGATTAGATCCTAGTTTTGGTTATAACTTAGACTATGGAATAAATAAAGATGATGAATTTTATTATACTCTTGAAACTTTTAAAATAAAAATTGATGGTAGTAAACAGGAAGGATCAGAAAAAAATGAGGAAGTTTATAATCCGAATGTATCCGATATCTTAGAAAAGGCAGGTGCAACAGTGGTAAAAATAGACCCTGAAAGTAGAAAATTATATATTCAAAATCCTGAATTGAAGATGGAAAACAATGCGAGTGTCAATTTGGCAGTTACAGAGGGGTCTAAAGTCGGACTTGATACAGGTGGTCAATCAGTAAAATTAGATGGTAATGGTCAATCAGTGGCTTTAAATACAGCCAATAAATCAGTTGAATTAAATGTAAGTAATAAGAAAGTGGCTTTAGATGTTACTGGAAAAGAAGTTAATTTAAATGTTCCTAAAGATTCTCAAATAGGTTTAAAAACTACTGATGATACAGGAAAATTAAAACAAGTTGAATTAAAGGTAACAGATGAAAATGGTGAAACGAAAACTATTGCCATAGATGGAATAGGTACAGAAGAGTGGAATACTTTGATTGGGGCTTTAAGTGTAAGACAAGAAAAGTTAAAAATTATTGATCAAAATAATATTGATAAATATAAATTTAATTATGATGGTGATGATTCATTAAAAATAATTGAAAAATCAAATGCTAAATATTTAGAGAGAAGAAATAAAACGACCATAGATGAACCTAATGGAGAATTAGACTTGATAGGTAGAGAACTTCAAGCATGGAAACAAAAACATAGTTTAAAGAAAAAAGGTGAATTTAATGATTCTTATGGGGACACAGTGGAAATTAAACAAGGATATTATGCTAATCAAGACCCATTAGTCAAAGCATATACAGAGCTTAATAATGAAAAATATGACACTACTCAGGCTAGAATCTATTATGCACAAAATGGAGATTTGAAATTGAAACATGATGACGTTTCCAAAGAGGTTGAAAATTTAGATATAATTAAACCAAAATTACCAATAGAATTAACAGATTATGAAATAGTAGCAAAGGTGGGAGAAAAATTCTTCGATTCTTCAAAGGTTGAAGATGTTCAAAATGATTTAGACTTACAAAAATAAAAGAAAAAAGAGGGATTATTTCCCTCTAAGTTCTGAATGACAATGTGAACATTTAATGGCTTTTTTATTAATTCGGTTTTTACAATATGGGCATTGTTTAAAGAAAATTTTTAATATTGTAAAGTATGGGATTCCTACAACAACCATTGCTATAATTATTGCTAATGTTAATTTAATTATCATTTCTATTATATCTATCATAATTATCACCTCGGTTTAATTATACTATAAAAAATAAAAAAATAAAATTTAATGAGGTGGTTTTATGGTTACTTTTTTAGCTATGGCGGGTGTTGCTGCTTTAAATACAGTTACAAATGTAGTGGCAGAGGCTTTCATTGATACAACGGTAGACTTTGTAATAGATGGTGTGGACGAAATCATGCAAAAAGCTATGCCAAATTTTAATAATAAGTATGTAAAACAGTTTACAAATCAGGTTAGAATGGGGGTTGCAGTCTCAACAAATGCTCGTATTATGGGGGGAGCTTTAAAATCTCAAAATATGTTTGAACAGAAAATGGATGTTTTGAGAGAAGAATCAAGAAGTAAATATTTAGTTAAAAAGAAAGAGATAAAAGGTTCTGTCTTAAAAATGGGTGGTAAAAGTGAGGCAATAAAAAATCTAGAAAAAAATTATTATAAAGAAATGGAACATTTGAACCAGGGATCAAATAGATATACAAATATAAGGAGTTCATCAGCTACCGAAGCAAGTGCTTTCAGTGTTGGTACTGGAGCTTTAAAAACTGGTCATGATGGAACTATTCAGAATTTAAAAGGTAATCCAAACGCGGATCTCGTTGTAAGTATAAATAGATTATTAAATGGGTTAGGTAACTATCCTGATAAAGAGGGGGTACTTAAAATATGAAACTAAGTGAAGTATTTAGTATTTGGAGAGTAATAAGTCAAGCATATGAAATTTCAATTACTCAAAATGAAGAAATTAATTTTTATGATAAAGAAAAAAAACTTTTATTAACATTGCCAGTATCAATTTTTGAGAAATTTAGAAAGGTTTCAGGTGTTAAAAATGTTATTTAAACTTACTTATTCCCTTGCTAGTGGTGATAATTCTATTCGTGAGGCAAGTTTTAAAACTGAAAGCAAAGCCAATGATTTTGTTCAGGCATATAATGCTTTAAATAATGGGGCTAAAATAGTAAGAGTAAATAAATTAGTCTCTGAATTATCATTGAAAGATAAAGTGAAATTTGCTAATCAGAACATAAATAAATCGGATTATTTTGATTTAAAAGTTCTATATGAAACAAATGAAAAAGAAAGATTTAATATAACAATTCCATACTTGGACACAGGAACTACAAGTAAACCTGATATTAAAGGATTACTTACATATCTACAAGACTATTCTAAAGATTTGAATATGGGATATAAAAAAAGTTATTAATTCGCGATTAATATATATATAATAATAAAAATGGAGGTAACAAATTATGTCATTTAAGCAAAGAAAATCAACAACATTAACGGTGAGAAGGGGAGATTCAGCAGGAAAGGTAGTAGTATTGGCAGATTCCCAAATGTACCAAAGAGGTAATGGAATTTATATTGATTTACCAACTGGTAGTGATGTAGAAACAGTTATTAGTGGAATAGTTGGAGAATTAGATGGTGTTATAAATAAATATAATTCTCCTGCAGGAACTTATATTGATGAAGATATGGTGATCCCACAAGATACACATGGTGATTCAGCAGTAAAAGTGTTTACTGTTTCATTCTCTGATTCAAAAGATAAGTGTAATATCGTTATACCAAATGTTAAGGCAACAGGTAATGTTGCAACTATTGCCGCACTTTTAAAGACACAAAAATTTAAAGATGCAGCAGATACAGCTTTAACAATAGCTAAGGTTGATGTTAAACAATCTTTCTAAGTTAAAAAAGGTTTTGACTCTGGAGTCAAAACCTTATAAGAACTTGAAAGCCTCTTTACTTAAATGTTTAGAGGCTTTTTATTTTTAATAGAAATATCATGCCTATTTTACACCTAAAACCTTGGGAGAGGATCTTAATAATTTTCCCTTTTAAACTAAAAATGATTGTACGGCTAGTGGATAGGAGTTTGACTTTTCGCCTTAAAGAAAAAACGACCGTAGGAAGTAGCACACGCAGTGGAAACTTAAAGATATATATTCTCTAGAAAAAAGTTCTAGTAAGTCCTACAATCTAAAATTAGATGGGTTTCTGAGGCTGATAAGTTATCATTTAGGTTGATTTTAGGACTTAGATTGAGAAATATATAAAAAAAAGTTGCAAATTAAAAAAAAATTGAGTATACTTTTCTTAACGGTTGAAATAAAAATAAATTTAATAAAAAAAATGGTTCCGTAATCCTTGCAGGGAGAACGAAACCTAGTTAAATGATAAGGTCTATTTATCAAGTAACTTTTTATAATTATATAACATTTTTTAATGTTTGTAAAATAAAAATGCACTTAAAGTATCTAGAGTTTTTCTAGGTACTTTTTTTTATTTCAATCGTTAAAAAAAATTAAGATAAAATAACATAAATTGTACTTTTTTAGGAGATAATGAAACTTTTATGAACAGTTATTATATTTAGTATTTTAATCAAACTATAGAACTTAATAATTAGTTTAACTAATATATTGTGTAAAAAAGAAGCTATCATCAAATCAGCTTCGGTAATTTGGTGATAGCTCTTTTCTCTAATATGTTCTTTGCATTGATATATACTTCGGTGACTTTGGTGTCAGCATGACCTAAAAAATCACGTATTTCTAAAATATCTGCACCACGCAGGGATAACTCAGTAGCCACTGTATGCCTGATATTATGTGGCGAAATATCCTTTCCTATGGTGAGACCTTTATCCTTTATGATTCTATACAAATTATTATAGGACATTTTTTCATTAGGAAGAAAACTCTTAGAAAAAATATAGTGATCTAATATCTCTTCTAAATCAACCTTATAAAGCTTCATGATGTAATTTTTAAATTCCATTATTTTTTTATAACATTCATCATGGAGGGGTTTATACTGTTCTTTTCCACTTTTCGTCTCTTTTAACCTTAAAACTATGCTTCCCTGTCTTTCAATGATATCTTCATATTTTAAGTTTATCAATTCAGAACTTCTCAGTCCAGTGTAAAATAGCGTGTATAAAATTACTAAATCCCTAAAACTCTTATCATCTACAACAGAAAAATTTAGTATAATCTCCTTTAATTCTTCATAGGAGAGTTTTAGAACGTTATCTAAATTATGTTTAGTTGTTTTAAATAGAGGGATATATTTGAATGGATTATTGTAACCATTCTTCTCCAATTCCTTATACAAACTCTTAAGAGATGATATACTTTTATTAATAGAACTTTTTTTTAAATCTCTCTCATTAAGAAGATGTTTTAGATAATCCTCTATATCTTCTTTTTCAATATTATTCATCATATTCATAGTCTCATCAGGATTTAGATCTCCATCATATTCATATATATATTTCAAAAAATCATTCAAATGAAACATATAATCTTTTAAAGTTTTTTCAGACTTATAGATGGAAAATATTGTCCCGCTATTTTCTCGATTTCTCCTACGTTTTTTAGGAATCGAGAGACTGGTATCTTTTTTTATTAAATCCATAACCCCTCCTAAAGTCCTATTATTGTTTTTATGGAAACGCTTTATACTTAGATATAAGCATCCATTACTTACTGATGGCTTGTATAAAAATAAAAAACCTCTAATTTAAAAAATACAAAAAAGTTATTTTTAGAGGTTTTTCCTATTTTTTTACTCCTCCCATTTAAAATCTGAAACTTCAATCTTGTAGTCTCTACCTGAAATTCTTTCTAACTTAATTCTTTTATTGAATTCCTTACATTCTCTATAATCGAGATCTTTTATGGTAAATGTTTTCAATGTCGAATATTGTCCATCTATTTTCCATTTTATATTATAGGTAACATAGTCTAATTTTTTTCTACTTTGATTTGTAACTTTTCCTGTTATACTTCTTCCGTTACTTCTTTTAGCAGAAACTTCTACATTGGATAATTTAACTTTATTTTCAAACTCTTTTACACTTTCAAACTCTTTTTCCAATTCCCAAGTGTTATCTTCCATCAACAGAATATTTTTTCCTTTGGCATTTTTAACAATTTCTTTCACTTCTGAATATGTAGAAATTGTAATGGCTAAAAAAGTAAATATAATAATTTTTTTCATATTTCTCACCTCTATATATTTTTACCTCTAAGAGTTACAAATTCCTTTAATTTTTCTTCATTTGTATTCAATATTAATTCTTTGTCATAACTTCCAATTAATTTTACAGCTTCTGTAAATTCACCTATGAGAGTAGAAAAATGTGCATCACTTCCTAAAGATATAAATGGTTTATGTTCAAAACAAAGTTCCATGATCTTTTTACAGTTTGGTTTTGACCCCGCTCTGCTGGTAGTCAATGATCCATTGTTAATTTCTATAGCTACATTATGTTTCTTTGCTGCAATAACTACCTTTTCATAATCTATAGGAAACTCTGGATTTCCTAAATGCACTAAGATATCAACTACATTATTTTGTATAACATTTACAATAGCTTTAGTATTTTTATTGATATCATTGGTATCTCCATATTCAGGGATACTATGAAACCCTCCTATAACAATATCACAGATCTCGATTATTTTATCATTTATATCTAGCTCACCATCTATGTTTACTACATTAGCTTCTACACTTTTTAATATTCTTACTCCGTCAATATAATCAGGTAATGTTCTTTGATTAGCAATCGCCCACCAATGAGGTGAATCTTGAAGATAAGGACCATGCATAGTATTAGCAATAATTTTAATCCCCTTTGCCTTTCCAGCCCTAATATTTTCCTCTAGGGAACTATATGCATGAGGTGTGGTATTTGTATGGGTATGCATATCTATTAAAAAATTCATAAGATCTCCTCCGCATTTATTTCTCTTACATCTCCAATTTCTAGATCACCTAATTCTAAATTAGCAAACTTAATTCTCTTTAAATATATTACACTGTTATCTACAGCATGAAGCATCTTTTTAACTTGATGAAATCTCCCTTCACTTATTGTAAGATTCATCTTATTTTCATCCACTCTTTCACATTTTGATGGCTTAGTTATATACCCGCCTATGTCGACTCCTAGTTCTAATTTTTTTATATCCTCATCAGTAATATTTTTTTCAGCTTCTACATAATAAATTTTATCTACATGTTTTTTAGGTGATAAAAGTTCATGAGACATAGGCCCATCATTTGTGAAAAGTAATAAACCCTCTGTATCTTTATCTAATCTTCCTACAGGAAATAAGTTTTTTTGAATTACCCATTCTGGAAGAATCTCCATGACTGTTTTATGCTTTTTATCTTCAGTAGCCGTAATATATCCAGCAGGTTTATTCATAATATAATATCTCATCTCTTTATATTCTATAGTTTCGCCGTTAAATACAATTTCATCATCAATAGAAACATTAAATTTGGGTGAAAACTCTATCTTCCCATTCACTCTAATTTCTCTCATTTTTAATATTCTTTTTACTTCACTTCTACTTCCTAATCCACATTCTGTTAAATACTTGTCTAATCTCATCTTTTTCTCCTCATCTATTTTAATCATTAATTATAATTATAATTATATCTTTTCTAAATTTTATAACTATTTATCCTTTATTATATCATAATTTTTGATTTATTTTTTACCATAAAAAAATAACCTGAAAAGGTTATTTCTTTAAATTGCATTTTATATAGTTAAGCGAATACATGGTCTTTCCATCTAGAGGAGTTTTTAACATCTCATCGATCTCTTTTCGATCAACTTCTAAAACTTCTAAAAACTCATCCTCATCTAAATTTTGACATGTTTTAACCAAATCTTCAGCATGATATATATACATTTTTGAAGATGAAAGTCCCGGACTTCTAAAATATTCACAGACTTTAGTCATCTTTCCTGCTCTATATCCAGTCTCTTCTTCGAGTTCCCTTCTAGCAGCTTTTTCTACATTTTCCCCTGGGTCTACAAGCCCTGCAGGGATTTCAATTATTTCTTGTTTTAAAGCTGGTCTATATTGCTTAACTAATAAAAGTTTTCCTTCTGGAGTAAACGCAATTACTCCTACAGCTATATAATTCTTTAAGAAAGTCCATCTTACTTGATTCCCATTAGGTAAGACTAGGTCTTCCTCATATATCTCAAAATGTTTATTCTCAAAAACTTTTTCTTTTTTTAAATGTTTATACCTCATATTCCTCCAGTATTTCTTTGACCTTATACAATATGATTCCAGTGGCCACTCCTACATTCAGCGATTCTGCACTTCCGTATATAGGTATTTTTACAATCTCATTACTCGCCTCTAATATATCTTTTGATACCCCTTGTCCTTCATTTCCAAAAACAACTGCATTTTTACCCTTCAACTTAACCTTGTTATAATTTACACTTTCATTTGTTAATCCGCTGGATAAAATATTATAGTTATTTGACTTTAAAAAATCTACAAGTTTTTCTTCTGACATGTAGTTTATATTTAGATTAAATAATGATCCCATACTACTCCTAACACTTTTATCATTATATATATCAACACTTCCAGTCGTTAGTATGATATCTTTAAATCCTACTGCATCAACTAATCTAATGATTGTCCCTAGGTTTCCTGGATCCTGAATACGGTCTAAAACAACTATATTTTTTTCTAAATCTTCCATAGAATTAGATAGAAAATCATAGATTAAAATCACACCTTGTGAATTTTCCTGTGTTGAAATATCGTTGAATAAAGTGTCACTATAGATGTATTTCTTGCAATTAAAATTATCTATCTTAGGAAAATTTTCTTCCACACCATCACGTAATATGATATATTTAGGGGCAATAGAAAAATCTAAAAATTTATGTCCTTCGGCTAAAAAAAGTTCTTCTCTTTCCCTATATTTTTTTTGTTTTAATTTCTTTATAGTTTTAAATAATTTATTTTCCTTACTGTTTATAAATTCCACTCTTACATCTCCTAACAAATAAATTTGATTACTATATAGTATATATTTATAAGTAAAAAAATACAACTATTTTTTCCTTACGATTCCATATTTAATTAGTAGATTAACAATGAAGATTAGGGTTATTAAAAATTTAAAAGGCTTCTTTTATTTATTTTGACTCTTTCAGTTCCACCTTGAACTACAGTTATTTTCAACTCCTCGCTATGACTTCAGCAGTTTTATTCCAGTAAATAACGTACACTGTTTCTTGTGCCCCTTAGAACCAAACTTTTTAAACTTGTGTATTAATACTCTACAACATAAAGAGTCTTTTTCCTCTTTAAAATAATCATGAACTTCCTTTGACAGCTTTAAAGTTTATCTATAGCTTTACCTCTCCTAAAAAACTCCAATAGCATGTTAGCTTCCACCTTCATAATATTTATTAATCATTATATCCTCTCTATGAATTAAATAATAATAATTCATAATCCCCTCCTAAAAAAAAGCAAAAAAATTCTAAGGATCATAAGATCCTTAGAATAATTCTTAATTGTTTTTTAATTTCATGATCTCTACCCGTACAGGCTCACTTCCACTTCCTGTCCCCCTAGTAGTTATTTCATCTTCTGACATACCATATCTTTTAGCAATAATTTTTTTTACCCGTGGCTCACAGAATTTACCTTGGCATATTCCCATCCCTGCTCGAGTACGTCTTTTTATCCCATCAGTAGAAGTAATTTTTATCCCCCTATCCAATGCATCCAAAATTTCTTTTTGCCTGACTTGTTCGCACCTGCACACGATCCTTTCAGGATCATCTTCATCTAAATTGATATACTCATTTACTATTTTCATAGGAAGCATATCATCCTTTGACCTCTTTATAATGTTCGGCTCTCTATAGGGATTAAATTCATTATTTTTAGGCAGCTCAATTACCTTTTCGACTAAGTCTCTTACATATTGGGCTATTGCAGGAGAAGATGTTATCCCTGGAGATTCTATTCCTGCCACATTAATAAAGTTTTTAGATTCTGTTTCCTCGATTATAAAATCATGGAGACTGCTGGTTGCTCTAGTCCCTGCAAAACTTCTAATAATTTTTTTATTTTCTAAATTTGGAATAGATTTCTCTGCTTTACCTATAATATCAAATAACTTGTCTATATTAGTAGAAGTGTCATATTTATCATCCATTATTTGTGCATCTGGACCTACCATGAGGTTATTGTGATAGGTAGGTGTAACCAATACCCCCTTTCCTTTTTCATTGGGACATTGAAATATAACATGGTTAACTTTATCTCCATATCCCTTTGTATATACCAAATATTCACCCTTTCGAGGGATTATATGAAAATATTCATCATTCATCATATTAGAAACAGTATCGGAGTTTACTCCTGCAGCATTGATAACTAACCGACTCTTTACTTCTCCTGAAGTTGTTTTTATGGTATACATATCATTTATCTTATCTATATTTTCAACTCTGCTGTTAAATTTAAATTCTACTCCATTTGATATGGCATTTTCAGCCAGAGCTATACAATATTCATAGGGGGAAACTATCCCAGCATCCTTACAATATAAGGCCCCTACAGCATTTCCTACATTCGGTTCTAATTTCAACAGATCTTCTCTACCTATAATATTTAGATTCTCTACCCCATTTTTTACCCCATTTGCAATTATTTTAGATAATGTTTTTAATTCCTCCTGGTCAAAGGCCAATACCAATGATCCAATTTTTTCAAATCCAAAATTTAGTTCTCTATTCAACCCGTCAAAAAGTATATTGCCTCTACGACTAAAGTAACCTTTCTTACTACCATGTGCAGCATCATAGCCCCCATGAACAATCCCTGAATTTGCCTTTGTAGCACCGCAGCTTACATCTCCTTCTTGCTCTATTACCATTGTTTTTATCTTATATTTAGAAAGTTCCCGAGCTATACTACATCCGATAACTCCTCCTCCAATTATAGCAACATCATACATTTTACCACTCCTTACCTAAATTTATTTCGTAATATGATATTACCTCATTATTGATTTAATTACAAATATTTTAACTGTAATTGCACCATTATAGTAATTATGGTAGACTATATAGACTTGAATTATACATAATTAGGAGGATGGAATGAAACATAAATTAGAATATTATCTCATGATTAGTTTTGTAAAATTACTTATGATGTTCTCAGAAAAAACAAGATATAAAATTGCTGAAAAAATAGGAATTATAGGATATCATTTGATTAAAAAAAGAAGGATGATAGCATTAGCTAATTTAAAATTAGCTTTCCCAGAAAAGACAGAAGCAGAGAGGATAGAATTAGCTAAAAAAAATTATAAGGTACTGACTAAAGCATACCTCTCGTCTCTGTGGATTATGGACTTTATCTTTGATGAAACAAAGGTCAATGTAGAAAATTATCCTATCTTAGACGAAGCTGTAGCTGAGAATAAAGGCCTTATCATAGCTAGTATGCACATGGGAAATCTAGAAGCTTCTCTAAAAATCACAGAAAAATATAGATTATCTGATGTAGTTAAAGCTCAAAGGAACCCTTATATCGACGAATATATCACTAAAAATCGTAGTCAGCTTAATTTTAATATGATAAAGAAATCAAAGAGTACCCCTAGAGAACTTCTAAAGGTAATTAAAAATAAAGAGATCTTAGCTCTTTTTTCAGATCATAGAGACAAAGGAACAACTGTTAATTTCTTTGGAAGAGACACTATAGCTCCTACAGGTGCTATACACTTCGCATTAAAATTTAAAGTCCCATTGGTATTTGGATATTCCATATTAAATGAAGATAATACTAATACGGTAAAAATTGTAAAAAGAATTGAACTTATTGAAACAGGAGACCTGAAAAAGGATGTAAAGGTTAATACACAAAATTTAATACACCTTATTGAGGAAGCTATCAAAGAACATCCAGAGCAATGGATGTGGTTCCATGATAGATGGAGATTGAGTAAAGAATTTAAAAAATAAATATAATAAAGAAATGGCAGGCCTATAAATTAAATTGGCTTGCCATTTTTAAAATAAAAATTTATTTTTTTATTTTATGAAGAGTCTTTTTTCTCTTTTCAAAGGTAGTCACATATTCAAACCCTGTACATCTTAGATAATCCATAGCTTTTTCATAGTTACTGAGTATTCTTTCAGCTATGTGGGAATCACTTCCTATAGTAACTATTGTTCCTCCCATCTCCCTATAAAATTTAATTATATCCAAGGTAGGATTTATATTAGCAGAATCATAAAAAAGTCCACCTGTATTTATCTCTATCCCTTTTCCCTCTTGTATTATGTGGACAAAAAGTTCCCTCAGCACCTCTTTTGACTCTCCTAATTCATGGGTTTGTGCCTCTAAAAAGTACCTTCTTATTAAGTCTATATGACCCACTACATCGTAATCATTAAACTCTTTAAAAACATTTAGCATCTCACGAAAATATTTTGAAAAAAGGTCATCTAGATTATTCACTTTAGGATCCATACCATATAGCCCTACCCCTTCTAAACAATGAGCAGATGCCAAAATAAAATCAAATTTATGTTCATTTGTATACTTGATTAGCTCCTGGATATTTTTTTCCCCTGCCTGTATTCCTATTTCCACTCCCATATAAAGCTCTATCTGCTCTCCATAGATAGATTTTATTCTTTCAAATTCTTTTTCATATCCCTGATAATCTAAATTAAATTTAATATTTTTATCGGGATAATTAAACTCTTTATGCTCTGTAAAACATAACTTTTTTCCACCCTTTCTTATAGCTTCCTCTACAATATTAGACATTTTTTCCGATGAATCATCAGAAAATTCCGAATGAATGTGATAATCAAACATAATTCCTCCTCTTTTTTATTTATATCGTTAGGCATTTTTAACCAAATAATAACATATATTGCTATAAAAAATAAAATAATATTTCTTTAAAGAAAGTTATGAAATATGATTTTTATAGCTAATAAATACATTTAGCTACTTGTTGACAACACGAATAGTATATGTTAAACTTAAATCGTACACGAACGAACTATTTAGGAGGGGATGACACAGTGAATTGCGATTGTATTGCTCTTAAACTTAAAGATGTAATTGTATTGACAGAAAAATTTTATGCAAAAAGGATTAAAGAGCTTAGTTTGCCAATTTTGAAAAACCATTTACCCCTTTTTTACTTTTTATCTGATGCTGAAAGACCATTAGCATTTACAGAAATATTCAATAGTTGGGAAATATCTAAATCATCATTGTCTGAAGTCATTAACAAATACCATAGATTAGGCTTCATAGAAAAAATAGACTCGGCGGAAGATAAAAGATCGTTCTCGATTGCTTTAACAGAAAAGGGAAAAGAACTTCGTAATATTCTAGCAGAGTTAGAAGATGAATTAATGACTAAGTTCTACTCAAACTTTAGCACTGACCTTAAAGTTAGTTTTGAAAAAAATGTTGATCAAGTGATAGATAATTTAAGTGAAATATAGATACTCGGAAGAGTATTTTTATTTATAAATATAGTTCGTGCGGAAACTAACTAAATAATTAAAAAGGAGATGTAAGATTATGAATGATGTTCTAAATACGATTAAAAGAAGAAGGATGACTAGAAAGTTTAAGAGTGAGCAATTAAAAGATGAACAAATCATAGCAATTATTGATGCCGGGCAACATGCACCAACAGTTCATAAGCAACAGGCATGGAATTTCACCATTATTCAAGACCCAGAGTTACTTGATGAGTTAAGTAGAGAAGCGAAAAAAATTGGTCAAAAATCATCTATTGATATTATTCGAAAGCTGAACAGCAGCGAAAACTATCATCTTTTCTATAACGCACCAACGGTAATAGTGGTATCGGCAGACAAAGAAGCAATGATGCCAGAAGCAGAATGTGTTGCAGCTACTCAAAACATTTTGCTTGCTGCTGAGTCGATGGGTATTGGAGCCTGTTGGATTGATGGAATAAACATGCTTCTAAATAGTGAAGAAGGGGAAAAGTACAAGAAAAAATTGAATCTAGCGGACAATCAAATATCTCAACGTGCTATTTCATTAGGCTATAGAGCGTTAAAACCTCTACAGCCATATCCGCGTAAAGAGGGGAAATATCAGTTTATTAGATAAAGGGAGGGAAAATTATGAAAGTTATAGTTTACTATTATTCCAGCACAGGAAATACTAAGTTAGCAGTTAACTATCTGAAAAATCATATTAGAAATGCAGAAATCAAATTATGCAACATAGCTACTGAAGAAGTTGAGTCTCCGGACGAGTATGATATTGTTGGTTTTTCATCATTTACAGAATATCTCGGACCACCAACTTTGATGAAAAGATTTATTGGATCACTAAACCCTGTATCTAGCAAACCAGCTTTTGTACTTAACACATATGCAGGGTTTAATGGCTCTACACAAATTGAGTTCGCAAAACAAGTTGAAGCAAGAGGCTATAAAGTTATATTAGGATATTCATTAAAGACTCCCATGAATTATCCACCTATGAAGCGAAAGGGGAAACACGCTGAAAATGCTCCATCTTTAATAGATATTGAAGAATTCAACTTGTTTATTAATAAAATAGATGACACTATTATTCGGATAAAAAATACTGAAGATCTAAAATCAATATTTGGTGCGTTTAGTTTAAAAAAATTCATACCAAGTATGTCAAGAAGTAAAGTGAAAAAAGACTTTGGAATTCAGCAAATCAGCAAAGAGCAATGTGTTAAATGTGGAAATTGCGTAAAAGTCTGTGCTTATCAAGCGATTAAAATGATCCCATATCCACAAGTAGATCATAGTAAGTGTAATGGATGTTGGGCATGTTATAATCAATGTCCGAAGCAAGCAATTCATACTAAGAGTTTTAAAGGGGATAATCAATATAAAGGTCCATCACAAGAGTTGATAAATAAACTAAGCTAGACACTTAATTGGTTATAAACTAAATAGTAATAAAAAAATTCATACAGAATTCTGTGGAGAATCAAGTATTACATTTAATTTGATAATCTAGAATATATAAAAAACCTGTAAATTTTGACACTCTTTTTAAGTGTCTAGTTTACAGGTTCTAATGTTATTAACTTTTATAATAGATTAAAAATCAAAATTATTAATATGTGATTGTTATATCAACTCTTCTATTTGCCGTTCTTCCATCTCTGGTATCGTTATCATCAGTAGGTTCAGAACTTCCAACTCCTATACTTTCTATTCTAGAAGAATCAATTCCCTTATCCATTAAATAAGTAGAAACTGCCATGGCTCTATCCTCTGATAATTTTTGGTTGAATTCTTCAGGCCCTGAGCTGTCTGTATGACCTTTAATTACAGCATCTGTTCCCGGATAAGTCATTAAAGTTTCAGCAATTGGATCTAATATTGTTTTTATACTCTCATTTAATACTGCTTTACTTGATTGAAAAGCTGTATCTCCAGGAAGAGTAAGATGTAATCCATTGTCTACTGCAGTTACAGTAACACCTGTTCCTTCAAATGCCTTTACCATCTTCATATGTTCTGCCATCACAGCAGCTTTTTGCTGACCTTCTTCTAATTGAGCTCTAATTTCTTCATTTCCAGACTTAACATCTGTTAGAGTAGCAGCATTCATCTCTACACTTTCATTCAATGTCTGAACTTGTGTAGGGATATCTACTTTTTCCTCTGAACTTGAGCAAGCTGAAAGAGCCGCTACTATTAAAAGTCCTAATAATATCTTTTTCATAATATTCCTCCTAGTTTTTAGATTCATTGATTGAATTATTTAATTCTTGTACTTGCATCTTTAATTCTTCAGTCTCTGCTTTTAATGATTCATATTCTTGTATCTGAGTAGATACAGTTTCATTCAACGTCTGAACTTGAGTTGGGATATCTACTTTTTCCTCTGAGCTTGAACAAGCTGAAAGAGCTCCGACTATTAAAAGTCCAAATAATATTTTTTTCATAATATTCCTCCTAGTTTTTAGATTCATTCATTAGATCATTTAACTCTTGTACCTGCATCTTTAATTCTTCAGTTTCTGCTTTTAATGATTCATATTCTTGTATCTGAGTAGACACAGTCTCATTCAATGTCTGAACTTGAGTTGGGATGTCTACTTTTTCCTCTGAGCTTGAACAAGCTGAAAGAGCTCCGACTATTAAAAGTCCAAATAATATTTTTTTCATAACTATTACCTCCTATATTTAATAACTCCTATCTTAACTATACCTGTTTTTTCTGTTTTTCTTTTTATTTTTTTGTTTTTTTTTGTTTTTTTTACAACTTCACGTCTCTACGCCAATAAAAACAATAAAAAAAAGAGAATTTAATTCTCTTTTTTTTTCAAAATTATTCTTGTATCAACGACCTTTATCTCCTTTTCATCCGATGCTGAGTCATTCTCGTCTTTTATTTCTATGGTTATCCTATCAGGATCAAATCCCTTTTCGGTAAAATAAGAACTTAAAAATTCTGTATTTATCTTATTCCCACTGAAAATAACAGGATCTTTAGAATCATATTTAGTTATCTCTATAAAATTATCCAGTATATTATTATACTCTCCTTGACTGAGATCTTCACTTGCGATCTTTAGAGTGAAACTTTCTATATCCCTTCTTATCTCTACCCCTAAATCTTCAAATTTCACTTCCTTGGCTAAATTTATTTCTAATTTATCTAGGATTTTACTTAACCTCTTTATTTCTTCTCTGAGTTGGGCATTTTCTGATTTAACATTATCTAGTACAAGTTGATTCTGTTTAATATCTGTCCCCATATCTCCCTTAGCTGCTATGCTCAAAAGTATAAATCCTATAATAAAAGTTTTTTTCATTGTTCCTCCTTAATTTAACTCATAAAAATCCTCAACCTTCTGAATCCTTTTATTTAAATTTTCCATATCTTTCCTTAATTCTTTATTATCTTCCTGTAGCTTCTTAAACTCTATCCCTTGTTCTCTTACTGTAGCCTCTAGACTTTTATTGGTTTTCATAGACGTACTAGTCCTGGGATTGTTGGAAACACAAGCGGTAAATAATAGTGACATCAATAAAATATAGCTTTTCATATGATCCCTCCTAAAATATTATAGTTTATATATTATTCTATAATTTAAGAAAAAATCCTTTATTTCATATTCTTTATCATACATCTATTATCCTTCTATGATAACAGTTTCAAGAAAAGATATCAACCAAAAAATATTCTCTATTGAGTTATTAGATTAAATACAAATTAGGAGGAAAAAAGTGAAAAAATAAGTAAATTAAAGAAGGACTTGTAAAGCTAACTGCATTTGTAGAAGTTTTTGTTAGGTTGAAAACAACAGACATTAAAAAAAATTAAAATGTTAGATTGACATGAAAAAAAGGATGGTGGAGTAATGATATATTCATTGATAACAGGGGGCAGTTCGGGACTGGGTTACGAAATGGCAAAAAAGCTAATAAAGCTAGGAAAAAACGTTATAATAATGGGAAGAGATGAAAAAAAACTAAATACTTCAATTAAAGAACTGAAGACAATTTCTCAAGAAGTAAAAATAATAGGTGTTAAAATTGATATTTCTAACCTATCTGAAGTAGATAAATTTTTTTTAGATCTAAAAACAGACAATATAGAGATAGAGTATCTCTATAATAATGCAGGGAAAGGATTCTTTGGAAGTGTGGAGGAGCTGACAGAAGGCGGTATAAGCTCTATCTTAAATTCCAACCTAGTTGGGTTGATCAATATGACTTCAAGGGCTGTAACACACATGAAGAATCTGGAAAGAAGATGTAGAATTATTAATGTCTTATCTACTGCCGCACAGACAGGGAAGAAAAATGAAACTATATATTGTGCTGCCAAGTGGGGGGCAAAGGGATTTCTTGAATCAGTAAGAGAGGAAGTCCGTGGTGGGAATATAGAAATTATTATAGTTTATCCAGGGGGAATGGATACTCCATTCTGGAATGACATAGATTCAGGATATGATTTTTCAACATTTATGAAAGCTGAAGATGTGGCCGAAGAAATTATTCATGCAGGTCTTAATTATAGGATGGTAATTTCAGATTTAGTCATCAATAGGAGAAAGTAAGTGAACTTATTGAATTTTTTAACTTCTAATACCATGATGTAGACTCTAAATGTCATAGGAGTATCTTAATCAAAAAGGCTCGATGAAAATTATGGGCCTTTTTATTTTTTCCCTTTATATGCTTATATAAAGAAAGTACAATCTTTTAGATATTGATTCTATTTTAAGTGTGATATAATGGTATGTAAAAATAAATTATATTATAGTTATGGAGGAGATATCTCTTGAAAAATGAACTGAAAAAAGATATCTTAGAATCATTTCGTGGATATTTAATGTTAGGCTTGATTACTTTATTATTCAACTTTATTTCTATTCGACTATTAGGAAGTGAAGTTTTTGGTAGATTTAACTATGGATTTAATATTATCGCCTTTATTATGACATTTGCTGGTGTAGGGTTAAAAAGTGGAATCATGTATTTTTTCCCTAAAAATGAAGGTAAATATATTAGTTTCGCATTTTTATTTAACTTTCTAGCTTCAATTATTATAGCTATCATAACTTATATTTTTGCTGATGATATATTCTTAAAAAGGATGGTTCCATTAATATGGATATTATCTGCACAACAATTATTCTTAGGTATATATTCTAGCAGGAGTAAGATAAAAATTTATTTCAATATACAAGCTATCCTAGGTCAATTTATTACTATTGGAATTACTGTACTCCTTTACTATATAGGCCTTAGGGATACAAATAATCTTATCTATGCTAGCTTTATTGCAGGATTTATATGTTTAATTCTCCACTTAATAGTAAATAAAGATCTATTTAGTAGGATAACAATTAGTAAAACTTTAATAATATTTTCCCTTCCTACATTATTTAGTGAAGTTATGTTCCAAATAATGAGTAGGATAGATGCAGTTATGATCGGTCATATGACCGATAAAACTCAGGTTGGAATATATATCGTAGCAGCACAGATTGCTACAAGTACGTCTGTAGTATTACTCATATTTAATACTGCATTTGCTCCTAAAATTTCCCATATGTATCACAACGGTCAATTAAAGGAGCTAAAAGTTCTTTATTGTAAAGCAACCAGAATTCTAGGTTTATTTTCATTGATTACTTTTATCCTAATATTAATATTTGGACATCTAGTTCTAACACTATACGGGGCTGAATATGAAGTAGGATACAAGGTTGTGGTATATCGTGCTATAGGTCAGTTTATTAACGCGGGAGTCGGTTCAGTATGGCTCATGTTACGAATGACTGGTAAAACTAAATATCAAGTATATGGAACTATGGCAGGGGCTGTGTTCAATATTATTTTAAACTATCTTTTAATCCCTGTTTATGGAATAAGCGGTGCCGCTATAGCTAGTATGGTAGTCACTATATTCATGAATTTATTGGGATTTATATTGGTTATAAAAATATTCAAGATAAACCCTTATATTAAAAATAAAAAACAAATTAACTAACGAGGTGAGAGATGAAAGCTGTTATTAATAACATAATGATTCCAATAGAAAAAAATCAGGATCATGCTATAAAAAATGAACTTATAAAAAAAGGGATAGATATATCCAACGTTGTCCATATAGAATATATAAAGAGATCCATTGATTCAAGAAAAAAAACTCAGATAAAATTTTTATATAATTTGGAGTTAACTTTTAAGAAAGATATCAATTTAGAAGGACATAAATGGTTAGTTAAACCAAAGGCCCTGCAGGTAAAACCTAGAAAATCTAAGAATTTAGAAGGTCGTATAGGAGTAATTGGCAGCGGACCTGCTGGATTATTTGCAGCCCTTAGACTGTGTGAACACGGGTATAAGCCCATTATATTTGAACGTGGGAAAAAAGTAGATGAAAGAGATGCATCTATCGATAACTTCTACGCAAATGATGATCTAGACATAAACTCTAACATACAGTTCGGTGAAGGAGGAGCAGGAACTTATTCCGACGGTAAACTAAATACTCGTGTGAAGAGTGAGTACATTACCCATGTATTTGAAACTCTAGTGGGATTAGGAGCACAAAAAGAAATTATGTGGGACTACAAGCCTCATATAGGTACCGATATACTAAAAGTTGTAACAAAAAACCTAAGATCTAAAATAATACAGATGGGAGGAACTTTTTACTTCGACACTTTGGTTGAAAACATCATTATAAAGGACAATAAAGTAATCGGTGTAGATACAGTATCTCATGGTAAAAAAGACAGAATAGAGATAGAACATTTGGTTTTGGCCATAGGTCATAGTGCAAGGGATACCTACAGGATGCTCCATCAAAATGGTGTATTCATGGAAAATAAACCCTTTGCCATGGGAACAAGGATCGAACATCCTAGAGCAGCTATAGATAAGATGCAGTATGGGAAATTTGCTAATCATGAAAACTTAGAAGCCGCTACATACAGTATGACATATAACAACAAGGCGGAGAGCAGAGGAGTATTTTCGTTCTGTATGTGTCCTGGAGGAGTAATCGTAAATGCTGCTTCTGAAAAAAATACAAGTTTAGTTAACGGAATGAGCTACTCTAAAAGAGATGGAGAATTCAGTAATTCCGCTATTGCAGTGGGAATTAAAGCCAATGAATTTGGTGAACATCTATTCAGTGGAATGGAATATCAGGAAAAGTTAGAGAGAGATGCATATAGTTCTGTGGGAAATTATGGAGGAGTAGCACAGAGAGTTGTAGACTTTATGAAAGATAAAAAATCAACTTCTTTACCAAAAAGTAGTTACCCTATGAGAATGAAATCTGAAAATTTAAATGATTTTTTTCCAGAAGTAATAAAGAAAAATATGAAATCAGCCTTCCATCAGTGGAAGAAGATGCCTAACTTTGTATCCAATGAGGCACTCCTAATAGGGCCTGAAACAAGAACTTCTGCACCAGTTAAAATTACTAGGAATGATGCAGGAGAGTCTATCAGTACAAAGGGATTATATCCGATTGGCGAAGGAGCAGGGTATGCCGGTGGAATAACCAGTGCTGCCATAGATGGGTTAAAAATTATAGACAATATATTTGCTGAAGAAATAAGTTAAACAGTGGTATAAATTTTCACAGGATTTTCACAAAACTATTGTATATTTAATAATGAAAAATAAAGCTATCTGCTAAAATTAGTAGGTAGCTTTTTCACTATCTAGGAAGTCACAAAATTTATATAATAAATAAAAGATAATAAAAATATAAATTGTACTTGTCTAGAGGCAGCGTCATGCTGCTTTTTTATAAAAGGAGGGAAATATCTTGAAAAAATTAGGTTTACTTATAGCAGCATTACTTCTATCCTCTCAATCCTATTCAATGACTTTGGATGATCTTGTCTTACAGTTAGAAGAAAATGGTTATTCTGCCAAATATCGTACTTTAGAACAAAAACAACTGTCTATAGATAATAAAAAGATAGAACGGATAGATAGAGATGGTATTGATCTAAAAGGGAGTGGTAAATTCACAGATGATGCGAATGGTGAAAGGTCTAGCGGATTGGTATCTGCTTCATATGACTTTCTTAAATATGAAGGTGAATATGATGAGGAGTATAATGGAGAAAATAAACAGTTAGTCGGATTGGAAAAGAACTTAAAGGATATATTTTATGGGGACAGGAAATATAATAGAAACTTATTCACCATCGATGAAGTGATCCGATTAAACTTTGAAGATCAGCGGATGGAAGGGGAGATTCTATCACTTATAGATACCTATAAAACTCTTATGGATACGAGGCTCGAATTAAAATTAAAAAAAGGACTGCTACCTAGTTTAGAAGCAGATGCCGTTAAACTTGAAAGAGGATTTAATACAGGACAATCTTCCAAACTGGACTATAAATATTCAAAGATGCGTTTAAAAAACTTAAACAATGATATAGAACAACTAAACCTTGACTTGGTCCAAATAGAAAAAACTTTTGAAACAGTATTTAATCTAAGAATTTATTCTGATATAAAATATTCTAAATTAGAAAAATTGTATACCGGTGATATCAATAATATTGGTGATAGATCGATGGAAAATATAGACCTTTCCATAGATCAAGTGAAAGAAAATAAAAAATATTCGGCCTACAGCACCAGTTGGCCTGACCTCAATGCAGGAACTTTCTATGATGTGAAAAATGATGGCTGGTTGGTAAGGTTGAGTATAGATAAAACTTTATTTGAATATGATAATACCACAGCTACCTATGAGGTAGAGAAGGAACGTCTGGAGATGGAGAAAAAAAAGTTAGAAAAAAACCTAGAGAATTTAAAAAATGAATATTTCAATAGATACAACTTTCTTGTAAAAGAGGTTACAAACCTAAAACTCCAAAAAGAAGTGGATGAGATGACATACATGATGTATAAATTAAACTATGAACAGGGGAACGAAACTTATATAAACTATATAGAAAAATATGAAAATTATATTATAAATTCCATTGAATTGGAGAAGAAAGAAAATGAATTGACTGCATTTATATATGAGATGCAGTATAGGAGGTAAGATGAAGAAAATTATTGCAGGGCTGACAGCTGTGGTATTGATAGGAGGAGGTTTTTTCTATTATAAAACTAATCCCAATAAAGAAATATCTAATAAATATCAAATATTCAGTGTAAAAAAATCTACATTCAAAAAGATAGTGGAAGCCGATGGAGTAGTACAGGCAAGGGATACAAAACTCGTGTATGCCGATAGGTCCCTCAAGGTAGATGAAGTTTTTTACAGTGCCGGAGACTATGTAAAAAAAGGTGAGGTTATCATGACATTTGATCCTGAGGACAAAAATACCGTCATCAGAAACTTAAAAAAAGAGCAAATAAATCTAAAAAAATTGGAAAGAAACCTGAAAAATGCTGTCTCTATGTTTGAAGTAGGAGGATCTTCCCAGGTGGAGATAGAGGATCTAGAGTTCGATATAAGAAAGTCTAAATTAGATATTGAAGGCCTTCAGGAGGAGTTATCTAAGATGTTAGATGAGATTAAGAGTCCTTTCGACGGGACAATCATATCTATGATTGCAGAGGCTAACTACAGAGTAAACACCGAGGTAGAACTATTTGAGGTAGCCGATCTTTCAGACCTTATTGTAGTTGCCAATGTACCGGAGTATAGTATTCACGGTATATCATTGGGCCAAGATGTGAGAATAAGACCAGATGCCTATCAGGAGGAGTTTCATGGTGTTGTTAGTAAAATATCGACCCTTTCTTCTGCTACAGTATCAAACTCTTCCAATAACAACAACAGTTCCACTGCAAGTGATACTGAAGCCTACGTAGAGGTAGAAATCACAATAGAAAATCTACCTAAGGAACTTCGTCCTGGATTTAATTCATCGGTAGATATAATTGTAAGCTCCATAGATGATGTTGTTTCTATCCCAAGAGTCTCTGTTCTAGAGGACGGAAAGGGTTACTATGTATTTATTTTGAATGCTGAACAGAAAATAAGAAAAAACTATATCAGTATAAAGGACAGTAATAGCAGTATGGTTGCAGTAGATAATTTAGAAGACGATATTTCAATCTTAAAGAATCCTTATGCTGCTTTAGAAAATGGCCAGGAGGTCAAAACAGGAAATGGCAGGGGTAAAAAGAAAGGCCAGGGTGAAAGTTAATGAGTAATCTTATAAATTACAGGGATAGGGAGACAGTCATTGAAATAACCCAGTTAGATAAAATATATCGAACTGGAGACCTTACATTAAAAGCATTAGATGATGTTTCCTATACTATCAAAAATGGGGAATTTGTAGCTATTATGGGGCATAGCGGAAGCGGAAAATCTACCATGATGAATATCTTAGGCTGCCTGGACACTCCTACCTCCGGGACTTATAAATTAGATGGGATCGATACGTCTAATTTAAATGACAATCAATTGGCAGAAGTCAGGAATAAAAAGATAGGATTTGTATTTCAGTCCTTCAACCTCCTGCCTAAATTAAAATCCTGGGAAAATGTAGCTCTTCCATTGGTTTACAGCGGAATACATGCAAAACTCAGAAAGGAGAGAGCTCTAGAGGCCCTAAAAAGTGTCGGGCTGGAAAATAGAGCCAACCATAAGCCAAATGAACTATCTGGAGGGCAGCGTCAAAGAGTGGCTATCGCAAGGGCCTTAGTTGTAAACCCTGAAATTATTATGGCAGATGAACCTACTGGAAATCTAGATTCTGCATCTGAAGCAGAGATAATAGATATATTTAAAAAACTTAATAATGAAGGAGCTACTATAGTTATGGTTACCCATGAGGATAACGTAGGAGCAAACTGTAAAAGGATTATCCGATTCCACGATGGGAAATTAATAAAAAACGAGGTAATAGATCATGAATTTTATAGAGATATTTAAGAGTTCAATTCAGTCTTTAATAGGTAATAAGATGAGATCACTTCTAACTATGCTGGGAATAATTATTGGAATATCTTCAGTCATAGCAATGTCTGCCATTGGTAAAGGAGGAGAGGAAAAAATCACCGGGAATTTAGCTAATAGTGGATTTGGTGTCTATGAAATAAATGTCGATACCGATGCTGATGAATATAAAAGCATCTATTCATTGGACAGGGAAGACATTGAAGATATTAAATATAATATAGATGGAATTGAAGCTATAACACCTAGTATACGTGAAAGGATCTCCATTAAAAATAAGACGGGGCCGGATGTCAGAAGGATGGCTCTTGTTTATTCTACTACTCCTGATTTTGAAAAAGTAGACAGGGTAAACTATATAGAAGGAAGACCTATTTTAAGTATTGAGTATGAAGAAGGCTCACCTGTTATCGTAATAGATCATCTTACGGCAAAAAAACTCTTCAATTCAGAATCACCCTTAGGAAAGAAAATAAGTTTGGAGTTTCGGTCTCTAAAAAAAGTAAAAGAGTTTGTCATTGTAGGAGTATTTCAACATCCAGATTCTGCTATGAATGAGATTGGTTTGTCCAGGATGATGCCTACCTTTACCAGGATACCTCTAGCTCAGATGGAAAGGATAAAAGGGACAAAAAATTATGAAACTCTCGTAGTCATGCCAGAAGACCCCCTTATGGGAAAAGATATCCTTGTAAGGGTTATTCAGCAATTGGAATCAAGAAATCATTCTAACATCTATGATTATGAGGAAAAAATCCCCAGGGGAAGTGAATTAAAAAGTATTTTAGAAACACTAAATATATTTATCCTGTTTGTTGCTGGGATCTCTCTTTTTGTAGGAGGAATAGGTGTCATGAATATAATGCTTGTCAGTGTCACTGAAAGGATAAAAGAGATAGGTATTAGAAAAGCTATTGGAGCTCAAAGTAAAGATATCCTATTTCAATTTTTAACAGAGTCTATAATTTTATCTTTAGTAGGAGGGGGACTGGGGATTGTCATAGGTTATCTAATATCTAATATCATAGGTTATTTTATAAATATATCACCGATTGTTTCCCCTGCAATTGTATTAATCTCAGTTATCATCTCAACCTTAATAGGGCTTATCTTTGGGGTTTATCCAGCCAGACAGGCATCGAGGTTAAATCCTATCGATGCTTTGAGGAATGAATAAAATAACACTGATTCACCTAAAATAAGTTTTGTTTAACATAGGATAAAAACCACACTCAGGTCAATGATACCAGGAGTGTGGTTTTTTAGTTTTTTTTTATAAAATAACAAAAGATGATAAAAGTATTTATTTAAAATCTATATTTTTAACTATTTGGGCCTATATCTTTTAATAATAGATCGTATTGAAAATTTCCCCTGGCTCTGTCTATTTTTTCTAAGATTTCTTTGGATTCGTCTCCTACCTTCTGACTATAACCTATCTCTGTAATTTCTGAGATAATATATCCTATAGAGAGAATATCGATATTTTTAGAGAGTTTATATTTTCTTTCATCGCTGGATGTAACTATCTCCACTATGAAGTTTGATTTTGCCAGCATATTGAGAATGTCCTGAGTCACTCCTATGGCTATTCCCAGTTTATGGGACAGTTCATTGGTACTCATGGGTAGTTTATTCTCCTCGTAGTTTTTTATGAGGTAGTATATACATATAATGGATATATCTCTTTTAGAGGAAAAATTTAAATTTATCTCATTTATAGTATAAGTGTATTTGTAGGAGTTTTGTATAATAAAGGATAAGTGAGCTCCCAATAAAATAATAAACCACACTATCTTCTGCCACATTATAAATATAGGTATAAGGGAAAAACTTCCATAGATAGCATTATAGTTTAATAAGCTGACTTGAAGGTGGATAAAGATAGATTGTGTTATCTGAAATACAACTCCTGAAAATAACCCTGCTATAAATGCTGTAGATAGTTTAACCTTTGTATTTGGAATAATTAAATATATAAGAGTAAAAAATATTATTATAAGGACCTGTGGAATAAAATTTAAGACTCCTATCAACCCTGGATGTATCTTTAATATAAAAATCTGCAGGATTGCTGAGAGTCCATTAGACAACACTACGATCAATGGAAATAAAAATATTAATGACATATAATCGGTAAGTTTTCTTACAAAACTCCGGGATTCCTGCACCTTCCATATTTCATTGAATGATCTTTCCACTGCAGAAAATATCTTTATTACTGACCAGATCAAAAATAAAATTCCTGTTCCTGCTATCAATTCTCCCTTGGTGTTTTCCAATGTTCTCTGGGAAAAAATCAGGATTTGATCCAAAATTTCATCCTGTAAAAAAAATGTTTTATATAACTCATCTTTTATTAGTTTTTCCACTCCAAATCCCCTGGTAACTACGAAGGCTATTGCTATTACCGGAACAATAGTAAGAAGAGAGTAAAACGTCAGTGCAGATGACCATAGATCCGATCTGCTTTTTTTATAATTTTCAAATGTAAATAAGATCAGCTTTAGTATTTTAAAGACCAATTTATTACTCTGACTTATCTGCTTCCTTATACCCTGTATAAATTTTTTTATAGTTAATTCCATCTTTACCAACTCCTTATTGCAATTTTCATCTATATTATATGGTAGGATTTATAGTTATTTGTGTGTATACCTATATTATACCTTACTAATTATAACTATATATTCCTATAAAAGTATATAGTTTTTCAAATCCAAGATTATATTTTTTTAAATTTTATATTACACTATGATAAGTTCTTCACACTAATATGTTTGTCCGCCGAAGGCGGGCAGTCAGCTTTTAACCTTCTTTAAACTCAACAAAAGTAACCATTTTAGAAAAAAGTTAACATTTATAGGGCTTTAGTTACAAAATTAACAATAATTATTAAATTACAACAGTAATTTAATAAGGTAGATATTATAAATTACCTTGTAAATATAGTAAATATTATGATAAACTAATCAGACGGAGGTGTTTAATAAACATGATAATTAAACCAAGAGTAAGAGGAAGTTTAGCTCTAAACTGCCATCCCATGGGATGTAAAAAAATAGTTGAAGATCAAATTAAGGTTGCAAAAAATAGTAAGCAGTATGAAGGTGCGAAAAAAGTACTGATTTTAGGAGCGTCTTCAGGATATGGATTATCTACTAGAATTTCATTAGCATTTGGTGGAAGTAAATCTGATACCATTGGAGTCTCATTTGAAAAAGAAGGGACAGAGAAAAAAGTTGGAAGTGCTGGTTGGTATAACAACATTTGGTTTAAAGAGGCCGCGGAAAAAGAAGGCTTAGTTGCTAAAAACTTTATTGGGGATGCTTTTTCCCATGATATGAGAAAAGAAGTTATTGAATATATAAAAGATGAATTTGGAGGGAAAATTGACCTTCTAATATATAGTGTCGCTTCTGGAGTAAGACAAGATCCTGATACTGGAGTTGTTCATAGATCTTGCATCAAACCTATAAATGAAGAATTTGGTGGATATACATTAAATATTCAAAAAGAAGAGATCGAGTATTTAAGTGTTGACTCTGCGACAGAGGAAGAAATTGAAAATACTGTAAAAGTTATGGGCGGAGAAGACTGGAGCCATTGGGTAAATGCTTTAGTAGATGAAGGTGTTTGTAACGATGGATTTAAAAGTGTAGCTTATTCATATATTGGCGGAGATATAACTCGTGCAGTATATAGAGATGGAACTATCGGTAGAGCAAAAGAACATTTAGAAAATAGCGCTATAAAATTAAATACTTTGGTTAGTGAGAAATTGGGCGGAGAAGCGTATACTTCTGTCAACAGAGCAATCACCACAAAGGCCAGTGCATTTATTCCATGTTTTTCTATCTATGCTTCTGTATTATTCAAAGTTATGGCAGAAAAAGGACAGGAAGAGCCGTGTATGGAACACACTCACAGACTTCTTGCTGACATGATATATGGAGATTCTCCTAATTTTGATGTACAAGGTAGAATGAGACCAGATTCTTGGGAATTAAGCAATGATATCCAGGAAGAAAGTGTGAATATCTATAAAGATATTACAGAAGAGAACTTCAAAGAGTTATGCGATTTTAAATTATATAAAAAATATTTTATGAATTTAAATGGTTTTGAAGCAGATGGGATCGATTATAATGAGGATGTAGATCTAGAGTGGTTGTCAACTTTAAGACCTTAAGTTCTATTTACGGATAATGTGGGTTTTATGGACATGTTTTAACGAAATTATTTGCACTTTTTTTTGAATTATGATATTCTAAATTTGTAGAAACATTTATTCAAATTATTAGGAGGATTAAAAAAAATGGCATCAAAAACAGTAGAAATAACAAATGACACAGGCTTACATACAAGACCAGGAAATGAGTTCGTAACTGTAGCTAAAACTTTCGAATCAAAAATTGAAGTTGAAAATGAATCTGGTAAAAAAGTAAAAGGAACATCTTTATTAAAATTATTATCTTTAGGGATAAAAAAGGGAACTAACGTAACTGTTCATGCAGAAGGATCAGACGCTGATACTGCTGTTGAGAAATTAACAGATCTTTTAGCAAACTTAAGAGACTAATCACTTAAGATAGAAGGTTTGACCTTCTATCTTTTTTTTAAAATTTTTTAATTACGGAGGTTCTCAAATGAGAAAATTAATAGAAGGTATAGATGCTTCTCCAGGAATTGTTGTTGGAAAAGTATTTTTATATAAAGAAACAGAATTGGTTATCAATAAAGATAAAGTAATGGATACAAAGAATGAAGAAAAAAGATTATTAGATGGTAGAGATGAATCTAGAGAGCAATTATTCGAAATCAGAAAGATGACTGCTAAGAAATTAGGAGAGGATAAAGCTACTATTTTTGATGGTCATATCACTCTTTTAGAAGATGAAGATCTATTTGAAGAAGTAGTTGAATTAATCGAAGATGATCAAATTTCTGCAGAATATGCATTGACTCAAGGAATAGAAGTATATTGCGATATGCTAGAAAACTTAGATGACCCATATTTGAGAGAAAGAGTAGCAGATCTTAGAGATATTGCTAAAAGATGGTTATATAACATCACAGGAACTCCAATTATAGATTTAGGAAATCTTCCTGCTGATACTGTTATCGTGGCAAACGATTTAACACCATCAGATACAGCTCAAATAGACCTTAAAAATGTTGTAGCATTCGTTACACAAATAGGTGGGAAAACTGCTCATTCATCTATCATGGCTAGATCTTTAGAGCTTCCTGCTGTTGTAGGTACAAAGACTATCTTAGACGATGCAAAAGATGACGAAACAATCATTGTAGATGCATTGACTGGTAAAGTTATTATTAATCCTACCAACGATGAGATTGTAGAAGCTATTAAATCAAAGGAAAAATTCAATGTTGAAAAAGAAGAATTAAAAGAATTAAAAGATAAAAAAGCTACATCTAAAGACGGTATTACTGTAGGAGCATGGGCTAACATTGGTGGGCCTTCTGATATTGAAGGTGTTCTTAGAAATGGAGCAGATGGAATCGGTCTTTATAGAACTGAATTCTTATTTATGAACTCTGACAAGTTCCCTACTGAAGAGGAACAATTTGAGGCATACAAAGAAGTTGCAGAAAGAATGAATGGACTTCCTGTAACTATTAGAACAATGGATATCGGTGGAGACAAAGCACTATCTTATATGGAACTACCTGAAGAGGAGAATCCATTTTTAGGATGGAGAGCAATCAGAGTTTGTTTAGACAGAACTGAAATTTTAAAAACTCAATACAGGGCCTTACTTAGAGCCTCTGGATTTGGATATGTTAAGATCATGCTTCCTATGATTATTTCATTGGATGAAGTTAGAAAATCTAAGGTTATCTTAGAAGAGTGTAAAGCAGAATTAAAAAGTGAAGGTATCAACTTTGATGAAAATATTCAATTAGGTATAATGGTTGAAACTCCATCTGTAGCATTTAGAGCAAAATATTTTGCTGAAGAAGTAGACTTCTTCTCAATTGGTACTAATGACCTGACTCAATATACACTAGCTGTAGACAGAGGAAATGAAAAAATCTCTAATCTTTACGATTCTTTCAACCCTGGTGTATTAGCAGCTATCAAATTATCTATTGAAGGTGCTCATGCAGGTGGAATCAATATCTCTATGTGTGGAGAATTTGCAGGAGACGAATTAGCTACTCCTATCTTATTTGGTATGGGATTAGATGCATTCTCAATGTCTGCTATATCTGTATTAGGTATTAAAAGAAATATTATCCACTTAGATAAAAAAGAATGTGAAGCATTAGTTGAAAGAGTAATGGCTATGGCCACTGCTGAAGAGATTAAAGCTGAAATAAGAAAATTTAACGAAAATTTATAAAAATTTATATAAGAGAGCAATAATTTTTATTATTGCTCTCTTTTTTTATTATCTAATTACCAAGGACTGTTTAGATGAAAAGTCACGTCTATCTACACTCTAAAACCTCTATTATTTCGGCCATATAGAAGATATGTTCTCCTCCAATATCATTTGGACCATCATACCAGGAATTTATATTATTATCTAAAAAGTTTTCTTTCCCTATTTCACTTCTAAATATTTTTTTACACTTTATTATTAATTTAGCTTCCTGAAAATAAGGCAGGTTTTCCCCTTTTACTAAATTTAAATTACTATTTTCTATCTTATCTTCATCTCTTCCAGATTTAGTACCTAAATAAACTAAATCTTTTTTGTACTTTTCATCAAAAAAAGATAGGGTAAAATACTCATTTTCCTCAATAAATTCATAGGTGTATCTTTCAGGTCTTACTGCTATCATGGCTACATTCTTATTCCACATCACACCTAATGTTCCCCAGGCTGCTGTCATTGTATTAACCTTTTTCTCATCTCCTGCTGTAATCAGCATCCAATCTTTTCCAATCAAATCAAAGACATTTCCTATTTTCGATATCTCTATTTTTTTAAACATCTTTCCCTCCTCAACCTTGATTTTTAAGTGATATTATCTTCAATAAATCTGAGCCGCAATCCTCTAATTCTATGTCTACATAAAATTCTTTTTCCGAAAGGTTATCTCTTCTGTCTACTTTCTTTAAACTTATTATTAATTGTATCTTATAATAATTTTTTTTAATTTCTAATATCTCAATATCTTCAATCCTATGGTCTAAATTTTTATACTCCTTACTGTTGGATATATAATATTTTTTTAGACTTTTAAATGAATCAATATTTTTCCCCTGAAAATCCAGATTAAAACTTTCACTTAATATTTCTTTAAAACATTCTACTTCTTTGTCGTTTTTATCGATTAAAAGGTAAAAATAATTCAGTGATGCCAAGATCTTATTTATATTTTTTTCTAAAACATGATCATGAATCCCCAGTGTAGATACCCTTACACTCTGAATTAAAGGCATGAACATCTTGTTTTTTCCATTTTTTTCATACTTTAGACTAAAAATATATTTAAAAGTTGTCTTCAAGTTCTCTTCTACTCCTAAATTATCATATTCTACTAAAGTATCAACTATATAACTTCCATTTTTTCTACTTTCAATCTCAAAAGCTAAAATATTGTACAGACTTTCCCAATTTTTAGGGATTAAATCTAGTTTATTTTTATAGTCATCTACGCCAAAAACTTTTTCTAATCCTGAATCAATAGATATATTCTTACTCAATATCTTTAATTGAGATTCTAAAGTTGAATTTTTTTCATAAAATGAAAACCACCTATAGATTTGTGTTAATATTTTTTTCTCATTTAAATACATTTCTCACCTCTATAGTATTATATCTTATAATGCCTACATAGTTAGTATTATTTTTTATACCTCCATTAAAAAATATTTATTTTTTTATTTGATTTTTAGTAAAATTTGAGTTATATATCTTATTAGATATATTTTTGTAATGTTTTTATACAATTTATACTTATATTTTTGAATTATTATATTTCAATATAACCTTACTCTAAAATTGATATTACTATCAATTTTTTTTACAGCTAACTTTGTTAAAAAATTAACATAAAATATATTGGAAGTTTAAATAGCATTTATTTAGACTGTAATAGTAAAAAAGGCAATACAATATTAATAACTTGAGGAGTGATTAGATGAAAAGCTTGGATTTAATTAAGGTAACAGATGCTGTAGAAAAAATGTGTATGGATGCCAATTTCTATTTAGGTTCCGATGTTCTGGATAATTTAAAAAAAATGGCTGAAACAGAAATTTCACCTGTAGGGAAAAATATATTAGACCAAATAGTTGAAAATCATGAACTGGCTAAAGAAAATAGAGTTCCTATGTGTCAAGATACTGGTATAGTAGTGGTATTTTTAGAAATAGGTACCGAAGTTTATATAGATGGCGATATATACGAGGCTGTCAATGAAGGAATTAGAAGGGGCTATGAAAAAGGATTATTGAGAAAATCTGTTGTTAAAGATCCTTTAGACAGAGTAAATACAAAGGATAATACTCCCGGAATAATTCATACTAAGCTGGTACCTGGAAGCGATAAGGTGAAAATTGTACTTGCTCCTAAGGGCGGAGGAAGCGAAAATATGAGTGCTATCAAGATGTTAAAACCAGCTGATGGTATCGAAGGTATCAAACAATTTGTTGTGGAGACAATTAAGAGTGCCGGTGGGAACCCATGTCCTCCAATTATTGTAGGAGTAGGAATAGGGGGATCTTTTGAAAAGGCTGCACTATTAGCTAAAGAATCCCTTATGAGAGATGTCAATGACAGCAGCTCAAATCCTATAAATGCTAAATTAGAAGACGAATTATTAGAGTTAGTAAATAAAACTGGAGTAGGACCCATGGGATTAGGTGGAAGAAATACTGCACTTTCAGTAAAAATAGAAGCTTATCCCTGCCATATTGCATCACTGCCAGTTGCCATCAATATAAACTGTCATGCTGCTAGACATAAAGAAGTAATCCTATAAAATATTAATTCTTCATCACAGAGTAACCACAAGGGTCATAGAACTATTAGTTTATTTCATAAATATAGAATTTTGAGAAAATGAGATAAAGAACTACACTAATAAATTCTAAGGGTTCCACTCTTAACTGGCTCTATTTCTTTTAGTGAGTAAAAGAAACAGAGGAAAGAAAAGCTCAAACTTTGAATATTGTTCCTAAGTAAAATATTAATATACGAGCTTTGAAAGCTACAGTCCTCGTTACACTGCGGAACTTAATTTGTTGAACGCTCTAGTATACATGAAAGTACAAAGTAATATCACTTTCAAAGTTAAAAAAATCTATCAACACAGAGATTCCCAGGGATATTTTTTTGGTTTAAAGCGAAGTTTATAGTCGTTCCACTTCAGCAGTACTGTTTCTACAATGACAATCGTGATTTACTTATTAAGACAATTATAAATCTTCTGGCTCTTTTTGGATACTTATTTCTAGCTACAGAGAAAAAGTATCTCGCTCCTTGAAAAGGAGTGAAAAATGTTTTTTCTTGAACCTGTATAAAAGAGGGACTCTTTATAATTTTCTAATAGTCGTAACCTCGCGAAACCATAAAAAGGAGGAGTTAAATCTTCTTAAGTCTTTTCTACAAGCAGCAACTCAAATTAATTTAGTGTAGATTAATGAAAAAAACTTTAGTCACAGATAACGTATAAAAAGTAATATGACGTAGATCCAATAAAAAATTAGAATTTATTATGGAGGTTATAAAATGAAGTTAACAACGCCATTAAAAGATCATGATATAGAAAAATTAAAAGCAGGAGATACTGTAAAGATCTCGGGGATCATATATACAGCAAGAGATGCTGCTCACGCTAGATTAATTAAATTATTAGAAGAGGGGAAAGATCTTCCCTTTGATCCAAAGGGACAAATAATCTATTATGTAGGACCAACTCCTGCTAAACCAGGGAAAGCCATAGGAAGTGCAGGTCCTACAACTTCTTATAGAATGGATCCATATGCACCAAAATTAATTGAAGCTGGATTGAAAGGAATGATAGGTAAAGGAGCTAGAAATCAAGAAGTAAGAGATTCTATTATAAATCATAAAACTATATATTTTGCAGCAGTGGGTGGTGCAGCAGCTCTTATAGCTCAATCTATTAAAAAATCTGAAGTTATTGCATATGATGATTTAGGATCTGAAGCTATTAGGAAGATGGAAGTGGTAGATTTTCCTGCTATTGTTATAAATGATCTATATGGAAATGACCTATATGAGATAGGTCAAAAAGAATATAACTGTGAAAATAAATAAAATTTGCAAAAACCTCACTATGAGGAACAAAATAAACAGGAGGAATATTAGTATGAGAGTATACGAAGAATCATTAAAACTACACGATCAACACAAAGGTAAGATTGAAGTTATTTCAAAGGTATCAGTGGCTACTAAAGAAGATTTAAGTTTGGCATATTCACCAGGTGTAGCAGAGCCTTGTAAAAAAATAGCAGAAAACAAAAGTGATGTTTATAAGTATACAGCCAAAGGGAATATGGTTGCAGTAATCACAGATGGTACCGCAGTATTAGGATTAGGAGATATTGGTCCTGAAGCCGCATTGCCTGTAATGGAAGGGAAAGCTATCTTATTCAAAGAATTTGGTGGGGTAGATGCATTCCCTATCTGCTTAGATACTACAGATACCGAAGAAATTATCAAAACTTGTAAGTTATTAGCACCTAGTTTTGGGGGGATAAACCTAGAGGATATAGCAGCTCCTAAATGTGTTGAAATTGAAAGAAGATTAATCGAAGAGTTAGATATTCCTGTATTCCATGATGACCAACATGGTACGGCAATAGTTACTACAGCTGCAATAATAAATTCTGCTAAATTGTTAGGTAAAAACATATCTGATTTAAGAGTATCTATGATTGGTACTGGTTCGGCTGGATCATCTATTGCTAGAATGCTTAAAGGGTTAGGAGTCAAATCATTATATGCTTATAACTCAAAGGGTGTTATAATGCAGAAAAAATATGAGAAATATAGATTTCTAGTAAAGGAATTATTAGATCAAAATATCATAGATACTCCAGAAAACTTAGAGGAAGACTCAGTAGCGGGATTAGTTAAAGGAACGGATATATTTGTAGGAGTATCTGGACCTAATATGCTTACTAAAGATATGGTCAGATCTATGAATACAGATCCTATTATTTTAGCTATGGCAAATCCTACACCTGAGATCATGCCTGAAGATGCTTTAGAAGCAGGAGCGGCAGTAGTAGGAACAGGTAGATCAGATTATCCTAACCAAGTAAATAATGTATTGGCGTTCCCGGGGTTATTCAAAGGAGCTTTAGAGGCAGGAGCTACAGTAATTAACGATGAGATGAAAATAGCAGCTGCATATGGTATCGCTAACGTGTTAAAGGAAGATGAATTAAGAGCAGATTATATCATTCCTAGCCCATTTGATGATAGGGTCGCATCAGTAGTAGCAGAAACTGTTAAAAAAATTGCTATTGAAAATAACTTAACAAGAAAATAATAATTAACGCCCCAGAATATTTCATGGGGCGTGATTTATTTCCTTATAAAATTAAATAACTCATAAAATAGGCATAAAGTAACTAATTTTAGTTATTTTATTTTTTTTATTTTTTTTAGTTGATTTTTAGTTTTTTCTGAGCTATATATATTATTAGATTTGTTTTTATAGTATTTTTTTAAATTTATTCTTATATTTTAGAATCATTATATGTTGATATAAACTTTTTCTAAAATCAAAAATTGATGTTATTATCAATTTTTTTTACAACCAACTTTGTTAAAAATTTAACAATATTATATTTGAAATAAAAAAAAGGGGGGTGAAGGTCTGTACCATTTATATCTTAAGGTACAGATTAAATAAATGAAATATAGCTATTATCCGGGATGTACCTTAAAAACAAAAGCACAAGAACTTGAAAAATTTGCTTTGGATTCAGCCAGCGAATTAGGGATTGAATTGATAGAACAAAAAGACTGGCAGTGCTGTGGTGCAGTATATCCAATGGGAGAAGATGAGATTGTTACAAAACTATCTTCCGTTAGGAGTCTTTCAGTAGCACAGGAACGGGGAGAAAAACTAGTGACTCTTTGCTCTGCCTGTCATCACGTTATTAAAAGAGTCAATAAAGATATGAAGGATAAAATTGAAGTCAGGGACAAGGTCAATAATTATCTCAAACTTGAAAATAATTACAATGGTGATGGAGAGGTCATTCATTTTTTAGAGATGATAAGGGATGATTATGGGTTTGATAAATTATCCGAAAAAGTAAAAGTGTCTCTCAATGACCGTAAAATAGGAGCTTATTATGGATGTCTCCTCCTCAGACCAGAGAAAGATATGAAGTTTGATGATTCGGAAAATCCTACTATCATTGAAAATTTTATAGATGCATTAGGAGGGAAGGCTATAAAATATCCTTACAGAACAGAATGTTGCGGTGGATATCTGGTAACCGAAAATAAATCTATAACAGAAGAAATGACAAATAATATTATAAAATCTGCTGTCACAAATGAAATTCAAGAGATCGTAACTGCATGTCCTCTATGTAAATATAATCTAGAGAATAGTCATGAAGCCAAGGTCAATAATATATCGGTTGTTTATTTTACAGAACTTTTAGCTGAAGCTTTAAATGTGAAATAATTATTTTTATTAGGAGGCGGAAAATGAGTAGAACAAAACATATTCCCGATAAATACGAAAAAGATATCTTACAAATAAAAAAAATAAGTAATGAGATGGTCAACGACTGCATGCAATGTGGAAAATGTACTGCAGGGTGCCCGGCAATTACAGAGATGGATATACTTCCTCATCAAATTTTAAGACACCTTCAATTAGGTCAGTTTGATAAAGTTATTCACAGTAAAACAATCTGGAGTTGTGCATCGTGTTTTACCTGTGCGGCTCGTTGCCCAAGAGGAGTTGATCTGGCTAAACTCATGGAAGCTATACGTCTTATTAGTTTGAGACAGAAAGGAAATGATAGATTGAAAGTTCAAAATATAGGGCAGTTAATGACAGATCAAAAAATGCCACAACAGGCTGTTGTAAGTGCACTTCGTAAATACAGTAAATAGATATTATCTTGCAAGGGGGTATAAAGTTGCGAAAAATTGGAGTTTTTGTATGCTGGTGCGGTTCAAATATAGCCGCTACTGTCGATGTAAAACAGGTTGTAGAAGAAGCAAAAAAAATGTCAGGAGTTGCATACGCTGCGGATTATCAGTATATGTGTTCTGAGATTGGGCAAAATATGATGAAGGAAGTTATAGATAAACACAACTTAGACCGGGTTGTAATCGCTGCATGTTCTCCTAGGATGCATGAAAATACATTTCGTAGAGCAGCAGAAGAAGCTGGAATAAACCCATACTTAGTAGAGATTGCTAATATAAGGGAGCAGTGCTCTTGGGTACATAAAGATAAAGAAGCTGGAACTGAAAAAGCTATAGCTCTTACAAGAGCAGCAGTGGCTAAAGCTACTTTGAATAGCGAGTTAGTTCCAGGAGAGATTGATGTAGTAAAAAAAGCACTGATAATTGGTGGTGGAATAGCTGGTATCCAATCTGCATTGGATATTGCAGATGCTGGATACAAGGTAGATATTGTAGAAAAAACGCCTAGTATCGGTGGGAAGATGGCTCAATTAGATAAAACGTTTCCTACTTTGGACTGTTCAGCATGTATCTTGACACCAAAAATGGTAGATGCTGCAAAACATCCAAACATAACACTTCACACCTATAGTGAAGTTGAAAAGATTAGTGGTTATGTAGGTAATTTTAATGTCCAAATAAAGAAAAAAGCCCGTTATATTGATATGGAAAAATGTACTGGATGTAGAATATGTACTGATAAATGTCCTTCTAAAAAAGCTAAAAGTGAATTTGAAGAGGGACTTAAAAATAGAGGTGCAGTCTATATTCCATTTGCACAAGCTGTTCCTAATGTACCGGTTATCGATACAGATGAATGTATTAAATTAAAAACAGGAAAGTGTGGTTTATGTGAAAAACTATGTCCTTCAGGAGCTATTAAATTTGATGATAAAGATGAAGTAATAACCGAAGAATATGGTGCCATAGTGGTAGCTAGTGGTTACGATATCATTGATTTAAATAAATTTGGAGAATATCAATATGATCATCCAGATGTAATTACATCTCTTGAATTTGAAAGAATTACAAATGCTGCCGGGCCGACAAATGGAAAGTTTTTACGTCCATCTGATGGAAAAAAACCAAAAAAAGTAGTATTTATACAATGTGTCGGTTCTAGAGATAAAACTGAAAGAGGTAAATCATATTGTTCAAAAATTTGTTGTATGTATACGGCTAAACATTCCATGTTGATAAAGGAAAAATATCCTGATATAGAAGCATATGTATTTTATATCGATGTACGTACTCCTGGAAAGAATTTTGATGAATTTCAAAGGAGAGCAGTAGAAAAATATGGAGTTCAATATATTAAAGGAATGGTTGGAAAAATTTTTCCTGAAGGAAAAAAACTTATGGTTCATGGAGTAGATACCATGAGTGGTGAAACCCTTGTGATCGATGCAGATATGGTTGTATTAGCGGCTGCCACAAAAGCTAAAAACGATGCTGTCGATCTAAAAAGAAAACTTAATATCAGTACCGATATTAATAACTTTTTTACAGAAGCTCATCCGAAACTTCGTCCTGTAGAAACAGCTTCAGCAGGAATATACCTAGCAGGTGCCTGTCAGGGACCTAAAGACATCCCTGAAACTGTAGCTCAATCAAGTGCTGCTGCTGCCAAAGTTATTGGTCTTTTAAATAAATCAAAACTTGTCAATAACCCTTGTGTCTCTGCAGTAGATGAATCTCTATGCAGTGGATGCCTTGCATGTACAAAAATGTGCCCATACGATGCTATCTCCTATAAAGATATAGAGGTTAATGATCATGGAAAAAAAATAAAAAAAGTAGTAGCTGATGTGAATGAAGCTCTCTGTCACGGGTGTGGAGGGTGTACCGTTACCTGCAGGCCTGGTGCAATAGACCTCAAAGGATTTACAAATAAACAGATCTTAGCGGAGGTAGATGCAATATGTCATTAAATACTAATGTCGCCAATAAAGATGAGGAGTTCAAGCCATTAATAGTCGCATTTTGCTGTAATTGGTGCAGCTATGCAGGTGCAGACCTGGCTGGAACTAGCAGATTAAACTATCCTGCTAACATAAAAATTATACGTGTTCCATGTTCTTGCAGAGTAAATATCAATTTTGTACTAAGAGCATTCCAAAATGGAGCTGATGGTGTAGTAATAGCCGGGTGTCATCCAGGAGATTGCCACTATTCTACAGGTAACTACCATACAAGACGTCGATTTTCACTTATAACAAATTTAACAGAATATATAGGGATAGAAAAAGAACGTTTTAAAGTCGATTGGATCTCGGCAGCAGAAGGAAATAAATTTGCAACTGTGATGAATGATATATTGGAAGATGTTTATAAACTTGGGCCAAATAAAAAGTTGAGGGATGCCAGATGGAAAATATAACTAAAAAAATCAGAGCTGTTGCAAAACAGGCTCTTATAAATAAAGAAGTAGACAAAATTTTAGGGTGGAAAAAAGGGGATCTATGGTCTGACTCGTATCCGGTATTTATCACTAAGCCAGAAGATACCGATACTTTGATCTGGGATTTATTCTGTATAAACAATCTCAGTAAATTTCTTATCAAGGAACTTTCAAAACATGACAAAATAGGAATTTTTCTTAAAGGCTGCGATTCAACTGCTTTTAACCAGCTTCTAAAAGATAACAGGATAAACAGGGACGATGTAGTCCTCTATGGAATCCCCTGCCAAGGGATGGTTGATCCTGAAAAAGTAAAAAAAATAATGTTAAACGATAGAGTCAGAGAGGTAAAAAAGTCTGAAAATGGCTTCACTTTAAGCAGTAAGAATAAGAGTAAGGATGTTTTAGAACGTGAGATAAAATATGATAAATGCATAACATGTATCTCTCCTAATCCAGTGGTTTATGACCATCTTTTAGGGGATGAAATCGAAAACAATGAAGATAAAGAGGACAGATTTAAGAGAGTTCAAGAGATCGAATCCATGTCCCCTGATGAACGTTACAATTTTTGGAAGGAAGAATTTCAAAGATGTATCAGATGTAATGCATGTCGTGATATCTGTCCTGCCTGCAGTTGTGTAAAGTGTATATTTGACAATGAAGATGCAGAAGTCTCTGGAAAAGCTAAGACAGAAGGGGAAGATACTTTTTTTCATATTGTAAGAGCTTACCATGTGGCAGGTCGTTGTGTAGATTGTGGTGAATGTGCAAGGGTCTGTCCTGAAGGGATTCCTCTTGATCTACTAAATCGAAAGATAATAAAAGATATAAGTGAGGTCTATGGTGAATTTAATGCTGGTATGGATTCTACAACTCCAGCACCACTGGTTACGTTTAAACTAGAAGATACAGATACATTTTCAAAAAAAGGAGGAAAATAATGAAAAAGATTTTAAAGACTAAATTGCCTGAATTGTGGCAAAAAATCAGTTCTGACTTCGATTTATTTCTTCCTATTGAAAAAAATAAAACACTTAATTTTTCCCTTTGGAAGGAGGATGAAAAAGTTAATCTAGACAGAGTAAGAACAAATGCTTCGTGTAAACATCTTGTTTTTCCTCAGACAGAAACTTATCTCAAATTTAAAAATCAAAATAACAAACTAAGCCTTAAAGCTGTAAAAGCTGTAGGAGATGAATATGTTATTTTTGGTGTAAGACCCTGTGATGTAAAGAGTTTTAAACTTTTAGATAATATATTTTTAAGAGAACCTATAGATACTTATTATAAAGAACATAGGGATAGAGGAACCATCATCTCTCTTGCCTGCTCTAATCCTGAAGATACTTGTTTTTGTACTTCTTTTGGAATAGATGCTGCATCAGTGCCTAAGGGGACAGACATAGCTGCATGGGATATAGGAGATTCTTATCTATGGAAACCTCAAAGTGAAAAAGGTCAAAAATTGATGGAAAATGTAAATGATTTTTTTACAGATACAGATGAAAAAGATATTCAAAATTTAGAAAAAGAAAAAAATAATATCCATGAAAAATTAGAAGATCTTCCATTCAATAATTTAGATCTTTCTAAGATAAAAGGAACCCAGCAGGAAATATTTGATAAGGAAGAGATATGGAATGAATTCAGTGAAAAGTGTCTTGCCTGTGGGACGTGCTCATACCTCTGTCCTACTTGTCACTGCTACGATCTCCAGGATTATAAGGGAAACGATCACGGTGAAAAATTTCGTTGCTGGGATTCTTGTATGTCCTCGGATTTTACACTTATGGCCCATGGAAATCCCAGAACCACCCAGATGCAGAGACTGAGACAGAGGTTTATGCATAAACTTGTCTATTATCCTAAGAATCATGAAGGAGATTATTCATGTGTAGGCTGTGGAAGATGTGTCGACAAATGCCCAGTACATATAGACATTGTAAAAATAATAAAAAAATTAGGCGGTGAAAATAATGAGTTGTAGTTGTCATGATCAAGATCCATTGATACCTCAAATAGCTGTTATAAAGGAGGTCAGAGTAGATACACATGATGTTACTACTTTTAAAATAGTTGATAGTTTTGGGAAAAAGCCTTTTGAATTTCTTCCTGGACAATGTGCTATGATCTCTATCCCCCCAATAGGAGAGGCTATTTTTTCAATAACTTCCTCTCCTACACAGGAGGAATATATAGAGTGCAGTATCAAAAAATGCGGTACTGTCACAGATTATTTACACGAGCTTGAACCTGGTTCTGAAGTTGGTGTAAGGGGTCCCTATGGAAACAATTTTCCTGTAGAAGATCTAAAAAATAAAGATTTAGTCTTTATAGGAGGAGGGATAGGACTGGCTCCTCTGCGTTCTGTAATTAATTATGTGATGGACAATAGGGGAGATTTTGGAAAGGTAGATATTGTTTATGGTGCCCGTACACCTGGAGATTTAGTGCATTCAAAGGATATCTTTGATGTCTGGCCAAATGAAAAAGAAACTGCGGTACACCTTACAGTAGATAATGTATCTGAAAATTGGAATGGACATGTAGGTTTTGTTCCTAACTTCGTAAAAACTTTAAATTTTGGCAGTAATAAGATCGCTTTGGTCTGCGGACCGCCTATCATGATAAAGTATACCCTTCAGGCATTGGAGGAGATGGGATTTAAAAAGGAACAGGTTTATACTACTTTGGAATTAAAGATGAAGTGCGGAATTGGAAAATGCGGACGTTGTAATATAGGGGATAAATACGTATGTAAAGATGGTCCTGTATTTAGATGTGATGAAATTATGGAACTTCCAAATGAATATTAATTAATTTATTTAATAATATCACTAAATAATTAAACTTTTGCAAAAATGTGAGTATTAAAAATCCTAGAGTTTGCCCGCCAGAGGCGGGCAAACAGCAATAATTTTTCTTTAAATCACATTTAAAATTAAGTTTTAAATATACTTAATTTTAATATTCGTGAATCTCAAAACACATTATTTAAAATAGAATTTTAAAGAAAGTAACAATTATATTTTAATATTATCGTTGGCTTTGTAAACGTGAAACATCAATGAATAATAAATAATAAATAGCAAGGGGGACATAGATGTCTGAAAAAAAAATGATCGATGTATATATATTTGGTAAAAAATACACAGTACCTTCTACTTTAACAATCATGGATTCTATGGAATATGCGGGATATCAATTAACTAAAGGCTGCGGATGCAGATCTGGATTCTGTGGTGCATGTTCTACTATCTACAGAGTCAAGGGAGATAAAGAATTAAAAATAGCCCTTGCATGCCAAACAAAGGTTGAAGATGGGATGTATTTTACACAGCTTCCATTTTTCCCAGGGGAAAAACCACTGTACGATATAGATAAATTTAAACCTACTATGGATACTATGGCAGAATTTTATCCTGAAATTTATAAGTGTATAGGGTGTAATTCATGCACAAATGGCTGCCCTCAAGATTTAAACGTTATGCAATATATTGCCCATGCCCAGAGGGGTGAATTTGAAAAATGTGCACATGAATCTTTTGACTGTGTATCATGCGGAATATGTGCATCCAGGTGCCCTGCAGGGATAACTCATTATAATGTAGCTCTTTTGGCACGGCGTCTTACAGGTAAATATATTGTTCCTAAAACAGAGCATTTAAACGATAGAGTAGCAGAGATAAAAGCCGGGGAACACGATGAATCACTGAAAGAAGTTATGGACAAAAATATCGAAGAATTAAAAGAATTATATAATTCTAGAGATATCAGTAAATAACTTATATTTACTGATATTGCAGGCCTTTAAAAACAAATAAAATTGTAAAGGAATAAACTAATATTCATGGGGAGGTATTTAATGTACACAGCAGAGATGAGGGAATTATCTAAAAAAGTAGAAGAGACGCGTTCCCAAAGAATTGGAATAAATTTTCCAAGGATGTCTCCAGAGGGTAAAATAGATGTTTTAAACGAAAATCATCCTGATTATAGCGATAAAGGGTTTATGTATTTGAAACATGGAGTCAATAAAGGAAATAGGGTTCCCAATGAATTAGGGGTTCTCTTAGAAGGTAAAAGTAAGCTTGAAAATCTTGAAATAAATCTAGATAAAATAGACTACGATACAGATATCCTGATCATAGGAGGAGGGGGAGCAGGTGCCGCTGCTGCACTAGAAGCCCACAAAAGAGGAGCCAAAGTATTGATTGCCACTAAACTACGTTTTGGTGATGCTAATACTATGATGGCTGAGGGAGGAATTCAAGCGGCAGATAAACCTAATGATTCTCCTGCAAAACACTATTTAGATGTCATGGGTGGAGGACATTATACCAATGTTCCTGAGCTTGCAAGCACTTTGGTAAAAGATGCTCCCTCTGCAATCAAATGGTTAGACGATCTAGGTGTAATGTTTGATAAGGAAAAAGATGGAACTATGATTACTAATCACGGTGGTGGTACTTCGAGAAAAAGAATGCATTCTGCAGCAGATTACAGTGGTGCCGAAATCATGCGTGTTATGAGAGATGAAGTTAAAAATAAAGAGATAGAGGTATTAGAATTCTCTCCAGTTATCGAACTACTCCTTGATAGCGATGGTAAAGCTGCAGGAGCAATTATCTGTGATCTTGAAACTAAGAGAAATTTTGTAGTTAGAGCAAAGACTGTAATAATGGCAACAGGTGGAGCTGGAAGACTTCATTATCAAGGATTCCCTACATCCAATCATTATGGTGCCACAGCTGACGGACTTGTGATGGGTTACAGGGTCGGAGCAGAGCTTGCATTTGCAGACACCATTCAATATCATCCTACCGGTGTAGCCTATCCCTCTCAAATTTTTGGGGCATTGGTTACAGAAAAAGTTCGTAGTTTAGGAGCTACGCCTCTAAATATCCACGGGGAACAGTTTGTATATCATCTGGAAACAAGAGATGTAGAAGCTTCCGCAATTATTAAAGAATGTAATATAAAAGGAAATGGTATTCCTACTCCTAGTGGCGGGTATGGTGTATGGCTGGATACTCCTCTCATTGAGATGATTCATGGGGAAGGTACAATTGAAAAAAAACTTCCTGCAATGATGAGAATGTATCTTAAATTTGGTTTAGATATGAGAAAAAAACCTATCTTAGTATACCCAACTCTTCACTATCAAAATGGCGGACTATTGATAGATAAAAATGGTCAGACAAAAATTAAAAACCTATATGTAGCCGGTGAATGTGCTGGAGGTATCCATGGAACTAACAGACTTATGGGAAACTCATTGCTGGATATAATTGTTTTTGGTCGAAGAGCCGGGATTCATGCTGGGGAAAATTTTAAAGATATAAAGATCAAAGATTTAACATTTGATCATGTAAAAAAATATCATAAAGACTTAAAAAATAATGGGATAGAGAGCAGAGAGTTTTCACCGATGATTCTTCCAACTTATAACCATGGAAGAGAAAGCTAAAAAAGCAATATGACTTTTGCATCCAAACAAGCACAATTTAAGTTTTTATAACTTTTTGTTTGATCTATAATTTTATCTCAAAATTTTATGTTCATATTGTAAATTAATAGTACTTTGGTATGCCCTCACAGGTATATTTTCTTAGATAGTAAAAAAAATTTAATTTTTTTATGAAAAACATTGATTTTTCTATTTTTATATAGTAAACATTATTAAGAAAAGATAAAAACTTCACAAAAAAGTAATTAATTAAACTTACATAACGCTTAAAAAATAACACATTAATTTTTTTATAATAGTACTAATTTTATTAGGAGGGGTTTAAAAATGGCATTAATGACAGGCGAAGAGTATATTCAAAGTTTAAAGAAAATGAAAACAAAAGTTTATTTGATGGGAGAGTTGGTTGAGAATTTTACGAATCATCCTATGATCAGACCTTCTATCAATTCAGTTGCAGCTACTTATGATTTAGCACATGAAGAGGAGCATCAAAATGTTATGACTGCTGTCTCAAATATTACAGGAGAGAGAGTCAATCGTTTCTGTCATCTTCATCAAAACACTGAAGATCTTAAAAATAAAGTTAAGATGCAGAGATTGTTAGGACAAAAAACAGCTTCATGTTTCCAAAGATGTGTAGGGATGGATGCTTTCAACTCTATCTTCAGTACAACATTTGAAATAGATGAAAAATACGGAACAACTTATCATGAAAGATTTAAAAAATATATGAAATTTGTTCAAGACAACGACCTTACAGTAGATGGAGCTATGACAGATCCTAAGGGAGACAGGGGATTAGCGCCTCACCAACAAGCAGATCTAGACCTTTATCTTCGTGTAGTAGAACAAAGGGAAGACGGAATTGTAGTAAGAGGAGCTAAAGCTCATCAAACTGGTGCTGTAAATTCCCATGAACATCTAATCATGCCTACTATTGCCATGGGTGAGAATGACAAAGATTATGCAGTTTCTTTCTCTATACCATCAGATGCTCCAGGAATATTAATGATCTACGGTAGACAATCATGTGACAGTAGAAAATTAGAGGGTGGACATGTAGATGTAGGAAATCCTAAATTTGGTGGACAGGAAGCATTGGTAGTATTCAATGATGTCTTCATTCCAAATGAAAGAATATACCTAAATGGAGAATATGAATTTGCCGGACTTCTTGTAGAAAGATTTGCAGGTTACCATAGACAGAGTTATGGAGGATGTAAGGTAGGAGTAGGAGATGCCCTTATTGGAGCAGCAGCACTTGCAGCAGAATATAATGGTGTTACCAGAGCTTCCCATGTAAAGGATAAACTTATTGAGATGACACATCTTAATGAAACACTATATGCATGTGGTCTTGCGTGTTCTACTGAGGGAGTTCCTACCAAGGCAGGAAATTACCAAATAGATCTTCTTTTAGCTAATGTCTGTAAACAAAATGTAACTAGATTCCCATATGAGATAGCCAGATTAGCTGAAGATATCGCAGGTGGATTAATGGTAACTATGCCTACAGATATAGACTTTAAACATCCTGTAATTGGTCAATACTGCAATAAATACTTTGCCGGAAACAGTAAAGTTCCTGTAGAAAATCGTCAAAAAGTACTTAGATTCATTGAAAACCTTACTTTAGGAGCATCTGCTGTAGGATATAGAACTGAATCAATGCATGGGGCAGGATCTCCTCAGGCTCAAAGAATTATGATCTCTAGACAAGGAAATATTGAAGGTAAAAAACAATTGGTTAAAGATCTTACAGGAATAAAAAAATAAGCAACATGACGTTGCACCCAAACAAAATAATAAAAGAGAGGCTTCGGCCTCTCTTCTAAATAAGGTGATTAAAATGCTGCAAAGAATAGAAAAAATTATATCAGATAAAGTAAGACCCTCTATAAGAGAGCATGGCGGTGACATTGAAATCATTTCAGTCCAAGATGAAATTTTAAAAATAAAATTACTAGGGAGCTGTGTAGGGTGTTACCACGCTAGTTCTACAACATCAGATTTTGTGAAAAAAATAATTCTTTTGGAAGATGTAGGAGTTAAAGATGTTGTCTTAGAAACCGGTGTTTCAGATGACCTCATAGAGATGGCTAAAAAACTTTTAGCTAAAAAAAATGTTTAAAAAATTATATATACAATAAAGGGAGTGAAATAGATGAACTGGAAAGAGCTGTATAAAGAAAAACTAGTATCTCCAGATGAAGCAATCTTAAATATAAATTCCAAAAACAGAGTAGTAGTAGCTCATGCATGTGCCGAACCAAAAATTTTAATAGATGCTTTAGTTAAAAATAAAGAAAAATTTGAAAATTTAGAGATTGTCCATATGGTTGCAATGGGAAAAGCTCAATATGTTAATGATGATATGAAAAAACACTTTGTTCATAATGCATTATTTGCAGGGGCTAGTACCAGAAAAGCAGTTCAAGACGGAAGAGCTGATTTTACTACATGTTATTTTCATGAAGTTCCCAAGTTATTTAGAGATGGTCATCTCCCAGTAGATGCCGCTTTAATACAAACAAGTCTTCCCGATGAACATGGAAACTGCAGTATGGGAATCTCCATTGATTATATCAAATCAGCTGCAGAAAATTCAAAACTTGTCATTGCTCAGGTAAATAAACATATGCCGAGAACCATGGGAGATTCTTTCATCCATATCTCAGACATAAATTATATTGTGGAACATTCTGAACCTCTTATTGAACTCAATCCTCCTAAAATAGGAGAAATTGAAAAAGCTATTGGAAAAAACTGTGCATCTCTTGTTGAAGATGGTTCTACCCTTCAGCTTGGGATCGGTGCTATTCCAGATGCAGCTCTATTGTTTTTAAAAGATAAGAAAGATTTAGGAATTCACTCTGAGATGATCTCCGATGGTGTCTTAGAACTAGTAAAATCTGGTGTCATAAACAATAAAGCTAAAAATTTTCATAAAGGAAAGATGGTTGTTACCTTTGTAATGGGAACCAAGGCACTCTATGATTATGTAGATAATAATCCTTTAGTTGAGTTTTATCCAGTGGATTATGTCAATGATCCGGTAATAATAGCTAGAAACGATAATATGGTCTCTATTAATTCATGTGTACAGCTAGACCTAACTGGTCAGGTCTGTTCAGAATCTATAGGATATAAACAAATAAGCGGTGTAGGTGGACAGGTGGACTTTGTCAGAGGAGCCACTATGAGTAAAGGTGGTAAATCAATTATTGCTATCCCTTCTACAGCTGCCAAAGGAAAAGTATCCCGTATAGTCTCAGTCTTAGATGAAGGTGCTGTAGTGACTACATCTAGAAATGACGTAGATTATATAGTAACTGAATATGGTGTTGCTAGACTTAAAGGTAAAACCATCAAAGAAAGAGGACGGGCATTGATAGATATTGCTCACCCTGATTTTAGGGAAGATCTCATTAAAAATTGGGAGGAAAGATATCACTGTAAATTCTAATTTTAGCTGAGGCAATTTGTCTCAGTAAAAATTAAATCATTAAAGTGAAAAAAATAACTTTTAAGGGGGATGTGTATGTTTGTATTTAAAAGTATTCATTGGTTAACTAATCCTTTCATTCTTATGTTTGTAACAATTTTTTTAGGGTTACTTTTAGGAAAACTATTAAAAATTGGAACCTCTGGAGCCTTGTTCTCTGGATTGGTAATAGGATGGCTCGTTGTAAAAATGGCCAATGCTTCAATAAATGCACAAGGACCTTACACCTCTACATTTAATTCTATGCTCAAGGTCAGCGTTATAGATAAAAAATTCTTTAGTTTATTTTTAATTCTTTTTGTAGGAGCAGTCGGACTTTTGGCTGCAGATAAAATTGCCATAATACTAAAAACATACGGCACAAAATTTATTGTGTTGGGGCTTCTCATTGTATTTATAGGAGCGGGGACAACTTATACACTTACTATCTTGAGTAATAAAGCAAACCCCTATGAAGTTTCAGGTGTTTATACCGGAGCTCTTACCAGTTCCCCTGGATTAGCTGCTGCTATTGAAACATCTAGAGAACACGCTAAGGAATGGACTGTAGACTATCCAACACTTAGTCATCACAACAAAGAGATAATGCTCAACATATTAAATTCTAATGGTACTCTCACACCAGAAAATACACCGACCTTATCTTCAGAGCAAGCAGACGAATTTATTATTGATGCGGAATCTGGAGTAGGTATAGGTCATGCTATCGGGTATCCATTTGGAGTTCTTATCGTTATCTTAGCGATGAAGCTCTTTCCTAAATTATTTAGATTAAACTTGGAAGAGGAACATCAGCAATTCCAAGATGAGATGAGAGAAGCAGAAAAACAAATAAATATTAAACATATAGAACCTGTAACATTTGATCTCGTCGCCTTTGCATTTGTCTGTGTCATGGGTTATACACTGGGGATGATAAAAATAAACCTTGGCTACTTAGGATACTTCAGTCTGGGATCTACAGGAGGGATTTTAGCGGCTTCCATCTTCTTAGGACATATCGGGAAATTAGGATTTATGACTTTTAGAATGGATAAAAAAATTCTTGGAGTAATCAGAGATATTGCTCTTACTTTTTTCCTCTCTATAGTTGGTTTAAGATATGGATTCGCGGCTATTGATTCTATAACAGGAGCTGGATTTTATCTGTCTATAGTTGCTATTCTAGTCGGTATATTCTCTATGTTTTCAGGTTTCCTTGTAGGGAAATACGTATTTAAAATTAACTGGATCATGCTTTCAGGAGCAATCTGCGGTGGTATGACTTCTACTCCTGGTCTTGGAGTTGCTGTAGATGTTATTGGTACCGATGATCCCGCAGCAGGATACGCTGCTACATATCCATTTGCTCTATTTGGAATGGTTTTATTCACAATTATTTTACATAAATTACCCATGTAACAGTCAGTTAAGCAGCTGATATTTTGCGATAATTAATCCTTGATAAGATTCAAATTTAACTTTTAAAGGCGTGCAATATTGCGAAAGATTAGTTAGATAAAATATTTTTTAATAAAGGGGTGTAATAAATGCAATCTAGAATTAGAAATGAAAAACTCAAAGAAAAAATTATGAATCCTATGGAAGCAGCTCAATTAATAAAAGATGGAATGGTTATCGGTACCAGTGGATTTACTCCTTCAGGTTATCCTAAGGTTGTCCCTCTTGCCCTTGCAGAGAGGGTGAAATCCACTAACGAAAAAATGAAATTAACACTTTACTCCGGTGCCTCCCTTGGACCAGAAGTAGATGGAGCATGGGCTGAAGCAGGGATTCTTGCCAAAAGACTTCCCTACCAGACAAATAAACAATTGAGACAGGATATAAACTGCGGAAAGGTAGAATATCTGGATATGCATCTCAGTCACTCATCTCAATATCTCAACTACGGTGTCTTACAAAAAGTTGATGTAGCTATCGTAGAAGCTATCGCTATAACAGAGGAAGGTAATATAATCCCTACAAGTGCAGTGGGGAATTCGCCGTCATTTATAAAGAATGCAGATAAGATCATCGTTGAAATAAGCTCAAAGCAGCCAGTAGAATTAGAAGGGATGTCAGATATATACATGCTTGAAAATCCCCCTATGAGAACTCACATTCCTATAAAAACTCCTGGTGACAGGATTGGAACACCGTTTATAGTGTGTGATAAAGATAAAATTGCAGCTGTGGTTTTTTCAGATATGGAAGACCATGTAAGAGACCTGGCACCAATTTCTGATGTGGATAGAGCTATCTCTAAAAATATTATTAATTTCTTAGAAAAAGAAGTTTCTTTAGGAAGATTAACTAAAAATCTACTTCCTCTACAATCTGGTGTAGGTAATGTTGCAAATGCTGTTCTTGCCGGACTCTGTGATTCTACTTTTGAAAATTTAGTCTGTTATACCGAGGTTATCCAGGATGCAATGCTTGAACTCATGCAGTGTGGAAAGATAAAAAAAGCATCTGCCTGTTCTATAAGTCCTTCTCCTAGAGGTCTTAAAGTATTCAGAGAAAATATCGATTTCTTTAAAGATAAAATTATTTTGAGACCATTAGAGATTTCAAACAGTCCTGAAATGGCTAGAAAATTAGGAGTAATTGCAATGAATACAGCTATCGAAGTAGATATCTACGGAAATGTAAATTCAACTCATATAATGGGATCGAAAATAATGAATGGTATCGGAGGATCTGGTGACTTTGCTAGAAATGCATATCTAACAATTTTTAGTACAAGCTCTATTGCAAAAGGTGGAAAAATTTCATCGATTGTACCTATGGTTTCCCATGTAGACCATACAGAACATGACACAATGATAATAGTTACAGAACAAGGTGTAGCTGACCTTCGTGGACTCAGTCCAAAAGAAAAAGCAAGATTAGTCATTGAAAATTGTGTCCATCCCGATTTCAAAGATCAAATGAGAGACTATTTTAACAGAGCGTGTGAAGTATGCCATAGCTGCCATACACCTCACATTTTAGAGGAAGCTCTTTCGTGGCATGCAAATTTCTTAGAAACAGGAACTATGAAAAAATAAAAACAACCATGATTTTATTTGAAATTATCAAAACACTTTATTTAAAATAGAATTTTAAAGGAAATAAGAATTATATCTTAATATTATTATGGGCTTTCTAAGCACGAAACATAAATTATTAAATTATTTTATAATTGTACAAAAATATAAAAGTAACTTATTTTTAGAGGAGGAACAAAAATGGATTCAAAAAACTACATCAACAACATGATTCAAAAAGCAACGGTAGCTCAAAGAGAATTAGCAACATACAGCCAAGAAGAGTTAGATGCCATAGTTAGAACAATTGGTAAAACTGTATATGATAATGCTGAAGAACTTGCAAGAATGGCTGTAGATGAAACTAGAATGGGTGTATATGAAGACAAAGTAGGAAAAAATAAAGGTAAATCTAAAAATATATGGCACAATTTAAAAGATAAAAAAAGTGTAGGAATAATAGAAAGAGATTTAGAAAAAAATCTTATCATGGTAGCTAAACCTGTTGGGATTGTTGGAGCAGTTACTCCTACAACAAATCCAATAGTAACACCTATGTGTAACGCTATGTTCGCTGTGAAAGGGGGAAATGCAATTATCGTAGCTCCACATCCTAGATCTAAAGGTTGTACTACTGAAACAGTTGCTAGAATCAATAATGCTTTAGTAGAAAATGGAATCAGATGTCCAAAGGATGCTATCCAAGTAATCACAGAACCATCTCTAGCTTATACAAACGAATTGATGGAAAAAGTAGATGTAGTTCTTGCAACTGGAGGAATGGGAATGGTTAAAGCTGCTTATTCAAGTGGAAAACCTTCATTTGGAGTAGGAGCAGGAAACGTTCAGGTAATTGTAGATAAAGGCGTTAATTACGATGATGCAGCAGCTAAAATTATAGCTGGTAGAAAATTTGATAACGGTATAATTTGTTCTGGTGAGCAGACAGTAATCGCTCCAAAATCAGAATATAATAAAGTTATAGATGCTATGGTTAAAAACGGAGCTCACTATATCGATAATCCTGCTGATATTCAAAAGTTTAGAGATACAATTTTTGAAGGTGGACATATGAATAAAGATGTTGTAGGACAGTCAGTTGCTAAAGTTGCAGAGATGGCAGGAGTAGCAGTTCCAAAAGAAGCAAAAGTTATACTTTTAAAAGCCAGTGGAATAGGAGCAGAAGATCTTCTTTGTAAAGAAAAAATGTGTCCTGTACTTTCAGCTTTTGAATATGATACTATTGAAGACGCAATTAATATTGCTCAAACAAACTTAGATCTTGAAGGAAAGGGACATACAGCATCTATCCATTCATTTAATTTAGAAAATATTGAATTAGCTGGAAACTTATTAACAGTAAGTAGATTAGTTGTAAATGCTTCCTCTTCAACAACTGCTGGAGGATCTATGTTAAACGGATTTGCTCCTACGACTACACTAGGTTGTGGAACTTGGGGAAATAATATTATTTCAGAAAATTTAGATTATAAACATTTAATCAATGTTTCTAGAATAGGTTTAATTAGAGAAGACGTTATAATTCCAACAGATGAACAAATCTGGGAATAGGAGGAGAAATAGATGAGACTTTTAAAAATACAACCAGAAATACATAAATTTGATAAATTTAAAGAGTTTGCTACAGAATTTAAAATAGGAAAGGGGGACTTACTTTTTACCCATGATTTCCTTTTTGATAACTATATGAAAGAGTTAAATTTAGAATCTGAAAATTTATTCTTCGAGTGCTTTGGCTTAGGAGAACCTTCTGATGAAACTATAAATTATATTATGGACGCTATCAGAGGGAAGGATATAAAAAGAGTTATCGCTGTAGGTGGAGGATCTGTCATAGATATCTCAAAATTATTGATATTAGAAGATACCAAAGATTGCCTTAATTATTTTGAAAAAACAGTTGAGATAAAAAAAGTAAGAGAATTAGTCATAGTACCTACAACTTGTGGAACAGGAAGTGAGGTAACAAATATCTCTATCTCTGAAATAAAATCTAAAAAAACTAAGATGGGATTAGCTGTAGATGAGCTTTACCCTGAAAGTGCAGTATTAATTCCGGAATTACTTATGAATTTACCATATAAATTCTTCGTAACAAGTTCAATAGATGCTTTGATCCATGCTATAGAAGCCTATGTGTCTCCAAAAGCAAATATGTATACTGAGATCTTCAGTGTCAAAGCAATTGAGATGATCCTGAAGGGATATATGGAAATTTTAGAACATGGAGAAGATCATAGAAAAGAGATCATAGAAGAATTTATGATAGGAAGTAACTATGCAGGAATAGCATTTGGAAATGCAGGAGTAGGAGCAGTTCATGCACTATCTTATCCTTTAGGAGGAGTGTATCATGTTCCCCATGGAGAAGCTAACTATCAGTTCTTCACAGAGGTATTTAAAACATACTTAGCTAAGGATCCAAATGGTAAGATCGCTGAAGTTAATAAAGTATTGGCTGATATTATGAATATCCCAGCTGGGGAAGATGTTTATGCAGGTTTATCAAATGTTTTAGACAAACTACTTTCTAGAAAACCACTCAAAGAATATGGGATGAAGGAAGAGGAAATTGAAGGATTTGCAGATGCAGTAATTGCAGGACAGCAAAGGCTTTTGGCCAACAACTATGTTCCTTTAGAAAGAACCGATATAATAAATATCTATAAAAATCTTTACTAAAAAATTTTTAAATTAAACCTCCCAGATTATTAGTTTGCCTCTCTAATAATCTGGGAGGTTTTTTAGTTTAAAATATATAATGCTACAGGTGATCCCAGTGCTAAAATAAATAGTAATGAAATAAAAAAAGGACTCTCCAGAGCCCAATTTTATTAACCATATATAATTTTTTAACTTCCATTTAAATTTCCAAATAAGAACCTCTATTTTATTTCCTTCTATATTTTAGATCAAAAAAATATCCATCTATTAATTTTTGAGTCTCCTCCTCATAATTTTTGATCTGCTTCTTCACTAGCTTCTCAATATAGGCTATTTCACTTTTATCTTCAGAATAATATATAGGTGTTTCCTTTAGAGGAGTGGCGTAGAGCTCTAAATTATCCCCCTTCATCTTCCCGTTATATTTAAACCAGTCATAGAAAACCTTGGAATTTAGATAACCCAGGATATAAAATAAATTTATATCTTTTTGCTTAGGAGTGAGATAATATATGTCTGCACTCCCATAGAATTCACCTTCTGAATATGAAAACTTATTTATCTTAGATCTCTGTCTCCCGATTATCTTAGGCACATTAAATATCTTTTCATCTCTGGCCCACTGGAGTTCCCACCAATTAATAATGGATTTTAGAACTTCCCTCCTCCTACTGAGTCGTTCCTTATAAGGGTTCATATGCTTAGCCAGTTTTTTATCTAAAGCTACCTTATAATCCAGATAGAGGATCCAGTATTTATTGGAAGCATAAGAATACTGGTCTATATCTTTATTTTTATAGAATGGTTTTAGATATTCACTGTATTTTTTTTCATAGGAATCAAAAACAAAGGCCCTATCATGCCCGCTGACTATTCCCTGATTGATATTTAGGAGTTCTCCTAAGAAATGAGTTCTTCCATTATATACCTTATCCAATCGTTCCAAATCATCATTTTTAGCCAGGATAATCTTATCTCTATAATTATATATTTTATCACTATCTATAAAGTATTTTTCCCTATCATCTATTACTTCTAATCTGCCTTGTTTTTTTTCCTTTTTCAGGGTAAAAACAACGTTGTGCTGTCCTACAGCATCCTCAAAGACAGATTTATTATAGTTATTTATATATTTAAAGGTAGTATGTTTTTTTATCTTCTCCCTCAGTTTTTTAGCATGATCAGCTTTAAACCAATAATTTGTGGTTATGTAGCTCAGGACTCCTCCGTCTTTTAGTACATCTATCCCCTTGGCTATAAAAAAATAGGCGTAATCCATCTTTCCCTCATAATTTTCCTTCCCGAACTTATATTGCCTCATATCTTTAAAGATCTCTTTATTGTTCTTCTCACCAAAATAAGGAGGGTTTCCTAAAACAATATCATAGGTTTCATCGATCTCCTCCATGAGGGAGTTAGTCTCTATTAAATTTATATCTTTATCTGCAATCTCATATTTTTCCAGCACCTTTGAAATATTATTTTTGCATATCACCAGGGCTTCCCCGTCTATATCATAGCCTGTAATCCATGAACTGTTATAGATATACTCTCCTAATTTTCCCTTGGATAACTCCATAATAGTCTGTAGTAGTGGAATGATAAGATTACCCGTCCCGCACGAAAGATCAGCACACCTGAGGTTATCAAATTTGGATCTGCTGTAATCTCCATGAAAATATATTTCTAAGCTCTTGTCTACCATCTCTTTTGCTATATAATCCGGTGTGTACACCTTAAAATTTGTATCACTGTTTATATTCACTGATCCCCCCTTTTTTCCCTTTGCCTCTTCTTCTAATACTAATTTATAATTTTCTTCTACTTAAGTATACCACTAAATTTTATCAAAAAAAAGAAGCCACTATATAATTTATAGCAGCACTTTTAATCCTTTTTCTGTTTTTATTCATTTTTGATAGAATAGATCTCTCTCTTTTAAAAAATTATACCTTAAACCTACTCCCATAAAATAGTTAGCTCTTTCATCTACAATGGGTGAGTTCCCAATTTCGTCTGCCACATACTGCATCTCTGCTAGAGCAAATGCCGACCATTCAGATGTAAATTGATAATTACCTACTCTCTTCTAGTAACCTAGTTTGCAAATAGAATATATTTCTAATAATTTAAAGGTTTTTTTATTTTTTATCAAAAAAAGGCTTCCAACTTGGAAGCCTTTAAAACATGCTTTTTAAATTTAATTTTGTGACAGATCTTCTAATAATTTTTTTACCTTTAACTCTATCATCTCAACACATTTTTCCTTATCCTTTATACCTTCTAACCCAAAATTAACAACTTTATCTGCATGATGGATCGGACAGTCAATATCGCATCCCATCTTCACTAGAACATCTACTTTTTCAGGTAATTCATCCATACTGCTTGGAGAGTATCCCTCCATTGAGTATCCTTTGGCTTTCATTATCTTTTCCCCAGCTTCATTAATCTTTTCAGCTGGGTTGGTTCCTGCTGAATAGATTTCAAAACTCCCATCATTGAATTCATTTCCAAACCTTTCTCCGATAAGAGATTTAAAAGAATTTCCGTTACATACAAATGCTATTTTCATTGTTTACTCTCCTTTTTATTTTAATTTTTATCTATACACTTACCTTAAAGTATTTTCTTGTTGAATTTGAAATTTTTACTAAAATTAACATAACAGGCACTTCTACTAAAAGTCCTACTACAGTTGCTAAAGTTACTCCTGAGTCAATACCAAATATTGATATGGCTACCGCTACTGCAAGCTCAAAGAAATTACTGGCACCAATCATAGCACCTGGAGATGCAATTTCATGGGGCATATTCCATTTCTTAGCCCATAGGTAGGCTATAATAAATATCAGGAATGTCTGTATAGTCAGAGGTACAGCTATAAGAGCTATATCCATTGGATTGGTCAGTAATTTCTCTCCTTGAAAAGAAAATATGATGATCAGTGTTAATAATAACCCCGTCATAGTACTTTTATCAAATTTTTTAATAAATATATTTTCTAAATAATCCAGTCCCCTATGAGCCACTATAGATTTTCTTGTTATCCATGCTGCTACTAGAGGGGTTACCACAAATAAAATCACCGATAAAAATAAAGTTCCATAGGGTACACTAACATTGGAAACTCCTAATAAAAAACCTACAATAGGAACAAATGCCACCAGAAGAATCAGATCATTTACTGCTACCTGTACCAAGGTATAGGCTGTATCACCTTTGGTTAGTTTACTCCATACAAATACCATGGCTGTACAAGGTGCGGCCCCCAATAAAACTGCTCCTGTGATATATTCATCCGCAAGCTCTGTAGGGATAAGGCCCCCAAATATACCTTTTAAAAAAAGTACTGCTATAGCATACATTGTAAAGGGTTTAATCAGCCAGTTCATACTGGTTGTTATCGTCAACCCTTTTAAATTTTTAGTTGCATTGACTATACTTTTAAAATCAATTTTAAGCATCATTGGATAGATGATAAGCCATATCAATACTGCTATTGGCATGGATATATTTTCATACTCCAATTTTCCCAGTGCTGTGGGAATTTGAGGAATATACCTTCCGATTAATGTTCCTCCTATCATACATAAGATTACCCAGACTGTAAGGTATTTTTCAAAAAAATTAATTTCTATTTTTTTTTTCATTCCTTTTCCCCCTAATATAATTATATATATCTCTGTCTTAACATTTTAAATCTTTAGTTTTTTCCAGATCTTCCAAAAATATTCCCCCATCTAATCTTTCCTCTAATATTTCTTTTACAAAATAATTTTCTTCTAGAAACTTTTCAGATATTCTGTAATCAACCCATTGAACTCTTTTTTCTCCTACAATTATTCCTGCTTTTTTTAGTCTGTTGAGATGCCTGGAAAGGTTCGACTGGTTAAGCTCCAATATCTCTTCCAATATACAGACACAGGTTTTATTTTTATTGTACAGTATATTTAATATTCTCAATCTATTTTTATCTGCAATCAGTTTTAATATATCTATTATTTCCATACTTTCCTCCTGTAGTATATGATTATATAATCATATACTACTTTTTTTTTTGATAAAAGTCAAGATATTATAAATCGTTTATTCCAAAATTTAATTTATGAATAACTCTACTCTGTATAAACTCATCAATAAGTTAGAAGAAGGAGAGATTATAGCTAAAAATCTCAAATATGTAGATATCTTAGACAAAAAAATTAATGGAGTGTTTTTAAAATATTATCTGATAGATTCATTATATGAAAAAACAGGTCTTTTTTTTCTATCTATGGTATATTATTAGGTAGTTTTTATAAAAATCACTAAAAAAATATATAAATATTTACAGGAGGCTTTAAAATGAAAAATTTTATAAGTGTAAATCAATTAAAAGAAAATTTAAAAGACGTAGTAATCTTAGACGTAAGATTTGATCTACATAATTCGGAGTACGGACAAAAAAAATATAATGAAGAGCACATCGATGGTTCTTTTTTTATAGATCTGGACAGAGATTTAGCAGGAGATAAAAAAGAACACGGGGGTTCCAGACCTCTTCCTGAGATGGATAGATTCATTCAAAAGATAGAAAGACTGGGAATAACAAAAGAGAGCTCTATCGTCGTATACGATGAGGAGATGGTTACAGCAGCCAGAGCTTTCTGGATGTTTAAATATATTGGCCATGAGGATGTTAAAATATTAGATGGAGGATATCCAGAATGGATAAAAGAAAATGGAAACGTTACTAGTGATATAACTCCATTTCCTACAATAAGCACGTATGATTTTGAAATTCAAAATAATCTCTATGTTGATATCGATGAAGTTAAAGAAGCAATAATAGATAAAGAGATCTCCCTAGTAGAGTGCAGATCTTATGAAAGATATTTAGGGCAAAATGAACCTTTTTATTCTAAGCCGGGACATCTCCCTACAGCTCTCTCTATAGATTCCAAATCATTATTAAAGGATGGGAAGATAAAATCCGTTGATGAGTTAAATGAAATTTTTAGGAGACTGGACAGCTTAAAAAATATAGTATTTTCATGTGGATCCGGGGTAAATGCATCTTTAGACTATGCAGTTTACAGTGAATTTTTCTCCAATGGAAAAGTATACATAGGAAGTTATTCAGACTGGACAAGTTACCCTGAGAACTCCATTGAAACTAAAGATGAAAATTAAAATTTAGTTTTGGAATAGTAATAAATTAAGAAGTCATTTTAAAATGACTTCTTTTTTTATTATTTCTTATGAAGTCGATTATATGTAAAATGTTATTTTTTTCTTGCTAATAGTTATTATTAGAAGTATAGTTTTACTAATAGTTAATTTTTGAATAACTTAATTTCCTCTGTTGGTTCACAAAAAATATTTAAAAATCTATATAAATAATCCAAACTTAATAAATTTAAACAACTGCATCTAAATCAGATATAACCAAAGGAGGCGAGGAGATGGGAAAAAATGGATATACTCTAGCATTTTTAGCAGGTGTTGGATGGGGAACAATCGGGATTATCTCCTACTTTCTGGGAAAAACAGGTATTGGTCCCTTTGAAGTAGCTTTCTTGAGATTATTTTTTGCATTTTTAATCATGTTTCTTTTTTATTTCATGACGGATAAAGGAAAAGTGAGAATAGAAAAAAAAGAATTAAAACATGCCATTTTAATTGGAATTATAAGTCAGGGAACCATGAGTTTAGCCATGTATAAATGTATTTCTATGACATCTACAACAGTTGGAATAATGATGGTATGTTTGGGACCGCTTTTTACAGCACTTCTATCCAGAATCTTTTTCTCTGAAAAAATAACTTTATTCAAAGGTTTAGCTTTATTTTTAGCTCTTTATGGGGCATCTCTTGTTGTAACAGGAGGAGATTTTTCTAAGCTGCAAACCAATGGAGCAGGTCTTCTTGTGGGACTGTTATCGGCATTAGCCTTTGGATCTTTTCCTATATTAAGAAAAAAAATCCCCGAAAATTTTAATTTTACAGGGATTCTTATGTATAGTTTTCTAATAGGGTCTATTTTTACATTTCCTATGCTGGATATAAAAATACTTTTAAAAACATTCAGTCTCAATACTATTATTTTTTCAATCTTATTAGGGCTGATTCCCACAGTTTTTTCTTATACTATTTATTCTATGTCACTTAAATTTATCACACCTACAAAAGCAAGTATAATCAGTCTGGTAGAACTTCCAGCAGCTGCCATTATCGGTCATTTTTTCTTAAAAGAATATCTTTTGGCTGTAAATATAATTGGTATTGTTATATTATTAGGAGGGATAGTCATATCCAAAATAGAAATCCCCAGGGGGAAAAATATCTTTAAAACAAAATATTAGATTTTTTAACTAAACATTCTTCATCTTAAGATATTTTTTTAATGCACTGATATGCATTGGATAAAAATCACTTTGAGATCTTTCCAACTTTTCTTTTAATACCTTCAATGAAATCCATTGAATTTCTTGAGATTCGTTGGAAGATCTAAGAAGCTCCCCTTTAGCTTTACAGAGAAAGATCTGCACCATTACAGGGTATTCTCCACCTATATTTTGAGAAGTACTAAAAGACTCATAGTTTAAAACACAATATCCATTTTCTACTACTTTAACAGCTTCGTCTTCCCCTACAATTTTTATAACCTCTAAACCAGTCTCTTCCCTGATCTCCCTTCTTAAACATGTAAATATATCTTCAAATTCCCTTATTTTTCCTGCCGGTATCTCTAATAATCCATTTCCATCTTTGGAATCCTTAAATCTTTTTTGTATCAAGATAACATCTTCCCCATCTATATTATCCTCTATTATTCCTCTTACTGCCGGAATAGTAAATTTTTCTTTCTCCATTTCCCCACCTCATATTTCAAATTTATTTCAAAAACCATTTTTGTCAGTACTTACCCAAGCGTTTGAGGCTTAACGGCAAACGAAATGCAACTTCAAAGATCTGATTTTTATGAGAATAAAGGAAATCTTCAAATATTTAAATTAATTTATAAAAACTTAAAATTAGTGAGCATAAGCTCTAAATCTTTAAGAGTACGTTCGATTAAATTATAATTCCCTTCATGTAAACACCAATCAAAAGTGACACCTCTTGTTAATCTCATTATCATATCAGTGATTTCTTTAGAGGTTAGACTAGATATAATTTCTTTTTTATTCAGACCGTTTTCCAAGGTTTCATTTAAACATTTATAGAGATAGCGGTTCTCATCTAAAATATATTTACTATCAATTGTTAATTGGGTCGAATAAACATGCGTTGTAAGCTTGTAGCCATAAGATATTGTTATTTGCGATGATTCTTCAATTAAAGAATAAATAGTCTTAAAAGTATCTTCAAACTTTATATCTTTATATTTGTCTTTCAACAATGAATCTATTTTTTCATAACTAACTTTTATAACGTCTTCTTTAGATTGAAAATGATGATAAAAAGTACCAACAGATATATTCGCTTTTTCACATATGTCTTTTATTTTTACATCCCCGAAGTCAGAATATTTAAAAAGATCAATTCCTGCATCTATAATTTTTAATCTCGTATTAATAGCTTGTTTTTGACGGTTAGTTAGTTGTTTCATAGTACACCTCTTTTGATCATTATTTATTTATTTATTTATTATATCATTCACAGTTGGGGAAAACAATGTTGACAATCTATTCACAATGTGTTAAAGTTTTATCGAATCAAGTTCGGTGAATATGATTCAGCATTTTAAAAAAAGGAGTGGTGAAATTATGAAAATAGCAATTATGGGTGCTGGCGCAATGGGATGCTTGTTTGGAGGCTTACTAAGAAAAGCTGGAGAAGAAGTATGGTTGGTAGATCCTTGGAAAGAACATATGGATAAAGTAAAAAAAGAAGGTCTTTTAATGAGTGATAGCAGTGGTGATGAGTATATTGATATTAATGCAACTGTTGATCCTAAAGAAGTGGGCACTGTAGATTTTGTTATCCTTTTATCTAAAAGTAATTACTTGTCTAAGTCTATAAGAGAAGCACTTCCAATGATTGATGAAGATACTACGGTTCTTGCATTGCAAAATGGTCTTGGAAATGTAGAAATAATCAGTGAAGTTGTGGATAATAATCAAATAATGTTTGGAATTTGTGAAGTTGGAAGCGATTTAAAAGGACCTGGACACATCAAATGCCATTTGTTAGATGGTGTTATTAAAATCAAACCTTTGAATGGTACAGTAGATCATAAAGTAGAAAATATAGTAAATACATTTGCAAAATCTGGTGTAAATGCAATATTATCTATGGATGTTGAAGAGGATATTTGGGGGAAATTAGCTATAAACGGATGTTTCAACGCTGCTTGTGCATTAACTAGATTAAAAGCTGGTGATTTCATCGGTCACAATGAAGGAATGGCATTAGTAGAAGATATACTTAGAGAAATTGTTGCTGTAGCTCGTGCAAAGAAAATTTCCTTAGATTATGATAAAATCATGGGATTCATAAAAATACAACTTCCTAAAGTGGGAGCACACTATCCTTCTATGGCTCAGGATGCTATGAATAAACGATTAACTGAAATTGAATCAATCAATGGAGCGGTAGCAAAAGAAGGAAAAAAATTCAATGTACCAGTTCCAGTTAATGAAACAATAGTCAAATTAATGTCAATTATTCAAAATTCTTATGAACTACAGTTTTAGATATAACTATTTATATAAATAAAAGAATATCTTTTAATAAATTATTTATAAGAAGTTCCCGAATTTGTGTACTCGGGAATTTCTTATTATAAAGAGGCATTAACAGGGGGGATACATGGAACTTATTTTATTGTTATCAGTTATTGTGGTTATGGTTTTGACTGGTGTTGTATTTACTAAACTGGCAGGCGCTACTAAATTACCTGCGATTGCGGGGATATTAATTGGAGGAATAGTATTGGGAACGATAGGAAGGCTACTCAATATTGAATGGTTAACACCAGATAAATTAATGTCAATTCCTTTGTACAAAATTATATATGTATTGGCTCTTTCACCACTTGGTTTTTTACTGACAAAGGATGTTAGATTAAGTATAATAAAATCAAACTTTAAAAGTTCAATATCCATAGCACTTATTGAGATTGCAATCACCTTTTCAATTGTTTTTGGTGTTATGCGTGCATTTGGTATGCCTATGAGTGAAGCAATAATATTGGGCATAATTGGAGGTGGCACTTCTGTAGCTACGATTATTATGGCCATGCAAGGTTTAGAAGAAAAAATAAAAGCACGCTTGTTGCCAACTATGTTTATGAATCTTGTTTTGGTATTGCTTATCTTTGGTATTGTTAAGAATTTGTTAACGGGTTCAGGAGGCATCGCTATACCATTTATCATCATGACAACTTCATTAATATATGGTATCGTATCAGGTTTTGTTCTGTTATTTCTAGTAGGAAAGGTAAGTGATAAAGTAGCCCCACTAATTTATACTATAATATGCACTATTTTGTTGTTAGCTGGGACTAAATTATTAACAATTGATTTATTAATCACTTTAACTGTAGCCGGCATCACCTTTGTTAATATGATGATAAAAAAAATGCCACAAAAATTTGTTGTGATGGAACAAGGATTTCAAAAAATCATTAATGTCTGTATTCTTTTTTTTATGGTTGATTTAGGTATGAAATTGAATGTTATGCTTTTAGCTAACGTTTCTACCTTGGCAATTTCGATTGCTTACACAGTATCAAGAATCACTTCTCGTAGAATCGGATACAAAGCAGGTAGTATGTTAGTTAAAGGCACTAGAAAGGACGTTAGTATGCTAGGTAAACTAATGTTGCCTCAAGCAGGTCTTGCATTGACATTTATAGCATTTGCGTATAAAGACGGAATTGTCTCTGAACAAACCTTGTCAATGGTATTAGCAGCAATGTTGATTACTGAAATTCTTGGATTAATTATTGCTAGAAACACAGTTGTGAAACGAATCACTGAATTAGCAAGTTAAGGAAAACACTAGGGAATAAACCATTTGAAGGTTTAAAGTTAAGTCTTTGGATTGGGATAAATGTTTTTTTTAGTATAAAAATTTGTGTATTTGTGTAAATGTTTTTTTAGTATAAAAAAATGGAGAGTGATTTATTGTGAAAAAAAAAATTATAGTTCTTTTATCGTTACTTAATACCTGTCTTTTTGCTGGAGAACTTTCGGGCGCTCCTAATGAAGAGGTTAACTTAAAAGATGCTGCTAAAGTGACCAGGGAACTATCAAACCCTAATACTTCTTTGGCAAGTTTAAAGTTTAAATTTCAATATAGGGATATGAGTGGGGATCTTCCAGGAGCAGACTCTCATAACAGTTCTTTAGTTTTATTTCAACCAACCTTACCTTTTAAATTAGATAATGGTAATAAGATACTTTTTAGACCTGCTATTCCACTTTATTTAGATCAGGGTAGTCCTGGCTCCGACGGTAGAATACACTCTGAAAGTGGTGTTGGAGATCTGGGATTTGATTTAGTTTATGCAGTCAATAATCCAAACGGGATACTTTATGCTGGTGGTATTATAGGTCAGCTGCCTACCGGAAGTAATGAATTTACTCAGAACAAATTTGCCTTTGGTCCTGAAGTGTTAATAGCTAAAATAACAAATGAAAATTTAGTGGGGATACTACCTAATCACCGTTGGGATACTGGTGGAAGCGGTGATACTTCTATTTCTACATCGACAACCCAGGTATTTTGTATGAAATTCCTAGGAGAAGGTTGGGGAGTAGGTTCAACACCTAAATTTGCATATGACTGGGAAAATGAACAGTGGGATGTACCAATAAACGCAACTATAACAAAAACCGCTATCATCAATGGAAGGCCATGGAAGTTTGATCTTGAGGTTAACTACTATCTTGAACAAAATGAATTATATGGTAATGAGTGGATGATTAGTATAAATGTAGCTCCTGTAGTTTCAAATATATTTGAAACTATGATTGAAAATATGTTTAATTGATCACTCGCGTAATGGTTATTTAATATTATTTTTAAAAATTTAAAAGTAGAAGCAGATAGGATAAACCTATCTGCTTTTTTATATTCCTAATATTCTCTTTGTCCTTTTGAATAACCAAATTTTACCTTTCTCATTCAACATAAACTGATATATAACCATTCCATTGATAATTTAGTAATCATTTGAAAATAACCAGTCTTAATATAACGCTAATAAGGTCTATTTTGACTACTAATAAAGTTCAATTTTTTCTGGCCAAGGATTTTCTAAAGCCATTCTCCAGGTCTTATCGATATACTGATGTGTATATTTCTGTTCTACTAGATGAAAGTAATATGCACCTCTTTCGGTTAACCTATACCCAGTGGGATACTTTTCTAAAAATCTTAATTTCTCTAAGATCTTTAATTCCCAACTATATTTTTCAGCTAAGGTTTCATTAAATAACTCATTAAATGAGTCTGAATTTATCTCTATATTATAACAACTCCAAAAAAGCCAATATGCGGCTCTTGTTCTAAAATCAAATTTCATTACTAAACAAGTTGGATTTTTCCCCATTTCTATGCTTTTTATATATTCTTCTACAGAAAAAGTATTCACCTTAAAAAAATTGTCTGCAAGAGAAGCCGCACTTGGTCCTAATCCTATAAAACTATCCCTTGTTACCGAAGAGTATTTTGATGAACCTTTTTTAGCAAATGTCCATACTGAAGTTCTCTCAAAATTATTTTTTTCAGATACCTCCGACAGTCTATTCAGCATTTTTTTCTTTTGACTCCTCCCCAAAGGTTTATTTTTATTTTTTGAGTATGAAAAATCTATAAATGGATATGTTGATATCTGAGTAGCTCCTAACTCTACTGCTTTGTCAAAATCATACTCCAAGTCATCTTCAGTTTGTCCTGGGATTCCAAAGATCAGATCCACGTCAACAACATCAAATTGAAATTTTCTAACTCTCTCTAATTTCTCTTCAATATTCTCTTTATCTCTCCCTAGATTTTTCAAACAGTTTTCAGAAAATGATTGAACCCCTATGCTTATCATATTGAATCCATTCTCCTTTAACTGGGACAAAATTTCGTTTTCTAAATTGTCTGGATGTAGTTCAATTGCGAAGTTATTTTCAACATCAAAACTATTCCTTATTTCCGTAACAACATTCCCCAATTTCTCAATTAATAAAGCTGGAGTTCCTCCCCCAAAGTATATTGAAGTAATCTTTTTAGGGTATCTCTCTGAAACAATTTTTATCTCTTTTATCAGGGCATTTATAAAAAAATTCGCCAGATCTTCATTGTATAAAACCTTAAAATAGGGGCAAAAACTACATATTGACTTACAAAATGGAATATGGATATATAGACCAATCTCACCTGAATTGTATTTCAACTCTACTTCTTTTTGAGGTTTATAAAATATAAAGGGATTCCATCGTCTTGTTAAAATTAATTTTAATATATTGGTTAATAACATAGTATCCTCCTTTTACTATAAGAACCTTAAATACTCTAATATTGCTAAGGGTTTCATCCTCTGCAACACATAAATTTCCACACTAATGGAAATCCCACAATTTTTACATGTATACTTATCAAATATTCCCTCTCTGCAGCAGCAATTGGTAATTTGTCCCTGATTCATAACAACACTTCCCCATACTGGTCTCTCCCATTTATCACTTTTTAGTGCCCTCAAGCCATCAAAAGTATTTAAAATTCTAAAAGGATGTTTCTTTTTTAATCTTAACAACCTTAAGATTACATCTTGTTTTTCTTCAAAATTAAGCATAAGACTTCTGTCTAATCCGACATAAGGAGTGAATGTATGTACTAGTATTCCTTTTATTTTCTTTATGCTCAATATTTTCTTTATGGATTCTTCAAAGTTTTTATAATTTATTTTACTTATCACAAAATTTATATAGATATTTTTATGATTGCTATCCAAAATGTTTCTATATACTTTTGAAAACACCTCTCCCCTCAGTTTATTGTGTTCTATTTCATTTCCATCCATACTTACCCAGAGATAGTCAGCTTTTGATTTTAACTCAAAAGTTCCATTAGTACATATGAAGACTCTAAAAAATCCAAGTTTTTTAGCGTAAGAAACTACATCCTCAACATCATAGATCTCATCTTTCCATATAAATGGTTCTCCTCCGCTTATAATTAATATTCTAGATCCGAGGTTATAAAGTTTCTTTAAATCATCTTTAACCGAGTCAAAATGATAGTTCGGGTACCCAAGGTTTGCAACAATGCAGTGTTTACAATGTAAGTTACATTTGTCAGTTAAAATTATAGAACTGTTCAGAGGTATTCTTTTTTTTAATATTACCCTGTCTATAGCCCATTTTATATAAAATAGTACTTTTATCATAAAACCTCCTATCTGATCCTTATCGAAAAATTTTGATTTTGTAATTATATTAAAGGATTTAAAGTTTTTTCCTTTAATAAAGTATTAATAGGCTAATTTTATTAATTATTATCTCTTCTATAACCTATCAATCTATCATTATTAAGTAAATTTTAAATTAAAAATTAACTTTAATTATTGATCATGGAGGTGCTTCGATGCATAGTAATTTTTTTTGGATAATCATAACGATGATATTTTTCTTCTGTACAAGTTATACAAATGATAAACAGAAAACTAATAAAGTAATAAAATATTTTTCCAACGACTATACAAAAGCCCGAAAAAAATTCATAGACACATCCCTTATGGCAGGTGCCAGTATTAAGAGTTTAAAGAATCCAAATAAAGGACCTAATAATGAAGCTCTTTACACAGATATCGCCTTGTTCGGATCTAAGGATGCTAAAAATGTTCTCGTCTTGATATCAGGAACCCACGGGGTAGAAGGATTTGCAGGTTCCGGTATTCAGACTGGACTTTTACAGGAAGGGATTACTTCTAAATTAACCCATGATACAAGTATTCTTATGATTCATGCACTAAATCCTTATGGATTTGCACATATCCGAAGATTTGATGAAGACAATGTTGACCCGAATCGTAATTTTATCGATCATTCAGAATCACTCCCTAAAAATACAGGGTATGAATACCTTTCGGATTCGATTGCACCTAATTCTATTTCTTTTTTCTCTAATATAAAATCATTTTTCAAACTTTTATGGTATGGTGTAAAAAATGGCCAAACTAAATTGAAGTTTGCTATAAGTGGCGGTCAATATTCAGACCCTAAAGGTCTTTTTTATGGAGGTCGGTCCAAAACCTGGATGAACCAAACAATGGGATATATATCAGAGAAATATCTTGTACAGGCTGAACGTGTGGTAGTTCTAGATATCCATACCGGCCTGGGTCACTATGGAGAATATGAAATCATATTAAATGAAAAAGAGGAAACAGCAGCCTATAAACGTGCTAAAAAGTGGTGGGGAGACAAAGTAAAAACCACTTTTTCCAATGAATCTGTTTCTATCCACCTGCCCGGTTCTTTTAAACTTGCCCTTCCCCGTATGTTCCCAAATGCTGAAGTTACTGCTGTGAGTTTAGAATTTGGAACAATATCTTCTATGCGAGTATTTTGGGCTCTCCGGTCGGAAAATTGGCTATATCATCATGGCGGTAGAAATCATCTAAAAGCTGAAAAAATAAAGTCCAAACTATTAAGGGCTTTTTACCCAGATGATCCCAAATGGAAATTCAAAGTCTGGATTCAGGGACAGAAAATCGTAGAACAGACTCTAATGCACATACAATAAGTAGTACTAGCAAAATTATTGATGGAAACTAAATTAGCTGGAACACTTATATTTTGATTTTTTTATTTTCTGGTTTAAGTTAGAAACTTTATATAGACTATGAGAGGAATAAAATATATTTTTCGTAGACATACTCCTTTCCCACTACGAAATCTACCACCATAAAAAAAATAGACAGAACTAAGCTTAAGTGCCTGGCTCTCTCTATTTTTTTATACTGTATCTACAAATCCTATCCCGTTACGTCCACTTGTTTTAACTCTATACATGGCATCATCTGCTCTATTAATCAACTGATCAACATTACTCCCATCATGAGGGAAAAGTGCAATTCCAAAACTTGCACTGAGATCTCTGCATATTTTTTTCTCATGGTTTTCAAACCTCTTCAGTATACTCATCTTTATCCTTTCTGATACTAAAAAAGCTTCTTCTCTACTCAGTTTAGGCAGAAAATATATGAACTCATCTCCACCATGTCTGAAAACTATATCCTGATCTCTCAAATTTTTTTTTAGTATCTGTGAAATCACCTTAAGAATTTCATCCCCATAACTATGGCCATAGGTATCATTTATTTTTTTAAAATGATCTATATCCATCATAATAACTGAAAACGGCAACTTACCATATTTACTCTGATCAATCAGGTTTCCCAAGAGAAGCATTCCCTTACGCCTGTTATAGATCCCTGTAAGTTCATCATAGGAAGCAAGTTTCTCCAGATGTTTTTCCTGCATTACCTCTTTGGTAATATCAAATACTGCTCCAATAAGGCCGGTAATTTCCCCACTGTCATTTTTAAAGGTAGCTTTATGAAAACGAACATTATATAAATCATTTTCACGGGATGCTACCTGTCCGTCATAAACTTGAATGCCCGGACTATTAAATAACTCTTCATCTTTTTGAAAATAAATATCTGCTTTTCCCTTAGGGAATAATTCATGCACAGTCTTTCCTACCAACTTCTTCCTTGGAAGTTTTATAAACTCTTCAAATGCTTTATTGCACCCTAGATATACACCCTTTCTATCTTTATAGAAGATAGGAATAGGGAGTAGATCCACTAACTCTTCTAATGGTTGATTCTGCTCTTTAATAAATTCTATTAAGTTCATATTCCCTCCCTGTCCCTACTACTAATAATACTGCTATTAACTACTTTGTTATATTATACAGTTAGAAATAATAAATAACAAATTAATACCTTTTAGAAAAATTAACAAACTTTTAGGAAAATCAATAAGAAGTAAAATTGAAAGAAAGGTTAATTGTAAATATACAAAAGATAGTCTCTTTACATTTATAAGACTTTTAATACTATTCCCTCTATAAATTTTTTTACATTTATTTTCCCTTTTTTCCCCTCATTTTCATCAAAATTATTTATAACCTTTCTAATTTCACCTATATCAAAAAGTATATTTGAATATTTAGAAAAAACAGGGTTATAAAAATCTGCTGCTCCCACATGACACATATTTTCAAATGCTTTATATACCAATCTTCTTATCCTCTGCTCAAAGCTTTTAAAATTAATATCAACTCCATCATTAATTTTATAGTTTTTGATCACCTCTTGAAATATATCCTTTAATTGATAAGATTTAGAATGATTTTTTTCTTTAAGAATCATTATAGAGAGAATTACTTTTTTCAAATCATTTATTCCAAATTCTGATATTATTCCAAGGTCAGAAAATATTTTTTTTAGATCATCCTTACTTTCTTTTTCTTTAGGAGAAGTAGTATTTATTAAGGTAGTTCTTATAATTTCCATTGATCGATCCATATCTATAGTTTTTATTATATTTTCTAAAACTGTTTTTACCTCTATTTCATTGATGGGTTTATGGATAAAAAAAAGAACCCCTTGTTTATAGGCTTCACCTATCATATCTGAATCTTTCACTTGAGAGATCATGATAAATTTTCCTCTATATCCATTTTTGACACACTCTTTTATAATTTTCACTCCATCTTTTTCAGGAAGGAGAAAGTCTATCAAGACTATATCAGGATTGTAGATCTTTATCAATTCTGATGCATTGTCTCCCGAAGATAGTTCTTCAATAACCTCTCCTAATGAATTCTTTTCTATTATAAAACGAAGCATCATTCTAATAGATATATCATCATCAATTATAATAATTTTATTCTTCATATTGTATCACCTCTAAAATTTTTGATAGGAAGTTTTATTTTAAATTTTGTTCCATCTTCATGGGAAGATATTATATCCATATCTCCCTCCATTTCATCTACTATATTTTTTACATGGGAAAGTCCCATTCCCGTAGAAGAAATCCCAGTTTTTTTATCAAATTTTGTTGTAAATCCTGGATTATAAATAATTTCAAAAAATCCATTGGGTATTCCAGGTCCATTATCTGAGACAATGATATAGATATAATCAGTATCGCTATATTCCATAACTTCAATTTTTGAATTAGAAATTAGATAGGTAGTCTCCTCGGCCATAGCTTCTATGGCATTAATAATTAGATTATTTATTATTATAAAAATTTTATGATAATATCTGATTTTAAAATTATCTTTAAATTTAACCTTAAAAACAATATCTAGATTTTTTTCTACGAGATAGCGTTTAGTATTATTTTTTATTATATCTCCAATCTTTGTCAGGGATATAATTTCATCATGCTCAAATTTATTAAAAAGATTATCCAAACCTATCACTACCCTTGTATAATCCTTTTTTAACTCGTGTATTTCTCTAGATAAATCTAGAAAGTATCTTTTTGCTTCCTCTATCTCTGACACTGTCTTGTAAGAAGTATATGCCTTTTTCATAAGGGTTTCCACATTAGTAGATATCTTTTTTAGATAAAAAGATTCTGCTTCAAGATCTGAAGCCATTAGATTTAACTTTATATACTTTTCATTGTGTTCCTCTTGAAGTATCAACATTTCTTTTTTTTTGTATGCAAGAAAAATGGTATACACTATAATCCCCCTTATAATTATTGCTATTATCATATAATTAATAAGAGGCAGATGATGGCTATTTTTAGCTAGAAGTTCTAAAAGATTACAGATAAAATCCATAATTAAAAGTATAATCATCATTTTCCCATGATTATATTTTTTTATATCAATTATTAAACAGCCCATTAAAAAAGTATAATAATAAAATATTGCCGGCAGAGCCAAAAACCAAGATTTTTCTAGGGTATAATTAAAGAATCCCCAATTTAATATAAAAATATCGATAAAAAATATGCCTAAAAATAATCCCATAATTTTTTTAAAATTAATATTTCTATCTAAAAGAATCAAAAGAAAAATAGTGAAAACAGCCCCAGAAAATTCAAGTTCCTTTTCGAAAAAATAGTAACGTAAATTCTTAGTTAAAAGAAGGAGTATAAAGTAAGAAAAATATTTGTTCAAAGTATCACCTCAAAAATATATATATTGTAGTCTCTGTATTATCATTATCAAAAAAACATAACAAAATTATACTATATAAATAAATGGAACACAAAAGATTTAATAACAAGACACAAAAAAAACCTTGTTCTAGATTTAGAACAAGGTTCAAATTTAAAAACTTTTTATATCAAATTTAAACATTTACAGTTTTAACTTGCTTTTCTGTAAATTGTTCTGCATGTTTTTCTGTCCAAACTTCCGCTTTTTCAAGTCCTTCTATATTAGAAGATATAAATACTGGATCTTTCCCTTGAGATTTTTGTTTTTTATAATCTGCTAGGATAGCAATTGCTAGATGACCTAATCTAACTATAGCATATAGGTTCATAAGAGCCATAAGACCCATGAATAGATCGGCCATATTCCATACTACTGATACTGCTGTTTGAGTTCCAAAGAAAACCATTCCTAATACAGCTATTCTAAATACTTGAAGCCAATTTTTATTCGCTTTAAGGAATTCTATATTAGATTCACCATAATAATAATTACCTATGATCGAGCTGAATGCAAATAACATGATACATACAGCGATAAATAGATTAGCCCAAGAACCCACTTGTGAAGAAAGAGCTGTCTGAGTAAGTTGAATTCCAGTAAGTCCTTCAGTCTGGTTAGCTCCTGAAATAAGAACTACAAGTGCAGTACAACTACATATTAATATAGTATCTACGAAGACTCCTAAAGTCTGAAGAAGACCTTGTTTTACAGGATGACTTACTTCAGAAGTAGCAGCTGCATTTGGAGCAGATCCCATTCCAGCCTCATTGGAGAAGAGTCCTCTTTTTATACCCATCATCATGGCAGCTCCAATACCTCCACCTGCTGCAGCTTTCATCCCAAAAGCTCCTTCAAAGATCATAGCAAAAACTTGAGGGACAAGAGTAATATTCTTTCCAATTACAAAGAACGCAACTAAAACATATGCTGTAGCCATAACAGGTACTAAAATCTCAGAAACTCTTGCAATTCTATTAACTCCTCCAAATATAACCATGGCAGTAACAGCACTAAGTCCTACTCCCACAAAGATTCTACTTATACCAAAAGCTTCCTCAAAGGCAAATGAAACAGTGTTTGCTTGAACTGAGTTGAAAACAAGTCCAAATGATATTGTTATAAGTACAGAGAAAATCATTCCCATTTTTTTCTGCCCCAAAGCTTTTTCCATATAGTAGGCAGGTCCCCCACGATAACCATTTTTATCTTTTATTTTAAATGCCTGGGCCAAAGTATTTTCAATAAAACTTGAAGATGCTCCTAAAAGAGCAATAACCCACATCCAAAATACTGCTCCTGGACCTCCTACAGATACTGCTATTGCAACTCCTGCAAGATTTCCTGTCCCAACATGGGAAGCCACACTTATACAAAATGCCTGAAATGCAGATACTCCCCCTTCTTTTTTTGAACCACTTCCTCCTAAAACTTTAAACATCTCTCCTATAAAACGAAATTGAACAAAGTTTGTTTTTACAGTAAAAAATACCCCTACTCCTATTAAAACCGCGATAAGTACATAAGACCATAAAATTGTGTTTCCTGTATTGATAATATTATTGATTAAATTAAACATTTATTCCTCCTTATTTTATTATGTATTTTATTTTAAAAAATGCTGCAAGAGAGAATTTTAGATATACTCTCTAAAAGAGCATAACCTCCTATGGAGTTACCTTTTGAATCTAAAGCAGGGCCATAAACTCCTATTCCCATCTTTCCTGGAACTAATGAAAGTATTCCTCCACCTACTCCTGATTTAGCAGGTATTCCGACTCTTACTGCAAACTCTCCTGAACCATCATACATGCCGCATGTAACCATCAAGCTTTTTATTAATTTAGCAGTATGTATAGAAATAACCCTTTCTCCTGAACTAATTACCCCATTATTTGCAAGAAAAAGCCCTATTTTTGCCAAATCATATGCAGATACTCTTATGGAACATTGTTTAAAATAAACATCTAAAGCTTCTTCTACATCTCCCTCAATGATCCCATCATTTTTCATGAAATAAGCCATAGCTCTATTTCTATTTCCAGTTGTTTTTTCTCCCATATAGATATCCTCATCATGATCTAAATTAGGATTTTCTGAAATTTTCTTTATAAATTTTAAAACTCTGTTAAATTTATCCTCTGAAGAGTTCCCTTTTATCATAGAGGATACTGCTATTGCTCCAGCATTTATCATAGGATTAAAAGGCTTACTTAAAGATGTTTCTAATTTTTTTATAGAATTAAAAGCATCTCCTGTAGGCTCCATTCCTATCTTTGAAAATATATAATCTTCTCCATTATCCAATATTGCTAACATTAAAATCAAAGGTTTGGATATACTTTGGATAGTAAATTTTTGCTCATAATCCCCAGCCCAGAAAACTGTCTTATTGTTATCAATAAGACAAACCCCAAAGTTTTCCTTATCTGCATTTTTTAAACCTGGAATATAATCAGCTACCTTACCATTTTTACATTTTTCTTTATTTGCCAAAATTAAATCATAAAGAACATCTGAATCTATCATTATGAATCTCCCCCTATAACAAAATATACAATTATATATCATTATATTTATTCTGAACTATTAGGTCGGCCAACCTTCTGTTTGTACAATTGTAATACACAAAATATAGAATGGTCAATGAGGAGGAAAATATGATTTATATACAAAAAAAACTCATATAATATACGATATATATATATCATATGCTTTGTTTTATTTTTATTTTACAATCTCAGTAGGTTATAGTAGGGCTCAGTAATATCTTGTTAGTTAAAAAAATAATAGAACACTACATATAAACTACATATATTTAAACAATATAATTTATGTATAAAAATATTAAAAATTTAAAATCAGATGTTTTTATCTAAATCCCTTTAAAATAAAGGTTTAAAATGTATTTTTATCTTTTTAATTATTATATATTTTTTATTTTACAATCTCTAATTCAATGATTACAAATGTAACAACTATCATAACCATGGACATATTCAGTAAAAAATCACCTTATAAGAGGTTTAATAAACCCTCTAAAGGACTCATTAAACCTCTTCTTTAATATTTGGGTTCTATACCCAACCTTCCCCTCTCTATCCTTAATTTTATTAGCTTATAGCCAAGCTCTCATTTCAATTCTGAGAAAACAGAGGATAGATTATAAGGGAGAGTCTCTCAACAGGCCTTCAGGGGCAAATAAACGATTTTTTATTCTTTTACTTCTATTTTTTCGGCTCCTATGCACGATATCGTGCATCCTTTGTATTTTTTTAGTTTTCTATGGAAGACTTAAATAGGAGGACTTTTAAAATATCATATAGGGAAGGTGATCAAAATGATAAAAGTTTATACAGATATTGAAGAACTGGATCAAAATATTTTTAATTATACAGACATGTCTTATAGGGGAAAGTTATTGTTTATCTATATCTTGTCGATACATAAAGATAATTTTCACTTTTCTCCTACAGAGATATCCAGAAAACTTGGCTGTTCAGTTACTTTTGTAAAAAATGCCATGTGTGAACTTGAAAAATATAATATTTTATCTAAAATAAGTCACAAAGAGGGTTCTCATAGATACGAATATACCTTTAATTTTTATAAGAGACCTAAAAGATAAATTTATAGTTTAAATTTCTCCAATATTTCATTTTTATATACAAAAATATCATAAAAATGAACTTTTTATAAAAATAAAGACATTAGTCCTTTTATTAAACAATTTCACATGATAAACTAATTAAAATTTAACAAAGTTAAGTTATATCAAACGCGATATTGTTAAAGATAAAAGTATTTAAAGGAGTATAAATGAAAAATAAAAATGATGTATTAGTATTTGGATTAGCAATATTTGCTATGTTTTTTGGAGCGGGGAATCTTATCTTTCCTCCAGAGATTGGTTTAATGACTGGAAAAGAGTGGTTAGCAGCTTCAGCGGGATTTTTTCTTACTGGAATATGCCTTCCTGTCTGCGGTCTACTTGCATTTAGCAGGGTTACAGATATAAATAAGTTTGGTAACAAAGTTTCTAATAAATTTAACACCGGTTATTTCACACTATTGATTCTTTCTATAGGACCGATGCTTGGAGTACCTAGAACAGCTGCTACAGCCTATGAAATGGGAATAGCTCCTAATTTTGGAGATATAAACCCACTATTAGTCTCATCTATATATTTTACTGTTGTATATATTTTAGTCATGAAGCCTTCAAAATTAATGAACAATATAGGTAAATACTTGACTCCTATAATATTGACAATCCTTGCAGTTATAATCCTTAAGGGATCTTTCATGGGGTTTGGAGTTCCGGGAAATAAAATTATAGATCAGAACTCATTTTCTTATGGATTCTTTGGTGGATATCAGACTATGGATGCTATAACTTCTGTAATATTAGGAGCAATAATAATAAAAGGTCTAAAAGCTAATGGGTACGTCAGAGAAACAGAGCAGAGAACTATGATAGTAAAATCAGGTCTTTTAGCAGGTTTAGGAATGGCTCTTGTTTATGGGGGACTATTATATCTTGGAGCTATGGCTAACGGCAACGGTCTGTCTCTTAGTAGATCTGAATTAATTATGTATTTTGCACAAACAACTATGGGTTCTTTAGGTATAGCGGCTTTAGGGATGTGTGTAACTGCGGCTTGCCTGACAACTTCGATAGCGCTGGTTGCTATAGTAGCTGATTTTTTCTCAGAGAGAACAAAATTATCATACAGGACGATCACAACAATAACTTGTGTAATATCAGCAGTATTGGCTGCTACAGGATTAGGATTTATAATAGATATAGCAGTCCCTATACTGACAATACTTTATCCAGTTACTATAATACTTATAGCCTTAAATATATTAAAAATAGACAACCCGAATATATTCAAAGGAAGTATATATACTGGATTATCATTTAGTATCCTTGAAGTTATATCTAAAGCAGGAATATCAGACAACCTTACTGGAGCTTTTAATCTTCTTCCATTTTCTTCTGAAGGATTCGCATGGTTATTGCCCACACTTCTTATTTCCATATTTACCGGGACTCTATTAAAGGGCCATACAAAGATTGCAGTTGAATAGAATATTCACTATTAAGATCGTCGTAATGACGATCTTTTTTTATATCCTATAATAATTTCCTCTCCTAGTTATTTAAGTTATTTAAGTCAAATAACTTTTATTTTCGGCCTTTTTACTTAACTTAATTAAACAACTCATTTAAATAATTAGTTAAATAGTAAATGAAAAAATTATCATATATAATCGAAACATAAATATTTTCACCTATTTTTCTAAGATTAATAGTGAAAATAATAATTTAATTTTTCATAGGAGGGCTTTTAATGAGCTTAGGAATTATTTTACAAAGTATATTTAGTAACAACAATATTGTCGGTGCCATAGCATCCTCTATATTAATTATCTTATTCGGTTTTTATTTGAGAAAAAAGGATATTTTTTCAAGTGAACTCTCTAAGATGTTAAGTAATGTTATCTTATCGGCGTCTTTACCTGCATTGGCATTTAAAGCATTTATGCAAGATATCAACAAAGATAGTCTGAGAGAGGGAATAAATCTTTTAATTTGGGGATTTGCCATATATATCATCCTTATCTTGGTAACTAAGGTTATCTACCTAAGATATAAAGGAGATAAAAAAGATGTTTTCAGAGTTTTAACTATCTTCGGGTCTACAACATTCTTTGGAATTCCTATTATAGGAGCAGTTTACGGAGCAACAGGGGTAATGTATGCTTCTATATTTAATATCGCCTACAGAGTATTCTTATATTCTTATGGATTCATTAAGATGTCTGGTGTAAAGATGGATAAAAATAATCTTAAAAGTATGATATTAAATCCAATCGTCGTAGCAACATTTGCCGGAATGTTTATCTGGATCTTCCAATCATCGCTGCCGCAAGTTTTAATTGGTGAAAAAAGTTATGCATTTCTTAGGATAGATAAAACAGCATTTTGGTTATTTAAACCAATGACATTCTTAGCAAGAATCTGTTCTCCACTGGCCTGGTTAGCTATCGGATCAAAGTTAGCAGATATCTCATTAAAAGATGCATTTCTATCTACTGAATCTTGGTTATATAGTGTTGTAAAAGTCATCTTAGTACCTGTTATAAATATTGTTGCTCTATATATTTTGAAAGTAACTGGGATATTACCCCTTTCATTTACAGCAGTAGCTACTGTAGTTATAATGATGGCTACTCCTACAGCAACAGTTGCAGCAGCCTTTGCCATAAAATTTGACAAAGAGTCACTGCTGACATCTAACTGCTCATTGCTGTCAACAGTACTGAGTGTTGTGTGCATGCCAATTATCATCATTATTTTAGAAATTATCAAAAATTTAAATATATTTGCATAGGGAGGAGAGAAGATGTCAATAAATCTAATGTGTTACGGAGTAAGAGAGGTAGAAGTACCTTATTTCAACGAATTAAATAAATACAGCTACAACACTACATTGGTAGAGGACCTTTTAAATAGTGAAAATTTAGATATGGTTAAAGGACATAACTCTGTCATGCTGAGAGGAAACTGCCATGCAACCAGAGATGTTATAAAAACTATGGCTGACTATGGAGTGAAATATCTTCTTACAAGAACTGTAGGATTTAATCATATCGATATCGATGCAGCTAAAGAATACGGGATGAAGGTAGCTAGAGTTCCTGGTTATTCACCCAATGCAATAAGTGAGTTAGCTCTGACCCTTACAATGACCCTTTTAAGAAGTACTACCTACACAGTTAATAAAACTGTAAAAAAAGATTTTACTGCTGACCCTACAATGTTCAGTCCAGAGATAAGAAATTGTACAGTTGGAATAATCGGTACAGGAAAAATCGGACTGACTACAGCCAGACTTTTTAAGGGATTAGGTGCAGATGTTATAGCATACGATGTCTTTGAAAATGAAAGCGCCAGGGATATAGTAAGATATGTCTCTATGGAAGAACTGCAAAAACAATCAGATGTTATTTCTATCCACTGTCCTTATTTTAAAGACAGCAACCATCATATGGTAAATGATAAATTTATCGGCAATATGAAAGATAACAGCATTCTGATAAATACTGCAAGGGGAGAACTACAGGATATAGAAGCAGTTATCAGAGGATTAGAATCCGGTAAACTAAAGGGATTCGGTACCGATGTTTTAGAGGGAGAGCACAATATCTTCTTTAAAAATTTAGAAGGGAAACCTTTAGATGCAAATGTGGAAAAATTAATAAATTTATTCCCCAGAGTAATGATCACACCACATATTGGTTCATATACAGATGAAGCACTGACAAATATGGTAGAGATCTCATACGACAACTTAAATGACATCCTCACTCAGGGATACTCAATTAATGAATTATAATGTATAATATAAAGGCTGTTGAATAACTCAACAGCCTTTATTATTAAATGGAAAATTTTTCTTTAACAATAATGTGAATTCTTTATCAAAATATATGGAGGAAAAATGAAAGGTAAATTTGAAAAAAAAATTATCCTGTGGTCTATCCTGACTGCTCTCATCCCCCTATTGCTTTCCTACGGGATATTTATCTATGATAAATTCACCTCTATACAGGATCGCGTGGATGGAAATTTATACAGGATGTCGGTAAATATCAGCAAAACCCCCTTTATCATAGACAGACTTTCCAAACATCAGCAGGATATGTCCATTCAAAATTATACATCTTTCTTTGTGGATCAATTAGAAGATGTAGATATCATTGTAATTGCCGATATGAACGGGATCAAATATTCCCATTTGGATGAGACACAGATTGGAGAAGTTTTTGTCAATGAAGATAAATGGAAAATTTTACACGAGGGAGTCCCTTATTTTTCCCTTAAAAAAGGTTCCCAGGGACTCACCCAAAGACGCTTTGAACCTGTATTTAAAGATGGAAAGCAGATAGGCTTTGTTATGGTGGGAAAATACTATAACGATCTCAAACTTCTCACTGTGAGGACAGCTATCATGTATCTATTCCTATTTTTAGGAGGAGTTATCTTAATTTGGATTTTAGCAGGGATCTTTGCAAAAAACATTAAAGATAAAATTTTAGGGCTGGAACCGGAAGAAATATCCCGTCTCTATAAGGAAAAAACTATTATTTTGAACAATGTCAATGAGGGGATAATTGCACTGGATAAAAGTAATAAAATTATGGAAGTAAACAGCGCTTATTTAAAACTTTTCCCTGAAAATTCTCCTGCTCTGTTTATAGAGGAGATAAAAAATATTATCTTTGAAGAAAAGCCCTTTGATATGAAGGAGATTATCATCTTCCAAAAGAAAATATTTATAAGTTTTCACCCCATTATAAACTCCAACGAATACATTGGCTCTATTATAACAATTACCAGTAGAAGCCAGATTAAAGATGTAGTTGAAGAAATTACAGGGGTAGACCAGATTATCAAAAGTATGAGAGCAAATATACATGAATTTAAAAATCGATTACATGTCATCACCGGACTTTTAGAACTAAAAAAATATGATATTCTAAAGAACTATGTTTTAGAACTTCAAGAAGTTGAAAAATTAGACCAGGTTAATTTCAATAATATAGATGACTACTATATAAAAGGTATTCTCATTGGGAAGTTGGGGATTGCCAAAGAGCAGAGGATCAATCTAAAATTAAAGGAAGGATCTTTACTCTATGAAAAACACGGTATTATCTCCTACAACGATCTTATTGTTATCATCGGAAATCTCATAGAAAATGCCTTTGAATCTTTCCATCTTTCAAATATCGAGGAAAAAAATGTAATATTATCCCTTATGGAAGACAAAGAATTCATTGAGATCTCTGTTTTTGATAATGGTTCCCCTGTAGATCCCAAAATTAAAGATAAAATTTTTCAAAGAGGTATCTCCTCCAAGGGAAATAAACGTGGTTCTGGTCTATATCTGGTTAAAAATAGAACTAAACTTTATAATGGAAACTTTTCCTTCAGGGAAGATACAAATGGAAAAACTTTTACTATTAGATTATTTAAAGAGGTGAATTACAATGTATAAAGTATTAATTGTTGAAGATGATCCAATGGTTGCAATGATCAACCAAGACTATATAGAGATGATAGAAAATTTTGAAGTTATCGGCTGTGTAGCAACTAAAATAGATGTTTTTAACAGTTTAAAATCAAATAAGATAGACCTGATTATCTTAGATGTATACCTTCCAAACTCAGATGGTCTGAATATATTAAAAAAAATCAGAGAAAAGCAGTATTTAACCGATGTTATCATGGTTACTGCTGCCAATGGAATTGAAGGTATAAAAAAAGCCATGGCATACGGAGTTATAGATTATTTAGTCAAACCCTTTCAAAGAAACAGATTCAATGAAGCTGTGGATAAATTTTTAACTAAAAATAGTTTTTTTGAGACTACCAATAGATCAGAGAAGGCTAACCTCAGCCAGGATAAAATAGATATGTTTTATACTAAACCTGTCATGGAAAAATTAGATCTGCCCAAGGGTCTCCATGAAAAAACTCTGGATAGGATTTTATCTCTCCTTTTAAAAGAAAAAAATAAAATATGGACTATTCGGGAGATCTCTAAGGAACTCAACATCAGTAATGTTACTATAAAAAAATATATGGATTATTTGGAGAGTGTAAGAAAAATAAGTTCTACCACAACCCATGGAAATATTGGCAGACCGGAATATAATTATCGGGTAATCAAGTAAAGTAGATGCAGTTAAGAAAGGAAATTTAAATTAAAAGAGTAATATATTAATATGTTTTACAATTTAAAAGTCCCATAAAAATTTGATAATTATGACAAATTTAAAAAGTTTTTATTTATTAGAGGTGATTTATGAAAAATTTAAGAAAAATAGGAAAAAGTTTTCGTTATACCATACTGTTTATAGTGGTCATCAATATCCTATTTATAGGCGGTGTATGGATCTATTCCACATATAATTATTTTAATAAAGAATCTGAAAAGATAAAGCAGGATTATACAACCAAAGAAAAAATGAGGGTAAAGGATGCTATTAATAAAGTTATACAAAGTATAGAGTATCATAAGTCTGAAACAGAGAAAATCTTAGATAGGAGTATTAAAGAAAGGACCTATGAAGCTCATGATATGGCTTCGGTTATATATGAAAAAAATAAAGGGAAGAAAACCGATGAAGAGATAGAAAATCTTATCAAAGAAACTCTTGAAGTTATTAGATTTAGTGATGGAAAAGGATATTATTTTGGTGGAAATGTTGATAAAGGGAAGCTTTTATTCACATCTAATCCTGATTATGTCGGAGAGATGGTTTTAGATTACAGAGGTCCAAATGGAAAATATATATTCAGGGAGATGGTAGCCTTAGTAAAGAAAAAAGGAGAAGGTTTCTATGAATATCTGTGGGCAAAGCCTGGAAACACAGGATATGATCATAATAAAAAATCATTTTTAAAGCTCTTTAAGCCTCTTAATCTCTGGATAGGAACTGGAGCATATTTTGAAGATGTAGAAAAAGATATAAAAGAAGATGTTTTAAATGAAATTACTCATAGAAGTCCAGATAATGGAAAATATATCTTTGTATTGGATTTTTCAGGAAATCTTTTGGCCACTGAAAATATCGATGAGAAAAAAGCCATAGGAAAAAATTTGTGGGAGTTGAAAAATTCTAATGATGTAAAAATAATACAGGAACTAAAAAAAATATCTGTAAACCCCCAGGGAGGATTTTTAAACTACAATTGGACAAAACCGGGAAAGGGAAGTAAAGAAATTTCTAAAATGACTTTTATCAAGGCAATAAATGACTGGGAGTGGATGGTAGGAACTGGAGTTTATTTAGATGATATAGCTAGGACAATTTCCAATAACAAAAAAATTTTAAAGGATCAAATGGAAGGGATCTTAATAGAAATTTCATTTTTCATATTTTTAATGGGTGGGATAATTTTTTTATCTGAATTTTATGTTATGAGAAAAATAAAGAGGTTTATTGATGAAAGTGAAACTGTCTATGAGACATTGATAAATCTATCCCTTGATGGAATTTATTTAGGAAATGAAAAAGGAGAAATAGAAGATTGTAACATCAGTGCATATAAGATGCTAGGATATACTAGGGAAGAATTAGGAACTTTATCTCTATATGATTTCAAAAAAAATACTTCAGATGATTTTGACACTTCTAAAAATCCTGTTACAGGTGATTCCTACGAAGAAAGAGTTTTTAAAAAAAAGAATGGAAAATTTCTTTTTCTCGAATTAAACTCAAAATATGTAAAACTTAACAACAAAAAAATGTGGATTGCCTTTGTTAGGGATATTACAGACAGGAAAAAAATGGAAAAAAAACTTATGGAACTTTCAATCACAGACGGACTGACCCAGTTAAACAATAGAAGATACCTTCTAAAACAACTGGAATTAAAACTCGAGAATGTAAACCTTGAGAAACCACTGTGTGTATCTATGATTGACATCGATCATTTTAAACAAGTTAATGACACTTTAGGCCATAGTGCTGGAGATGAGGTCTTAAAAGGATTTGCAAAGATATTGACTGAAAATCTTCGAAAAACTGACCTCATAGGCCGATATGGAGGAGAGGAATTTTTAATAGTACTCCCAGATACCTCTCTAAAAGAAGCTGAAAAAATTATGAATAAAATAAGATTAATTATCTACGATACATCTTGGAAATATCCGGAACTCCGGGTAAGTTTCAGCGGTGGTATATTAGAAGTAAATAAAACTCAAGATATAAGTTTAGAAAATATAGTTATTAAGGTAGATGAATTACTTTATAAAGCTAAAGAGGAGGGAAGAAATAAAATCGAGGTAAATACTCAATAAAGATCAAGATATAATAACAGAGAGAAATCCTTTATTTTAAAGGATTTCTCTCTGTTTATTTTAAAACATATTATATATCTTATTTTTGATCAATTATCTTAAATGATCAATTGGTTTTCAACCTTATTCCAATTTTCAATTAGTTGATCTAGTTTATTCTGATCTTCTCCAAAAATAAGAAGGGAATCAAATTCTAATATTTTTGTGTTTGCCTGAGGAAAAATTTGGTGGTTATTTCTTTCGATGAGAAGGAGAAGGACTCCTTTTTCAAATTGCATATCCATTACACTTTTATTATGAAATGAACTTCCACTTTTTACTTTTAATTTAATCATCTTTTCTTCCATAAATTCTATTTGTTCTAAGTCAGGTTCAACCCATTTAGAACTCTCCGTATCTTTCATTCCAAATAATGTAGCTACAAAGGGTAACGTTGTTCCCTGTATAGTCACTGAGATTACTACAACATAAAAAACTATAGGAAAGATAATTTCAGCACCCTCTATCTTTGCAAGCACAGGTAGAATTGCAAAAACTATGGGAACTGCTCCTTTTAACCCTCCCCAGCTTATAAATAATTTTTCCTTCATGGAAAGTTTTGTTTTATATAGAGTGATAATCACACTAAGTGGCCTCGCAATTAATATAAGTGCAAACCCTATAAAAGTTCCAACTTTCCAAACATTAAGTAATTCACTGGGGAATACTAGAAGTCCTAATATAAGAAATATACCAATTTCAACACCCCAAGATAAACTAACAAAAAACCGTCTAGAACTTTTTTTGAATTGGATTGCTGAATTTCCTAATACTAATCCATAGATATAAATTGCAAGATAACCATTACCATTTAATATATTTGTAATCCCAAAAGTTAAAAATACTCCAGATACCAGGATCAGCTGGTGTATTTCCGGCAACTTGATTGAAAATCTTTTAAGGAGACCTATAGTTCCTCTAGCTGATAAAAATCCAATTAACCCACCAACGACTATTTGAAGAAATAAAAATGTTAGACCCTCAAGTGTACTAAAATCAGGCCTTGTAATCAGACTAATCAATAAAATGATAATTACATTAGCCATTGGGTCATTTGTCCCCGATTCAACCAAGAGGATTGAAGAAACTTTTTTCTTTAATTTTAATCCTCCAAAGGAGAGGAGTGACATCACTGCCGATGCATCTGTAGATGACACAATAGCACCTATTAGAAGTGAGTACGTAATACTAAATCCAGTAAAAAAATAAACTATAATCCCGACAATAGCCGTGTTTATAAATACTCCTATAAAAGCTAATAATAACCCTTCGAAAGCTCCATTTCTAACAGTGTTTATATTTGTTGAAAAAGCTCCATTAAAAAGGATAAAAGCAAGAGCAATTCCTCCTATCAACTGAGCTATTGCCATATTATCAAAATAAATACCTCCAAAGCCTTCTGATCCTGCCAACATCCCAACACCTAAAAATAATAGTAAACTTGGCAGACTATATTTTTTTGAAATACGCAATGAAAAAATAGAAGATAATATTAGAAAACCTATTATCATACTAATTTTATCTATATTCATACTTTCCTCCTCTATTTTAAAAACTTTCCCTAATTATTATAAATATTAAATTACTGTAAAACATCTTTTTTACTTTTCTAGTAAAATATATAGTATCATAAATATCTAAATTTGAGTTGATTTTATAATTTTTTTCACCCTAAAAATAAGTTTTATCCTTTAGTTTGTTTTAAGCTGACCGGTATATCAAACCCTTTATTAGAGAAAAGATGAATTCAAGTTCACAAAGATACAGTGTATCATATCGTTCTAAATTAATTGTTTTTTCTGTGTCGCCTTCTTTAAATTCAAACTTTTTTGTATTTCCCCTAACTCTCCCCTCCCTTAATTCCTTACTTTAAGATATACATCAATCAATTTAAATTTCTTTTATTTTTTTATTTGTACCGAACAGGACAACTCTTTATTTTATTAGATAATATTATTAGTCTTAATAATAAATCACAGGAGGAAAAAATATGCATTTATTGAAAAGAAATATTAACAGTAAAAAATTAACTGCAGGCGCTATGATTATCGCTGGGATAACAGAAACAAGGGTCTAAAGAGACTAAAATCATCAAAAAAGGAGCTCCTCAAAATTTTGAAGAGCTCCTTTAATTTTAATCCTTTATTATTAATTCAATACTTGACATAGCCTTATTTCGTGAAATATCAGAAATTTGAACTTTTACTCTTTCTCCTAGTTCTTTACCTTTAAAATAATTTTTAATCCCTTCACTTCTTTCTGTTATTATTTTATTTATTTTTTCTTCTAAAATTTCATCTTTTGTATCTCTTTTAAAAAACATCTCTTCCTTTAATTGTGTATTCAACAAGTTTTTTTCCACCTCTTTATCGGTAAATAGGGTAAAAATTATATTTATATCCTCTTTTTTTTCTAATATCTCAACTACTTTCCCCAATGTATTATTATCCTTATTTTTAAAATTTGGATTTAAATAGTCATATTCAATAAATAGATCTTTTTCATCTCCTATATTAAAAGAGTTCAATATAAAGTCCGCTGGAGAAGCGACCGCTCTTATTAAAATATTTTTTAGTGCTTCTAAGACAACCTTGGATATTTTGAATTTAGGATTGTTAAAGTCTCCAGATATAGGAAGGTCTAGTTTTAAATTATCCTCTCTATCTTTAAGTATATTAACTCCTAATTTTAAAGGAATCATAGAATTTACCTTTGTTGCCTCTCCTATGTTGATCTTTTCTACAGAGATAAGGTTTTCTCCTACTACTTTTCCTTTATTTAGACTGATATTACAGTTATAATTAAGTTTTCCATTGTCAATTTCGTTGGGTAAATTTTCAGAAAGTACCTGTTTAAAATCTAAAAAATTCAAATTATATATATCTAACTCTCCATCCATATTTAAACTTACAGGGGAAAAATCCCAGCTCTTTTCCAATGAAGACAGGAAATTAAACTTAAACTTTCCATTCCCTGTTAGATCAGCTCTTATATCCCCGTTAAATTCTTTGTTTTTTTCTGTAGTAAAACTATCTATATCGACTGTAATATCCCTTAGATTATACTTTATATCCTTATTAATATAATCTAGCCGGCCATTACTTACACCTATATTTTTTATGAATAATTCAGGTAGTTTAACTTTCCCTATTTCCTCTTCTTTTAAATTATTTTTTTCATGACCTTTGGAACTTTCTCTCTGTGTTATTTTTTCCTGTATATTATTTTTTTCTTCTTTTTTCTTTATTTTTATCCATGGCCTCTCTAACTTTATTTTATTTAACCTTATTTTATTTTTGGATATTTCTCCTATCTCTATCTCTCCACTCTTTAACCAAAAATTAACTTCATCCATATTAAACGCTCCTCCTTGAGCTTTTATCTTTCCTCTAATATGGTAATCTTTGCTATTCTTTGAGATCGTATTATTAAATTTTAAATTTTCTACTTTTAAAACCATATCATCTTTTTTTAATGATAGCTTTTTTAAAGAAATCAAATTTTCCATCTGGAGATTATTCGTTAAATAATTAAATTTCGAAGATATATCTAAACTTCCATTTAAGTTTAATTTTTCTTGTAAAAGTGGATCTATATTTTTTAAATTTAAAGATAGTATATTTATATTTCCTCCAATTCCAATATAATTTAGATCTTCTTCTTTCCTTACAGCCTTTTCTTTTTTTATTTCCCCGGTAAAATTAACTTCCGAATTTTGAAACTTTCCTGCAAATTCAAAATTTGAATTTCCTTTTAGTGTCCCTAGATCATTTATTTTAAAATTTTCTATCTCTAAGTTTACTTTTTCATCATATATTTTATAATCTGATATTTCAAACCTTTTTATATTAAATATAGGATATTCTAGTTCATCTCTTTTTACACTACTCTCGTTTTCTTTTTCTTTTGAAATTTTTGAGATAAGAGACATATACTTTTTGATATTTTCTATATCTACTACACCTTTATTTGTTCTTATATCTTTTAGAAAAAATTTATTCTCTTTTATTTTAAAATCCTCTATTTCTCCTTCTACACTTCCAATTGAAAAAAGTTTTCCAAACTTGTCAGAACTTACTTTTAAATCTTTTAGACTAAACTGACCTTTTAAATTATAGATTTCTTTTAAAAAATTGAAATTAAAATTAAAGCAACTATCTATCTCTCCCTCTAACTTTTCCAAACCATATAAAGCTTTTACTATATAAAGCTTATCATCTAATAAAAAATCTTTTGTTTTAATTTCTCCCGATAGAGATCCATCTTTCTTATATTCTAAATTTAAATTTATTTCTCCACTTTCATAAAAATCTACTATTGAGTTTAAAATAATATTTTTATTTTCATACAATAATTGTGGTGTTTCCAGAGTAAATTTATTTTTACCCTGGACCACCTGATCATTATAATAAAAAGTAAAATTATCTATAGTAATATTTTCTAATTCAACGCTTTTTATATAGTGGTTAGTTTCAGTTGCATCCTCTACTTTTTTATTGTCTGAACCTATTTTTTTCAGAATAGAATCAAAATTAGCTGTCCCATCACTATATTTCAATGTGAAATTTGGGTTTATAAGGGTTAACTCCTCTATATAAAATTTTCTTTTTAATAGGGGTAATATATCTATATTTACATTAAAAGAATCAAATTTTACGAAAATATTTTCCCCGTCATCCTCATATATCTTCAAATTTTCAATTGAAAGAATATTCCTGAGGTAGTTATACCTGAAATCTCCGCTGCTTACTTTTCTTCCGATTGTTTTCTCTAATTTATTTACTGCTATATTTTTTACTATTGATGGCAGCTGAATCATAAATATAATCCACCCTATAAACAAACCTATATAAATTTTTTTCTTCATTTTTTCTCAAACCTCTCCTTATTTTTATCTATACCACATCTATATTTTTTTAAAAAATTATTTTGGTTTATGAACTCTATAGATATGAATCTTTAATTTTCAAAAAAAATAACAGCTTCTCATAAATCTTGAGAAGCTATTGTACTTTTTTATTATTTTCTTAAACGCCTGCCTAAACTTTATCCCTCCTAATTATTAGGAGAGACAAGTATAAAATGAAGTTAAAATACCTCTAACTTATTTTTTTTCAGTGGCCATGCCCAAAGAGCCAGGTAGATCCCAGAAAAAGTTATTAATTTTATAAAGATGTTATCTATATAAAAACTTCCTCCTAATGCCAGGAGCGTACTCATAACAACTTTAAATTTAAACTTTACTATATAAGTCAGATCTAACTTTATATATTTTTTATTAAATGTAATGTATAACAAGATAAAATTAACCATAGATGCTATGGCTGTTGCCAGTGCCAATCCACTATGCTGGAATTGCCTGATCAATACTGCATTTAAAATTATATTTATTAATATTGACACAACACTAAATATTACAGGTCTTTTGGTATCTTTCATCCCATAGAATGCCCGACTCATAAGGTGAACTGCCGTATAAAAAAATAATCCTACTGAATAATATATCAAACTTTCAGAGGTAATAGTTATGGAATTTTGTGTAAATTCTCCATGACCTAAAACCAGTTTTATTATATCCCTTGCATAAAATATCAAGACTCCCATACTGGGTATGATTAAAAATTGTAAAAAATTCAATCCCCTTTGAAGACTCTTACTGACCACCTCAGTTTCATTGTTTGAAATAGCCTTAGAAAGAGTCGGATAGATTACTGTAGCTATGGAAATACCAAATACTCCCAGTGGCAGATTATATATCCTTGTGGCATTTTCTAATGCCGATACTCCTCCGCTGGCTAGGTGGGATGCAAAGAATTGATCCACTATACTATTTATCTGTCTGGCAAAGATACCAAGAAGCATAGGTACCATCAAGATAAAGATCTTTTTCAGATCATCATCTTTAAAATCTATCCTAAATTCATAGTTTTTAACTATCTTTATAAAAGTAGGCAGAACTACTAAAAATTGTAACAGCCCACCTGCAACTACTCCTACTGCCATTGCCGTTACACCATATTGTTTTCCATAAACCATAATACTAATTATTATGGCAAAGTTAAAAAATAATGAGGTACTAGCAGGAATTAAAAACTTTTTAAAGTTATTTAATATCGCAGAGATCATCCCGGCTAACCCTATAAATACGAAGTAGACAGCCATTATTTTTAAAAGTTTAGAAGCTATGACCTTTGTTTCCTCTGGATATCCTGTCACAATAAAATTAATTATATTATCAGAAAAGATAACCATGAGAATTGTTATCAGAGTTGTAAATATAAATAATAGATTTAAAACTGAATATATCAGAGATTTAGATCTCTCAGCTCCGTATTTTTTTTCCTTGTCGTTGTAGACAGGAATAAATACCGTTCCTAAGGCTCCCTCACCTAATAATTGTCTGAAAAAATTACTTATTTTAAAAGCACTGAAGTAAGCATCAGTAAACTTTGTAGCTCCAAAATAATATGCAATAAGTGCTGTCCGAACCAACCCTAAAACTCTACTGGCCAAGGTGATTATCATAATCAAAATACCACTTTTAAACATCCTAGATCACCTCACAGGGAGTTTTCAATTTTATTCCATGTTCTAATATCTCTATATCATCATCTCTATACAGTTCCAAGAGAGATAGAAATAGATACACCAGATGAAGTCTGTCTACAGCTTTGGAAAATATATCTTCTAAATAAACTTCCCTCCCTGCAGGTATACTCTTCCATAATTTATTTTTTTCCTCTTTAAGGTCATATTTAACTTCAATATCGATCTCATATACATCTGTATTTTTTATATATTTAGAATAGATATTAAATATCAGGTTTCCGCTTAAATTGGATAGATCAAAATCTGTATTTGGAACTTTTATTATATTTTTTCCCTTACTGAATTTAGTATAGGAGATATTATATTCATTTTCTAATTCCCTTATTTTTTCACTTAATTCCTTAAATAATTTATATTCTGCAAGTTTTTGTGAAAGAGCTTCCTCTTTTTTCTCCTTCTCCCTCATATTTAAGATAGATAGTGCTTTTATCTCCAATAATTCACTGGCAACTCCTAAAAATTCCACCTTGATAGAGACACTCTCCCTTCTGGCATCCTCTATAAGAGATAGATATTCATCTATAAGGGTACTTATCTTTACCTCTGTTATCTTCATCTCTTTTTTTTCCAAAAGATGGAGAAGAAGGTCCAGGGGACCTTCAAAATTTTCTAATTTAATCTCTATTTTCATTTTTACCTTCTTTAATTTTTATTTTTATTTAATCTTTTCACCACGAATTACTTTAATTTTTATTACTTTGAAGATAATCCTTCCATATCAAAACATCATTGGCGATGGCTGTCTTTAATTCATCTATCGAATTAAACTTTTTTTCAGTTCGGAGATTCTTTATCAATTCCACAATAACTTTTTTTCCATATATATAATCTGAAAAATCCAATATATGAGTTTCTACACTTAGTTCTCCGTCTTTTAACGTGGGATTCCTTCCAATGTTAACTACCCCGTCATATACCTTGTCGTAACCTTCTATCTGAACCCTAGCTCCATATATCCCAAATGGAGGATAGATCTTATCAATTAATTTTAAATTTGCTGTGGGGAAACCTAGTTGACGTCCATATTTTTTCCCATGAACTACATTTCCTATTATAAACAAATTATAACCTAATAGATTTTTTACTGTGTCCAGCTCTCCACAGGTAATGAGTTCCCTAATTAAAGTACTACTTATGACTTTTTTCCCTGAAGTTACAGGATTCGCCTTATTTACTTCGATTCCACAGGTTTTTCCCATCTTAATCATATCGTCTACAGTTGCTGCTCCTCCTGCACCAAATCTAAAATTAAATCCTACAAATATTTCACGGGTTCTAAATATCTTTAATAGATTTAAAAATTCTAATGGTGTAAGGGCAGAAAAATTTTGATCAAATTTTTGAAATATGACATAGTCTACTCCTAATTTTTCCAAAAGGTGGACCTTCTCTTCCTTTGAATTTATTAGTTTAGGAGCTGTTTTTTGAGGCATAAAACTTTTAGGATGTTTATCAAAGGTAAATACTACTGATTTCCCTCCTATTTTTTTTGCTCTTTTAATTGCCCCTTTAATTACATTTTTATGACCTTCGTGTATTCCATCAAATGCTCCAATCGCCACACATAGATCGTGATTTTTCTCTTTTAATTGAAATATATCATCTATGATTTTCATACTATACTCCTTATTTATTTTCTTCTTTCAAATCATTGTATATCTTTTCTATCCGTCTAAACCTATTTCTAACTCCAGATTTACTCAAATTAATCAGATTTCCTAATTCATGAAGGGAAAATTCTGGATTTTGTAACCTCAACATAGCCATCTCCTGCAATACCGAAGTTAGTGAAGAAAGACCGATCTCCTTGTCTATATACTCTATCATAAGTACGTGTTTTCTCCCAGTATTTAATGTCTTTGTTTCATTGGCTACTTCCCAGTTTATCTCTCTAATGGTCTTATTTTTTATTTCTTTCATCATTATTGTTTCTTCGTATTTAAAAAATTCTTTAAGTACTCCCACAGCCACTAAAACATCCATAATATCCTCTGAATTTCTCAGGTATATCAAAAATTTATTTCTTTTAGTCGTTTTAAAACATCTTTTATCCCTTGATTTTAAAAGGGAATAAAGTTTATCAGCTACTTCTTCAGAATCTATAAAAAAATCAATGGCATATTCTTTTTCAGGATCCTTTATATATCCACAGGCTAAAAATAATCCCCTGAGAAAACCATTGTATAGGTCCTCCCTTTGATCTAACTGCTCCTCTATCAATCGAAAAGAATCTAAAAACTTATTATATCCCATTTGATATGGTATAGTAACCACATATACCTTATGTTCTCCCAGTTTTTTACTGATAGAATATTTTATAAATGTCTTTAAATTTGTTAACTTTTTAAAGAGTTCCACCACCCTCTGCGAAAGAGGGTAGTTTTCCAAAGTTATCTCAATTTTTTTTTCATAAAATGCATTCTTTGAATAAAGTATTCCATAGATCTCAGCTAGATTTTCATCATAACTATCGATCTCTTTACTAAAAATTTCATCTTTTATCCTAAATGTATATGACATCTCCACTCCTATCTATTTAGCTTCACTCCAATTATAACCCATAGCTACATTAGCCTTTAATTTCACATGATCTAGTTTTACAGTTGTTTCCATTATATCTTTTATAAGTTTTGCATACTCTTCTATCTTATCTTCCTTTACTTCAAAGATCAATTCATCGTGAACCTGTAAGTTCATCTTTATATCTTCCCTACCCTCTAACTTTTTATCTAATTCTACCATTACTATTTTCAAAATATCTGCTGCTGTCCCTTGGATTACAGAGTTTACTGCCATCCTTTCAGCTTGTTTTACAATATTTTTATTGGAAGAATTTATCCCATCTATCGCTCTTTTTCTATCATAGAGGGTTCTTACAAATCCATCACATTTAGCATCTTCTATTATCTTTGTTTCTAAAGCCTTTACTCCTGGGTACTGAGTAAAATATCTAGAGATATATTCTTTTGCTTCACTAAGGCTTATTTTTAGTTCACTGGACAATCCAAAGGCTGTTTTCCCATAGATTATACTAAAATTAACGATTTTTGCCAAAGATCTTTTTTCACGACTTACTTCTTCATCTTCTGTCAGAGAAAATAATTTTCTGGCTGTAAGATCATGAAGATCCTTGTCTTGCTCATAGGCAAGGATCAGAGTTTCATCCTGACTTATTTCAGCTAGAACTCTAAGTTCAATTTGTGAATAGTCAATAGCTAGGAGTTTATATCCATCTTTTGCCTCAAATCCCTGTCTGATCTTTATCCCCTCTGGTGTTTTCACTGGGATATTTTGTAGATTTGGATTAGACGACGACAATCTTCCAGTTGCTGTTCCTGTCTGGTTAAATGTTGTATGTATCCTACTATGTTTATCGACTAATTTAGGCAGTGCTTCTACATAGGTACTTTGTAATTTAGCTAATTTTCTATATTCCAAGATATTTTTGGCAATAACTTCTCCATCTCTATCCCTAAGCACTTCTAGCACTTCTACTCCTACAGATTCTTTCTTTACCTTCGCTAATTTCATGAGCTGGAATAAAACTATCCCCAATTGTTTAGGTGAGGCTATATTAAATACCAGCTGGTTATTCAATAATTCCTCCAAATCAGCTTTTTCTATCTTTTCTTCATATGCAGTATATTCTGATTTTTTCTTATAGTTAAGTTTCCCTAACTGTAGGAGACTCTCTCTAATCTGCTCTTCACTCAATTCCATCATATTGATATTATGTTCCACACCTTTTTTTACTTCAGCTTTGATTTGAGGGATTATCTCATCTAATTTTACAGCTAATTCTTGCTGATATTCCTTAAAGTAATCCAAATTAATTAAGATTCCTTCTTCTTCCATCTTGTATAATACTTTAACTAATTCCATCTCGATATTGTATATTTTAGTTAAGTTTTCCTCTTCTAATTCCTCTAAAAATTTAGTTCCTGATCTATATAAAAATTTAGCTCTGATCTCTAAAAATTCATGCATATCTTCTAAACTTATTTTTTCAATAGATTTTTCCTTTAAGATTTCATTTTGTGTTTTTAAAACCTCTCCATCTCTGTCCAAGACCAAGTTTTCAAACTCTTCCTTTGTATGGTTGGTCAAAAGATAATTTCCTATAAAGATATCACACTTTATATTTTTAGGATCTATCCCTGATTTTAGTAATTTCTTATACCCATAAATTATATATGGTGTATCCAGTTCAAATAACGGTTTTAAAGCATCTAAGGTTATCTCTGCTGTTATAAGAGCACTTGGATTCAAAGAGACATATCTGCTCCCCTTATCTGTAACAAATACTATTCCTTCTTCATTTGCAAAGAGTGCCACCTGGTCAGATTTCTCTACCTCTTTTTTTAATTTTTTTATTCCGTCTAGATCTACAATGTTACTTCTTTCAAACTCTTTCTCTTTTAAAATTTCTACTTCTTTACTCTCTTCTTTTTCCTTTTTTTCAGAAAGAGTTTCTTCTATCTTTTTCTCTATCAGTTCAAATTCTTCCATTGTTATAGATGCTGTATCTATAACTTTTAAAATTTCTTCTAAAGCTTTCTCAAGCTCACTCTGCCTTTGAGAATCTGCCTCTTCTAGAATCTTTTTTTCTGAACTTTCAACTTTTTTAATATCCAAAGTTGGCTTACCTTTTTCTTCCTTTTCTAATTCTAAAGTAAATCTTTTGATATAGCTTTTAAAATTTAATTCTTTACATAAATTTACTAATTTATTTAAATCTTTATTATATTTCATATCTTGCAAATTAAAATTTAGATCGATATCTGTCTTGATCACTGCCAGTTCCCTGCTCAAAAATGCAAGATCCTTATCTTCGATAATATTTTTCACTAGACCCTTTCCTATTCCGGGGATGTCACTTAACTTTTCTACATTTTCATATATTCCTTCTAAATTTCCATATAGATCTAACATGGGAACTGCCTTTTTAGGACCGACTTTTCTTACACCTGGAATTCCATCACTGGAATCCCCAATAAGACCAAATAGATCAGGAATTAATTCTGGTGTAACTCCTAATTGTGCCACTACATCTTCAGGAGTTCGAAGGATTCCAAATCTACTTTTCCCATCTCCCTTTCCTAAAAGAGCAATCTTTATATTTTCATCTAAAACTTGAGAAAGGTCTTTATCTCCAGTCACTACATATGTTTCTATTCCTTCTCTTGAGAGTTCCTTTGCATAGGTTCCCATAACATCATCGGCTTCGTGCCCTTCAATTTTTACTTTTTTTATATTAAATACGTCTAAGAGTTCTTCAATTCTTTTTATCTGTAATGCTAGTTCATCTGGCATTGGTTTTCTATCTGATTTATATTTATCATAAATTTTTGTTCTTTCCAAAGATTTTCTGCTTACATCAAAAGCTCCTATTATATATTCAGGTTCAAATTCTTTTAGGACACCTAATAGTGTATTTAAAAATCCAAAGGTTGCACCGGTCGGTTCTGAACTTGTTCTAAGGTTCATATGTGCATAATATGATCTGTACATAATTGCACTTACATCTAATAATACTGCTTTTTTCATTTTATTTTCTCCTCATATTTTTCCATTTTTTAAATTACTTTTTTTTATTTTTTGGAAATATATTAATTATTTTTTTATTTTTAAATTAAATAGATCCAATTGGACTAAATATAAATAATAATATCACTATTTATTATATCATAAATTATTTTTATTTAGAGCTTATTTGAAGATTTTATAGATTTTATTTGGTTTTATTATTTTTATTTTAAATTTTATATAAATTAATTATCGGACTATATAACATATAAAGTAATTATAATATAGTACATGTGTGTCCTGTCAAAAAAAACATTATTTTTTTGAAAAAAAGCCTTGATTTTTGTAAAAAAATAGATTATAAACTTAATAGTGACAATTAAACAACTTAAATGTTTGTAAATAATACAATATAATTCAAAGGGGGATTAATAATGAAAAAGTTTGACTACATGGAGAAATTTGGACATGAGCAATTGGTGTTCTTTCATGACAAAGCTACTGGATTAAAAGGAATTACTGGAATTCACGATACTACTTTAGGACCTGCCTTAGGTGGAACTAGATTATGGAACTACGCTACTGAAGAAGAAGCTATTGAAGATGTGCTAAGACTTAGTAGAGGTATGACATACAAGGCTGCTTGTGCTGGTTTAAATCTTGGTGGGGGAAAAACTGTTCTTATTGGAGATCCTAAAACAGTTAAATCTGAAGCTTATTTCAGAGGATTAGGAAGATTTGTTCAATCATTAAATGGTAGATATATCACTGCTGAAGATGTTAATACATCTACTAAAGACATGTTATTCTTATCTATGGAAACTGACCATGTTGTTGGATTACCTGGTAAGAGTGGAAACCCTTCACCTGTTACTGCTTGGGGAACATTCGCTGGATTAAAAGCTACTTTAAAGGAAGCTTTTGGATCTGACTCTGTAGCTGATAAGACTTTCGCTGTACAAGGTGCAGGACAAACTGGTTATTTCTTAATCAAATACTTATTAGGATATGATTTCTTAACTGATACTTATACTAAAGAAAAAGCAAAGAAAATATACTTTACAGAAATTAATGAAGAGCATATTGCTAGAATGAAAGCTGAGCATCCTGAAGTTGAATTCGTTGCTCCAAGTGATATCTATGGATTAGATGTTGATTTATTCGCTCCTTGTGCATTAGGAGGAGTTATCAATGACGAGACTATCCCTCAATTTAAGTGTAAAGCTATTGCTGGATCTTCAAACAACGTTTTAAAAGAAGACTCACATGCTGATGTTTTAAGAGAGAAAGGTATAGTTTATGCTCCAGACTACGTTATCAATGCTGCTGGATTGATCAACGTTTACTATGAAATTAAAGGATATAACAGAGTTAATGCGCTTAATGATTCTGAATTAATCTACGACAGATTATTAGACATCTATAAGATTGCAAATGAGCAAAATATCTCTACTCATGCTGCTGCTTCTCAATATGCTGAGCATAGAATGGAAACTATGAAAAATATAAACAGAACTTATATCAAAAGATAGAAGTTAAAAAGAGAAAAAAGGAAGTTCTACTTCCTTTTTTCTTTATTTTTTTGAAAATTTTAAAAAATGATATATTATAGTAATAGAGATAAATTTATTCTTAGCTAAATTTTAGGAGGTATTTATGAAAATTTTTGACTATATGGAAAAGTTTGGACATGAGCAATTGGTGTTCTTTCATGATAAATCTACTGGATTAAAGGGGATTACCGGTATTCACGATACTACTCTAGGTCCTGCCTTAGGAGGAACCAGATTATGGAACTACGCTACCGAGGATGAAGCTACCGAGGATGTACTGAGACTTAGCAGAGGTATGACATATAAGGCTGCTTGTGCCGGTTTAAATCTTGGCGGAGGAAAAACTGTTCTTGTTGGAGATCCTAAGAAAGTTAAATCTGAAGCTTATTTCAGAGGATTAGGAAGATTTGTTCAATCATTAAATGGTAGATATATTACTGCTGAAGATGTTAATACATCTACTAAAGACATGTTATTCTTATCTATGGAAACTGACCATGTTGTTGGGTTACCTGGTAAGAGTGGAAACCCTTCACCTGTTACTGCATGGGGAGTATTCGCAGGATTAAAAGCTACTTTGAAGGAAACTTTTGGATCTGACTCTGTAGCTGACAAGACTTTCGCTGTACAAGGTGCAGGACAAACTGGTTATTTCTTAATCAAATACTTATTAGGATATGATTTCTTAACTGATACTTATACTAAAGAAAAAGCTAAAAAGATCTACTTCACTGAAGTAAATGAAGAGCATATTGCTAGAATGAAAGCTGAGCATCCTGAAGTTGAATTCGTTGCTCCAGATGATATCTACGGTTTAGATGTTGATTTATTCGCTCCTTGCGCGCTAGGAGGAGTTATCAATGACGAGACTATCCCCCAATTTAAGTGTAAAGCTATTGCTGGATCTTCAAACAACGTTTTAAAAGAAGACTCACATGCTGATGTTTTAAGAGAGAAAGGTATAGTTTATGCTCCAGACTACGTTATCAATGCCGCTGGATTGATCAACGTTTACTATGAAATTAAAGGATATAACAGAGTTAATGCACTTCATGATTCTGAATTGATCTATGACAGATTATTAGATATCTATAAGATTGCCAAGGAGCAAAATATCTCTACTCATGCTGCTGCCTCTCATTATGCAGAGTATCGAATAGAAATCATAAAAAACATCCATAGAACTTATATTAAAAGATAAGGGGTTATTCAATGAATTTTAAAATTAAAGATATAAAAAAATTACTCCACGATCAAAATTATTTGGAATTTGATAGACTTTTAGTCGCCATGGAAAAGAATTTAAAAGAAGACATTACAATTTATATTTTAGATGATGTGGGCAGCAGGTTAAATGTTATCAATACCTTTGATGAGTTGGAGGAGTTTAAAAAATTGATGATCCAAGTATATGGAATCTATGGATATTTTTAAACCAACGTGACGTTTTATCCAGACAGGTAATGTTTGGATAACATCCTTCCCTAGATAATTAAAAAAACAAGCTGATTTTAAAGAAATTTCTTTAAAATCAGCTTGTTTTATTTAGTATAGATCATCTTCTTTCCAAGTATGCTCCATATAATTTCTGTAAAAATCCAGAGTTTTTTCCTGTTTAATATGTATATAATTTACTATTATTTGATAATTATCAAATAATAGATCTACAAACTTCATATCTATAAAATTATTCCGCCCCATTTTTTTCATTATTTCAAATATTTTATCTTTTCCCATCTCATTTCTATATGACTTTCTCTCCATTCTGGAAATAAATATATCTGAGACTGCGATAATTCTGGCTCCTGTATCTAAATCTTTAGCTACACGATGAAATGGATATCCGCTTCCATCGAGCCTTTCGTGGTGGTAGGACGCCCACTGCACTATCTGATGCAGTCCCCCTATAGAATTTAAAATCTGATAGGTATAGTAGGGATGACTCTTAACAATTTCAAATTCTTCCTTGGTGAGTTCACCCTTTTTCTCCAAGATACTATTTGGAATTATCAATTTCCCTAGATCATGAAAATTCGCTGCTATCCTCAAGACCTTGATCTCTAACTCTGTGAGACCAAATAAATTCCCCAGCATCTCAGAACAAGCTGATACTCCTGTGGTATGCGTTACTGTATATTTTGATTTAAAATCAATAACATCTTTAAAGAGATCTCCCATACTGGCAAGTTCATTTAAGTTAATTTCTTTTTTCTTTAGAGGCCCTTCATGCAAAAGGATAGAATATAATCTATAGGATGTCAGATCAAACCAAAACTCCTCCTTGGTTGAAATTGCTTTAAATCCTCCTACTACTTTACTATTTAATATATCGTTCTCTAATCTAGCTAGTTCTTTCCATATATTTTCTACCTGATGGAGGATATACCTGTCCCTGCTGATCATCATATCTACAAAGTTGGCAAGGAGTATAATCTGTGAAGATATCGTTAATGGTTTATCGATATTTCCCTTCCAATCTTTCCAATCTAAATAATGATACCTTATAACCTTAGCAGCATCTTTTAATATGGATACCCTCTGAACAAATAATTCACCCCTTATACATTGTAATTCATAGTCTATACTTTCCTCTGAATTAATTTTTTTTCCAATATCATGCAGTAAAGAAGCTATAAATATATTTTCTATAGTTACTTCATCTAAATTAAGGTATCTTGCTAATTCTAACGCAATAAAAGCTGTCCTCAATTGATGCTGCGGTGAATTTTGATTTGCCATATCTATAGATTCCGATAGAGATAATAGCAAATTACCTAAATTAATTGTAAAACTATCCTTCAAAGTAACCCCTCCTCCTGTATAAATTTCTCACTAAAGTTTTATACTGAAAAAAAGTTTTAAATCCTACTTTTTAGAAATAGATTTCCAAATAAATATTTTCTAAAGATCTAAAGAAAGGTTAAAAATTATTTTCTCTCCCCGCTTCTTGTTTTTATTTTTTTATTATATTTTTTCTTAAGGGAATCATTTGTGTTCACTACATCTTTTGCTCCATCATATTCCACTCTCTCCAATGGTTTTCCTAAGAGCGATTCAATCTCTCCTAATACTCTTCTATCTTTTGGATCTACAAATAGATATGTTTCTCCCTCTTCCCCTGCTCTGGCAGTACGTCCTATACGGTGAATATATGTTTCAGCTTTTTCCGGTATATCTACATTAAATATATGGGTTACTCCTGTGATATCTAGTCCACGGGATGCTACATCTGTAGCTATCAAATATTGTATCTCAGCTTTTTTAAATGACTTTATGATTTTTTCCCTTTTAATTTGAGGTATATCACTATGTAATTTTTGCACATTGTATCCCCTCTCCTCCAACTTAGCCTCTATCTTATCTACCCTAGCCTTGGTTCTGCAGAATATAATAGTCATAAATGGATTCGTTCTATTCAAAATAGTTGCAAGTGCATCTATCTTCCATCTGTCTGTAGTTTCTACTAGGTATTTTTTCATCTTATCATTTTTATTTTCATCCTCTACTTTTATCACTAGTGGATCTTTTGTGATTTTATATGCTATTTTTTTTACCTGGCTACTAAGAGTAGCTGAATAGCACAGAGTTTGTCTTTTTTTATTACTCTTATTCAAGATTATTTCCACTTCTTTTTGGAACCCCATAAGAAGTGTTTGGTCTACTTCATCTAAGATCAATGTTTTTAAAGTATTTAGTTTAATCAATCCCTGGTTGATAAAATCTACCAACCTTCCTGGAGTGGCAACTATCAGGTCTACTGAACCTTTCGCTTCTTTCAATTGTTTAGAATATTCCTTTCCTCCGTAGACAGTCAGGATATTGATCTTATTACAGTTTATCTTTTGAGCTTCTTCCGATATTTGTATAGCTAATTCCCTCGTGGGACTTATAATAACCCCTTGAACACCGCTGTTATTAGGCTGCATAAGACTCATCATAGGCAGAAGGAAAGCTAAAGTTTTTCCTGTTCCTGTAGGTGCTTCTGCGATTATATCTTTTTTATCTAGTATCGCCTCTATACTCATCTCCTGTATGGGAGTAGGAGTTTTAATCCCATTTTTTTTTAGAGAATCCACAAATTCTCTCTTTATTCCTAAATCTTTAAATGTATACATAATTAATTCTTCACCTCATTTTTTATTTTACTTTAAATTATATCATAAAAACACCCTCTTTATAGAAGAAAAGATAATTTGTTTTCATAAATGAAAAATAATTAATGTAGAAGGATATAAATTTAAATGGTAATATAGAAGTAAATAAATTTAACGGAGGTAAGATTATGGATAACACCCATTCTTCAAATCCCTATAAAAAAAATCTTGGTTTTACCATGATAGAACTATTAATTGTCATAGGAATAATCGGTCTGCTGGCTACTACCCTTGTCCCTAAACTCAGAAAAGAACTAGCCAAAGGTAAGGTAGCAAAGGTACAGCATAAATTAGGTTTAATTAGATCCAAACTTTCCATTGACAGTAACTTTGCCGATGAATTTCCCAACCTGGGTTCCAACGATGTTAGTTTACTCAATAAGTTTGATATTCACCCTACCGAAGCATTTTCAGATAATAACGGTTCTTATGGTGAAACTGATAGAGTTGTTGGAATCAGAGATAATACAGGGGGATGGTTCTACAATAAGACCACAGGTGAGATCTATGCCAACCTTCCCAATGGGGCATATACCTACGACAAGGTATATGAGATATGGAAAGGTGAAGGTTCTGTCACTTTAGATGATCTTCGAAATCAAAATCTGGACGTTGATGACAATGGACAGTATAGAAATAATCCAAGTTTTGAATCCTTACCCAGGGATTTCACAAATTGGACTCTATTCAATGAAGGTCAGATCGATAATTGGAAGACTACTGCTACAGATAAAAAAATAGAGATATGGAAAGATGGTTTTCTAGGAGTAAATGCCGTAGATGGAGGTTATTTTCTAGAAATGAATGCAAACCAGGCTGCCTCCTTATATCAGGATATCCCTACCATTCCCGGAACAACTTTAGTATGGACTGTCAGCCACAGGGGACGATCAGGAGACGATACTGCTGCTCTGAGTGTCGGCGGTTCTAGCGAGAGTCTGGACCTCCAAAAAACTATGACAACCGGAAGAGATGGATGGGTAACCTACACCCAGGAGTATGTAGTTCCTGAAGGTCAGACAGTTACCAGATTTTCTCTTGACTCTATCGCCACATCAGATGGCCATCCAGGAACAGGAAATTTGATCGATAATTTCACTGTAAAAGTCAAACTGGATAATTAATAATAACGTGACATTGCACCCAAAGGGTCACAATCTAGATTTTTAATTTTTTTATTTAATAAATTTTATCTCAAAATCCTATATTTATGTTGTTAAGTAATAGCATTTTGGTGATGCCCCTTGAGGGTATAATTTCCTAGACAATAAAAAAATTCTCATAGAACCATCTATGAGAATTTTTTTATTAATCTATTTCTTTATCAGGACTCTTATAAAACAATTCTCCATCTGCATCTATTAAAAAATTAGGAGTATTCACAGTAACAAATTTAACTGTTTTATTGGTATTATTTATCCAGTTATGAGGAGATGATGTTAAATAATGTGCTGTATACTCTGGATATAGATCTGTTTTTACGCCGTCCACTACAAGGGTTAGTATCCCTTCTAATACATATATAAATTCTTCACCTTCATGTTCATGTTCCCTCTCTAAGGCAGAGCTTTTATGTCCTGGTAAAAGTTCAATGAGCCTTGGAAGTAACTGTTTATCCTCTATCACTTTTGAAAGATAGTATTGGATAGAATTCCCTCTTGCAATTGGTGAAACTCTTCTTTCATAAGATTTCATCACATAACTCTTTTCATTTGTTGCATGAGTAAAAAAGAAACTTATATCAACGTCAAATATCTTCGATAATTTTTCAAGGTCATCAATTGCAACACTGGTCATTCCCCTTTCCAATTGTGACAAAAATCCCACTGAAAGATCCGAAAGTAAACTTAATTCTTTTAATGTCATTTTTCTTTTAGTTCTTAATTTTTTTATACGATTCCCTACAGTTTTGTTCATAGTAACTCCTTTTTTTCGATTTCCCTCTTCTCATTCTAACACACTATCAATATAAAGCAAATATAGTAAACAAATAAAATATATTTCTCCTATAAAAAGTTTGTAATTACTTCAAGATGTAATATAATAAATAATAAAATAAAAATCTTAGAAAATACTTCAAGATAAGATCATTGAAGAAAGTGAAGGAACTTTTTAGAATAAATATTTAAACATAAAATTTTACAGAGGAGATTATTGTATGAATAAGAAAATTGGATTTATAGGTTGTGGAAATATGGGAGAAGCAATGTTAAAGGGGATTATCGATTCTTTTGACAATGCTGAGAATATCTATGTCTTTGAAAAAAATGAAGACAGACAAAAAGATTTAAAGAAAAAATACGGAATAAATACCTCATCTACTCCTACTGAACTAGTGAGTTCTAGTGAGATGATCTTGGTAGCTGTTAAGCCTAACATCTTTTCCCTGGTTATGGAAGAAGTAAAACCTGTTGTAGACGATACCAAGGTAATCATTTCAATTGCTGCCGGAGTGACTATTGCTGCAATCGAAGAGAGATTAGGAGATAAAGCTAAAATTATCCGTACAATGCCAAATACACCTGCCTTTGTAGGTATGGGGATGACTTCTATGAGTCCAAATAGAAATGTAACACCTGAAGAAGCTTCCGTAGCCAAACAGATCTTAGAGGGATTTGGAGAAGTGGAGGAAATTCCTGAAACTCTTATCCATAGTGTCATAGGTGTAAGTGGGTCTGCCCCTGCCTATGTGTTTATGTTTATAGAAGCTATGGCAGATGCTGCTGTTTTAGCAGGTATGCCAAGAAATAAAGCATATAAATTTGCCTCCCAGGCAGTGATGGGATCCGCTAAGATGATCTTAGAAACTGGTATACATCCGGGAGCTTTAAAAGATATGGTATGCTCCCCTGGAGGAACAACTATTGAAGCTGTAGCAGAACTTGAAAAAACAGGATTTAGATCATCTGTAATTTCCGGGATGATAAAGTGTATGGAAAAATCTGAAGAAATGAGTAAATAAGAGTTTAATTGTAATTTATAGGAAAAGGAATAGGGAGACCTATTCCTTTTTTATTTTTTTCTAAATATTTTTGCTGTTTCAAAATCAAAATATTTATTGTTCATAAAAATTTAAAATTCTACAAGTATCCTTGCAGGTAGAGCATCTAACCCCTCTATCTTAGTTGGCAGACAATATACCTTAAATCCTTTGGCTGGAATTTTATCTAAATTGCATAAATTTTCAATAGCATATTTCTTTGCTTTTCCCAACAATTTATCAATAGTTCCATGATTTTTTCCTCTTCCAATACCAAGAGCATCTATTCCGACCATATTTATATCTAGTTCAGATAATTTTTTTGCAAGATCTATGGATATTTCAGGATGATCAGCATATTTATCTTCCATTAGATATCGGTCCCAATTAGTTTGAAAAAATATAAATTCTCCCCCTTCTATAAGAGATAGATCGATATCTTTAACCTCAACTGGTCTATCAGTTATATGAGAAACATCGTATTTAATTCCATTTCCAATAAGTCTTTCAAGGGGGATCTCTACCCCTACACCCATAACATCTATATGGGTTCCCATATTGTGAGTAGCGATACTGTATTCAATAGTTTTATATTCTGATTTTGTTCCTTCATTGCAGATAATTTCTTTTACATTGAGAGCTGGAGACCCAGTTCTGTATATTTTTCCAATCTTTGTTTCTTGAGTTATATCAACAAGCATAAACGACCTCCATTTAATAAAAATATATTTTATATAATAACATAAGTTTTTAAGATAAAACATTAAAAACATAAATAGTGGACTGCTCTATTAAACAATCCACTACTTTTATTTGATATTAATCTGTTTTTTGATATTTGGATCCTGAGCATATAGGGCATAGATCTAAAGTTTCGCCTTTTTCCATCTTTAATTCCAAACCACATAAGATACACATATATGTTCCTTTTTCTACTTCATCTCCAAAATAATAAAACTCTTCCATAAAATCATCTCCTAAAATTTATCTTCTACGACTTGAAGTACAGCCTTTATATCTTTTAACTCTTCCATGGTTATCCCTGTCTTTTTTAATATTTCCAAGGGTATACTTTCAGCTTTTATTTTTAATTTCAAGCCTGTTTTGGTTATCCCTATCATTATTTTTCTACAATCGGTATCTGAAGTTACCCGCTCTATAAGTTCCATTTTTTCTAGTTTTTTTAACATAGGAGACAGTGTCCCTGTTTTTAAATCTAATTTTTTACTTATATCAGAAAATGATATTTCATTGTATTCCCACATTACCAGCATAGCCAAATATTGAGGATAAGTAAGGCCTAATTTCTCCAATAAAGGTTTATAGGCCCTTATGATAGATCTTGATATCTTATAAAATTTGAAACAAAGCTGCATATCCAGCTTTAGATAATCTTCCATCTCTCCACCTCTAATATTAATTTTCTATCCCATCTGCCAATTCTTTTAAAATGTTACTATGTCTCAACTCAACATTTCCCAGCACTTCGTATACTTTTGCTATTTCAGAAAATCCTTCTGATTGAGCTACCTTTGAAAATTCAGGATATATTTCTTTATATGCCTGGTATTCTCCGGCAGAAGCCATCCTTAAATTTGAAACTGTTTCACCACACATAGATTTTAAATTCTCTATATCTATATTTATATTTACTTCTCCTAAAAACCTTTTAAAAACTTCACTATGTCCAACCTCTTCCTTGGCTAATTTTTCAAATGATGAAGCTACATCTTCATGCCCCTCTTCTCTAGCTTTTTCCGCAAATATGTTATAAAGTGCGTCTCCTGCTAACTCCACTTGGTATGACTGTATTAAATTTTTCTCAGTTTTACTTCCTTTTATATTCATGACTTTTCCCCCCCACTAAATATTGATCGTATACGATCTTTTTAAAAGTATATGTCATAAACATCTGTCTGTCAATTTTTTTATTTATATTTTTTGATATTCTATTCTATTTCTGCCGTTATTTTTAGCTTTGTAGAGGAGGTTATCCACTCTTTCCAAGGATAGATCCAAAGTATCAGCTTTCATATTCCTAATGACTCCCATACTGACCGTTACAACTACATCGTTCTTCCACGTCATCCCCTCAATTTTTTTTCTCAACCTCTCAGCTACTTCAATTCCCTCAGAGAAAGCCGTGTCAGGAAGTATAATTAAAAATTCTTCTCCTCCGTACCTTCCAAATTTATCTGTGTCTTTTATATTGTTTGACACTATTTTACATACCTCCCTTAAAACTTCATCTCCAAATAGATGTCCGAATTTATCATTTAATCTCTTAAATTTATCTAAATCAAACATAATAATAGTATATTCTGATTCAAAGTTTTTTGCCCTTTGAATTTCTATCTCTATAAAACTTATAATAGCCCTTCTATTACATATATCCGTCAATGGGTCTGTTTCAGATATATATTTTAATTCTACCTCTCTCTTAACTATCTCATAGTTCATATTTTTTATAGCTTCTTTAATAATCTTTAATTCACTTTTTTCTCCTATCATATCCGTTAATTTATCTATATTTTTTGTGTAATTTCCATTGGAGATACTATTAACTATATAGGATAACCTGTCCAGAGACTTATCAAAAAATTTACCAAAAATAAATAATATAACACTTATAATGACAATAACTATAAATAATATTAACAACACTATATTTTTTAATTTATAAAGAGGAGCGTGGAGCTCCTTTTCATAAACTACTCCTATTAAGGCCGCATCTAAATTTTTCAACTTATAAATATGATATATTATAGTTCCCTCTGGAGTATTTTTTTCAAATTCATGAGTCTTGAGACTATCTAAATCCATATCATCTATATAACTAAACTTTTCTTTATCTCCATCTGAGCCAATAAGCATCTTATTATTTTTATCTACAATAAAAAAACTTCCATTTTCTCCAATTTTATACTCTGATAGAGTTTTGGATATTACAGAGAGATCCAGGAGAGCTGTCAATACCCCTGTTTCTTTGCCATCTATCTCTATCTTTTTAGATATTGTAATAATAGGTTCCTTTGTTCCTGCATGTCTAAAAACTTCAGACAGATAGTAACCTGAAGAATTTAACGCTCCTACATACCACGGTCTTACAGTAGGGTCATAATCAGAGGGCAGATGTTGATCCCCTGCATTTTCATCAAAAAACATTTCTTTTTCAGCTGTTCCATAAGCTATAAATTTAACTGTATTTTCTAAGGTAGATAATTTCCCCATGTGATGAAGCATATGGTCAGTTCTTTCCTTATCACCGCCTCCATTATGTATATCCATTAAATAATTATCTTCATTTTTATAGACACCTTCTAAATAAATCAGCATCTCAAGACTATTTGATATTTTTTCATCTAGATGCTTTTCTATAGTCTGGCTTATAAATTCAAATTTTTCCTCTTCTAACTCCTCCAATTTTTCCGAGAAAATAAAATATGTAACCATGGAAATTATTAATATGGGGATAATTGCTGTAAAAAAATTTACTATATATACATTCTTTTTTAAATTCATCTAATCACCTCACTATTAAATATACATTATATATTTTCCTTTCCTCTATCAAATAGTATTTAAAATGAAATATACCTAGCTTAAGATTAAATTATTTTAATTTTAAGATTAAAATAATTTAATCTTAATAGGATTATAGTTTGTTAAGGAGTAAATATAGTGTACTATGTACAAATATTATTTTTTGTTCTAAAATTAAATTTAGTAACAAAAAATAGAAATTAAATAACGAGGTGGAACTATGGAAAAAAGATTTGGTACATTTAATGGAGTTTTTCTCCCTACCTTTCTTACAATAATGGGTGTAATTTTTTATTTGAGATTTGGATGGATAGTAGGTAATGCGGGAATATTAGGAACCTTAGGTATTGTTGTGCTAGCTCACATCATTACTATCTCTACTGCTTTTTCAATGGCTAGTATTACTACAAATATGGAAGTGAAGGGAGGAGGAGCCTATTTCCTGATCTCAAGAAGTCTCGGTTTAGAAATAGGCGGAAGTATCGGGATCCCTCTATATTTATCCCAGGTTATATCAGTAGCTCTTTATATCCTAGGATTTATAGAGTCGGTTAAACTCATATTCCCAGATATAAATACTCTTTTACTTTCTGTGGGTGTAACAGTTATAATAGGTATTATCTCCAGTATTGGAGCAGATCTGGCAGTTAAGATGCAATATGGTATATTCTGCCTTATCCTCCTTTCACTGGGTACAATTATCACTTCTGGTAGTTATAACTATGTTCCCACATCCCTTGGTACATATGTAGAAAGTGGTAATTTTTGGATGACATTTGCTGTTTTTTTCCCAGCAGTAACAGGTATCTTAGCAGGTGTCAGTATGTCTGGAGACCTTACTAATCCCAGGGAAAATATCCCTAAGGGAACATTTTATGCTATTGGAGTTACATTTTTAATCTACATACTACAGATATTTTGGTTTGGATTTAATATCCCAGTAGAAGAACTTATCAGTAATAAATTGGTACTCATAAGTAAAGTTAATTTCCCTGTACTTATTATCGGTGGAGTTTGGGCCGCGACCCTTTCTTCTGCCCTTGGAAGTATGATTTCTGCACCAAGAACTATGCAGGCTCTAGCTAAAGATTCGGTTTTACCCTCATTTTTAGGTCGTGGAAGCGGTAAAGCTAATGAACCAAGAATAGCTGCACTTATAAGCTTCATTATAGCATTTATTTTTATAATAATGGTTAACTTAAACTTTGTAGCTCCTATTATTACTATGTTTTTTCTAAATACCTATGGAGCTATAAATATGGTTGTAGCACTAGAAAAGATAGTTGGTAACCCAAGTTTTAGACCGACTTTTAAAACTCACTGGGTAATATCTTTAATAGGAGCTCTTGGATCCTATGGAGTTATGTTTTTAATTAATTTTACAGCTACGGTTATATGCCTTACCTTTACATTTATCATCTACCTCTATATCAGTAAAAAGAATATTACTCGAACATGGGGAGACCTTAGAGATGGAGTGTTGATATCTATTATCAGAACATGTCTTTTAAAATTAAGATTCAATGAAAAACAGGAAAAAAACTGGAAACCTGATATCATTGTATTCTCCGGAAATCCCCAAAACAGAAGTAATTTAATTTATCTAGCCAATCATTTTTCCAAAGGACGTGGAGTAATTACCCTTGTGAGATTTATTTTTGGACACCTAGAAGATATGCAGGAGAAGATTAAAGAAGCCAAAGTAAAATTAGATTGTTATCTGAAAGAAAATAAAATTTTAGCTTTTTCCGAAGTAGTCGTCGGAGAAAATATGGTAGATACCTTTCTTGAAACTGTACAATCCAGTGGAATCGGTCGTCTAAAACCAAATACCGTTCTCATGGGAATGTCCAGAGACAAAGAAAATATTAAACCCATTGTAGAATTTATGAGAAAAGTTAATTATTTGAATAAAAATATCCTAGTTTTCTGCCAAAATGAAGATGTCACTTTTTTTGAACAAAAAAAATCTATTGATATTTGGTGGAGAGGCTTGGAAAATAATGGTAACCTCATGTTAACTATGGCCCACCTAATCTCCTTAAACGATGATTGGAAGGGTACAAAAATAAGACTTCTAAGTGTCGTCGATACCGAGGATAAAGTAATCTCTAGAAAAAATATTCTTACTGAGATGCTTGTAACCTTAAGAGTTGATGCAGAAGTGGAAATTATCGTTTCTAATAATAATATTAATAAAACAATAAAAGAAAACTCCTCTGGAACAAGTTTAGTTTTAATAGGTCTCAGCCTCCCTGAAAAAGATCAAGAGATCCCATACTACAATAAACTCATGGATATGAGCGAAGGTCTTAATTCAGTTCTTTTTGTCAGAGGAAAATTAAATTAAAAAGATAAGAACCAGTTATTGATTTAACTGGTTTTTTTATACCTCTTCAGAGCAATTCCAATAAAAGAAGGAAAATAAAAAATATAAGGGTATAAAATGACATGTGTTTATGAAATTTAAAATAATTTATTATCTAAATAAACAATTTTATATACATCAAATTCATTTGAGGAGAGGAAATTATGGAAAGATTGATATTGATGGGAGGATTTTTTTTTCTATTATTTATATTGGAAAGAATAATCCCACAGGTAAATAAAAATATTGGTGGAAAAAGACACGATATAAATAATATTGGTCTTGGAGTGGTCAACTTATTTATTGGAAGATATTTTTCACTTTTTACAGTTTATACTTTAGCTAAATACCTTGAAAACCTAGAAATAGGAATTATTAATATGATCCCTTTAGACTACAGATTCAAACTCCTCTTAGGAGTTATAGTTTTAGACTGTATAAATTACTGGTGGCACCGGCTGCTCCACAGGAACTCATTTCTGATGCACTTTCACACAATTCATCATACAGACAGGCTTCTCAACGCTTCTTCTGCCCTGAGGTTTCATTTTTTTGAGGTACTCATGGGGCACCTCTTCAAACTGCCCTTTATACTTCTAATAGGGATACCTGTAGAGGCTCTTTTATTTTATGATGTAATATTTAATGTAAATGTTTATTTTCATCACAGCAATATAAGGATCAACCGAAGCTTAGATATTTTTCTTTCAAAGATTATTGTGACACCATATCTCCATAGGATCCATCATTCTTTAAAGTGGAAAGAATCAAACTCCAACTTCTCATCCTTTCTTATCCTATGGGATAAAATTTTTGGAACATTTCTCCCCCAGAGAGATATATCTACACCTAAGTATGGAATACCTGGATATATAGAAGAGAAATATCAGTATTTTTCATATATGATAAAACAACCCTTTATAGAAAAATGATAAATAACCCCAAATAAAAGGACGCTGAATTTATAGCGCCCTTTTGAAATTAATCTTAAATGAAAATAATAAATTTAATTCCCTTAAAAGGGAATAAAGTTTATTTTTAAGAATTTTTTTATTTATAAATTACACCTTACTCTCTTCAAATATATCCCGAAAATTCTCATGTTTTTTTATAAAGATTTCAACTATTCTAGGGTCAAAATGTTTACCACTCTCAGAAATTATTATTTCCATAGATTTTTCATGGGTAAAGGCTTTTTTATAAACTCGTTCCTGCCGTAAAGCATCATACACATCTGCCAATGCCACTATTCTTGCTTCTACAGGAATCTCTTCTCCTTTGAGTCCCTTTCCATAACCTTTCCCATTCCATTTTTCATGATGATACCTGACTATATTTGATGCCACTGGACTTACATCTAAATCCTTTATAAGGTTGTAACCAATTTCTATGTGGCTTCTCATGATCTCAAACTCTTCCTCTGTCAGTTTCCCTGGTTTTTTTAGGATGGCATCTGAAATCCCTATTTTACCTATATCATGAAGGGAAGCGTATAGTCCTATTTCATTTACAAAAGAATTTGATAATTTAAGTTCTTCAGCCAATAATTCTGAATATTGATTTAGCCGCTTTATGTGTGCACCGGTATCTTCATCATTATAAGTATTTGCACTCTCCAGAGTCTCCACTAGACCTATCGTTATATTTTTTAATTTATTGTATACTTTTTTAAATCTTTTTAAATGAATGTATACTCCTAAAAACCCAAGAATTGAAATCAGTAATATAATAATAGAAAATTTATAGTCCTTTGCTATTTCCGTATTTTTTGAAAAAAATTCATCTTTATTCATTTTTATCCCATAGGAAAAATCATTGTTGAAACCATTTATCAGAAAATAAAGTATTTCGTCTTTTTTAGGGACACCAAACCTCAAGTCTATCTTATCAGGCATAATTCCTGCTATTTTTATGTTTTCTATACGATACTTTTTTAAGAGTTTGTCAATATACTGTATTCTCCCTATAAGAATATCTGCATCACCTTCACTCACAGCAGTCATAGTTTCTTCAATTGTTTTGAAGGTTACTAAGTTATCCTTTAACCCTTTACTCAAAAGATATTTTTCAATAAGAGATCCTCCTACCACGGCTATCTTATAGATTTCTAGATCATCAGAATATGGAATATATCCCTCGTCTGCCCTGTTGAAGATTGAGAATTGAGCTTCTACATAGGGTTCTGTGGAAAGGTGCTCTTTATTGTTTAATTCTTTTCCATTCACCGATAATATAAAGGGATTAATATCAAAAGAAGAAGGTGAATCGTTTTCTTCTAAAACTATTTTCAATCCCATTATTTTTTCTATTTCATTGAAATAATTCACCAAAAATCCAGCTTTATTCCCAAATTTATCTCTGTGATAAAGCTGTGGAATATCATCTACTTTTGGGATAAAAACTTTTATAACCTTTTTTTCTTCCATATATTTTTTTATTTCATTTGAAATCTTCACCTTATTTTTTGTGTATTCCACAGATTCATCATAAAAAAACTTCATTGTTATATCAGCACGATTTAATAATCTTTCAACCAGATTTAATAATTGTTTATATTCTGATTTTCCCCCTATATAATAGTCAGTTTCAAGGTCATTTGAAAGATAGTTTATTCTAGCTTTTGTTTCCGGATTTTCAATCAGATATTTTAATCCATCCTCATAATCTTCAATATAGATATCTGCCTCTCCTAATAAAAGAGAATCCATAGCTCCCTTTCTCGTTGGTTTAAGGATAAGTTTTACTGAATTTCCATACTTTTTCAAAATTTTATCTTTTATCAGATCACCTTCCATACAAACAATTATTTTATTGGAGATATCTGTCTTAAAATCAATGGATGGATAATCATTTCTGGTTATCATCACTCCATCTAAGTTCAGTGATTTTTTTATATAAATATATTTTTTATTGTTTCTTTTGTAGTCCTCTACCCCCATTACGATATCAGGAAAACCCGAATCCACAGATCTTTCAAATTTGTCAGTATCTTCATTAATCACCTGAAATTTTAGTCCTGTGTTTCTTTCCAGAAATTTAATGATTTTAGGGAAAACTCCCCTCCTTCGTCCATTTGAATGATAATTTAATATTCCCCTATTTTCATCCATATAAATAGTTATATTTTTACGTTGATTCAGCTTAACCCATTCCTTTTCCTCTTTAGTTAATTCAATTTTTAGTGTATCCATCCCAAAGGATGAAATATACAAAAAGAAAAAAATCGGCCATAAAATTTTATACATATAAACCTCCAAATGCTTTCAGTAGTGTCTAACAATTCTTCTTTATCAAGTTAATCTTAAAGCTCATACAGAATAATATTTAAATTAGGCAAAATAAAAAAGAGGCTACTTTGTATCACACAAATAGCACACCTCTAAAAAAGTTTTGGCAACTGGCTGTCATCTCTAAATAATATAGACTTAGACCCTTTAGTTTTGCGTCACAGAATTTCTTCTGCTTTGCCTTTTTCAGAATTATTTTTTAATCTCTTTAAACTTTGATTTTAATAATCTTAAAATCAAATTAAATATATTATATATATATTTATAATAAAAATCAAGGATAGGAGTATAAAAAATAAATCTAACAATAAAATATAGATAATAAAAAAACAGAGATACTTCCCTCTGTTTTTTTAACTTTAATTTTCTTAAAATTTTATTATGATTAAGTTTTTTTTTAATTATTTCTATATTTCGTTTTTTACAAGTTCAATTAACTCATCTAACTCTGGAAATCTTCCCGCTTTTTTTTTAGAAAACAAAAGTTTGTCTTCAAATCTAACTTCAAATACACCTCCAGACGAAGGGATAAGTTTAAACTCTAAGAAATAATTTTTATAGAACCCTACCAAGGCTCCAATAGCATCCACTGCTTTCTCTGCATACCCTCATGATGTACAAAACTCAATTGATAATATAGGTTTCATACGTTACCTCCTTTATAATTATATTTTTATCATAATTTTATACGAGTAAGTTAAGTATTTTCCTTTATATTTGTAAAAATAAAAGGAAAATAACACTACCTATAGTATAAAGAACTATTAAATTTAAGGAACTATTAAAAATTCTAAGAATTATAAGTGAATAGGGGGACATATGAATAATAAAAATACTAAAATAATAAAATGTTTAAAATGCAAAAAAAAATTTGAAACAGCAGTAGATTCTCTTGGAGTTCCATATAAGAAGATTTGTCCATTGTGTAAGAAAAAAAATGCTCGTTATGCTAGGGGAATAAGTGGAGTAATATAATATCTTTATTAAAATAGAAATAAAATCCTAAAATGGAGGCATATTATGGTTTCGACTAAAAATATTTATGATAATTTTTATAAAGCTATGGAGATTTCAAATAAAAAAGGTCTTAAAATGGTCCTGAAGAAAAATATCCAAGGAGTTTTATTTATTAACATACCTAATATAGAACCACCTTTAAGTTCTAACGAGAAAATTGATTATATCTATCATACGCAAACTTATATTGATATTTTAATAAAGCATATTATATTAAAAGGGGGAAATAGAGAAAAAATAAAATTACGAAATTTTTATTCTAAAAGTTATAAAAAATTGTGGAATATATACCCAATATTTTAAATAGTTAATTTTTCTCGTTGATAAAATAAATAAGTTAATGAATTATATACCCAGTAGATATATTAAAAAATTATATAATTCAACAATTAATAAAAAACAATAATATTTAAAGCAGGATAATTCATCCTGTTTTTTTAGTTAGCCCCTAAAAATATAAGCTCTAGTGTGATTTTTAATTTTTTATACCAAAAAAAAAGGAATTTCATCATAAAAAAAGAATATAGAATTGTAATCAAAATATATTCTAATTAAATTAAACAATGCCATAGTATTATTTTTTTATTTAAGGAGGTTATTTATGGGTCAAGCTGTTGATTTTCTCAACTCGATAATTTGGAGTCCAGTACTGGTGTATTTACTTCTTGCAACAGGACTTTACTTCTCGTTTGCAACGCGATTTATGCAGATACGCCATCTGAAAGAAATGATAAGACTACTTTTTGGTGGTCAAGAATCTGAACAGGGTGTTTCTTCTTTCCAAGCATTTGCACTAGCTGTTTCTGGTAGAGTAGGAACTGGTAATATCGCAGGTGTTGCAACAGCCATTGCTCTCGGTGGTCCCGGAGCGTTATTTTGGATGTGGGTAATAGCATTTTTAGGTGCAGGTTCTGCTTTTGTGGAATCAGCGTTAGCTCAAATTTACAAGGTTGAAATTGACAATCAATATCGTGGTGGACCTTCGTACTATATAGAAAAAGGTCTCGGTATAAAATGGTATGCTGTGCTATTTGCCGTTTCTTCGGTAGTTGCAATGGGATTTTTATTGCCAGGGGTTCAAGCAAACAGTATAGCTAGTAGTGTAAATACTGCTTTCGGTCTCAGCCCTTATATAACAGGTGCTATAATCGTTATTCTTTTAGGTACTATTATCTTTGGTGGAGTCCATCGTATGGGTAAAGCAGCTGAAATTCTTGTGCCATTTATGGCAGGAGCTTATATTCTTGTTGCCCTTATCATTATTGTTGTTAATATTGCACAGCTTCCGGCTGTTTTCATGTTGATTATCAAGAGTGCATTTGGAGTAAATGCAGCTTTTGGTGGAATTTTAGGAATGGCAATCTCATGGGGTGTAAAACGTGGTATTTATTCTAACGAAGCTGGTCAAGGTACTGGTCCTATGGCAGCCGGTGCGGCTGAGGTTTCTCATCCTGCTAAGCAAGGGTTAGTTCAAGCATTTTCAGTTTATATAGATACATTGTTTGTCTGCAGTGCAACAGGATTTATGATTCTGTTAACAGGTGCATATAATGTCCGTGACAACGTCGGTGGTTTCATCGTTGAAAATATTCCAGGTGTTGAGTATGGTCCAGCTTATACACAGATGGCAGTGGATTCTTTTATGCCAGGTTTTGGTAGTAAATTTGTTGCTATTGCATTATTTTTATTTGCATTCACGACCTTAATGGCTTATTACTACTATGCAGAAACCTGTATTGTTTATTTATTTAAAGGAGGACATCACCATAAACTGGTTGTCAATTTAATGAGATTTGCACTACTCGCTGCTATTTACTATGGTGCAGTTAGAACAGCATCATTGGCTTGGGGTCTAGGAGATGTAGGAGTAGGGCTTATGGCGTGGTTAAATATTATTGCTATTATTCTTTTAAGAAAGCCGGCACTCCAGAGTCTAAAAGACTATGAAGAACAAAAATCTCAAGGTTTAGATCCTCAATATGATTCTATAAAAATGGGAGTAAAAAATGCAGAATTTTGGGAAGGTGGATATAAACATCATCCAGATTATAAAAAACATCATCATAACGTTTAAATTTTAAATAGTTAATCAAGAATAAAAAAAGACAGCCACTAGTTACAAGTAACTAGTGGCTGTCTTTTTTTTAATAAAGTTCTTCCTTATATATATCTACATAAGTAAGATAAATTCTCAAATCTAATTCTACCTCACCACAATTATCTTCCATAGATTGACACAATCTATAAAAAGCCTTATCATGATTTTTTTCCTTTAAATGAGCTAATTCATGTACCACTATATGCTCCAAAAACTTTAACGGCATTTTTTTAAACTTAGAAGCTATCTTTATTTCATTTTTTACCTTTGTTTTTTTACCCTGTTTCCTGGGAATATATGAGTGAAGACCCAAAGCTTGATTTTCTAAAATTATCTTTCCATCGTAAACTACCTTTGACAGAGGCTGACTTTTTCTTAAAAAATTATTTTTTATCTCCATAGTATATTCATATAGTTGTTTATCTGTATCTATTCTATGAGCTTTGGGATATTTATTTTTGATATAAACTCCTAATTTCTCTTTTTTTATCAATTGTTCTACCTGTTGCAGGATATTTTCTGAATACCCATTTAAATATTTGAATTCCATTTTTATCCCTTCTTAAACTTTTCTATATGTTTATTAACCTAGTATTTCCTTCATCATAACTATCGCTACACCTAAAAGTACTTCAAAATCTGCAATATTAAATACGGGCCACCCTTTAAAATTAAAGTATATAAAATCAGTTACATATCCTTTCTTTAGTCGGCCAATAAAATTCCCTAATCCCCCTGCTAATATCAAGGAATAAGATAAATAATTATTTATATCGATATATAGGAGATAGCCTAGATAGGTAAATAAGAATAAATTTATAATTAATATTAAACTTTTTTTCCCTGACAATCTATTGAATGCTATCCCGTAATTTCTCACGTAGATCAATTGTATCTTTCCGCCAAACAGATGTTTAGGAACATTTAGATTTTTTTCAGCCCATTCTTTAGTCCATAGGTCCAAGGTTAAAAAAATTATTATTATTCCTAAGACAAAGAACCACTCTCTATTCAAATTCATACCTGTCATATTGGTATAGTTTATTATGTTCAATGGTAGCTAGAAGTCTGCTGATATAGACTTCCTCCATCTCACTGTATTTGTCTAATTTTGGTACTAAGACCTTATAATCATCCGTTACCTGAAGTTTTTCTCGAAACCTACTATAGGCTTTATGCCTGGCCAGTAATTTCATATAGTCAGCCATAGATTCCTTCAGTGTAGGGTAGCTTCTTAAGTACACCTGTTTATTTACCCTGGCTTCCCCAGCTTTTATCCTAGGTTCAGTGGGATCTACCGACCATACACCAAATATATTATTTGCTTTTTCAAAAAATCTAGAGGTTCCCCAGCCGCTTTCTAAAATAGCTTGAGAAAGTAAGATTGATATAGGAACAGGTTTTAATTTATGATATAAAACTTCTATGTCTTTTTCCTTAACTCTGTATTTAGCATACATCTTTGAAAGATACTCCTCATCCCTCTCCTTCTTCCCTTCCATAATTAATTTTAAACCTTCCCTGGTTTCTTCTATCTCTTCTACCACAATCATTGCCGTAGGCACCATGATTTCAAAAAATTTCTGTTTCTTATTAGGAACATTTAACCCTCTTAAAGATACATTGTCCATGCTATAAACTACTCTAGGAACTAACTTCTCTCCTGGAATCGGCTGAACATCTGATAGATGGAGTAAATCGATCTCTTTGTATGTACCTTTCACCATTTTTTTGATTTCTAATCTAATTTTTACATTTTGCTCTGCTGCTATTTTTTCTTGTTTTTTGATTTTTTCGATTTTTATTGATTCAGTATTTTTAGAAACTACTCTATCCTCTAATTGAGAAAAGTTAATAATTACAACAATTAGATAAAGTAAAAATAATTTAATACCCATATCTACCTCCTTTGAAACATTATAATATTCTTATGATTATATTTTATGATATTTAGGTTGTGTTTCCTACTTATAACCTCAAAAGTTTTTTTATTATAAAATACAACGTGGGTAGGATCTTGGATATACCACCATTTTTTGAACTCCTCATCAGTAGGAGGAGAGACAGCAGTCATGAGGATTAATTTACCATTTTTCTTCAGAATAGACAGCAAAGTTTCTAAAGTTTCTATAGGGTTATATATATGCTCAAAGACCTCTGTAGAGATGATCACATCATACACCTTATCTAAATAATCTTTTTTATTGTAGAAAAATTTATCATAGATATCGACCTTGTATCCCTCTTCTTCCATTACATCAGCCAATACCGGCTGAGGCCCTGATCCATAGTCTAGGATACTATTTCCTCTATCTAGGTTATCTTCTATATAATTTATAAATTTTTTAAAGTAAGATCTATATGACGGATCTGAAATCTCATTGTTATGAACCTCGTATCTCCTACCTTCATCTTCAGGAGTTAAAATATGAGCCTTATCTATAAAAATAAATTCACACTCTGTGCATTTATAATATTTTTTTAATCCAGCTTTATTTTTTACCTCAATGAGGTGAAGGTCTTCATTTTCACATATATTACATTTCATAAGTTTAAAATACTCCTTTGTGCAGGTTGTAAGGAACATATTCTCCTACCCCTGTTTTAATACTCTCTAATACTTTTCTCATCTCGAAATCTGACTCTAAGACAAAGTCTAACCTTACTTCAGCTAACCCTAAATCTTTTAATTTTTCTATTCTAGAGATTACATTCATAGGTTTTTCTAAGAAAACTTGTGTATTGCCTAATTTATTAGTATAAAGCTTAAAGTTATCTTCTTTTTCATTGATTAAACTATCAGCTTCTACATTAAGATTTTCTATATACATCCCTGTAAGGTGGCCGTATACCATCATCCCACACTTACTTAATTCAAGAGTACTTAAGTAATCTAAATCAAATTCAGGTGACAGATAGATAACTCCTACATTTTTCATCTTTGAAAATTCCTCTATAGATCTGCTGTTAGCTATATTAAAGTTGTAATCTACAGATACCGTATCATTCTCATTTTGTATTAATTGATATAGATTAGAAGCCAATCTAGATTTTGTATCGATCCTATCTAAATTTGATTCTTTAGCTACTTCAGGTCCTCTATAATAGATCTTTTTAATTCCAAATTCCTTGGCTACTTTAAACTGCTCCTTGTTTACAACAGATACAGCAACTGTAGTTTTATAGTCATTCTCTCTTATTGTAGGTGTGAATCCGATAACTTCATAGGTATCTAAAGTTCTTCTTGTAGTTGCTAAATACTCACTCTCAAATTTTTCTATAGCTTGTCTCTTTATATCCTTTAAAGTCTTCAACGAAACAAAAGCTTTTCCATCATATTCAATATCGAGAGTAGACAATTTTAATGTAGAGTTACCCATCTCTCCTAATTTTTCAAATATAGTTTCATTGTCTAAAGGTCTTTTTTTAGCTTCTTCTAAAATATCTCCTACGACAGTTAGAGTTACTCCATTTGCATAGATATCAAATCTAATCGGTTCTCCTACGTGTGCAAAAAACTTTCCACCTATAGACATTCTACCCTTTGCAGTTTTTAGTGTAGATTCAATACTGTCATTTAATGCTTTATCAAATGTCTTATAGATAAATTTAGTTCCCTTTGGTGGATATATACTGATAAGATCCAACCTTTTAGCCTCTTTTACCTTTTTACCCATAATGATAATCTGATTTAGATATTCACCCTGTAATATATTCATATCCTTATCTAAATAAGCTATCCCGTCTCCTAAGATAACTGTAGTATTTAATTTTAATATTCTTCCTCTAACGTCACCAATACTGTATCCATAGTTAGAAGCATATTTACTATTCATTAATTTATCACTATCATTTTTATAGAAATACCCCTTTGAATAACCTCTATTAAATATTTTTTCAGGATGGTGGTTTTCATTCTTGTTTTCTAAAATATCACTATATTTTCCTACCATCTCGTATACATAATTAGGAGATTTCATCCTTCCTTCTATTTTAATTGCATTTATTCCTGCTGCTTTTAACTTATCAATCTCAACTTTATCCAGCATCTGGTCTTTTGGGCTTAGAAGATACCCGCTTTCTTTTTTAGTAGTTGTGTACTTTTTTCTACAAACTTGAGCACACATTCCCCTGTTACCACTTCTACTTCCTATAAAACTACTGATATAGCAATTTCCAGAATAAGATATACATAGAGCTCCTGATACAAATATTTCTAACTCAATCTTTGTTTTTTTTCTGATAGTCTTAATCTCTTCAAAACTAAGTTCACGGGATAAAACTACCCTTTTAAATCCTAAGTTATAAAGATAGTTAGCTTCAACATGGTTAGCTACAGTCATTTGAGTACTACCATGGATCTCCAACTCTTTAAAATTCTCCTTTAGATATCTAAAAACACCTAAATCTTGTACGATTACAGCATCTAATCCATGTTCATAAAGTGCAGATAAATTCATATATAAAGAATCTAACTCACTATCTTTCATAATTGTATTCAATGTCAGTAAAACTCTTACTCCTCTTAAATGTGCATAATCGATAGCATCTTTTAATTCATTGATTGTAAAATTGATAGCTGATCTTCTGGCTCCAAAACCTTTCAGCCCTAGATAAACCTCATCTGCACCACCTTTTATGGCTGCCTTCATTCTCTCTATATCTCCTGCAGGAGCAATTATTCTCATCTTTCCACCTCTATTTTTAAATTTTTATTTACCTAATATAGTACTATATTTTATAGGTTTTATCAAGATTTAAAACCTAAGTACTCAAAACTAATAACTGATAATAAAGAATTCTAAATTCTAAATTTTTTGAATTAGTCACCAATTAACACCAATCTTCACAGATTAAAAAAACTTAGTCACAAATAGCATGAATTAAATCTTTTAAATTTAAGATAATTAGTGTAAATTAGTGGTAAAAAATAGGAAAAAGAAGCTTCTCCTGCCTCTTTATGCTATAATATTTTATAACAAATAAACTTAAATTTTGAGAGGATGAAGATAAATGAAAATAGGAAAATTGACGGCTTCACAACTAAAAGAAGTAATTTTTAATAATATAAAGAAGAAGAGAAAGGAATTTTTAAATTCACCGGGAATAGGAGATGACTGTGCCGCTATAGACCTGGGAGAAAAAGTATGTTATATAAGCAGCGATCCCATTACTGGTGCAGTTTCTGAGATAGGCAAATTAGCTGTAAATATAACCTGTAATGATCTAGCTACTACAGGGGTTGAGCCTATGGGTATCATGGTTACCATATTGGCTCCTCCATCGACCAGTGTAGAAGACCTTCAAAATATCATGGTAGATATGGAATCTGAATGTACTGTGTTAAATATTGATATCTTAGGAGGACATACAGAGATTACCGACGCTGTAAATAAAGTCATAATATCTGTAACAGGATTAGGATTCGGAACCAAAGATCACTATGAGGACAAAAAAGAAATTTTAGAGGGAGATATAGTCTTACTCACTAAAGGAACAGGCATAGAAGGGACTGCTATCATAACCTATGAAAAAGAAAAAGAGTTAGAAACTATATTATCTCCAAGTGAAATCGACTATGGAAAATCTATGATGGGTTTAACCAGTGTGGTCAAAGAAGGTTTGTTATCTTCAGAACTCTCTAAGGGGATGCATGATGTCACTGAAGGTGGGATATTAGGAGCAGTCTGGGAGGTTGCAGAACTTTCTAAATTAGGAGTTACCATCTACCGTGACCAATTAAATGTTTCTGAAGTTACCGATAAAATTTGTGATCATTATGAGATCGATCCATTAAAATTAATTTCCAGCGGATCAATGCTTATAGTCGTATCTCCTCAAAATAAAGATACATTATTGAATAGGTTGATATCAGATGATATCCCTACTTTTGAAATAGGCTATTTCACAGAAAATATCGAGGAAAAATATATATATGACTCTAAAGGTCAAAGATCAGACATATCTGAACCAGAAAGCGATGAACTCTATAAAGTGGTATAAAATATAAATTTTTAGGAGGTAGTTAGATGAAGGTATCTATATTAAAAAAAGTAGTTGAATTGAGAAAGAATGGTGAAAAATTAAAAGCTTTGGAAACTATAAAAAACTATCTAAAAGAAGATCCTACAGATCCTATAGCTAACTATCAATGTGCATGGTGTTACGATACATTAGAACAGGAGCAAGAAGCTATTCCCTATTATCTTAAAGCTATCGAAAATGGACTTTCTAGTGAAAATCTAGAAGGTGCTTATCTAGGTCTCGGAAGTACATACCGTACTATAGGAGAGTATAAAAAATCAGAAGAAATTTTTAAAAGGGCTATGAATGAATTTTCGGATAATAAAGACTTTCAAGTCTTCTATTCTATGACCCTTTATAATCTAGGTAATCATAAAAAATCTATGGAGATACTCTTAAAAATTATAAGTGAAACTTCAAATGATACTAAGATTAAAAGTTATAAAGATGCTATTTTATTTTACTCCGATAAATTAGATCAAATATTTTAACGAAGTTCAAAAAAAATAAAAACTGGGTTTCTCTTAGAGAACCCCAGTTTTTATAATCTAGGGAATTATACTTCTCTAGATGCAGCATCACGTTGCTTTTTTATTAACTAATAATTTTACCATCTATCATAACTAAAATTGGATCTTGAATAGTTATAAAAGGTTTTTCTTTCCATACAACTAGATCTGCATCCTTCCCCTCTTCAATGGAACCAATTCTTTTTTCTACTCCCATCATACGAGCTGGATTTATCGTTACTGCTTCTAGACCCTTTTTAAAAGGCAGTCCCTTAGAAATTGCTAACCCTACACAAATTGGCAGATACTGTAGCGGTATTACAGGAGCATCTGTTATTATGGAGATATCCTGATCCTTGGCTAATTTAACTAAATTTTCAAACCCTTTTCCCTTTAATTCCATCTTTCCTCTGGCTCCTAAACTAGGCCCTACTATTAAATTTCTTTTTTTAGTATGGATATAGTCCAGTATATCTGCCCCACACGTCACATGATCCAATGTATATAATAGATCAAATTCCTCTACAACCCTTATGGCAGAGACTATATCATCAGCTCTATGAACATGGATTTTTAAAGGTATTTCTTTATTCATTATAGGTTTCATCGCTTCTAATTGATGGTCATATTTAGCTTCTTTATCTAAGTTATACTCTTTAGACAGTCTCAAAAATTCTCTTAATTTACTTATAAGACCCATCCTAGTCAAATTATGGACTCTTTTTGGATTCTCTCCTAAAGCCGCTTTCATAGCAATATATGGGTTGACCAATATATCATCTATCGTATCTCCAAAAGTTTTTATACATGCATATTGTCCGGCTATCAAGTTAGCTGATCCAGGCCCACTTCCACAAGCTGTTATCCCAGCTGACCTCGCTTCTACAAATGTTATATCCTGGGGATTTATTGCATCTATTGCTCTCACTTCTGGAGTTATAAGATTACTCCTTTCATTGTGATCCGCATAAAAAACACCAGCCGAATCAGTTTTTAATCCCAAATGTGTATGGCAGTCAATTAAACCAGGGGTCAGATAGTTCCCCTCTATATCTATTATTTCTTCACCTTCTAAGGGAACGATCATCTCCTTACTGATGGTTTTAATCTTATTATCTGCTATTCGGATAAAATATACCCCTTCATCTATACCATGGCTCAAAATTCTTGCTTTTGTCAAAATCAATACTCTCAACTCCTACAATTTTATTTTCTTCATTATACACTAAAAGTCTAGAAATTAATTATAATTCCTAGACTTTTATTTTTTAAATATAATTATTTTATTATTTTTTTAATATTCTAATAGAGTTAAATATAGTCAGGATAGCTACTCCTACATCAGCAAAGATTGCTTCCCACATGGTAGCTTCTCCCATGACTCCTAATCCCATAACTGCCAATTTTATAACTAATACTAATATAATATTTTGTGTTACAATTTTTCTAGTAACTTTTGCAACATCAATTCCATCAACTATCTTTGTGAGCTCATCGGTCATTATAACCACATCAGCAGCTTCAATTGCAGCATCACTACCTATTCCTCCCATAGCCATCCCTACGTCAGCACGGGCTAATACAGGAGCATCATTGATCCCATCTCCAACAAAGATTACATTTCCATCGACTTCATTCTGAATTTCTTCAAAGATATTTACCTTTTGATCAGGTAGTAAACCTCCATAAACCTTATCTATTCCTACTTTTTCGCCAATATTAGCAGCCACAGATTTGTTGTCTCCAGTTAACATATACGTTTTTATTCCCATTTTTTTTATAGATGAGATTGCCTTTTCTGAATCTGTCTTCAATTCATCAGAAATTACAAGATAACCCTCAAATTTATTTTCAACAGCTACATAAACGATAGTTCCTATTTTATCTACCTCAGGACATTTTATGTTATTTGTTTCCATCAATTTATAGTTTCCTAATAATATGTTTTTATTTTCTAAAGCTAAACTTACTCCCTGTCCTTCAATTTCCTTATAATTTTTTACCTTTTCTATCTGAATTTCTTTGCCATATGATTCCACTATACTTTTAGCTATTGGATGGTTTGAATACGCCTCTCCATGAGCTGATATATATATAAGTTCATCCTCTGACATCTTACTCGTAAATACTTCGGTTACTTTAAAATTACCCTTTGTGATAGTTCCAGTTTTATCAAATACCACAGCTCCAACTTTGTATAGTGCTTCTAGATGATTTCCACCCTTGATTAAGATACCTTTTTTAGATGCAGCTCCTATACCACTAAAGAATCCAAGAGGTATCGATACTACTAATGCACATGGACACGATATAACTAAAAATATCAACGCTCTATACAGCCACGTATTAAAATCTCCTACAAATAGCGGCGGGATCACAGCTGTCATAGTAGCTACAACTACCACTGCTGGTGTATAATATTTAGCAAATTTAGTTATAAATTTTTCAGTATCAGCTTTTTTATTACTTGCATTTTCTACTAATTCCAATATTTTATTTACCGTAGAATGATAGAAATCTTTATCTACTTTAATTTCTATTACACCATTTCTATTGATACTTCCACTTAGAACTGCATCTCCAGCTTTAACATCTAAAGGAAGAGATTCACCAGTTAATGCAGAGGTGTCTAGAGCAGCATTACCTTTTATTACAACTCCATCTAGTGGTATTTTTTCACCTGGTTTAACCACAATAACTGCTCCTACCTTTACACTTTCAGGTTTAACTTTTTTCATTTCATTTCCCGTTTTTATATTGGCAAAATCTGGTCTTATATCCATCAAACCTTCGATAGATTTCCTAGAATTATTTACTGCTCTTCCTTGGAAATATTCTCCTACTTGATAAAATATCATAACAGCAACCGCTTCAGAGTATTCACCTATGAAAAAGGCCCCAAAGGTTGCAATAGTCATCAGGAAATTTTCATCAAATACATTTCCACGAGTTATATTTTTAAATGATTTTAAAACTACATTTCCACCAGAAACTATGTAAGCCAGAACGAGTACTGCTATTTTAAGTCCCGTATTTTCTATCCCGAAAGTTCCTAGAAAAAATAAAAATAATGCAACCGCTACTCCGATCTCTTCCTTATAAGACCTACCTTGTTTTGAACTAACAATTTTTTCAGGTTCTACATATTCCTCAGTGGTGTCTTCCTCTACTTCAAGGATAGTTGTTCCCGGCTCGATCTTATCTGCTAAAATTTTGATCTCTTTTAAAAATTCATCTCTTTCTCCAGAGAATTCAACCACTAAAGTTTTTTTCATAAAGTTTAATGTAGCCTTTAAAACATGGGGAAGTTCCTTTATAGCATCTTCAACCTTAGATGCACATCCACCACAGTGAAGGTTTTCAACATTATAGGTAACTTTTGTATTTTTCTTAGTTAAAATTTCTTCGATTATTGTTCCCGGTTCTAAGTTGTCTGCTAATTTATTTAACTCCTCCAAAAGATTTTCTTTTATTTCCTTTAATTCAATAAGTAAAGTTTTTTTCATAAAATTTAAGCTGGCATTTTCTACATACGACAGTGAATTGACTGCATTTTCAATCTTAGCAGCACAGCCACCGCAATGTAGGTTCTTTATATTGTATATAACTTCTCTTTTCATAGTATTCTCCTTTTAAATAAATTATGTATGAATATCTACTCATATATTACCCTAAAGTTATATGAATGTCAACTCATATATAAATAAATATTTTCCAGAAAAACCCATTTTTTTTTGACTATTTATAAAGTTTAACTGAATTTATATCAATGTATGAAAATATAACCACGATGAACTCGAGTACTGAACACCATAAAACAGATGAATACATTAAAGATCATAATAAAATAGAAAATGCATTAAAAGGAATATCTTCTATAGCTATATTAAATAATCACGGATAAAATCTAAAGAAAATGACATTGAATTTTTAGTGTCATTGACAAAGGGTATAGATTAAATAAATAATTTTTTTAGTTAAATACATGAAGTGTATGGGTACACTTCATGTGTTTTTTATTGAACAAATTCTATAATATGAGTATCATAGTTATTAGAGTTATTATAAAATATTACTAGGGAGAAATTATATGAAAAAATCAACAAAGTTTTTAAATTTGGTACTAGCGCTATTACTTCTATTCGCTGCAGCTTGTGGAAAAGAAAAAAGTAAAAATGATAAAATATCTGCTAAAAGCAACGAAGTTACGGTATATTCACCACTTTTCCCCGATGCTATCAATAGTGTTACCAATGGTTTTACAAAAAAAACAGGAATAAAAGTTAACCTGGTTGTAGCAGGTACTGGAGAATTACTTAAAAGAATCCAAGCTGAAAGTGAGAATCCTCTAGGGGATGTTATTTTTGGAGGAGGAGCTGAATCTCTGAATTCATACAAAAAATATTTTGCACCATATAGAAGTTCAAACCATAATAATATCGATCCTTTATTTAGAGATCCTGAAGATAAGTGGTTTGGTTTTGCTGTCTTGCCTATGGTTATGATTTATAATACCGATCTTGTAACTAAAGAGGAAGCTCCTACTTCTTGGAATGATTTAATCAACCCTAAGTGGAATGGGAAAATAGCCATGGCTTCTCCTGTTAAATCTGGATCTGCCTATACAATCACAGCCACTCTTTTGACTGCCTTTGGAAAAGATTCTGAAACTGGATTTGATTTTGTTAAAAAATTTATAGCTAATCTTGACGGTAAAGTTTTAGGAGGTTCATCTGCTGTACCTAAAGGTGTTGTAGATAAGGAATATTATATTGGATTAACTTTGGAGAGTTCTGCTGTTAAATATAAGAACGCCGGTGGACACATCGAAATAACATACCCATCTGAAGGTACTTCTGTGGTTGCTGATGGGGCTGCTTTAATCAAAGGTGCTACCAACGAAGAAAATGCTAAATTATTCTTAGACTATATAGGAAGTAAAGAGGTTCAAGAAATCTTAGCTACAAAATTTAATATCAGAGGAGTTAGAACTGATGTTGCTCTTCCAAAGGGATTAGGACCAATTTCAGATATCAAACTACTTGACTATGATTTTGACTGGGCATCTAAGAGTAAAAAAGACATCATTAAAAGATGGAAAAATATAGTTTCAGGAAAGGAATTAAGATAACAGTTAGATCATAAAAATTGAAACTGTATTATCATGTTTAATTCCCAATATTTAAAGTGGTAGAAATCTCTATCACTTTTTTTATTATTTTAGTAAGAATTTTCCTTAAATATAAAAATAAACTCTTGTTTACTTCTTATGGAAAAATAAAAAAATAGCATCGAATGTCTCTTTGCTATAGGGAGAGAAAGAGAAAAAATAATATTTTTTGGAGTGATGGATTAAATGATTTATAAAAACTAAACCAAAAAACTGAACCCCATTTAGAGTTCAGTTTTTTCTTTTTGGATATTTAATTTTTAAGACCGCTTACAGCTGTCTCTATTTTTTTTAGTATATCTTTTAGATTACTCTTTATTTCACTACTGCTAAATCGAAGGTAAGTTACCCCTATAGAATATAGATATTCATCCCTTACTTTTTCATATTTTTTAGTGTGCTTATCATTATCAATCTGTATAGCAAACTCTATCTCAGGACAGTAAAAATTAGCAATATACCTTCCCATTTCATATTTTTTTTGAAATTTTAAGTTATAAAGTTTTCTATCCTTTATATAGTTCCATATTTGTTTTTCTTCAGCAGTTAGCTGTATTTTTATCCTAGATTTTAATGGTTTTGATTTTTTCAGATTAAAAATTTCCACCTTGTCACCTCTACTTTCTATATTTTACAGCCAGTCCCTTTAAAAAGGTTCTTAAGAATTTGTCTAAACATTCCTTATAGTTTTTCTGTCCTTTTTTTCTAAATAATGCAGTCAGATCTGAGTTTGAAATATAGATATCTGCTAATTCCCATATTGCTACCATATCTTCAGTTTTCAAGTTTAAAGCTATCTTTATTTTTTTAAGAATTTGGTTATTAATATTATTAGATGTCATTACCTCTGGTTTTCTTGGAGTTTCTCCAGGTTTTACCTCTTGTCTTCCTCTCCTTTGCACTATTACACCATCTAAGAACATCCCTAGCAATCTATTGTTACACTTTACAAATCCTTCTTCTTCATCTTTTTTTAATAGATTAAGAACTCCTTCTTTATCTATTATATGCCCTGATTCTTTAAATGCGCCAATTACCTCTTTATCACTCATATCCAAAGCGTACCTAAATCTACGTAGTACATCGTTATTATTCATAAAATCCTCCTGATTTTCCTCTGTTTTTTATTATCACTAAGGTTAATTTTACCATATATATAATAAATATGAAAATAATATTTTTTATAGTTAGAAGGTTATGAATAAAGGAAACTTTTTATTTTTGCCAATAAATAGTTAAGACAGTTCAGATTACTAGATTTTTTAAACGAGGTGGGAAACTATGAATAAAGTTATTTATAATCAAAGTGATATTGAAAATAAAAATATTAAATTAGAGATGAATATGAAATTAAGAGATGTACGCCTTCTTTCTAGATATTTAGAGGATGAATTAATTGTTGGAATAGGTAATATTTTGAGTCAATTAGAAGATTCTAAAAGTGAGGAAGGAAATCTAGAGCACGAGCAGATGAGTACTTTTTATAACGGTGTCTATGATATTTTCAACGAGATGGCTGAAATAGTTTATAGAGGTATGGTTGAAAAGGAAAAAAGTATAATTGATGAACTTAAACAACAGGGAATTTCCGTACAAGGAGTCACTGAAATTTTGGCCAAAGAAGCAAATGATGAAGAGAGAATTTCAAATATATATGAAGCGGTAGACGACTTAGAGTTTGAGAAAAAAGAAGCTGAAAATTTAAAAAAACTACTCCCTCCTATCACTCAAAAAATTATGGAGAAGTTAGAGTCGGATATAAGCAGCCTCTATATGCCTCTGGTTGTAAAGTTTGTTTCTTTTCTCAGCGATACCACAAGAAGTTATGCTAAGCCTGTAAATCAAGCAATCTTTTCAGAGAGTGCTCTAGAAGAACTCCTCGATTTAGATTTAAATGCCTTGGATGTATTTTTGACTAAACTGACTAAGATAAAAATTAAAATAGGAGATGTAGAGGGCTTTATTATCGATGATTTTACAATCTATAATAATACAACCCTTATAGTTCATTACCCTATATTTATTACTAATCCAAAAGAATTTCAAAAGCAATTTTCTGTTATGGATTCCAAGGATTTAGAGGTGAGTTTTGAAGCATAAGAAAATTAAAAAGCAGGGATTTTCCCTGCTTTTTTCCTGCTAAAGTTTTACTTTTCTTATTATTTCTTCTGTAATTTCCTTTAGTTTTTTCCCATCTGTGTATACAATAATCTTAGCTAATTTTTCATTCGATGGATTATTTATAAATAAACTATTATGTTCAAACTGAGTTCTTTCAAACAATATCTGTAAGCATTTTTCTCTATCTTCTGAAGGTAGTAATAAAACAATATTTGAATACGGTTCTAAGGCGTTTTGAACTTCTTTAAATAGCTCTTCATCTTCATATACTGATTGTCCTGCTCCAAAGTCATGTATGTGATCCGGATAAAGTTCTAGAGCCCGCTTAACTGAATACGCTTCAAAAGGCTTCCAGTATCTATAAATACCTAAAAAACCTTCTCTTTGCATAATTTCATCTGCAAGTTCAAAATCATATCCAGATTCTTTATATATTTTCCACCTTATGTCATCTAGACTAGCTTGTGGAATGCCTAAATCTTTCGATAATAATTTTCCTATTGTTGATTTCCCGGTACCTACTGGTCCAATTAAAATAATATCTTTTTTCATATTATCATCCCTTATTAAATAATTTTTTAAAGTTCAAACGATAAATTTTTGTTCCTAAGAGACTTTAAGTGTTAATTATATCATTTTTATCTTTTCTTACTTTTTATTAATCAATTTATAAATTTCTGAAAATTTATCTATAGTTGCCCAAGGTATTATATCAGTCGTATTTTTTTTCCCATTAGTTAACCAAATTCCTTTAAGTCCAAGTATTTGTGCGGGATTAATATCCGCTTCTAAACTATCTCCTACCATAATTATATCTTTAATATCACCTCTGTAATCACGGATAGCTTCTCTAAAAAGGAGTGGATTTGGCTTTCTAATTTTTCTACTATAACTGAATATATATTCATCTATAAATTCACCAAGATTATGTTTCTTAAAGACATCTTTATAAATCTCATCTTGTAAAATACAGTTTGAAATCACTTTTATAGTATAACCTTTCCCTTTTAAATATTTTAAAATATCTAAGGAACCCTTACCAGAAACTGCATCTTCAATATATTGGCTATAAAATGTTTCCATACATTCAAAATAATTAATCTCAGAGTCATTAAATCCATTTAACTCTATAACGTCTTTTAAATATTTATTAAAATCAAGTTCGATTAATTTTTCTTTTCTGAGATAAAAGTCATCATACCATTTATCTAAAAATTCTATTTTTAATTGAGAGATAGATATTTTTATTTGGTTTTTATTTTCTAGGTAAGAGCTCAAAAGCGTCAAACCTATTAAATCTTTTTCATCATCAGAAAAAATCCCTTTATGAAAATGTAAAAGTGTGTTTCCCATATCAAAAATTACTAATTTAGTATACATAATTGAACTCCTCCACTACCTTTTACAACGATTTCTTGACATAAGTTAAAGACCTGAATTGATTCTTCTAGTTGTAATTGTTTTAAACACACTTCTATTTTTCTTCCTCTTCCTTAATGAACCTTCCCTCACATTCAAAATTCTCTTTGAGAATAATAATACTATAAATCCTAAATTAAATCAACATTTCCCTTAGTAACTTATAGATGAATAATATCTTAAAGAAAAAAGTCTTGAAATAATATCCAATAATAAAAAAGATGCCTCCTGTAGAGTACAGAAAACATCTTTTTTTTGCATAAACTATTATCTTATTTTTTTCCTTACAGAGGTTACAGTTTATAATCGCTGTTTTTCTCTAGTAAAATTTACTTAATAATTCTTTAGTCTTCTATTCTTTGCGGGATTATCCACTTACTGTCCTTACCTTGAGTATAATTACCTATAAATTCCTCTTTAAAGGCAATAAATCTTTTATCCATGATAGCATCTCTTGCACCATTCATCATCTTTATTAAGAAATAAAGGTTATGATAAGTAGCTAATTTCTGCCCTAACATCTCATTGGCTTTAAATAGATGTCTGATATATCCTCTAGTATAGTTTTTACATACATAACAGTCACAGTCTTCATCTAATGGTCTAGGGTCTAGGGAATACTTAGCATTTTTTATAACTAATCTTCCATATTTTGTAAATGTAGTCCCATGTCTACCAATTCTAGATGGTTGTACACAATCCATCATGTCCACACCGTGCTCTACAGCTTCTAACATATCAAGAGGCTCTCCTACACCCATTAGGTATCTAGGCTTATGCTCAGGAAGTTTAGGAGTTATATAATCTAATATTCTATACATGTCTTCACGAGGTTCTCCTACAGCTAATCCACCTATAGCATATCCAGAAAAACTTTCATCCATTTCCATCAATTCATTCATACTCTTATCTCTTAGGTCTTCATATATTCCACCCTGAACTATAGCGAATAAACCTTGATCATCAGGTCTTTTATGAGCTGTTACACATCTTTTAGCCCATCTAGTAGTTCTTTCAATTGAAGGGATTAAGTATTCTCTAGAAGACTGGCCAGGAGGACACTCGTCAAATAACATAACTATATCTGATCCTAAATTATTTTGAATATCTATAGATTTTTCAGGAGAGATAAATCTTTTAGACCCATCAATGTGAGATCTAAAGTATACTCCTTCTTCTTTTATCTTTCTTATAGCTCCCAGACTAAATACTTGGAAACCACCACTATCCGTTAATATAGGGTGAGACCAATTCATAAATTTGTGTAATCCTCCAAATTTAGCGACTACATCGTCACCTGGTCTAAGGAATAGGTGATAGGTATTTCCTAAGATAATATCTGCCCCTAACTCTCTAACTTCCTCGGGATTCATAGTTTTTACAGTCGCCTGTGTTCCAACTGGCATGAATACTGGAGTTTTTATATCTCCGTGGGGAGTAGTTATTACTCCTGCTCTTGCCTTTCCATCTCTATGGGATAATTCATAATTTACTGGTAATTTTTTCATCTTATACTCCTTTTTACCTCTCCTCTCTCATTTTTCATAGAAAAGGGTTCTTAATTGTTTTGATTTCTTCTAATTTCTATTACATCTTTTAGATTTACAATATGGTTAATTAATTTTTCATAATCTCTCTTTTCGTTGATATCTATAGTTATCTCGATAACCGAAAGTCTTTCAGCTCCATTTTTAATATGACCGGAGTTTACTCCCTCTAAATCTATCTTATGATCGGCTATAATTTTTACAATTTCCAAGAGAATATTTGCTCTGTCTGTGGTGACTATGGTAAATTTAAACCTGTATTTATTGATCTTTCTGCCTATAATTTCATCATCCCATCTAACACCTATCTCTCTATTGTGATCACGGGCAATTAAATTTATATAATTTTTACAGTCCAATCTATGAATACCAATGTCTCCGTAGGTAGTTATATATCCACCTATCTCATCTCCAGGGAGAGGAGTGCAGCATTTTGCAAATCGAATAATAGTATTATCAAGACCATCTATTATAACACCATAATCATTTTTTTTCCGACTTTTTCTTTTAGGAGTTTCATTTTGATAGTCTTCTATAACTTCAAGCTCTATTTTTTCATCTTTTTTTACCAATCGTTCTGAAAGGAGAGTTACATTTAAACCTTTAGAACTTATTTTAATAAGTAAATCATTGAAATTATTGATAGAATTTTTATTTAAATATTCTTTCATTTCAGGGCTGTTTTCAATTTGTTTAACAGAAGATCCCACCTTGAGTAATTCTTTTTCAAATAGTTCTTTTCCTATCTTTAGATTCTCATCAAAGTTTTTTTCCTTTATCCATCTTCTGATCTTACTTTTAGCACTCTGGGTTGCAACTATATTTAACCAGTCTCTTCCAGGCCCCTTTGATATATTAGAAGTTATAATATCAATTCTATCTCCATTTTGGAGTTTATAATCAATCGGAACAATTTTATCGTTGGCTTTGGCACCTATACACTTATAGCCTACCTCTGTATGGATGTGAAATGCAAAGTCTAGCGGAGTTGATCCTTTAGAAAGTTCGATAACATCTCCTTTAGGAGAGAAAACAAATACTGTTTCGTTGAGTATATCCCCTGTAACAGTCTGGATAAACTCTTCCGATGTATCGGCTTCACTTTGCCACTCCAATATCTTACGGAGCCACGAATAAACATTATCAGCTTTAGAATTATTTCTTTTTTCCTTATAGTTCCAATGGGCAGCTATTCCATCCTCTGCAATGGCATGCATATCTTTAGTTCTTATCTGAACCTCGATAAACTTCCCTAAGGGACCTACCAAGGTAGTATGGATAGATTGATAACCGTTTGATTTAGGAACTGCTATATAGTCTTTAAATCTACCTGGAACAGGTTTCCAATGACTGTGAAGAAGTCCTAATATATTGTAACACTCACCCTCTGTGTCCACTAATACCCTAACAGCAGTAAGGTCATAAAGTTCATCAAAACTTTTTCCTTTTTCATACATTTTTTTATAGATACTATAAAAATGTTTAGCCCGTCCAGAAACTATCCCATCTATATTACTCTCATGGATAATTTTTTTCATATTTCTTAAAATAGCACTTGTATATTCTTCCCTTTCAGCCCTTTTATTGTTGACCATTTTGACTAATTTTCTATAAATTTCAGGTTCTAGATAATACAGGCATAAATCTTCTAACTCCCATTTTATTTTTGCCATACCAATTCTATGGGCTAAGGGTGCAAATATATCTAATGTTTCCTTTGCAATTCTCTCCTGTTTATAGGTAGGCATAAATTTTAGTGTCCGCATATTATGCAGCCTATCAGCTAATTTAATGATAACAACCCTTACATCACTAGCCATAGCCACGATCATCTTTCTGATATTTTCAGGCTGTTTATTGCTTCCTACAGGTAGATTAGTAAGTTTAGTTACCCCATCTACTAGTCTGGCTACTTCGGGACCAAAATTATATTCAATATCCTGTATAGTGGTCATGGTATCTTCTACAATGTCATGTAGAAATCCAGCGGTAATTGTTTCCGTATCCATCTTCATATTAATGAGTATCTTTGATACTTCTACAGGATGAACTATGTATTCTTCTCCTGATTTACGGTACTGACCCACATGGGATTCTCTTGCAAATTCATAGGCAGAAAAGATCATATCTTCATCTATTTTTAAATTATTTTTTTTAAGCTCTTCAGCAATATTTGATTTATATTCCATAAAATTCCTTCCTTAAAAATTTTTTAAATAAATATACTTGATTTAAGTACTAATAAGAAAGCGACACCAAGTGTCGCTTTCTTATTAATACTTTAGTACTTCATTAAAGTCATAATATCATAACCTGCTAAATTTTCTCTACCATTCAGATCCTCTAATTCAATAAGAAATGCCATACCAGCAACAATTCCGCCTAAATCTTCAATTATCTTTATAGTGGCCTCAACTGTTCCCCCAGTAGCTAATAGATCATCAACTATAAGAACTCTTTGACCAGGTTTTATAGAATCATTATGCATACATAGTGTATTTGTTCCATATTCTAAATCATATTCATATTCCACTGTTTCTCTAGGAAGTTTTCCAGGTTTTCTTACTGGAGCGAATCCTACTTCTAAAGCATAAGATACTGGACATCCAAAGATAAATCCTCTGGCTTCAGGACCTACTACCAGGTCAATCTCTTTTTCTTTAGCATACTCTACTATCTCATCTGTTGCTTTTTTAAAAGCCTCTCCATTTGCTAATAAAGGTGTTATATCCCTAAACTTTATCCCTTCTTTTGGATAATCTTCTACAAGCGCTATATAGTTCTTTAAATTCATTTTTCTTTCTCCCTTAATTGTTAAGTAAGCGTAAAGCATTATCCACACAATTTTATATTTATTTTTTTACCCATAAAGGGTCTCACCAATATACTACCAGCAAGTGGCATCACCAAGATTTCTACTCGATAAAGAGTATCACCAAAGTCTCTAAAAATTTACGATGTAAATTAAGAACTTTGAGATAGAGATTATTATATAATCTAAGAATCTTGAGATAGTAGCTCACTAAACTAAATATAGAATATTGTGTTACTTATTTAATTATTATTCCCATCTGTTCCCTAGATACTTTATCCCTTTGTTTTCAGATTCAAAATATTCTTTTAATTCTTTTTTTGTATTTGGATATAGTATAACATTTTCTAACTCTGATTTCTTAATATATTCTACACCAATTAAGTTACTCCCGTCTAGCCCGACCTGTAGATCTCCGCCAATATAGGAAACTTTAAAATAAACATTTACAATATGACGTCCGCCGTTAGGAGCTATTCCTTCAGATATAAACACCATATCTTCTACCTCTACATCCAGATTACATTCTTCCATAAATTCTCTTTTAAGAGCAGTTTTAAAGTCCTCTCCGTGATCTACTCCGCCTCCAGGAAGGAGGTAGTATTCATTGTTATTTTTTATATGTTTAACTAAAAGTAACTCATCGTCTTTTTCTAAAATTCCACAAACTCTAATTCTGATACTCTTCACTGTCTAGATCACTCACCTTTTCAATTATTTTTTGATATTTTTCAACATCTTTAGGTTTATTGTTGTGGGCCGCTATCTCTTTTTTCAAGTTTAAAACATCTAAATCATACTTATAAGCATCTGTTAACAGCTTTAGATATAACTCAGTGTCATTTATTTTTCCTACTTCAAAACTTCGTTTAGCAAGCTCTAATATTACACGGTTATTTTTTTCCCTTGCGATATATGTTTTTAAAGCTTTAAAAGCGCCATCATAATCACTAAAAACATCGATTAAAAATCTAGAATATGTAATGACTGCATCTGGGTCATTCTTTTTAACTTCATATACCCTATAGATGAAGGGATAGATCTCATTGGTTCTATTTGTTTTTTGTAAAATCTCCACATATTTACCTACAAAAGTATAGTCTTCGATATCTATCAAATTTAAAACTTTAGTAAAGTTAAGGTAAGCTTCTTCATACTTGTTTTCATCGTATGCAATATACCCCTTTAACAGGTATATTTTAAAATCTATACTGTCAGATGAAATTTGTGATAAATAGTACTGGCTTCTCTCTAATTTCCCCATCTTATAGGATAAAATAGCCGTATTAGATAAAGTTATCTGATCCTTGGGATCTAATTTTAAAGCTTCTAAATAATATTTTTCAGCTGCCTCATAATCACCTAATTGAGCATAGGCTAATCCTAACTCCCTAAGAAGAACGGGATCTTTTTTATCGATTTCATAAAACTCCTTATATTCATCGATGGCTTTGGTATAGTTACCACTCTTACTATAGTTCATTCCTTTGATTAGGTAGTGTTCCTTTTTCTTTTTTTGATCTGCTGAAGTACAGCCTATTAGCATAAGTAAACCTAGAATTAACAATATTTTTTTCATATAATACTCCTAATTTTCTAATTTTTATTGATCTTTGGAACTATTGCTCCACCAGAAATTATTAATTTAACAGCGTCTTCAATCTTGATATCTAACTCTTTAACAGTATCTGCTTCTACCATTATAAACATTCCGGAAGTAGGATTAGGAGAGGTAGGTATAAATATATTGAGTAATTTTTTCCCTCCTAATATCTCTTCAAAAAGTTGATTTTCTCTGTTAGTTAAAAATCCCAAACTATAGATTCCCTTTCGAGGGTACTCTATCATAACTACTTTTTGATAAGCCTTTGTGTTTGATGTAAACATTAGATGTCTAATCTGCAAAATAGTAGTATAGATAGGTTTTACCAAGGGGATATTTGAAAATAACAGGTCTATTTTTTTAGCTATTTTTTTACCAATTACATTTCTCATGGCAAGACCTGCAATGATAATAGTTAATATAATTATCAGCATAGCAATTAAGTAAACCAAAACCTGTGTTGTAAATTTAGAATAAAACTCATATTTTAGTAGGTATGAGGTCATCTCTTTCACAAAAATATTCTGCCTTAAATAATTGTTTAAAAATTTAAATATCCACGACATTATATTGATTGTTATTAATACCGGTAAAACAGTTATCAATCCTGTTGCAAACAGACTTTTTATTTTTTTCATTCCTTTTCCTCACTTATCTCTATAAGAATTTTAACTACTCTCATCTTATCGATCTCCAAAACTTTCATCCTAAGACCTTCTAGCTCAACAATATCTTCAACCTCCGCTACCCGGCCTAAGATGTCTAAAACATACCCTCCAAGACTTTCATAATCTTCTGATTCAGGGATATTCAGTTCCAGTTCTTTGTTTAAATCTTCAATATTTATTCGTGCATCAACTCTATATTTTGATTCACTTATTTTTTCAATTTCATCCTCTTCATGAAGGTCGTATTCATCTTTTATCTCACCGATTATCTCCTCAATGAGGTCTTCGATAGTTGCTAACCCTACTGTCCCACCATATTCATCTAAGACAACAGCCATATGGACTTGTTTATTTCTAAACTCATCTAAGATCTCCACTATAGATTTAGTATCAGGAACAAAATACGCTTCCCTCAATATATTTTTTAATGGAATATCTGTAGTTCCTTCTTTAGCCAAAGTCATAAGATCCTTAACATAAAGAATTCCTAATATTTCATCTAGATCTTCTCCATATACAGGAATTCTAGAATAACCGCTGTCTATAATTTCATCCCATACTTCATCTATTGTAGATTCCGCATCTAACATAAAGATTGAAGTTCTAGGAGTCATAACCTCCTTTGCGGTGGTATCCCCAAACTCTATAATTGAATGGATCATCTCTCTCTCTTCCTCTTCAATTACTCCTTCAGCTTCACCTACATTGATATAAGATTTAATCTCTTCCTCTGTTATCATGAGGTTTTCATGTTTAATATTTACTCCCATCATACCACTGATGATCTTAGTAACAAACATCAATAATTTTATGATAGGCAATGTTACAATACTTAAAAAATAAATTGGTCCTATAACAATCCCTGATATCTTTCTTGAATATGTTTTAGCAACAATTTTAGGAGTTATCTCCCCAAATATAAGCACTACAACTGTCATAGATACTGTAGCTACAGCTATTGCATTTCCAGATTTAGACCCCATTATTTGCAATGTCACTATAGTTGCGATAGATGAAGCTAAGATATTTACAATGTTATTTCCTAATAATATTGCCGTTAAGATCTCATTAGGTTTAGTTAACCACTTTTTCAATAATTTTGCTGTTCTAGGGTTAGTATTTTCAATTTCTTCTAGATCAGTACTTTTAAATGCAGTAAGAGCAGTTTCAGAAGCTGAAAATAACCCCGATAAAATAATTAATACCACCAATAAAATAAGTTGACTATAAATTTCCAACGTTTTTTTTACACCATCCTTTTTTTCTTAATTAAAACATTTTTTAATTAAGTCTGTTTTCGTTATAATACCCTCTATGGAATCATTTTCTACCACAAGCGCATAGTTATATTTTTGTTCTACTATTTGAGTTATGACATTAGCTAGATCATCAGATTGTTTCACAACTAAATAATTTGTAGACATTATGTCCTTTGCAATATATCCTGATAATTTTTTCAATTTTTTCTTGAATTCTTTATTTTCTGGAAGTGTTATAAGCAGGTCCCAAAATGCAATCACCGGAGGAAGCGGTGCAGTTTCCTGTCTTACCAAAATATCATCCCTTGTAACTACTCCTATCAATTGTCCATTATCGATTACTGGAAGCTTGCCCGCACCTTTTTCTGTCATAATCTTTAAGATGTTATCAAAAGTTAAGTTAGCCTCTATTGTTATTAAATCTGTATTCATTACATCACGCACTTGTTTCATAATAAACCACCCCTATTATTTTAAATAATTTTATCATAAATATACATTTATCTCAAATTTAGAAGACCAAAAAACATTTTCTACCCTTCTGTATTACTTAGAATTTCTGATTTTTTAAAAAAATTAATTATCTCTCTTTGAGCACTTGATATAGAATCGGAAGTATGGATAACATTTTGAGTTATGTCAAAAGCATAATCACCTCTTATTGTACCACAATCCGCTTCTTTTGGATTAGTTTTTCCTGCAAAATTACGGATAATTTTAACTATCCCTTCCCCTTCTAAAACAATAGCTACAACGGGTCCTGAGGTAATAAATTCAATTAATTCCTCATAGAACTCCTTTCCTCTGTGCTCATTATAGTGCAGTTCTGCCAATTCCTTTGTTATTTGTAACATTTTCATTGCGGCTATCTTCAGTCCCTTTTTCTCTAATCTAATCAATATATCTCCTACTAATTTTCTTTTCACACCATCTGGCTTAATCATTAAAAATGTTTGCTCCGGCATATCACATCACCCCTTGTAATAAATATACTAAAACTACTTTCTTTTCCTTTTTATACTCTTTTTAATTGACCCTTTGTCTGATATTTTTTTATTTTATTACTAGATCTATATCTTTTTCATGGCCTTTAAATAATCTTTTGAAAAACATATTCATAAACCTTATATTGTCAACCTCTGTGAGAACCAAGACATTATCTTCTCTTTTATAGAACCCTTGTACATCGATCATAGACTGGCCTACGGCATTTCCCTCTACTACCATCTCTAAATTACTATAGAACCCGTCTGCTAAAGTGTTGTCTATAAAGTATGCCATAGCCAACGGATCATTTATTACACAGCCTAGAGTTCTCTCCTGTTCCCAGTGAAAATCTACATAAAATTCTGTAATATCATAGATAAAATTCGATACAGGAGTATCTATAAATTTTAGCAACTGACGATAATCAGGGGTTAGAACACAACTTCTCGTCACATCCAGGCCAACCATGGTAATAGGTTTATTATAATTATCATATACCAACTGCACTGCATGGGGATCTACCCAATAATTAAATTCAGCTACCTGAGAACAATTCCCATGACTTTTATAAGCTCCCCCCATGGAAGTTATAGATAAAAATTTATTGAAAGCTTCTTTGTCTTTTTGTATTGCACGAGCAAGATTTATCATAGGTCCAATGGTAATAAGGTGGCAGTCACTTGAGTTAGCCAGCAAAAATTCTATCGCTCCCTTTTTTATTAAATTATGATCTTCACTCTTTTGAACTACTACCTTTCCTAATCCTCCCTCTCCATGGGTTTCTTCTGCTGTTTCTAATTCTCTGACTAAAGGCTTAGATTCTCCTAAATATACAGGAATATCCAGTCTTCCTCCAACTTCCAATACCTTAATAGCATTAATTGCACATTTCATAGCATCTACATTCCCACCAACTACAGTTATTCCTATTAAATCTACTTCGTTGGAATTTAAAGCTAATAATATTGCTAAACTATCGTCTATTCCTGGATCACAATCGATTATGATTCTTTTCTTTTTTAATTTCATTTTTTCCTCCAGTTGTATGTTTTAAAATTTTATGTATTCTTTTAATTTTTCCCTATCTAAAATTTTGAGAACTTTATTTTCTCTTACTATTAATTTTTCTTCCTCTAATTTCTTAATAGCACTGTATAAACTTTTTCTATCTATACCAAGTATTTCACTGAGAAAGGACATATTTTTAAATCTAAACTTTTCTTTTTTAGAATAGGTTAATATACTGTGTGCTAAAAATTTATTTACACCCTTAAAATGTAAGATAGATATATCCCATACAAACCTATGAAGTTTTTCACAATGAAGCTTTAAGAGAAAGATTTTAAAACTATCATTTTTTATTAATTCAATTCCAATATCCAATGGAACTTCTATAATTTTTGTTTTATCTTTTATAGTATAAAAATCTACCTCTCCCTCCTCTCCAAAGAGCAACTTTTTTTCTCCAATGACATTAAAATCATCCAATAAACTATAGTTTAGATCAACTCCGTCTTGAGTAGTTTGTTTTATCTGTATAATCCCTTCAACAATAAAAAAAATAGAATTTAATTTTTTTTCTGAATAATGAAAATATTCTCCAGAAGATAAATTTAATATTTTTAATCTATCTAAGTATTTTTGAGGAATAAAATCTTTTAGTGGAGTTTTTTCTATAATATTTTTGATCTTTTCCATGATTCACCTCTCTTACTGACAGTATACCCCACAATTTCAAAAAACTGTAGAACATTCTACAGTTTTCTTCAGAATTAATCTATATACTTTTTTAACATCTAAAATTTCGTAATAAATTTATCCTAGAGATATAGTCCTACGAAAATTTGAATGATTTTATAATTATAGATTAAGATTTTAAGGAGAATTATTATGAACAAAGAATGGATACTTAAAGAGGAAAAAATACCAAAAGCATTGTTGAAATTATCACTTCCTGCCGTAGTCGGAATTTTAATATCTGCTATATATAATGTAGTGGATACACTATTTGTTGGGATGCTAAATGACACTCGTGCAATAGGAGCTATTGCAGTTTCCTATCCTTTATTTATGTTGATAGCAGCCATTGGACAGATGATTGGTGTTGGCGGAGGAAATATGATCTCTAGATTTTTGGGAGCCCAGGATAAAAAAAGTGCCACCACTACATTTAATCTATCGATAGCTTTAGGAGTCGTCTTTTCAATAGTAGCAACTATTTTTGGTGTAAATTATTTAGAATGGATATTAAAGAGTATAGGAGCGACTCCTACAATTTTACCCTACGCAAAGACATATACATTGATTATTGTTTTAGGAACTTTTTTTACAGTCATCAACATGGTTTTAAATAACACAATCCGAGCAGAGGGAAACAGTAAATATAGTATGTGTGCCATTGGATTGGGAGCAATTTTAAATATTATCTTAGATCCAATTTTTATTTTTGTTTTAGATTATGGAATAGAGGGAGCCGCCGTAGCCACTGTTATTTCACAGTTTATCTCAACTCTATTTTTATTTAAATATTACTTTTCAAAATCCAGCCTTTTAAAGGTATCTTTTAAACAGTTTTTATTTAAAAAATCTATTTTTTATAGTATTATAATTGTTGGATTGCCGTCATTTTCCAGACAAATTTTAGTCAGTGTATCTATGGCAGTGTATAATAATGCATTGCAAGTTTATGGAGATACAGCTATTGCTGCTGGAGGGATTGCTATGCGTGTGGTCTCTATTATTATGTTTACACTCTTTGGGTTTGCTCAGGGGTTCCAGCCTTTAGTAGCTTATAGTTATGGCCAGAAAAATTATTCCCGTATAGTAGAAGCTCTTAAAGTATCTCTTATATGGGTTACTATATATAGTATAGTTTTAAACGTTATATATATAGTATTTTCTGAAAACATTATAAAAATATTTTCATTTGACCCTCAAGTGATTAAATTAGGACAATTAAACCTTTATTCTTTAAATATTTTCTTTTTTACCTTTGGAATTACGACTATTGTGACTACCCTTTATCAATCTTTAGGAAAGGGTCGGGAAAGTTTTATATTAGCCAGTTGTAGAAATGGTTTTTTCTTTATCCCATTGGTATATATTTTAAATTATAAATTTGGATTGAATGGTATAATTGCAACCCATGCTATAGCAGATTTATTGGCAGGATTATTTACCCTTTACTATATTGTTAAAATAAAAAGGGAGATGAAAAAAATAGTAATCTGTGTTTAAATACCTAGATTATCAAATTAAATACAATATTGAAAAACTCCCTTGAATTATTCGTAGGGAGTTTTTTATATAAGCAACTCCTTGGCCTATTATTAATTTTCTGTACTGCTATATTTACATCTTCTTTTCTTAACTTTAAAAACTCTATTCCCTTTAAAAAAAACTCATCGTTGTAATTAATTATACAATTCAAGTATTAAAAGATATCTTAAAAAATTAAGTCTATAACAATTAAATTTAATTACTAATTAGTTTTATTTTTTTTAAAAAAATTAAAATGAAAAAAAATGACTAAAAAAACTAATCCCCTCTGTATCCCTATTTATAAAGGATTCAAACCATCTCAAAAATAAATGAACGCTGTAATTAAAATAATTTAATTTGACATTTTTATTTTCAAGTAGTAATATTCGATCAGATAATCGTACTAGTTAGTTATATAATGGAGGCAGAATGAGAATTGGTATTATAGGAGCAGGCAGGGTAGGGATATCTTTGGGAAAATATTTAAGATATCGGAATTTTTCTATCTCAGGATACTTAAAGAGAGAAAGAAAAGAAAATGTCATAGATCCATCTAAACTGGGATGGGAATCTTTTGAGAGTTATACAGAGATAGTGGAGCAATCAGATATAATTTTAATTGCTGTTCCCGACGACGAGATTATCGATGTCTGGAATAAGTTGTCTAGGGAAAATATAGAGGGCCGCTGTGTAATCCATACCAGTGGTGCTGTCTCATCAGAAATATTTTGCAACGCAGAGGAACTGGGAGCAGAGGCTGCTTCTCTTCACCCTATGATGACTTTTTCTGATATAGATACGCCAATGAGCAGGATGGAGGAAATGTCCCTGGTTTTAGAAGGTGACTCTCCCCAGGCAAAAAAAATAGTCGAGGGATTGGGAAACAAATGTTTTAGTGTGGAGAAAAAATTTAAAATGAGATATCACCTTGCAGGGGTCTATGCATCCAACCTGATAGTTCCAATGATTCATAGGGGAATAGATAACCTTCAAAAATGTGGATTTTCAGAAAAAGAGGCTAAAGATATCCTCCTTCCCCTGGTTGAAAAAACCGTTGAAAATATAGGAGAAAAAGGGATAAAAGATTCAATTACAGGTCCCCTCCAAAGGGGCGATTTAAATACTTTGAGGGGACATCTAAACTCTCAAGAAAGATGGGAACGAGATCTCTATCTAGCAGGGTCCAGGGAACTTTTAAAAATTATTGGTGAAAATAAAGAGATAGAAGGTATATTGGAGGATAAAAGATGAAAAATACAGTAGTAACATTTATTAATTCTAAAAAAAATGGACAGAAACTCTCCATGCTGACAGCATATGATTATACCATGGCAAAAATTATAGACGGAACAGAGATCAACGGAATACTGGTAGGAGATTCTCTGGGAATGGTAACTCTGGGATATGATTCCACTCTGGCGGTGACAGTAGAAGACATGATCCACCATGGAAGAGCAGTGGTCAGAGGAGTAAAAAATACCCTGGTAACAGTAGATATGCCATTTATGTCCTATCATAACACTCTGGCAGAAGCAATAGATAATGCAGGAAGGATAATAAAACAAACACAAGCCCATGCTGTTAAGGTGGAAGGCGGCAGGGAAATTTTAGATAAGGTAAAGGGTCTTATAAAGGCTCAAATACCAGTAATGGGCCACCTAGGACTGACACCACAATCCCTGAATATCATGGGAGGATTCAAGGTACAGGGAAAGAGTGAGGAAGCGGCAAAAAAAATAATAGAAGATGCCAAACTTTTAGAAGAGGCAGGGGTATTTGCAATAGTTCTTGAATGTATCCCTGAAAAACTAGCTGATCTTGTGAGTAAAAGTATATCTATACCTACCATAGGAATCGGTTCAGGAGCAGGTTGTGACGGACAGATCTTGGTATATCAGGATATGCTCAATATGGATGAGGATTTTAAACCTAAATTTGTTAAAACTTTTGCAGATGCAGGAGCGGTGATAAAAGATGGAATAAAAAAATATGTAGACCAGGTAAGAGATGGAGAGTTTCCTGCCGTGGAACATACTTTCACCATGAAGGAAGAGGTCTTAGAAAAACTTTATTAGGAGGAGTGCTGTGGAAGTTATAAGAGGAATTCAGGAGATTCAAAAAAAGATCAAAGAATGGAAAGATGCAGGTGAAAGTGTAGGTTTTATTCCTACCATGGGATACCTTCACAGGGGTCATGGAAGTCTCATTGAAAGGGCGGCCAGTGAAAATGACAGGGTAGTTGTGAGTGTTTTTGTAAATCCCATGCAATTTGATAATTGTAATGACTTAGATTCCTATCCCTCTGACCTTTCCGGAGATATGGATCTTGTGACAAGATCGGGAGGAGATCTTATATTTAGTCCCACGGTGCAGGAGATCTATCCCCGGGGATTTAATTCCCTTGTAGAGGTAGAAAATTTAGATAATGAACTTTGCGGGGCTACAAGGCCCGGACACTTTAGAGGAGTCTGCACAGTTCTTACAAAGTTTTTTCTTATCCTGGCTCCTCAGAGGGCTTATTTTGGGAAAAAAGATTATCAGCAATTGATGGTTGTAAAAAGAATGGTCGCTGACTTGAATATCCCCCTTGAAATTGTAGGATGTACAACTATAAGAGAGGAAGGCGGGTTGGCTATGAGTTCTAGAAATGCAAGATTATCTGAAGATGAAAAAAGAAAAGCCCTTATAATAAATCAAACCTTGAAAGCTGTAAAAGACAGAGTTGTTCAAGGGGAGGCTGAGGTAGAAAAGATCCGAAGATGGGCTGTAGAAAGGATAGAGGGTGTAGGGGGAGCTGTCGTGGATTATTTTGAGATAGTCCACGCTGATACACTTCAAAAAATAACAAAAATAGAGGATAAAGCAGTGGCAGCCACTGCAGTATTTATAGGAAAATCCAGATTGATAGACAATATAATCCTAGGGGGAAAAGATGAAACTACAGATGCTTAAAGGAAAGATACACAGGGCCATAGTAACACAGGCAGAACTCCATTATGTAGGAAGTATAACTTTGGATGTAGAGCTTATGAAAGCAGCAGGAATAAGGGAATATGAGCAGGTACATATAGTTGATATAGACAATGGGGCTAGATTTGAAACATACGTAATCGCCGGGACAGAGAGGGGAATTGTCTGCCTCAATGGAGCTGCAGCCAGAATGGTACAGACAGGGGACAGGGTAATTATAATGGCCTATTGCTATATGGACGAATCAGAGGCAGAGGAACATAAACCCAAGGTAGTTCTTTTAGGAGAGGATAATAAAGTTATGAAAATTTCCAGTTATGAAAAACACGGTAAATTGATGTAGGAAAAAGTTATTTTTCGTTTATACTTTCAAAATTTAATCAAATCCTAGATTGTCAAATTAAATGCAAAACTGGATTTCTTCCAATAATTTTTCATAGGTGTTTTCCAATAAAAAAAAGCTCAAGGTTATCCTTGAGCTTTTAAAATACTATTTTTTAAATTTATTTTTCAACATATATTACTATGTCTATTTCATCACTGTGTCTAATTCATCAAATTTTAAGTCAGGGAAAGCAGTTGAAACATGCTTATAAACTAACTTACCTTCATAAACGTTTATACCAGGCTTTAATTCAGGGAATCTCTCGATAGCTCCCTCTACTCCTAAATCAGCTATTGCTAATCCATATTTAAGTGTAACATTTGCAAGAGCATATGAAGATGTCTTAGGCATAGCTCCAGGCATATTAGCACAACAATACATTACTACACCATTATCTGTTAAGAAAGTAGGAGCTTCATGATATGTTGGTTTAGAGATTGGAGTTGATCCACCTTGGTCGATTGAGATATCAACGATTACTGATCCTGCTTCCATTGAGTGGATCATATCCATAGTGATTAAGTGAGGACACTTAGCTCCTGGAATTAATACAGTAGAAATTACTAAGTCAGCTTCTTTAAGAGTCGCTGCTAAGTTTCCTGAGTTTGAATAAAGAGTTTTGATCTTATTTCCATAAATGTCATCTAAATACTTTAATTTAGCGATATCTACATCTAATATAGTTACATCAGATTCTAATCCTACTGCCATTTTTAATGCAGCTTGTCCAGAGATTCCAGCTCCTACAATCACAACTTTTGCTCTGGCAGTTCCTGTAACACCACCTAATAAGATTCCTTTTCCACCCATATGTTTTGCTAAGATGTTAGCTCCAAAAATAACCCCTTCTCTTCCAGCTACTTCAGACATTGGTGCTAATAACGGTAAACTTCTATTTGGCATTTCTACAGTTTCAAATGCAATTCCAGTAGCTCCCGCTTTCATTAACCCTACTGTTTGATCGTAGTCAGGTGCTAAATGAAGATATCTATAATGAATTTGTCCAGGTTTAATAAGAGCAAGTTCTCTAGGTTGAGGTTCTTTAACTCCCACAATCATATCTGAAACTTCATATACTTCCTCTAAAGTTGAAAGAATTTCTACTCCTACAGCTTTATAATCTTCGTCAGTTAACCCTATTCCATTTGCCGCTCCAGCTGTCATATAAACATTATGTCCTCTGTTGATAAATTCTGCCGCTCCCTCTGGTACTAGTGCAATTCTATGTTCTTGTGGTTTGATCTCTCCAGGTATTCCTATTCTCATTATGTTGTCCCCCTTTAAACTTATTATTTTTTGATCTAATCATTTATACTATATACTTTTCTCAAAATCAACCATTTTATTTTAAAAAAACGCATTTACTTCGATTAACAAACACAACACTCAATAAGTTGTAGTGAAAAAAATATCTAATGGAAAAATTGTTTTATTAATAAGCACATTTTTCCTTATTTTTCGCTTTTTATATAGTGAAAAAAATATCTTTTAGTATCAAATATTATCTCAAAAGGTTTCTAAAAAAATATAAAATTTTATAAAAAGTTGGAGATAGTTTTACAACCCCTCAGATAAAAAAAGCTCAAAGTTACCCTTGAGCTTTAAAATACTATTTTTTTAATTTATTTTCCTGCATACATTACTGTATCTAATTCATCAAATTTTAAATCAGGGAAAGCTGTTGAAACATGCTTATAAACTAATTTACCTTCATAAACGTTTACACCAGGCTTTAATTCAGGGAATCTCTTGATAGCTCCCTCTACTCCTAAGTCAGCTATTGCTAATCCATATTTAAGTGTAACATTTGCAAGGGCATATGAAGATGTCTTAGGCATAGCTCCAGGCATATTAGCACAACAATACATTACTACACCATTATCTGTTAAGAAAGTAGGAGCTTCATGATATGTTGGTTTAGAGATTGGAGTTGATCCACCTTGGTCGATTGAGATGTCAACGATTACTGATCCTGCTTCCATTGAGTGTATCATATCCATAGTGATTAAGTGAGGACACTTAGCTCCTGGAATTAATACAGTAGAGATAACTAAGTCAGCTTCTTTAATAGTTGCTGCTAAATTTCCTGCGTTTGAATAAAGAGTTTTGATTTTATTTCCATAAATATCATCTAAATACTTTAATTTAGCGATATCTACATCTAATATAGTTACATCAGATTCTAATCCTACTGCCATTTTTAATGCAGCTTGTCCAGCGATTCCAGCTCCTACAACTACAACTTTTGCTCTTGCAGTCCCTGTAACACCACCTAATAAGATTCCTTTCCCACCCATATGTTTTGCTAAGATGTTAGCTCCAAAAATAACTGACTCTCTTCCAGCTACTTCAGACATTGGTGCTAATAACGGTAAACTTCTGTTTTGCATCTCTACAGTTTCAAATGCAATTCCAGTAGCTCCAGCTTCCATTAATCCTACTGTTTGATCGTAGTCAGGCGCTAAATGAAGATATCTATAATGAATTTGTCCAGGTTTAATAAGAGCAAGTTCTCTAGGTTGAGGTTCTTTAACTCCCACAATCATATCTGAAACTTCATATACTTCCTCTAAAGTTGAAAGGATCTCTACTCCTACAGCCTTGTAATCTTCATCAGTTAATCCAATTCCATTTGCTGCTCCAGATGTCATATAAACATTATGTCCTCTGTTGATAAACTCTGCTGCTCCCTCTGGTACTAATGCAATTCTATGTTCTTGTGGTTTGATCTCTCCAGGTATTCCTATTCTCATTATTTTATCCCCCTTTAAATTTATTATTTTTTGGTCTAATCATTTATACTATAAACCGCTCTTTAAATCAACCATTTTATTTTAAAAAAACGCAATTGTTTCGAGATCAATACACTAAACAAGTAAATATGGGGTGAAAAAAATATCTAAGAAAAAAACTTATCCTATTTATTAGAATATTTTTATTAGAATTTAAGTTCTAAAAAGTGAAAAAAATATCTTTGATCTTTATTTGTTTTTTTTGCAAATAACAAACAATTATTTTTTATTTTTTTTAAAAATCTAATTTTTATCTTTTAATTTTTTTACTGCACTTTCAAATTCATCTCTAGTTATCCCAAAATTATTTAATTTGCTTAAAAATTGTTTACTGTTGGCATAACCTATCTTTAATAGACCTCCTAAATCCTGTCTGTTCATCTTAGAATTCGCTCCTACAGATAGATTATTTTCAATCATATCAATAACGGTAAATTCTTTTCTTTCTGAAACCACCTTAAATTTTGCTCCTTCTAAGGCTTTTAGAATAGATTCGGGATCAGCATTTTCAATTCCGATATTATCACCTTTCCTACCTTCTTCCCTGGAAATATAAGCATGCTTGACATCAGGAACATAATTTTCAATAGTTTTTCGAATTTGTTCCCCTGCAAAATCAGGATCAGTTAAAACAATTACCCCTGTTCTTTCACAGGCATTTTTTATCTTTTCCAAAGTAGATTTTCTTCTCACAGCAAACCCATTAACCTCTATCATCTCAGCATCTACAGCCTTCTTTACTGCAGAAATATCATCTTTTCCCTCTACGACTATAACTTCTTGTATTCTTTTTTTCATATATATTCATCCTCCTGTTATATTTTATAAATTTAAACCTTTTTACTCTAAATATGATAAATTATTTTTAATTCACTTTTCAATCTATGTAATTTTGATTCAACTTTATTCTTTTAACTATCAACATTTATCTAAAGTTTATTATATCATATCATTGAAGAAAACTGATTAAAATAGTATAATAATTAGTGTTTCATAACATTTTTAACTAAGTATAGTTTAGGTGATAATACAGAAAAAAATAAAAATAGGAGAAAGCAATGAGTAAAATATATATAACAGAAGATATTAAAAATCATAAAAAAGGAATAGAGATCTTAAAAAAGATAAAAAAATACAATCTTATTGAAGATGAAAAAACATTTATTACGATGATTCGTGATATGAAGTTAACCAATGAAGAGGAGAAGCAGTATATGCTTTTCACCACTAAAAAAGGACATTTTTTAAAAAACTATTATTTAGATGACAATTTATCTAAGATAAAGGAGGAGTTTTACCTTTCCTATGAAAACAACTGCCCCTTTAATTGTCTCTACTGTTACCTTAGAGATTATTTCAACCACAGTGCCTTTATTTTTTATGTAAATCTAGAAGATATGTTTGCTGAATTAGATAACTTTAATAAAAGCGGAACTATGATAAGTGCTGGAATTGTCAACGATACATTGGTCCACGACAACCTCACCAATGTTACTTCTGATCTTATAGGATATTTTAAAGATAGACCAAGATTAATCTTAGAATTAAGAACTAAGAGTCACAATATAAAAAATTTATTAGAAATAACTCCACATAAAAATATCCTTATATCATTTACATTCAGCCCCCAAGAAGTAATAGACAGATATGAATTGGGAGCATCATCTCTAAAAGAACGTATTACAGCTGCTAAAAAACTCCAAGAACACGGTTATTCTATCGGACTTCGATTAGATCCTATGATAGATATAGAGGAGAGTAGCACAGCCTATAGAAATATGGTTGAGGAAATATTTTCTGTTCTTGATCTAACTAAGATAAGAGATATAGGAATTGGTACTATCAGATATAAAAAAGGATTACGTCAAAAAGTATTAGCAGAAAGAAATACAGACCTGTTTTTCAATGAATTTATTGTTGGAATCGATGGAAAAGAGAGATACTTCAAAAAAATACGTATAGATATGTATAAAAATATAGTAAATTCAATAAACAAATATGGAAAATTTGATATTTATCTTGGAATGGAACCGCAATATATTTGGGATGAAGTTTTTAAAAGGGAGGTTAGATGAACTATTTAATCATCGGTGATTCCACAACAGAGTTAGTTTATAAAGATCTAATCACTAAGTTGACAACAGAAACACCAAATATTCTACAAAAAACTTTTGATGCCGGCTTAAAGGAGGAGGAGTTATTTTTTCAGTCTATATCTATCAACTCTATGTTTGGTGGAAAAGAACTATTAATTCTTAAAAGAGCAGAAAAAATAGATAAAATTTGGAATTTTTTTAAGGCTATGAATAATTTTAATATATTGAATAAAGATATTATTATTATATATAACTCCTCTTTAAATGAATTCGGCAAGGAAGTAAAACCTTTCCCTAAAAAAGCAAGAAAGGAAGTCGAAGGGAACTTCAAATTAATGGAAGTGTCGGATAAAGATGGAAACACTACACTTAACTATATAATGAATACCCTCAATGTGGACAAACCCACAGCACTAAAATTTAAAGATATGGTAGGAGGAGATCTGTCTGTTCTCCGTCAAGAGATGCAAAAAATAAATAATTTTTTAGAGGGAGATACTTTCACATTTGAAAAAGTTTTAAATATTTTGACGGTATCCAAAGAATACAATACTTTTGATATGGTTAAAGAGGTTTTACAGGGAAATAAGGAAAACACAATCTTACATCTAAAAAAATCCAAAGAACATATCTTCTTTTTAAATATATTAACAGGAGAATTATTAAATCTATTGAAATTAAGAGTTCTTTTTGAGGAAGGGACTATAAAATCAACTAGAAATTATAATACCTTTAAAGTTGCATTTGAGAAGAATAAAAACTTATTTAAAAATAAAAGGGGATTTAGTCATCCCTACGTTATTTTTTTAAAGCTTCCCCTTATAGAGAGGTTTGATAGCGTTGTACTTCAAAAATATTTGAACAAAGTTTTGGATATAGAAGCTAAATTTAAATCTGGAAATGGTGAATTAGAGATAATGTTAGAGACCTTTATATTGGAGATATAGAAACCCTCTCTTGCCTCTTGGCACTCTCTCCCCGAATAAGAGGGTAAAAAACTATAAAAAGAAAAACCAAACAGGAGACAAATCATGAATAAACCAAAAATAAATTATCAAGTAATCCTAGAAAAAAAGATAAAAGAGATAGAAAAATTAGATTATATCCCGACATTATTACTGCATTCATGTTGTGCACCATGTGGTTCATATGTATTGGAGTATCTAGCAAATTATTTTAAGATTACAGTATACTACTATAATCCGAATATAACCTTTGATGATGAATATCAAAAAAGATATGTTGAGCAGCAGGAATTTATAGAAGTTATAAATAAAACAGCTAAGAATAAGATAGAGTTTTTAGGTGGTGAATATGATACCAAAGAATTTTACAATAAGATAAAGGGCTTAGAGGATGTCAGAGAGGGTGGTGAGCGTTGTTTTGAATGTTTCGACCTGAGACTTACCCAGACAGCAAAGATGGCGAAAGAATTAAACTATGACTACTTTACAACAGCTCTATCTATCAGCCCATTAAAAAATGGTCAAAAGATAAATGAAATCGGAATAGAATTAGAAGAAAGATTGGGTATTAAATTTTTAAGAGCTGATTTCAAAAAAAAGAATGGATATAAAAGATCTATAGAACTATCCCGTGATCATAATCTTTATCGTCAAGATTATTGCGGATGTGTGTATTCGAAATTAGAGAGGGAAGAAGCTGAAAAGCAACGTGACGTTGCATCTAATTAATTTAAATATTAAGTAAGGCATAAAACTTTTAGGTTTTATGCCTTTTTTTATTATCTAAAAAATCATTCTATAATTTAAAAATCTTGAGATAAAATTAATGAAATAAATAAAAGATTATAAAAATCTAAATTGCGCTTGTCTGGATGCAACGTCACGTTGCTTTTTTATAAATTTATGTAAGCTAGCCTTAAAAAGGTGCAACATAGGGCAGAAAAGTTGTGATAAATAAAAAATAGAGGTAAAATCATCATAGGCGTTGAGGAGGAAATTTATGGTATCTAAATTAAAAGAAATACTGAAAAACTTAGGATTAGAAGAAATTAAAGTAACAAGAGATAAAGTTCCTTTCACTGAAAATATAGGAATTATATTTAAAGAGGAAGAGCACCTTATTCCTCTTATAGATATTTTAGAAAAAAGCACGAAAACTGAAAGTCTTTATCTCAAAAGTAAAAAAGGAAAAATCCTTATAAAATATTCTGAAGTAATTTTAATTGAAAAAGTAGATAAAAAAACATATTTTTATACAGATAAAGGTGAGGGTTATACACATAAAACATTAGAATATTATGAGAGGGAGCTATACATAAGAAAATTTATCAGGATAAACAAATCACAGATTGTAAATTTCAATAAAATAGTGAGGATAGTACCACTTATGAATAGAAAGCTTTTATTAGAACTTGATGATGAAAGTGCTTTAGAAGTTAGCAGAGGATATAGAAGGAATTTTGATAAGATGTTTTAAGGAGGAAGAATATGGAAACAAAGTTTGATATAATAAAGGAATTTTTAATAGATTGTTATTCAACTCTCAAGGAGGTCTGTTTTTTTTATGTAATATTTATAATTTTAGGAGATAATAAAATTGGAATAGATATTTTAAAGACATTTATTATAGTTATGATAGTTCAGCGTGCCTATGATTATATCCCATTCAAAAGATATAAAAATTATTTAATCAGAGTTGCGGCGAGATGTCTTATAGAGATTCCATTAATTGGAGTTTTAGTAGCAATATTTTTTAATATTAGAGAAATACCTGTCTTAACCTATATAATGAAAAGAGTTGTTATAATCTATATTATAATGCTGGTAATAAATTACTTAACATATAAAAATTATCAGAAGAGTTTAAAATCTAGAGGAGAAAATCGTGGATGCTAAGCGTAGAGAAATATTGAGAGAGATAGTTCCTGCAATAATATTTATGATGATATATAAATATATTTCATTTTCATGGGCAATTTTAAGTAGTTTTGGAATTGGGTTAACAATATACATTCAAGAATATATTAAACTTAGAAAGCTAAAGCCTTTTAGTTATTTAGGTATATTTTTTTTAGTGACTCAAACAATAATGAGTTTTGTTTTTAAAAATCCTAAAGTATACTATGTATATCCATTGATCTCCAATTTGATGTATGCACTTATATTCGGAGTGTCGCTAATAATAAAAAAAGATGTTGTTTCTTATTTGGCTAAAGACCTATGTGAAAGGAAGGAGGACTTTTATATTCTTAAACCAGCATTTAGAAGAGTTACGATGCTGTGGTTTATATTCTACACCTTTAAGGTTGTTATAAAAGGATTTGGATTAATAAGCTGGTCATTTGAGACTTTGTACTATGTAAACTTCATCCTTGGAATGCCAACAACTCTCTACCTTATCTGGTATAGTTTTGATTACCCTGAAAAATATTATAAAAAAGTTGAAAATAAATTAAATTGAGTTAAAAAGTGAACCTCTTCTAAAACAATCCTAAATCTTTGAGGATATTCACTTTTATAATTTTTTAGATAATAAAAAAGGAGTTGAAAATTCAACTCCTTTTTAGTCTCTGTTATTACAGGTAATTATAAAGCGTTAACTGCAGCAGATAATCTAGCTTTCTTTCTTGATACAGTGTTCTTCTTGAAAACACCTTTAGTAACTGCTTTATCTAACTCTTTGTAAGTTACAGATAATGCTGCTTTCGCTGCTTCTGCATCTTTAGCTTCGATAGCTGTTAATAATTTCTTTACCATAGTTTTAGTTCTAGATTTTACAGCTTGATTTCTCACTCTGTTTCTTTCTGCCGTTCTTATTCTTTTTCTACCTGATTTAGTATGTGCCAAATTAATTCCTCCTAAGAATTTAAAAATTTAATATTTAAAATAATATTTTACCTCGCAATGATATCATACATCACAAGAAACGTCAAGATACTTCTTAACTAATGAGGTTAATTTGGTAAGTAAATAACAAGATTAGAGACCAATATTGTACAATAGACCGAGGATATTATACCATATTTTTAATTACTTTAACAATAATTTTTTTAAGATGAAATAATTAAAGAAAAAAAAGAATTATTTTTTTAATATATACTTTATATAAATTTTTTATATGTCCTTTAATCCCTTGATATCATTAAATTTAATTATTTTTTATTAATAAATAACTAAAAAAATATAAAAAAACTGAAAAAGAACATGTTTAAAAATCGTTTTTTTCCTTGACTAAAAAAAAAAAAGGAGTATAATGAGATTTGCCGAAAAAAAAAGAGGAACAAAAATTAAAAAAAATATTAAAATTTTAGGAGGTTGTGTATTATGGTTTACATTTTATTGATAGTATCTTTTGCTATCTTAATCAAAGGAGCAGATGTTTTTATAGAAGGGTCTTCAGTTGTCGCCAAAGCGTTTAAAATACCAGAATTAATCATTGGGATAGTTATTGTAGGATTTGGAACATCACTCCCTGAGTTTGCAGTTAATATGGCTGCCATTGTTAATAACTCTAACGAGATGGCAGTTGGAAATATAGTAGGATCAAATGTATTTAATATTTTATTCATAGTAGGAGCGATTGCTATATTCAAACCTATGATAATAGATGATAAATTAGCCACATTTGACTTTCCATTAGCGATAGTTGCTGCAACACTATTGCCGTTTTTAGCCTTTGATGGAACACTTTTAGGATTTGATCATAATCTTAGCAGAATTGATGGTATAATATTAATATTGATATTTGCTTATTTTGTTAAGGAAACGATTGGAAAATCATTGGTAGATCAAAAATATAAAGAGAAAAAAATGATGATTTACGAGATTGCAGAAGGAACTTTTAAGTTAAATAAATTTCTACGTGGTAAGAGTGAGAAGAAACCATCTGTAAAACATCTTTCTAAAGACATAGCAATGATCGTAGTCGGTCTTATCGCTGTGGTAAAAGGTGGAGATATGGTTATCGAATACGCATCTGAGATTGCTACTACCTTTGGGATGAGTAAACATTTAGTTGGACTTACTATTGTAGGAGTAGGAACATCACTTCCTGAATTTGTGGTATGTATCATGGCAGCTAGAAAGGGTCAGCAGGGGATTGTAATTGGAAATATAGTTGGATCTAATACTTTTAACATCTTATTTACCCTAGGGGCATCTATGGCTATAAAGCCAATCGTGGTAGACCCAGCTATGATTACAGATGCTATGAATGTGGGGATGGCTACAATCTTGGTCGGAGCCTTTGCTATATTAAATAAAAAAATAGGTAGATTAACGGGAATTATATTGGTCGTAGTGTACATAGGTTATATGTATAGTGTAATTAAAGGTGCATAGTAAATTTATAGGAGGAATCTAATTTATGATGAGTTTAAAAAATATGTTTAAAAAAAATAAAGAAATATTAGTATGTTCACCACTTAAAGGTGAAGTTATAGGTCTAAATGAAGTGCCAGACAACGTTTTTACAAGTAATATTATCGGTGATGGATGTGCTATCATACCTGAACCTGGAGATATTTACGCTCCAATATCTTCTAAGGTGGAGATATTTAAGACTAATCACCTTTTAATTTTTGAACCTAAAAAAGGGGTTTATATTGTTATCCATTTCGGTGTAGGAACATCTCTTTTAGAAGGAAAAGGATTTAAAAGAATCGTAGAGCTATCTCCTAAAAAGATGGTAGAAGTAGGAGACAAATTAGTAAGCTATGATTTAGATTATCTAAAAGAAAATGCCAAGTCTATAATCACACCAATAATTGTAAGTGATGATAATGTAGATCATATAGAACTACTAGTAAATGCTGGAGAAAAAGTAGAAGCAGGAGCTCCACTTATGAAGGTAACCCTTAAATAAAGTTTAAAAAAAAAGAGTGAATATTCACTCTTTTTTTAATTATCTAAAACTTATAAATTAATTACAAAAATTTAAATTACTCCTCATTGGATAGAACGTCACGTTCATTTTTAGAATAAGCTCCTCTGGTCTGTGTCACTCAACCCTTCTATTGCACCTAATTCTTTTAATTTCTCAATTATTGTAGCAGAAGCTTTGGTTCTCCTCTTGAGATCTTCATAGGACGAAAACGTTCTTCCCGTACGTTCACTCAACATATTTTCAACTACTGCTGCTCCTAATCCATTTACAGCGAGAAGAGGTAATCTGATCTTGTCGCCTTCAATTTTAAATTTGAAACCATCAGATTTGTATACATCCACACCTAAAAATTCTACTTTACGAGCATTCATTTCCAGAATAATCTCAGACAATGCCATCTGCCCTTTCTGTCTTACATCCATTCGTGGTTCATTGTTTAATTCTTTTATCTTACTTTTTATTCCGTCTAAAGTAAGCATAAAGTCCGAATCAAAATCATCAGCTTTTCTACTTAGATATGCAGTATAGAAGGCTTGAGGATAATGAACTTTAAAATATGCAATTCTTACAGACATCATAACATAAGCTACTGCATGTCCCTTAGGGAACATATACTTTATCCTCTTACATGATTCTATATACCAAGAAGGAACTTTTCTCCCCTTCATGACATTTGAATATTCCTCCCAAGTATCAGGTTCTTTACTAGGTCTTCCCTTTCTGACAAATTCCATAATCTTAAAGGCTAATCCTTTTTCAATCCCTGAATCGATAAGAAAGTTCATAATATCGTCTCTTACTGAAATAATCTCTGATAAGGTAGCTTCTCCCTGACGAACAAAATCTTGGGCATTATTCAGCCAAACATCTGTTCCATGGGACAGTCCTGATATACGGCAAAGTTCTGAAAAGGTTGTTGGTTTAGTATCAACCAACATCTGCCTTACAAACCCAGTTCCGAATTCTGGTACCCCATAGGTCCCTACTACCGAACCAATTTCATCTGGAGTAACTCCTAGTGATTCAGTAGTGGAAAAAAGTTTAAGAGTTTCCGGATCAGTTAATGGTATATCATAAACATTAACTCCTGTTAAATCTTGTAATAATTTAATGGTTGTGGGATCATCATGTCCTAATATATCTAGTTTTACAAGTTGTTCATCCATTACATGATAATCATAATGGGTAGTTATAGATGTTGATTTTTGATCATTTGCAGGTCTTTGTACAGGAGTAAAATCATAGATAGATTTTCCCTCCGGAACAATTATCATTCCACCGGGATGCTGTCCCGTAGTCTTTTTGACCCCTTCACATTTCTTGGCCAATCTTTCCATTTCGGCCCCTCTCATGGGTTTACTATTTTCTTCAGAAAATTTTCGTACATACCCATATGCATTTCTTTCTGCCAAAGTAGAGATAGTTCCGGCTTTAAACACGTTTTCTTTTCCAAATAAAACCTCACAATATTTATGGATAGTTCCTTGATATTCTCCTGAGAAATTAAGATCTATATCTGGAACCTTATCTCCATTAAATCCCATAAATACTTCAAATGGTATAGAATGACCGTCACGAGTCATTTCTGAATCGCATTCAGGACATTTTTTATGAGGCAGGTCTACCCCGCTTCCCTCTTTATCCATAAATTCTGAATATTGACATTCAGGACATACATAGTGAGGATAAAGAGCATTTACTTCGGTGATATCCATCATAAACGCGACCAGTGAAGATCCTACTGATCCTCTTGATCCTACTAGATACCCATTATCTAGAGATTCCTTTACTAATTTTTGAGCTGACAGGTATAGTACTGCAAAGCCGTTTCCAATGATAGCTTTTAATTCCCTTTTAATCCTAGCATCAATATGCTTAGGAAGTGGATTACCATATATTTTATAAGCTTTATTGTAGGTCATGTCACTTACTTCTTCCTCTGCATTATCCATCTTAGGAGGATAAAAACCATCTGGGATAGGTTGAACCTTTTCAATCATCTCATTGATCTTATGGGTATTATCTATAACCACATCATTAGCTACTTTTTCTCCTAAATATGAAAATTCATCAATCATCTCATCAGTAGTTCTGAAGTAGAGTTGATTATCATATTGCCATGAATTAAATGCCATTCCACTACCATATCTGAGTACACTACGAGTAAGATGCTCATCTGGATTTAAATATTGGACATCTCCTGTAGCTACGACAATTTTACCCTGCTTTTCAGCTAATTCGACAAAATATTTATTCATTTCAATGATACTGTTATATGATTCCACTTCTTTTTTTTCTACTAATTCTGTATATGTACCTCTTGGATGGATCTCGAAATAATCATAATATTTAGCTAATTCTTCAATCTCAGATTTAGCTGTACCACGAAGGTAAGCTTTAGTCAATTCCCCTTCATTTCTAAAGGTACCACTACCACTACTGGCTAGTATTAAACCTTCACGTAGTTCAGTGAGGAGTGACTTAGGTATTCTAGGTTTTTTCTGACCATAGAAATCAATATGAGCTCTTGAAACTAATTCATATAAATTTCTCAACCCTTTTTGATTTTTAACCAATATCATAGTATTAAATGTATCCATAAGTTTTACATCAGTTTCGTAGACATTATCTATCTCACTTAATTTATAGGCTCCCTTTGTCAGCACCATATTCATCATTTTTACAAATATGTGCGCTGTAGCTTCAGCGTCATCTACAGCTCTATGGTGATTATCTAGTTCAACACCTAGATGTTTTGCCATAGCTTTCAAATTATGTCTTTTAAGCTCTTTTAGGATGTTTCTACCCCATAGGAGGGTATCTATCACAGCTGGATCGTAATTTTGATCCAATCTGGCTTTTAATTTTGTCTGAATAAAACCAATATCAAATTTTGCATTGTGAGCTACCATGGTGGCATCTTTTGAAAAATCTAGAAATTTAGGTAACACTTCCTCAATTTGAGGAGCATCTGCCACCATTTCATCAGTAATTCCAGTAAGTTTAACTATATTTTCCGGGATAGGTTTGTTGGGGTTAACAAAGGTAGAAAATCTATCTATAACCTTAGTTCCCTTCAACTTTACTGCTCCTATCTCTGTTACTTCATCATTGTGCGGATCAAATCCAGTCGTTTCTATATCAAAGACTATATATGTTTCATCTTCTATTACGTTATCTTTTGCGTTTTTTACCATCTTGACAGCATCATCTACTACATAAGCTTCACAACCCATAATTACCTTAAAGTCTTCCATTCCTTTAGCTGCATTAAAAGCAAATGGGTATGAATGAGTTACACCAAAATCAGTGATAGCAATAGCCTTGTGACCCCAAGAATGAGCGTGCTTAACTAAATTCTTTGCATCGATAAGCCCTGCCATATCACTCATCTTAGTATGAGCATGAAGTTCTATTCTCTTTATCTCTGCCTCATCTTTCCTAATAACAGTCTGAGATTCAATGGCATTTACATTGGTTGCAGCGAGGATATCTTCGTTATTGGTATACTGGTCATTTTCCTTTTTCCCCTTGACCTTTACCCACATTCCAGCTTTAATATCTACTTTGTTTTCTATCTTTGTAAAGATCTTAATAGAGATTGAATCTTTATGATTGGTCATCCCAAATTTTACAATTCTCCATTTGTTTTTTATCTCGATTTGCTCAACCTTGAAAACCTCTCCCTCTAAGGTGCAGACTTCTCCAGGATAAATTTCATTGAATTCTAAAAAGTCATTGGTTGACCCCTTGATCATTCCACGTCCAAAGAGAATTTTCTTGCCCTCACTGCTCTCAATAACCTTAACTTTTTCCATATCTCTAGGTTCAGTTCTTTTAGGTTGTTCCATTACTTCTTTTGCGGGATTTCTTAATTGAATTTCCTTATTGGATCTTTCGATCTGTTCCTTGGTAATCTTAATAATTTCATCATCCATGTCTTTGACTTCCTTGGTGAAATCTCCTACAAGAAGTCTAATATCTAGATTATTTATTCCATATTTCCCCAATTTGGTATTTAATTTAATATCTACTTCAGCCTTTATAAGGTTTTCTAAAGATACCTGGTCTTTTAATTCTACATCTATATGTTGATCATGGATATAGATCCTATACAGATGTAAAAAAGATCTAGACGGAGCACTAGTCTTTTTTAATTCCTTAATAATTCTCTCTACAACTAACTTTATATCCATCTTGGTTAGGTTCGTAGCCTCAAATTCAACTCCTAAATCCAACTCTAGTTTATCTCCAAATTTTTTATTGATCTCTTTTTGGATAAGATCCAATTCATCTAAGTTGTGAGGATTCTTTACCACACATAACAACTCTATTTTTTTTAGTTTCTCATAGACAATTATTTCTTTTAACTCTATATTTTTTACTCCTACAGACTCAAAAAGATTCTTTTTCGGTCGTATTTTCACTATATTTCTAGGCATCTTTCCTCCCTACTTATCCTTAAACAATATTTCTATCTATTGTTTATGTTACACATAATAAACTTATTTTATTTTTTTTATCACCTTACTATTATATCATAGTCTCTAAATAAAATTTTGAAAAAATAACTGGCTTTCTCAGAATTTAATCTCTTTTAAAAAATATCATTTTTTAACCTTTATAAGGATCTTTAAAATTTTAAAAGGTTGACTTATTTTAACTTATATGATATTATACTTTATCACTCATATTTTTGAATGGTCCTAAGAAGTTAGAAGTGAAATAAAAGTAGTACCGGAAAACTGTAGATGACGAGATCTATGACCGCGGTAACAAAGAGGAGAAAAAAATGAAAAAAATAGTTTATATGTTGAAAGTCTCAACTGTGTTTTCAACTATGATAAGTGTATCTTTAGTTTTAGCTAGATAGACTCAATCAGAATAAAACAAAATGTTTAATGATAGACATTTTGTTAATATAGTATTTTAAAAGCCAACTAAATTATTAGTTGGCTTTTTTACTTTAAATTTTGTTTAGGAAGAAAAGTAGAATATAATGTAGGGGATATTTAAATAAAGTATGGAGGGTTTATACAATGACTATAAAAAAAATTGATAGAAATTCTATGAATGAAATTAAAAAATTATATAGAGAAGAAGGGTGGATACTATACCTCAACGATGATAAGAAACTGACTACTGCTCTTGAAAATAGTCAAATTATAGGTGGATATAACGATACTGAATTAATAGGGTTTTTAAGGTATTTAACTGATTTTGAGCATATTTTATTTATCCAGGATCTAATTGTCACTAAGGAATGGAGAAGAGATGGTATTGGAGAAAAACTTATCAATAATTTATTGGATAAACATTCAGATATAAGATCTATCATATTAATAACGGATATAAGTGATAAAGTAAGCAATAGTTTTTATAAAAAAATAGGATTTGATAAATTAGAGAACAAGGGTATGGTTTCTTATATAAAATAAAACCTCCAATGGAATCATACATCAAGTTCTCAAAAAAATTATAGAATAAAAAAAAGCCAATTTCGCAAAATTGGCTTTTTTTCTTCTATCTTTATCAACATAACTCCCTCCACAAAGCTTATATATTCCCTCTCTTAAAAAGGAAAAATATAAATTTGGACGAATATTGAAAAAATATTCTTTAACTTTTTAAAAGTTTTTCAACTTCATTTAAAATATCTATTGATAATGTTAATTTTTCCATCTCTTCTTTATTGCTATAATTTAGAATAGCTCTAAAACTTGTAGGATTTATCTCTATTGAATCTAATCTTGTTTGAATTTCATCACGGATCTTTGATAACTCGAATTTTTTTAAAGTACCGTGTTCGTTAGCCCAGCATAAAAACATTTTATCATCTTGATCTAAAAATGCTCTATTCATAACTCCGTTAGTATAGTTATAGAAAAAGTCCTCCATTACTACAACTTCTTTTTTTATTAAATGCATTATATTATCCCCCTAATATTAATATAACTAAGTTTACCTTCAAATCCTTAGATATGTCAACGTTTAAAAATAAAAAAATCACAAGCAAAATTAATTTAAAGAACTTAACTAGTCTCAAGTTTTAAGAAGTCAATTTTTTAAATAGAAAAAAATGAAATCTAAAATATTGCATTACTTCCTGTATCATCTAACTATTTTTAATATATTTTTCTCAAAATAGAGTCAGAACTATCTGCTGATTACCATTAAAAGTAATAACCCTTCCTTAACTTTATCATTTTATGTAGTATAATTAATAATAGGTAAAAAAATATTACAAAAAGAATACTTTCAATAACTTAAAAAGAGGAGAACTAAATGAACTTAGGCAATTTAAGTGAAATAATTCAAAATAAAAATATAAGGCTGTATCTATTAAGCATTATGACTGGTCTTTTGACAGGATTAGTAGTCGTATCTTATCGCATTTCTCTAAACTTAATGACTAACCTTAGAATAAAAACTTTTTCTGAAATAGCTTCTGGTAAACTATATTTATTTGGAATAACTATAGTTGTTTTTATTTTTATTGCAATCTTACTTAACAGATTGATTACTAAACATCCTATGATAAAAGGAAGTGGAATTCCACAAATAAAAGGGGTACTCCTCATGCAATTTGAATATAATTGGATTAAAGAACTTTTTTATAAATTTGTTGGAGGTCTTCTCAGTATTGGAAGTGGGCTTTCTCTTGGAAGGGGAGGACCGTCTATTCAATTAGGATCCCAAGTCGGGTATGGGATTGGAAAAATCTTTAAAGTTTCTGATGTGAATAAAAAACACCTTATAAGTAGCGGTATCAGTGGTGGGCTTTCAGCAGCTTTTAGTTCTCCTCTTTCTGGAATTATTTTTACTATCGAAGAAATTCATAAATCTCTTACTCCAGTACTACTTATTTGTATTTCTTTGGGTAGCATTACTGCTGAAGTTGTTAACCAAACAATTTTAGGGAAGGAAAGGTTATTTAACTTTCAAGGTTTTATTCCAAATACCCTTAATCATTTCCAAAATTTTATATTTGTATTTATATTTGCAATTTTAATCAGTATATTAGGAATGTTATTTACTACTAATCTTCTAAAATTTCAGAATTTCTACTTACAATTAAAAGTTACTCCGCTTTTTAAATCTCTAATTATCTTTGCTATTTCTATCATAATAGGAATATTTATTATAGATGTCCAAGGAGTTGGCTATAAATTAATTTTAAAAGCTGGACATGAAACTTTAACATTTAAATTTATCGCATGTTTGTTATTAGGTAAATTAATTTTTACAATCTTAAGTAATGGACCAGGATTTCCTGGTGGCTTGTTTCTTCCAAGCTTAGTTTTAGGAGCTTTAGCAGGAAATTTATTTGGTATGGGATTAGAATTTTTTTCAAGTGGCAATCAAAATTTACAGCAATATTTTTTAGTTCTAGGAATGGCGGCTTTTTTCACTGCAGTTATGAGAACCCCTCTCACTGGAAATGTGCTTCTTTTAGAAATGACAGGTTCTTTTGAATATTTGGACAGCCTTATCTTGGTTACATTGATCTCTTATATCACTACTGAATTAATGGGTATACTTCCAATCACCAGCGTTCTATATAAAAACTTAGAAAAAAATAATAAATATTCATATAACGGAATTAACTAAAGGTGCTACTCTCTTTGATCTCATATTCTTTAACTAAGGCCCTATAAAAGATCATAATTAGATTATTAAACTTATAGAATGGCCTCACTTCTTCTTGGATAGCAAATTCAAAATCACCGTAGAATAGATCATGGATAGTGATCTCATTATCCAGGGATACTAAATTTAGTTTATTTAACTTATTTAGAATACATTGTCTTTTTACATATTTGATATTAAAATATTGGTAAGTGGATTCGAAGCATATGTTCTCAGACTCTCTTTTCTGAGCTTATGTGAAATTACTCTAGTCTAGTTAAATTTTAGAATCCACCTAGAAAAATCCCACCTCAACAGATTTTTCTATCTTTTAAAAGACTCGTTTTATGGGTCTTTTTTTATTTTCTTGTATAAAAAAAGATAGTTTTCATTATCTTCTCCTCACAGCACTATAATAACACTTGGTGCCAGATCAACTTTAACTTTATTAATTCTTTTATATTTTTTAGACAGTTTCTATACCATCATACGCATTACTTTTTACTATTTTCTTTATTCGCTCTTTATTTATCCATTTTTTTCGTTTTATAAATAAAAGTAACTCTCTTTTTATTTCTTCTTTCATAACATCTATTTCTCGAATTTGAAATTCTTCTTCAAGATTCTTAGAATATGCATGTAAATTACGAAAGAAAAGATCTTTTGTTATACTTATGACTGGGTTAGAAACCTCATCAATAAATTTTTTCTGCTTATTATCCCCTCTATATTCTTCATATTTTTCTAAATTAAGTATTTCATATTGAATATTTTCAATAATTTTTTGCCGATCAGTTCAGTTTAGTCCCATATTTCCTCCTCAATTGCTTTCACTAAATGTATCTACAGTATTTTTAAATTCGGTATGCGTTCTAATAATTTCCTGTGTAAATTTTTCTTTTATTTCTCCTTTTCCAGAGACAGTATTGAAATTTTAATATAGAATAATATTTACTAACTAACATCAATATTTTGTTGTATTTCAATTTCATCAAATAATTTTCTTTTTTCATTTATCAAGTAAACATATGATTGTGGTGGTGTAATACCTATTTTTCCTAAACCTATTAAATCTATTGGTTTTAAAATAAAAAGCTTTTTAGCAGGTATCGCATAGCCTTTTTTACAGCCTTTTAAATATTCTAAGGCTCCTTCTTTCCAATGTGGATGCTCTGATTCAGCTATTTTAGCTATTTCTTCTGGTGTATCTAGAATTGGCTTATCGAATAAAATTGCAGCTCTTAATTGTTTTATAGGAGACGTTACATAGATAAAAGCCAATGTTTTTCCATCAATATATTTTCTTCTATATTCAAACTTTTTATCTCCATTTATAAAATCGTTAAAAGCTTCCGTATTTAAGCTGATTAAACATTTTTTTATCTCTTTATTTTGTAGTAATTGTTCCAAATTGTTCACCTCAATTTCTATAGAACTCATAAAATTATTCTTTTGTTGTAATATGTTTAACATGTTCTCCTATGCTTTGGAGCTCCTTAATAAAAAATTTTGGATGTGCTTCATAAGTTTCTAATTTTTCTATTGGAAGCCACTTCATAAATTCTCTTATTCCATCTGTTGCAAAGCTATCACTTTTTAATTCTCTTGTTCCTCTAGACTTCATTAAATAATAGAAACAGACTTCGTGACATTTTACCCCTTTTTTTAGTGTTCCGCCTTTACCCTCAAAGAAATTTTCGTGGATGAAAGCAAGTCTTTCAACTTCATATGCTATCCCTGTTTCTTCTAAAACTTCTCGTCTAACTGCATCTTCTGCAGATTCGCCTATTTTTACTGCTCCACCTACAGAATAGTAATAACTATCTCTTTCATTTTTAGCAAAAAGAATATCTCCACCTTCAATGATTATAGCGGCAGCTCTATATCTAAACCGTTTATCAACTGTTATTAATTTACAACCCATTATCATCTCCCTTTTTCAGGTATACAAAATTTGATTTTTTATTTTCTTGCTTTTTACTAGGTTAATTATATATATTTTAACTTCTTTTTAACTTTTTTACCAGTTAATTTAGCTTATTTTTATAATTGTCTGTATTATTCATATTTTCCATCTAAAAAAGACAGCATTCTACTATCTTTTACTATTTTTAATGCTCTGTTACTGAAGGTAATTTCATTGTCATCCCCTTTACATTAAGTAAATAAAAAGAGATAAATCAAAAACCTCCTAAAATTAGGAGGTTTTTTGATTTATCTCTTTTTTCAGTGGTATTAACCGTTTATAATTTTAGCTCCAAAACTTTGCCCCTTCAATCGGATTACGAGTATAGGGCTCAATTTCATAAAATCCAAATACTATATATAATCTTTGAGTTTGCTTTAATGATGGAATAGTATCTAGTCTAATATAATTGTATTTTAAGTTTTTACCTATTCCTAATCCTCTATAATTATTACGCAAAGCAATACACGCTCCTGCTTTGTTATCAACTAACGTTAATATTAAAGTCCCACTAGGTGGTGCATATTTTAAACGGTAGTTCAAATATTAATTATTTAGAATTTATTTCCTATATTCTTGCATATAATCTGCAAAAGTAAGTGAGCTGCATTTTTTAAATTCTAAGAGAAATTCTTCTACAATTCCTACTACAAACTCAGGGGCTTCTATCACAGTTATAAGATTTTCTTCTTCTTTAGAAAGTTTTTTTCCTTTAGAATCTATTCTTCCACCAATATATACTTTAAAACATTCTGTTAACTTCTTATCTATTAATTTTTTTGTCCCCTCAAATCCAAGAGGTGCAATCTGATTACCGGCACATGAACTTCCACACCCTGAAAACTTTATTCCATCTATTATTTCATTATAGACATCTTTATTGTCAGAGTATTTTATAAATAGTTCATCTAATTTTTTAGAGATCTTTTCCCCAATTACTGGAGTATCTAAAAGACCTATTCCACAAAGACTTGCTCCTAGACAGGTAACTAAATGATTCTCAAATTTTATGTCTGCTGCTCCTTGAATCTCTAAATTTTTCATTATTATATTATAAGCATTTTCTAAATATGACTTGTGAACAAAAGGAATATAAATATCTTGTTCTGGTGTAAGTCTAATAATTGAACAACCAATATTTTCCATTACATCTACTAATTTATATAATTGATTAGCTGTAAAATTTCCTTTCCCTATAAATAGTCTTACTGAAGAGATATCTTTAAATCTAGTTTCTTTTACAGAAACATTAGACCAAGTTTCAAATTCCTTTGAATTATTATTAAAAGTTTCTTTTTGACTTAATTTATCTATTATTTCATTATAATTCTCAGGTTCAAAATTCAAGTATTCGTTTGGTATCTCAACTTTTGAATAATATTCTAGAAATAACTCTTTAAACTCTTTAAACCCTAATTTTTCTGCTAAAAATCTAAGTCTAGCTTTAGTTCTCTGTTCTCTGTTACCATGGTCATGAAATAACTCTATCATTGCTGCTGTAGCTTTTATACATTCTCTAGCAGGAAGGAAATCCAAAAGGGTAGAGCCCATAGCAGGACCTCTTCCTAGTCCTCCTCCACTGTATACTGTAAATCCTTTTTCTCCATCTTTTACTGTAGCTAAAAAACCTAAATCATTCACAATGGTATTTGCATGATCATCAGGCTCTGCAGAAAATGATACTTTAAATTTTCTACCTAGATTAAAAGCTTTTTTCATTCCTTGTACAAATAAATCCGTTTGAATAGCATATGGTCTTACATCGAATATACTCTCTTTAGATATTCCAGAAAGTGGGGATATTAAAGGATTTCTATAAGAATTCCCTCCTCCTCCTTTAAAAGGCATACCATTTTTCGTACATTCTCTTACTACATCATAAACTGCCTCTGGGTTTACTCCTTGAAGTTGAATACAGTCCCTTGTAGATACATGAGCAAATTTAATACTATATTTTTCCATTATATCTGCTAATTTTTTTAGATTTTCAGTAGTAAACTCTCCACCTACTTTTCTCACTCTTGTCATAAATTTCTTGTCTTTTGTACTATATATACCGAATCCAGATGTGACTTTCTTCACATCCATAACCTTTAATTCACCTAAAATGTATTTTTCTATAACTGCTTTTATTTCTAAATGTTCTAAATTCAATTTTTCTTCTGAAATCATGATTGCCTCCTAAGTTTATAAAAATTAATTATACATAATTTAAATTATTTTGATAAATACTTTTTTTTTATTGAAACCATAAGCTTTTACTTATGGTATTTACATACCGAAATTATATTTACTTTGATTACTACCAGTAATTTTCACCAGTAAAAAAGGAAACTATTTCGAGTATTCTTTTAATTATTATTAAGCAAATATTCCTACCTTTTCTGAAAACTTATCTATATATTCTCTAAACTCATCATTCGTTTGACATAAAATTTCAAGTTTTTTAGCTGTTTTCAAGTCGTCAATTATACTCTCTATAGGTTCATTCTCATCAAATATCATATCAGTATAATCATATTCTACTGTAGAAATTTCTTTTAACAAAGTATACATGTTATCTAATAATTTTTTTAATTCTTTCCAAATTAATACGATACTCAATCAACTTATAAATTTTGTTTCGAATTAAATTAAATATTTCTTCTTTACTTTTCATAAATCCTCCTAATTCTCATTTTTATAAAGTTTACCTTTAATTTTTTTTAAAATCAATTTTTAAATAAAGTAATCAAAAAAAAATCAAAAATGTCACTTTTATGGCTTGATAAAAAGCACACTCTAAATACCACGCCTTTTTAGATCCTTTTCTCACTTCCTTTATCACACCTAATATTTTAGTAAAAAATAACACACTTTTATATTAATCAAATAAAAGGAAAAATAATTTTTTATTACTATGGAGGGCAGAATAAAGTTATAATTTTACTCTTGACAATAACCTTATATTGATATACATATATTAGAGTGAAATTATTGCTTATAGTTTAAAAAAGTGAAAAGAGGTGATTTCTATGTATTTTAAAGTAAAGAAAAACACTATCCAGAGCATTTTAAAGACCAAAAACAATCTAATGTAGAAGCAAATAGAGCAGGGAAGATATTATGGTCTATTCCTTAAAAATAGAGGGTAGATTATTTATAGATTTATAATTTTTGTAAAAATAAAGGAGGATAAATATGATATTAATAAATTTCGGAGGGAAATAAAGTAAATAAATAAACCTCCAATTAAGATTATAAATAAAAAATTAGGAGGAACAAAATGAAAACATATATATATATCAATATCTTTAAAAATTTATTCTACGTATTTTTAGGTGCAATATCTCAACCACTTATTGCTTTTGCGTATACATTAATAAATTTAGATAAGAATAATTTAGATAATACAGTAATAACAATTATAAAAACCATATTGCCATTAATAATTTTAGGGGTATTAGTTTCAGGAATTTCTTATATAGGTAAAAGTAATATATCTAACGAAATATTAAATAGAGTTAGAAAGGATTTATTTAAAAATATTCTAAATACTCCTCTTAATAAGTTTTATGAAAAAGATAGTGGTGAATACTATAATATTATTTTAAAAAAAGTTGAAACTTGGAAAAATAGAACATTTGATCAAACATTTAATATTATACAAAACTGCATTGAAATTAGTTTTTTATTTATATTAGTATTTAACATAAACTTTATAGGAGGCATAGTCTGTTTAATTTTTCTAATTCCACTTATATTAAACAATCTTATCTTCCCAAAAAAAATTGATAAAATGTTTCGTGCTTATTTGAATAAATATGATAGTTTGATCACTTCAACAAAAGAGTATTTAAGTGGCTTTGAAATTATAAAAATTAGTTCTTTAAATGAAATTTTCTTGAAAAAATTTAATAAAGTATCTGATGATATTAACGTTGAAGAGAAAAAAATTGATTTTGTATGTAATTTAAGTGGAATTATAGCTAATACATGTGTTGTTTTATCTCAAATTTCAGGTATTTTAATAAGTATATATTTATATATAACAAAAAATATAACTTTTGGAGAACTACTTGCTTTAATTCAAATTGTATTTTTTTTAAATGAACCAGTAATAAAGCTTATAAATTCTATTATTAGTTATAATTCAAATAAATCGCTTAATACAGAGTTAGAAACAATATTAAAAAATAACCAAGAATCAATAGATAGCGATATAAAAATTTCAGCAATAAATTTTGTAGACACCTCATATAAATATAAAGAAAAAAACATTAATACAATTAATAAATTTAATAAAGTTTTTTTTAAGAATAAAAAATATTTAATTACTGGAAAAAGTGGCAGTGGAAAAACTACACTATTTAATCTAATTGTTGGTAAAATTATGCCAACCCAGGGTGGAATTTTTGTTAATGAAGGTATTCCATCAATAAATGCACTAAAAAACAATATATTTGTAGTCTCTCAAAATAATTTTATATTTAATGATACAATAAAAAACAACATTGATATACATGAAAAATATTCAGAAAATGAAGTTTTAGAAGTTATAGAAAAAGTTCACTTAACGGAATTGGTTTATTCGAAGAAAGAAAAATTAAATAGTATTATTAATGATGAAGTTGTAAAAATTTCAGCAGGTGAGAAGGCTAGAATAGGGTTAGCTAGAGCTATGTTAAGTAGTGCAGACGTTATTTTAATAGATGAGGCTTTAGCTTCATTAGACAATAATACAGCAATAAATATAGAAAAGTTAATTTTAGAAATAACAAATAAAATGGTTATTCATATTTCACATAAATCCAATTTAGATTATATTAAACAATATGACGAAGTGATAAAATTAGCTTAAAGAATAAAAAATTGAGTATAAAGCTCAAGGGTGTTTAGAACACTGATGGTAGTATAAAACTTGGACAATCTAATTTTGTTTAAGATGAGAAAAGAGATTGAAAAAGCTCAAAAAGGAGAAGGATTAGTACAATTTTTGGTAGAATATTTCTTATAGAATTCGGGTTACGAAGTATTTTTTTATTCTATATCTTTATAGGGTTATCACAACTATGTAAATTAAAATAAGATGTAAAAAAGAGATAGTGTCAACTATCTCTTTTTTACATCCTATTCTCAACTTTTAAGACTATGTCATATACTTTTTCTAATACAGAAAAACATTTTGTTCTCCTTTTAGTTTAAAATATTTTTGTATTTAAAATCTTAATTAATTATTATTCATAAATTTAGAGTTTTTTTAATCCTCTCCTAAAAAAATTTGGAACTATTAACGCTTTTCAAAAAAATCTGTCACGAAAAAACTTCCAGCCTCCCCATCACCGCAAAGCATTTCTAAACTCTCACAATACCATTTTTTTTAAGTTGACTTTGCTTTTTTTTGTGTTAAGATAAAAATGATTAAAGTTTTTTTAATCTTGGGGAGGGAGTTATTATGACTTATTTTATTGAGGATGCAACTCATACTATTCACAAGTCTGTATGCCCACATATATCGTTAGTTGATATGGTTATGCTGGGTGTTTATCTGGATGATGATGAAGCATTAACAGATGCTAAAGATGAAGGTTATCATGAGGCTGATGGTTGTTGGTATTGTTGTTCTAGCATTAATATTCAAAAATAATTAGGGCTCTTTAGCCCTTTTTGTTTTTATCCATGAGTTTATTTTCCACATGGATATCGCCCTTTTATTTTGTTTTTCTTTTTTTTTGTACTATACTTTTAATAGACTAATTAATAAGGAGGTTCCTTAATGCTCTATTGTATTGATCTCAAAACAAATCAAGTTCATATACTTGGTTGTCGACATATTCCTAAGAAAAATGTAGACAAAAATTTTCTAGGTCGTTTTGATAATCCCAATGATGCAATAACAGATGCAGGACTTAAAGGCTATACAAATGTTAATTCTTGCTCTGACTGTTGTTCGAGTTCCACATAAAATAATTAATTGGGCTAATAGCCCTTTTTTTTTATTCTTTTTCATCTACCCTCACTACCTCTTTACCCGAATCCCTTTTTCTCTCTGCTGCGTAACTATATCCAAAAATGTTGTTGATCTCTCTAATAGCACTAATTTCTGTATCTAAAGATTTTTTATTTTTAACAATCTTCCTTTTGGTGTACTTTCCTCCACATATTCTGTCTCCGATACACCTTCCTTGGATCATTGATCTGTGCATGTGCTCCTAGCTTTGTCTTATCTTAATATCCAACTATCTTCTTGGCTTTCTCTCTTATATTCCCTTTCAATTCTTTTTCTTGTTGCTGTTTTTTATTCTCCCTTTATTTTGTTATTTATTCTATTCCAAACCATTTAAGTTGTAAATCTTAAAGCTATTATTTAAATGATTTATCATTTGCAATTTGGACTGTTCTATTGAGAAAAAAAGGACATAGAGAGAAAAAACAAAACTTTATTTTTTGGACATTAAAAATTAAAAAAATTAGAGGATAAAAACTTTTTATACGTATAGGTTAATAAAAGAGCCGATATTAGTATGGAGGTGAGGGTTTGAAATCAAATAACTTAATTAAAATAATTGAAAAAAATGGATGGTATCTTGTGAATATAAAAGAGTTGCACCTCATAATTTGAACAATTCTCTACAAATACTAGGATAACTATACCACATTATTGAAAAGATCTTGTTAAAGGAACTATTCTAAAATAAGCAGGATCTAAAATTACTGAATCAAAGGAGATGATTTAGATGAAAAATATTTATATTTATCCAGCAATTTTTTCATATGCTAATGACAACGATGATAATGATGATATTTTAGTAGAATTTCCTAATTTAGATGGTGTTTTTACCTTTGGGACTAGACCAAAAGAAGCCTATTATAAGGCTAAAAACTGCTTGGAGTCATACCTTTATAGGATGGAGGAACGTGGAAAAATTATTCCTGAACCTCCTAAAAAAAATGATATAAAACTTAAAGAAAATCAAGTTATAGAAATGATTAAAGTTAATATGAACCTAGTCAGAGATGAGATACACAATAAAGCAGTATAAGGAGTTTTCTACGATATTAAAATTTGCATTGACCTAAAAAATATAGAAAAGTGAATTACATATTAAAGTTAACAATCAAGAAAATAGTTGCTCTTCAAGAAAAGAAAGCTCCTAAAGGTAAATTCGAAATAGAAATACATTTAAGTATCCTTTAAAAAGACTAGAATTAATTTTAGTCTTTTTTATTTTAATTTTTATATTTAAGATAAATGTAGTATTAAATAGTGAGAATAACAATGAAATTTCAATTTACTCTATAGATTTAATTTCTACTCATTTATAGAGTTTAATTTATCAAATTAGATAAAAGAGGAGATGGTTAAAATTTTAACTACAACATTTAAATTCTTACTAGTAATTTTAGTATTTTGGGGATCCTTTATTTCATCATTTTACGTAGCTGATTTTTTTAAAATTAAAGATATAAGATTTATGATGATAGTCACTTTGATCTTAATTACATTTTTTCTATATATACTTAAACTATTTAAATTTAAAGAGGTTTTTGGAGGATGGAAAATAAAAAAAGAAATATTTTTTTGGAGTTTCATTTATATGATAGCCAATTGCTTTTTAAACTATATTATTGACAGCTTATTTCATCCCTCAATACCTCCAAGTAAAATATTTGATTCAAAATCCCTAGAGAATCTAGTTTTTATTGCTTTTCTAATACCACTTATGGAAGAGGTAGTTTTTAGGGGCATAGTATGTAATATCTTAAAAAATAAATTTTCTATGTTTATAACAATTTTAATTTCAGGGTTGATATTTGCCACGATTCATTGGATCCCTGGTATAACGTTTATAATAACAGGAAGTACTTTTTATTTTGGATATATATATTTAAAAACTAAATCTTTATGGAATCCAGTTATTGTTCATGTAATAAATAATTCTATAGCTGCTTTAATAATTATTTTGGGAAAAGATGAGGCAATTGAAACTATCAATTTAGGAATGTTTGGTTATATAGTTGGTTCTATCTCTCTCCTCCTTTGTTTTTATAATTTTTATAGGATGTATAAAGGTATTCATTTTGAAAAACCATTAAAAATAGGGGAGATTAAAGAGGGTGTCAAATAATTTGTTTTTTACCATCTTGCAAGAATTTAACTTCTTTCTTTTAATCAACTGAAAAAACTAAACATTTGGGAGCGCACGTTTCTGCCTGTGTCCTCGAAAGTAATTAAAAAAGATCCTAATTTTTTTATGATTAGCAATAGCTCCTTCTTATCTTTCTTCAAAAATTGAAGGATATGTAAAAAAAACTGTAATATATTAAGTACAAGTGTCTAAATTTGTATTTTAGAAAATTATTTTAAATGTAAAAAAGAGGGAGGATAAAAATGAGGAATATTTATTTAGTTGTATTGTTAATGTTAAGCTTGAACTTCTCTGCTATGGGAGAGGAAGTGAAAATTGCTATAGCTTCTATTGATCAAGCCTGGCTGTCACCTAAACGTTCGGTTGAATTAATTAAAGAAAATGCTTATATAGCTTCTGAAAATGGAGCTGGATTAATAGTTTTTTCTGAAAGTTTTATTGGGGGCTACCCATATTGGCATTATATTCACGCAACAATTGATTTAAATTATAACTATGAAAAATATTTAGATTTTTATAATGCTTCAATAACAAAAGACGGTTACGAAATGAAAAAATTACAGTCATATGCTAAAAGGTATAAAATTGCAATGATTGTTCCTTTCAACGAAAGAAATGAAGATGAAAATTATAAATCTGTCTATAATTCTGCTGTTTTTATAGACAAAAAAGGTAAGATAAAACATATTACCAGAAAAACAAGAGCTTCTCATACAGAAAAATTGTTTTGGGCAGAACCAAAAGATCCGGATATTAGAGTTGTTAAACTTGCAGGTATAAACGTGGCTTATAATTCCTGCTGGCAGACGTATTTACCTTTAATCAGGGGGATTCAATATGCTCAAGGTGCTCAGCTCATAGTAGTAGGAACCCAGGATCAAGGAGAAGAATGGAATTCATTTATAAAATCTGTTGCTCTTGAAGGTCATGTTTATTTAGCTTCTGTAACTCAAATGTATCAATGGGAAGAAATAGAAAAAAAAGATCCGGAATTGGCTCATGAATTTAAACAAGTAATGAATAATGTGTTTAAGCTAATTCCTCCTAAAATTCAAACTGGTGACGGAATGTTAATTGATCCATGGGGAAAGGTTGTTATAAAAGGTAAAAGTATGGAAAGTAAATTAGTTTATGGAATAATAAATACCGATGAAAATGTAAAATCATCCATGTATAAAGATGCGACGACAAATTATCGTTTACCAATAGATGTTTCTTACCGTGGAAGACAATATATCAAAGATGGTTTTGCAGTAGATAAAATAATAAAATAAAAATTCTTTAGTCAGGGAGATGACAAATAATGAAAAAAATATTATTATTATTTATTTCACTACATTCATTGACTTATACAGTAAATTATTTTGATGCAGGGATTAGTTATACCGGAGGTTACGGAATACAAGGGCAAATCACGTCTAAAATTACAGCTGATCAGGGTCATAATTATACTTATAGTTGGCAGGCAGCAGGAGATTCTAAAAACTATATTTGGGATGGAGTAAGATTTTCTCAGGATAGTGACGGAAACTTATCTTTAGACAGTGATATAAGTTATACTGCTAGTTATCGAGAAAAACACTGGCAGAATATTTTGTTTGATAATACCAGTACTGGGAATAGAAGAAATGTTGAATTAAATAATGACAGTATATTAAATGGGAATAAACAGAGGGAACTTAAAACTCAAAATTTAATTTTAAAAGATACAAATTTTGAGATAAATGGATCAAAATTATTTTTTTATGATTATACTAAAAACAGTTTAACTCTAGAAAATTCAAATTTATCAATTGGTACAGGTCAGCTTCTTGTGATGTCTACCTCTGATTTTGATATTATTTCAAAATCTGGAAATAACAGACTAACAGCAATAAATGACCGTATATCAGCAAAGGTTAATTTAGATATACAAAGCGGCTCTGAACTGGAGTTTTACTATTCTGGTAGTATATCCTTTGGTGATAAACCTGTAACTATTGGAAGTAGTGCTAAAGGAACAATAGATAATGCTAAGTTAAAATTAACTTACAGCAATATAAAATTTATATCTAATCCAGATGAATTTGTATTTGAAAATAACAGTACATTGGAATTACACGGAAGCGACACTAAATTAGAAATCACTAATTCAACTTTCAAAGACAGTCATATTTTATTAGGAAACAATACTCAGTTTAAAGGAGATAAATTAAAATTAGAAGATTCCAATATAAATATAAATGACGGAGCTAAGATTTTTTTAGGTGAATTAATAGTCAATGGAACATCGGAGATAGATGGAAGTCATGCTCCAAATACACTTTTGAAGACAAGAGTGTTAACTCTTAATCAATCTTCAGTTTTAAATACCAAGAATATCAAAAAAATAAGTACAGATCTTGTCCATATGACAGGATCAAATAATATTTTGAATATAGACCATGATTATTTATACGTCAACCGAGGTTTTCTTATCGAAGATGGAACAATCAATATAAAAGATGGAAGCTTCCTTATGTACTCCGGTGGCTATCAGAATAGTGATATGAAACTAGAACTAAATATAGAGAGTAACGGTGGATTTTTTATTGAAAAATATGGATCATTTTATCTAAATAATACCAGTGGAACTGACAACAATTACACCACCCTTACAAATAACGGGCTTATATTCATCGAAGATACATTCGGAGGTTCCGGAACTATTTTAGGAATTGGAGATATCTATATGAAAAGCGGCTCTGGATTAGATCCTAAATATACGTCTGGAAGTGAGCTAGGAAACCTAAAAGTGAATAACGGACTTATATTTGAGGGCGGGACATACTATTCCGATATAGATTTAGATAGCAGTAAAAATGAATTATCGGATAAAATATTCTACGTGGATAAAAATGTAGATATCAGCAAAGGTTTAAGTATCAAGACTATATATAAGGGAGCGCCTGGAAGAAGTGCCTTGGATTTCCATGATAAGGAGTTCACCCTAGTTCAGTCGGATACAGCAAGCTCTAGCGGTGATATTATAGGAGATTACAATAATATATCTGTGATAAATTCGCCTTATCTACCAGCACTACTTGATTTTGAAGTATCCGATGAGCAAACAAACGGAAATAAAGATATAACCTTAACCGGAAAGGTGCAGGGAGTACATACTCTTGCCACTCATTCTAATTTAGGAAAAAATCCTAATGCCAAACAAGTGGTAACTATTTTACCGTCAACTACTCCTGGAGTTAATCCGGTATTAAGCCCTGGGGCCCAAAAACTGCAAACTGCATTATTAACTATAACCAATGCACAGGTTTCTCAAAATCTCAATTCTCTCCATGCTGAGCCATATTCATCTCACTTGACTGTAGGTCTTGAACAGAATGACCTCTTCCTAAATATGGCAATGGATCATGCAAGAAGCAGGGGATCGGTTTATTCTATAGATTCAGAAGAGATATCACCAGAGAATAATATATGGATCGATACAGCCTATGTAGAGGGAAAAGTTAATGGAGAAAATAATTTGGGAAATTTCAAATATTCCCTCAGTAACTTTATATTAGGCGGCGATATATACAGGGAAGATCAACTCACTTTAGGGGTATATACTGGTTATGGAAAACACAAGATAAGAGAACATGATATGGTGGATCAAAATTTTGAGACAGATACCTATCATTTTGGTAGTTACGGCAGCTATATCTATAACGATTGGATATTTACAGGTATGTTGGGTTATTCTTATGGTTACAACCAGAGTGAAAGAGATATCACTGTAGGAACTGAAAGCGGAACAAGTAAGGATAAATTTGACAGCCATAGTATCTATACCGGGATCAGGGGAGCTTACCCTATGAAGATAACTAAAAATACAACTTTAACTCCTAATTTAGGATTAAGTTATTCATATCTATACCAGGAAGAGATAGTTGAAAGCGGATTCGATATGGCTGATCTTAGGGTAGAAAGTGCAAGCGCAGATTCATTTATTACTTCAGCAGGATTAAATCTTTCCTACGATGGTTCTGTAAAATCTCTGCTCGTAAGACCAATGGCATTTGTAAAATATGAATATGACTGGTCAGCAGCTAAAGACTCCAGCCATGATATAAGGGCAGGATTTGTACATACACCAGATTCAATGACTACTTTTTCCGGTCAAAACAGAGGAAAAAACCTGATCTTATTTGGGGTAGGAATAGAGGTAGAAATAACCCCTGTTTTCCTTGTAGGAGGAGGAGTAACCTACAGTGATGACAGTAATGGGGAAGAAACTGGTATAGGTTTTAACTTTGAATATCTATGGTAATAATAAAAAATTCTAATATAAGATAAAAAAAACACCTTCAAAATGTAAACTGTAACCATGAAACTAGACACTTGAAAAAGAGTGTTAGTTTCATGGTTACAGTTTATTTTAGTGTCCTTTTTAATTTATTGAATCTTAAAAAAATACATAGTAAGACTATATAGATTTGCCTATCTTCTTAAAGATCTATATATATTCTCTATCCACTTATCAAATTTTTCCCCTTTTTCAAACTGCATAACATCATACATTTCAGGAGCTACTAAACTAAATTGTTTTTTTAAATCTTCTAAATTAAGTTCTTCCATTTTTTTCTCTTTTTTAATTCTTGAAATGATTTTATTAAAATCTTTAGATTGATATTTTATATCTTTTTTACTTAAGAATATTGGTTTTTGATTTTTTGTTAATCCATGATTTTTACAAACTTTTAAACCAGCTTCTTTAACTGCAGTTACTTTGTCATTTAAAGTTAACTGAATTATTTTATCTTTTAGAGATTGATATTCAGGGTTACTTAAATCATAATCGTTTACAGAACTTTCCAATGCCTCTTCTCTTACTTTCCATGATGTTTTACAATTTAAATCTTTCATAATTTTTCTTAATGCTTCTTTTACTCCGCTCATTATATTCCACCTTTAATTTTAATTATATGTAAGTTTAATTTTATCTTTTAAATTTAAAAAAGTCAATTTTAAATTTAAATAAAAGAATTGAGAGTGTAATTTTTATCTCTCATTAAAAGTACTACATTGAATATAATAGTATTTTATGTTTTTTATGACTTTTGACACATTTTATAGAACAGTTAAAAATCACATTATTTTCTTTTTATCTCTATGTTGTATGAAACTCTAACTTTACCATTTAGATGGAAATTTTTAATGTATTCTAATGCTGAGATGGTTCCAACTTTTTCATTATCTAAATAATAGATTATTTTATAATCATTTAGAAAAGAATAATTACAAGTTAAATATTGTGTTATCGAATCTAAAAATAATTGTGATTTTTTTCATCCATTCTATCATCCTCACTTATCAAGTGTCTTTATTACTATTTATACTACTGTGTTCTAATTATTTCAATGTAAATTTAAAAAGAATAAAAAAAGGAATATTTAAAATATCCCTTTTATTTTTCTATATATCTTCTTCATTACAAATTTTACATGGAGTATACCCTTCTTTAATAGCTACTTTTAAAGCTATAGATTCTAAGTTTTTAGAATACGGACATTTCTCTTGATGATATTTTTTAGTTTTCTTATTTATAAAAACAAAATTTATTAATTCTTTTTCTTCCTTTTTTATAATCAGAAAAATGATTACGATTAAAATTACAACTAAGATTATTTTCACCATATTCCCCTCCAATTTTTATTTAAGAAGTTCCACTTACGCCTCTTCCAAATTTTTGAGTACTTTTTTTGCATTTACTACATATCCTACTATACGGGATTCCCTTTGAATCAACTTCAGTAATAAATTTCTTCTTGCACTTTAAACAAATAACTTCTTTTTTTTCCATTAGTATCATCTCTTTAATAATTGTGTTATTTTAAGTATTAGTGTATCATATTTATGCTACATTTTTTAAAAATTAAGTTTAATTCATTATTTTTTATACTTCTTTCTTTTTTTATTTCCTTCTTTAATAAAAAAAAGAAGAGGTTTAATTCTCTCCTAAAAATAATTCTCTTATTGAATTCGCCTTTCTAAAAATCTTAAATTGAAATAACTTAGTCTTATAATTTCATAGATCTACTTTAAACTCTAATCCTTTTCCCTTGATTTGGAATCCTTCAAACCCAACGACACCTTGTATTTATCTAATTCATTATTTATTTGATCATTGGAGGCCAAGTTGATATTTCCATTATGCTTAGATCTCTTAAATCCTTCCGCAAAATCATTAAGAATCTTGTAATTTACACCCTTAGATGTTTTATTTTAAAATAAACTATGTTATAATGATTACAAATATGAAATTGGAGGATATATAATGAGTGAAAAAATAAATAAATTTTTAGGCGCGCACGTTAGTGTTAGTGGAGGAGTTTTTAATGCCCCTAAAAATGCCCACGACATCGGCGGTACAGCCTTTGCAATGTTCTTAAAAAATCAAAAAAGATGGGTTGCTAAAGATTATGATGACAAGGTAATAACTAAGTTTAAGGATGAGATGAAAAAATATAATTTTAATACTGATTATATCATGCCTCATGCTGGATATCTTATAAATTTAGCTAATTCTGATCCTGAAAAATGGCAAAAATCATTAGATGCTCTGATCGATGAACTGAAAAGAGGTGAACAGTTGGGATTAAAATATGTAAATCTACACTGCGGAAGTCATCTGGGACTCATCTCGTTGGAAGAAGGATACGATCTTATAGCTAAAGGTATCAATGAAGCTATTAAAGCTACAGAATACATCACTGTAGTCCTTGAAAACACAGCTGGTAAAGGAAATACCATAGGTGGAAATTTTGAGGAGTTAAAAGGAATTATAGATAGAGTCGAAAACAAAGATCGTATAGGAGTCTTACTTGATACCTGCCACACTTTTGACTATGGGTATGACTTAGCTACTGAAGAAGGGTATGAAAAAACATTTGAGGAGTTCGAAAATCTAGTTGGATTTAAGTATCTAAAGGGAATCCACTTAAACGATTCTATGTATGGGTTAGCCTGTAAAAAGGATAGACATGAAAGTATTGGAAACGGTATGCTAGGAATGGATTTCTTTAAAAGGTTTATGAATGACCCTAGATTTGATAATATGCCGATCACCTTAGAGACAATAGATCAATCTATATGGAAAGAAGAAATAGAGCTTCTGTATAGTCTTATAACAGAATAATAATAAAGAGTTTTTGCCTGGGGCAAAAACTCTTTTTTTATCTAGTAAATTATACCCGCAAGAGGCATCACCAAAATACTATTAATTTATTATATAAACATAGAACTTTGAGATAAAATTTATGGAATAAATAAGAAATTATAAAACCTTAGATTATTCCTATCTGGATGCAAGGTCACGTTACTTTTTTATTTTTCGAAAGTTCCCTTAACTATAGCAACCTTATCTTCTACCATTACAGTCCCCAAAGCTAATACACCATCTATATCTAAGTTTTCATCTAAGATAACCAGGTCTGCATCAAAGCCTTCCTCTATAAATCCTTTTCCTTTTAATTTAAACGTCGTTGCAGGATTAGAAGTAATAACCTTTATTATATCTTCTAACTTTAAATTTTCTTCTTTCATCCCTTCCTTTACAGCCTCATAAAGAGTTTCACATTTCCCTAATTTAACGCCTTTAAAATTTCCCTCTGCATCATATTCAGGCAGACTTCCCTGCCCATCAGATGTATAGGTAATTTGTGAGATGTCAATCCCTGCCTCTATACATAGTTTCGTGGCTTTACCACATTTCACCTCTCCATCGGCTAAAAATTCAGGAGTTGTAGAAGTAGTAAAATCTAAATTCCCGCCTCTTTTACCATATTTCAATGCTGCCTCAAATAGGTATGGGTTTCTATTCATATGGGTAGGTACAAATTGTTTAATTGGCAGTGCTCCTTTGTCAATTGCCTCTAAAAGTAGATCTGTCACTTCATGACTGTCACCCATGTGTACTCCTATAATTCCAGCTTTTCCAGACAGAATCCCTCCTAATCTTGTATCAGATGCCACTCTCAATAATTCATCCGATGTAGGGTGAGAAGATCTGTGGTCTGCTACTGCTAACTCTCCACAGCCGATTACTTCCTCTATTAGAATAATATCATCTGTAACCTTCCCTGTAAGAGTTCTCACAGGTATTTCATAAGATCCTGTAAGCACAAACGCAGATACCCCCTCTTCTTTGAGTCCCTTAGCCTTAGCTATTAAATTTGTCATAGTTCTTGTAGTTCCATCTGTTCCCAACACACCTATTACCGTAGTAACACCAGCAGTAGTCATATCTGTTAACTGAATTTCAGGGGTTCTAGATCTAAAACTTCCCTCTCCTCCTCCTCCACAGATATGAACATGGGAATCAATGAATCCTGGCACTATTTTTTTTCCTTTTAGATCTATGATAGTCGCTAATTTTTCATCTATATCAATAGAATCTTCTATCTTTGCTATCTTGCTGCCTGCAATCAAGATATCTTTTTTACCAATATATTCTGGACTATACACCTCTGCATTTTTTAATAATTTTATCATCTTATCCCCCTTATTCTACTTAACGAAATGTTTAATCAATCACCAGCATTTATAATTAAAACTTCTAACCTTGACTTTTCTTCTTATCTATTAAAAAAGCGAATAAATCCTAAGACTTAATCGCTTTTTTTATTTACATCATTGAACCTAAAGCTAGTAGTGCCATAGTCATCACTATAAATGCAATAAATAGAGGCATTACAAATTTTAACCACTTTGTATATGATACTCTTCCTATTGCTAATCCACCCATTACTACTGCAGATGTAGGAGTAAGTAAGTTTAATACTCCTGATGCAGATTGATATCCAGTAACTACTACATTCTTTGCTAGACCTGAAAATTCTCCTAATGGAGCCATGATAGGCATAGATAGTGTAGCTAGTCCCGAAGTTGAAGGTATTAAGAATGACATAGGCAGATAGAATAAGTATGAGATGATCGCAAATGCTGTAGATCCTACACCTGTTAACGCCTGTTCTCCCCAATATAAAACAGTATTAGTCATTCCACCAGCATTCATTACTATAGTAATTCCTCTAGAAATTCCTACAATAAGTGCTACTCCTAATAGATCTCTGGCACCATTTACAAATACTGATACAATCTCTTTCTCTTCCATCCCGTAGATTTTTCCAATCAATACAGATGAAACCATAAATAATACAGTCATCTCTCCAAACCACCAGTCACCAAGTGCAACTGTGTGCCCTAATAAGTCGCCTACCAATGGCAATCCTTGGAAGAAGTTGTTAATATCTTCAAATATTGTAATGTTAAACTTATAAGCCCATGGGATCACTCCTAAGATCATGACTATAAAAGTTCCACCAAATATCCAAAGGATCAACTTTCTTTTACCTGTCAATTCTGGAGTTTCCTGCTCTTCTCCTCCTAGGAAATGATGTTCATTTTCTTTTTTCATATCGTATACCAATGATTTTGTAGGATCTTTCTTTACTTTTTCAGCATATCTCATAACATAAAATATAGCGAATCCAAGTAAAACTACCATCATTAATAATCTTAATCCCAATCCATCTCCGATAGAGATCTCAGCGAATCCAGAAGCGATTCCTGTAGCAAATGGATTTACCGTAGAGCATAGAACACCTGTTCCTGCCCCTAGCATTACTACCCCTACTGCTGTCAAGGCATCATACCCTGCCCCGATAAATACAGGAATCAACAGGGGATAGAAAGCTATTGTTTCCTCTGCCATCCCAAATGATGTCCCGCCTGCTGCAAATATTGTCATAAGGATAGGTATCATTACCTTTTCCCTTCCCTTTAATTTTTTTATAACCTGTCCAATCCCTGCATCGATAGCACCTGTTTTCATTACTATACCTAAGAATCCACCGATTACTAATACAAACAATGCAATATCCTTAGCTTCATAGAAACCTTTGATAGGAGCATTTATTACTTCCCAAAGTGCTTGAGGATTTGAATCCACTACCTTATATGTCCCAGGAATTGGTTGTTTCGTCCCCTCCACATAATCATATTCTCCTGCTGGAACTATCCATGTAAATACTGCCACTACAATTATTATACTAAATAATATAGTATAAGCTGTTGGCATTTGAAATTTCTTTTTCGCCATCTCTTTCCCTCCAAATATTGTTTTTTTTATCACAAACGTTAAATAACCCTACAATAAGTATAGAATATGTGCAATGTAAAGTCAATACTTTTCTTTGTTTTTCCTTAGAAAACAATATCTTTACTAATTAAAAGAAAAAATAGCAAATTAAGATCAAATACTGTACAATGTATAATTAAAATAAAAAGAAAATCTAGAAGGAGAAAAATATGAAGATAAATATGACAGAGGGAAGTATTACACGTTCCCTCTTAAAGATGGCACTCCCGGTTATGGGAACATCTTTTTTACAGATGGCCTATAACTTAATAGATATGATATGGATAGGAAAGATGGGAAGTGGGGCTGTAGCCGCTATAGGAAGTGCAGGATTTTTCCTCTGGCTTAGTTTTGCGTTTATCAGTATATCCCAGGTAGGGGCTCAAGTTAAGATAGCCCAATCTATTGGTGGTAAAAAATTAAAATTAGCCCAAAATTATACTGTAAATGCTATCCAATTAAATATAATTTTAGCCATTATTTATGGACTTGTTATGATATTATTTAAAGATTCCCTAATTGCATTTTTTAGACTAGGGGATCTGGCAGTTATCGATATGGCTAAAAAATACTTAGTCATTATAGGTTTTGGAATGATATTTAACTTTACCAACCCTGTTCTCACAGCAATTTTTACAGGTTATGGAGACACAAAAACACCTTTTTATATGAATGCCATAGGTTTAGTAATCAATATGATTTTGGATCCCATCCTTATCTTTGGAATGATAGGATTTCCTGCTATGGGAGTAAGTGGAGCTGCAATTGCCACTATTATAGCTCAAGGATCAGTGACATTATCATTTTTTATCTATATTAAAAAATTTAAAACTCAGGTTTCATTAAAAGGATTATCGGAGCTGCCAAAAATTAAAATTATCAAGGAGATAGCTACTTTAGGTATCCCTGTAGGATTACAAAGTGGTCTATTTACCGGCCTTTCCATGATAATAGCCAGGATCATCGCCTTTTGGGGCCCTATGGCAATAGCAGTTCAAAAAGTAGGTTCCCAGGTAGAGTCTCTCTCTTGGATGACTGCCATAGGCTTCCAGGTAGCTTTATCTGCCTTTATCGGACAGAACTATGGTGCAAATCAGCCTAAAAGAATATTAAAGGGATATAAAATATCTATGATTATTATGAGTGTGGTAGGACTTTTAACAAGTTTTCTTTTCTATCTAGGTGCTGAAAGGATATTTAATATATTTATCCAGGAGGAGGAGAGTGTAAAAAATGGAATAGAATACTTAAAGATTCTATCTTATTCCCAGCTCTTTATGTGTATTGAAATCTTGACTGCTGGAGCATTCAATGGTCTAGGGAAAACCAAGCCTCCATTTTATATCACTACTTTTTTTAATATTGTGAGAATACCCTTGGCATTATTTCTTTCCCAGAATGGTCTATTAGGATTAAATGGTGTTTGGTGGGCTATAACTATTACCACTTTATTTAAAGGAACATTTATGGTAGGTTGGTTTATTAGAACAACTAAAAATTGGAATTTTTTTACTGAAAAAAATCAAATGATAGATACACAAAAAACAGATCCTATGAACGTCTAGTTCATAGGATCTGTTTTTTTAATAGTTATTTTATCTACCTTCAAATACTGGTCTAAATCTCTCAAATACCTCTTTAACAGAGATTATATCTTTTATCTTCCACACATCTTTACCGGCAAAGAAAACTCCGTTTTCTAAATCGCCCTCATGACCTTCAACTAATTTTTCACTTACACAGAATGTATGATCACATTTTTTTAAACATTGAACACATTTTTCAGGTCTTTCCTGTGTTCCAGCCTTTAATCTGTCCACAAAAGGACTCACTATAGCATTGGCAGGTAGTCCGGCACACGAAGCAATCTCAACTACTTCACCTTTTTTTGTATTTACATACATCTCTTTAAATTCATCCCCAACTTCACACTCTGTGGTAGCTATAAATCTTGTACCCATCTGTACTCCTACAGCCCCTAGATCCAACATTCTTTTAGCATCTTCAGGCTCTATTACTCCACCGGCTCCAAAGACAGGTATGTTTACTGCTTCTACTATTTCCTTTACAATATCCCAAGAATCAAGATCAGTTCCCAGATGTCCCCCTGCATTTCCACCTTCTACAACAATGGCAGTAGCTCCTAATCTTTCCGATAGTTTAGCTCCCTTTACAGATGACACGATTGGAAATATAGGTATATTTCTTTCTTTTCCAATTTTAAATACACCTTTAGAGAATCCAGCACCACAGACAATTAATTCTGCTCCTGCATCGATAGATGCATTTACTGCTTCTTCAAAATTACTTACAGCAACCATTACATTTACTCCGATGGCTCCTGCTTTCTCACCCATATATTCTTTTGCTTTTATAATTTCACTTTTTAACTCTTCTATTCCAATAGCCGAACCAGCAACTAGTCCTATTCCGCCTTCTCTTGCCACAGCTCCTGCTAATCTCGACATTGATGCTCTAATTGCCATTCCACCCTGAATAATTGGTACTTCTATTTCTAAATTTCCTATTTTCATAATAAATCCTCCTAAAAATTGCTTATCATATAATAACACTTGTTATTATATATTGCAACGTTTTCTAAAAATACATTTAAAAAGATAAAAATTCTATATATACCAAGGGGTTTAAGTGTATTTTTTTTATACGTACTGATCGTTTTTTCTATTCATAGTGTTATTTTAATTTTTACTGTTCTTTGATGATTTCCCAATATGTAGTTTTCCCTGCATCCTTTGAACCACTTGTATTCGGCTGTATTTCGCTTTCTTTTATCTCACTTTTAGGTAATAGTTCTTTAACATGTAAAAACTTTACATGCTTATCGGTCGTTTTAAAAGTTATTGCATATTTTGCTATTTCCTCTCCTTGAATTCCCGATTGAGAATTGGATTTAAAAACATACAGTGTTAAACCCATACTTAAATTTCCGGTAGATGTTATATTTCTGCTGAAATTTTGTTCCCTCAATGTTTCAGATATTTTTTCATATTCAAACACATTGGGCAATTCTAATTCTTCTACAGTACGTCTTGTTCCACCACTTTTCCATTTCCCATTTTCATCTTCTTCTCTATAAATTTCTATCTTTTTCCCAGCTAAGTCAAAGTCAACAGCATATCTTTTTCCAGTTTCCTGAGACCTCTTAGCCGCTACCCTGAAAAAATCTCCAATTTCATTCTTTACTTTTAACATAGCCCTGGATTCAGCTTGTCTTTTTATAGAAACTCCTCCAATGCCCACTAAGACCCCAATAAGAGCAATCACTATCAGTAATTCTATTATCGTAAATCCTCTTTTTTTCATATTCCCTCCCCCTTGCTTAGTAGTCAAAGCACTACTTTATACTTACCATCTTATCATTTTTTTCCTTTAATCCAAAAAAAAATGGAGAAAATCTCCATTTTAAATTTATTTCTAGTGTTTTTATACTAATTCTTTAGCTATGTCTATTGCTTTGTCATAATCAGGATGACTTGTAATTTCTTGTACATATTCTACATGCTTTACAATTCCATCCTTGTCTATAACGATAATACCTCTAGATAAAAGTCTTAATTCCTCCAAAACAAATCCATATTTCATTCCAAAATCTAAATCTTTATGGTCTGAAAGGGTCATTGCTGTATCTACTCCTTTATTTGCACAAAATTTACCTAAAGCAAATGGTAAATCTGCCGAAATAGTAATCACATTAATATTTCCATGCTCATAAGCTTCTGTATTAAATCTAATTGTCTGTAATTCACATACTGGTGTATCTACTGACGGCATAACTGAAATTACAACTACTTTTCCTTTTAATTCTTCCAAACTAAATGGTGATAAATCTGTCTTTAAAGCTGTAAAATTTGGTGCCTTTATCCCTACTTTGATCTCATTACCTATTAATGTTAATGGATTTCCTCCAAATGTAATATTGTTACTCAATCTAAAACACCTCCATATTGATATACTAAACTTTACGACAGTTTTAGGTAAAAGTCAATACTTTGCATCAATTTTATTTTTGTATCTATTATAATTAACTATAAATTTCAACCTCTTCCAAGTCAGGATTAAATTTATGTCCTGCCGAGATCAATCTATTTATCTCTAATTTAGGTAAAAGATTTCTATATTCACTGTCGTGCATTATAAAAAATACTTCTTCTTTTATATATTTTTTTACAGTGTCTTTAAATATTTCTCTTATTTTTTTATCTTCACATTCAACTTGGATATTATCTAAATTTATATCCATTTTTTTTACTATCTCAAACTCATTCATAAGAGGTTCAAATATTTCCATAAATTCCTGAACAATTTTGTTGCCACTTAAATTATCAGCCAAATACCCGCTTGCCCATCTAGGAAAAAGAGAAAGCTCCATAGCCTTTAACTTGACATCTGAAACTACCTTTAATTTTGAAATCTCGTGAAAAATCAAAAGTTCATAGACATAGGAATGATTTGTACTAAGCAGAAGTTCCATATCTTCATCTATATCTATTTTTTCTCCATCTAAAAATCCATCGAGGTCCAAACTAGTTATATATTTTTTTTCAGTATCCACCCTATAGTCAAAATCTCCATCTTCACTCTCTATTGTGAATTCCCCAGACCAATTGATCTTATCTTTTTTTTCATCCAAACGAGTCCATTCATTAAATGAGCCCTCTACTAATCTAGCAAACTCTATCTCATTAAATTTTTCTAGATCGCCTTTTTTTATATCTATATCTATTTTTTTTAATTTTATCTCCATTTTTGCCTCCTAAATTTAAATCTTTTTTTACTCAAAAAATATTGCTAAATGCTCCTCTGAACTAGGTTTTTTTAGATACGATCCTATTACAAACACTATCCCACCTACTACTATTGTAGGCACTATTTGATGCATCCCAAAGAACTTTATTTTTAAAAGAGTCATGGTGACATATACCAAAAGGCTTATCCCCATACTGAGGAGAGCCCCAGTAGAGTTCGCTTTTTTCCAATATAACCCCAACAGTATAGGCCACATAAATACTGCTTCTAATCCTCCTAAGGCAAATAAATTCAGCCAAACTATAAATTCCGGAGGGTGAAAAGCCAGTGCAAATACCATAACACCCATAATTAAAGTTGTCCACAGAGATATTCTGCTCAATTTCTTCTCATCTATATCCACAGCTATATAATTTATATAGATGTCTTTTACTATGGTTGAACTTGTCTGAATCAAAAGAGAATCTACAGTAGACATAATTGCAGCTAATGGTCCTCCTATGAAGACTCCTAATAATACTGGAGATAAATTTCTAATAGCTAAGATTGGAATTACCTTATCTCCCAATTGTTCGTTAGGTATAATCGCTATCCCCATAACTCCAATCAGATGCATCATTATCATTAAAAATCCAACTACAAAGGTTCCTATAACCATAGCTCTATGGAGGGATCTGCTGTCTTTAAACCCCATACATCTTATGGTCGTCTGAGGGAGTCCCAAAAGACCTACTCCTACTAATACCCAAAACGACATGATAAAGGGTTTGGTTATAGCTCCTCCACTACTTGGAGTCAACAGATTTGGATCTATCTCATAGATAGTTTTCATGATGTTTCTCATCCCACCGCCGGCTTCTTTTAAAACCCAAAATAGAATTATACTGGTTATCAGCATTATAACCCCTTGGATAGCATCAGTTATGGCTACAGTTTTAAATCCGCCAAACACAGTGTAAAATATTATTGCAAATCCAAAAATAACTAAACCTACAGTGTAGTCTAGTCCTGTCAGGACTTCAAATAACCTGGCTCCTCCAATAACCTGAACGACCATATAGGCCATAAAAAATAATAGGATAGCCGTAGAAGACATTATTACTACCCACTTATTTTGGTATCTAGCTCGGAGGAAATCATTTATTGTTATACCGTCAATTTTTCTAGAGATAATAGCTAATTTTTTTCCTAATATTCCCAAAGTTAAAAAAGCTGTGGGTATCTGAATAGAAGCTAACAGCACCCACCCTAAACCTAATTTATAGGCTACTCCTGGTCCTCCTAAAAATGAACTGGCTCCAGTATAGGTAGCAATAACAGTCATGGCCAGGACGAATCCTCCCATACTTCTGTTTCCAATAAAATATTCGTTGGTAAAATTTTTACTTTTTTTTCTTCTTGGACTGTTATAATATGCTATATATAAAGTTATCCCTAAATATACCAATAGAGGTAATATTAATTTTATTTTTTCCATTCTTCTCTCCCTGCATTTTTTTCATATATTTTTAAATCTACTTCTTTAAAGAATAACTTGATAGAAACCCATAATAAAGTCGTTATCATCAAAAATCCTAAGACACAAGAATAAAAAAACCATTCTGGTAGACCTAAGATATATTTATAATCTTTTGGATCTACATCTCCTAATCCATATGCAAAACTATACCACCACACAAAATATATGAGGTATAGAACCACTGTTATTATCGCTTCTTTCTTTAGTTGTTTATTAATTTTCTTCATTCACTTTACCCTTTCCTAATTTTTTTAATAATTCAGTTAAAATCAATTTTTCTGTGTCTGTCAGTACATCAAAGGTATTTTTTAAATTTTCAACATGAGTCCCTAAGATATAATCCAATAGATTTAAGCCTTTAGAAGTAATACTAATTAGTACCTGTCTTTTATCTACCTCAGACCTTTCCTTTTTTATATAACCCTCCTTTAATAGATTATTTACCACTACTGTCATTGTTCCACCACTTGAAAATGTCTTTTCAATGATCTCTTTAATATTAAATTTTCCCTTGTGATAAAGTAAATTTAATACTGAAAATTGTGTTTCTGTTAAACCTTCCTCCTTAATTTTTGGATATATCCTACTATTTACAGAGGAGTTACACCTGGATAAAGTTACCAATAACTTCAAATTTCTCATCTCTTTCTCATCATAATTTTTCATAGGAAAATTATACTACTAATTAGTATAAAACGCAATGTTTTCAGACAAAAAGGCACCCATACGGGTGCCTTTCATGAATGTTTTTTCATTATTTTGATTTTTTTACTTTTTTTCCAATTTTTTTACTTTTTTCACCAATTCTGGTAATTTTTTTAAACTGGCTTTTATTTTTAGATGCTCTTTTACACTCACCGGTGGATTTCCAGAAAGAACTTGATTAGAAGCTATATTACCCGATACACCTGATTGAGCTCCTAAAACCACATTATCACCTATTTTAATGTGTCCAGCTACTCCTACCTGCCCTGCCAAGGTACAGTTATCTCCAACCTCTGTACTTCCTGCTATCCCCACTTGGGAGATGATAAAACAGTTTTCTCCAATGATTCCATTGTGTCCTAACTGCACCAGGTTATCAATTTTAGTGTATTTTTTTATAACAGTGTCTCCAATAGCTCCCCTGTCTATGGTAGTATTAGCACCAATTTCTACATCATTTTCTAAAATTACCCTTCCTATCTGTTCTATCTTTATATTATTTCCATCTACCTTAGTATATCCAAATCCATCAGATCCTATCACAGCACCCGGCTGTAAGATACAATTTTTTCCTAAGATACAGAATTCTCTAACCACTGCATTGGGATAGATGACAGATCCTTCTCCTATCACTACATCCTGACCTATATAAGCATTTGGGTGTATAGTCACGTCGTTACCGATCTTTGCTCCATGACCTATATAGACATTAGGCGCTACTCTTACCCTCTCTCCTATTAGTGCACTATCCTCTATTGCTTTTATAGGGAACATCACTTCTTTTTTAAAAAACTTTAACAATATAGGCATCAATTCTCTAGGGTTTTTTTCAACGACTATATATGTTTTATTAGGCAGATATTCCTCTAACTTAGGAACTACCAATACCGTTGCATCAGTCTCACCTAATTTCGTTAAAAATTTATCCTCTGCTGCAAATGTCACCTCACCCTTCTTGGCTTGAAAAAAGGGAGCAAGTCCAGTTATTTTCTGAACTTTATCCCCCTTAATTTCTCCACCAAGAAGAGTCGATAATTTTTCTAAATTATACATAAACTCCTCCTAATATCATTATAATTTTATTTTTTTTGAACTTTCTAAGACTTTTAATACATCTGCAGTTATATCTTTTCCACCGTATAATACAGCACCTTCTTCAATAACCATCTCGTATTTATTTTTTCTTGCTACTTGTTGAACTGCTGATTTTATCTCAGTTTGTATTGATCCCATCTCTTCATATTCTAATCTTCCTAATTTTTGTTGTAACGCTTGACGTTCTTTTCCAAATTCCATTTGTTGTTTTTGGAATTTATCTTTTTCCGCAACTGTTACCTTATCACCTTTAGCATTTAATTCTTTAGCTATTTTTTCTAAGTTTTTAGCTTTAACTGCTAGTTGTCCCTCTAATTTTGTTTTTTCAGTTTCTAACTTTGTTTTAGCAACTTGTGTCTTTGAATAACCTTGAAATACTTTTTGTGTATTTACAGTAGCTATCTTAGCTGCAAAGATTGATACCGACATACCTATTGCCATTGCCAACGTTAACATTTTTTTCATTACACTCACTCCTATTTATTTTAATATTTTTATTTAAAACATTTGTCCCATGTTAAAGAAGAATTGCATTCCATTTTCTTCAGAATCTCCTACTGGGAATCCAAAATCAAGTCTAATTGGTCCAATCGGTGTTTTAATTCTAAGTCCTACACCTGCTGATTGTTTCATATCATCTGGAACATTTCCTTCAGATCGACTCACAAATTTATCTTCACTGTCTCCGTGATACCAAGATCTACCGATATCATAGAAGAAAACTAGACCTAAAAATTCATTTATCTGCGTTCTATTCTCTATATTAAAAACTAATTGATCCTGTCCTCTCAACCAACCGTATTTATATCCTCTCATAGAGTTAGCTCCACCAGACGCATATAATTGTTGATATTTCAATGAATCTGTACCCATTCCTGCAACCATTCTATAGGCCATAGTATTTCCTTTGAATAACCCTTGATGATATTTTCTAAGTTCTAAGGTAGCCTTAGCAAAAGCTTCATCATCTCCATTGATTCCTGGATTATTTTCATATGTACTTCCTACCTCAGTTCCAAAGTATTGACCCATTTCTACACTGAATTTAGCATAGTTACCAGTTGTAGGATCAAGATAGTTGTTTCTCGTGTCATATATAACTGATGGTGTCACACTGGCATAGTTATAAGTTTGTGTTTTTTTCCCATCTTCATTTTCTTCTTCGACTCTCTCTAGTTTAAGTCCTAATTCAAATCTTAAGTATCTACTGAGACCTTTACCTATTGAAATTGTACCTCCATGAATAGTACTGGCATAATGATCAAAAGTTTCACTATCTTCATCCTCTTGTCTATACAAATTCCATCCCCACGATACAAAATCCGTGTCCTTTATCCAAGAATCTCTAAAAGATAGACTTACACTTGTGTAATCTTCCGAAGATTTTTCAAAGGTAAATCCAAAATCTTGTCCTCTTCCCTTATAGTTAGTATCTTTTATACTGATACTTCCTACTAATCCTACTGCTGAACCATAAGATATCGCACCTTGAAGCATAGCTGTTCTGTCCTCATCTATAAGCATAACAACTTTTACACCGTCTGGATCTCCAGGAATACTTTTATATTCAGGCTGGATATTTTTAAAAGCACCACTTCTCATCAAGTTTCTTACTGACTGATCGTAATCTTTTTGATTAAATACCTGTCCTTCTTTTACCTCTAATTCCCTCTCAATTATAAAATTTTCCGTTTTTAAAAGAGTATCATTGGATTGTCTACGGGCACCTTTTTGCTTAGTTACCATCTTTTTATACTCAACATTACGAATAATTCCCTCAGAAAGAGTTATTACTAATTCCATATTGTTATTGATATCTATATTTATTACTTTTGCAAGGGTATACCCATCTTCATGATATTTTTTAAGAATTCTGTCTTTATCATCTCTCAATGTGTTTATATTATAGATCTTTCCAGGTTCAGTTTGAATTAACTTAGTCAATTCCTCTGTTGAATACTTTGTATTCCCCTCGATTTTTACACCAGTTATAACCTGGTTTTCTTCCAAGCTATATTGTACCGATACCCCTTCACCATATTTATATACCTCTGGGTTTACATCTCTGAAATGACCGGTATTAATAAGATTTCTTTGTCCCTCTAAAATCTTTGTCTTAGAAAAAAATGAACCTACTTTAATCGGTATCTGCTTTAAGATCTCTTCTCTAGAGATATGTAAATTTCCAAATATATCTATTGAGCTTATAATTAAAGATTTATCCACCTTCACCCTCTCAGACATAGGTAATATATTTTCTTTCTTTAATAAATTAGCCGCATCTTTATCCTCTTTAATTTCAATAATAAGTTTTATATTATTATTTTCTAATTTAGGATATATAGTTATATCATCGATATAGGATAAGTTTTTTACAGTTTGATAGTCTATTACCATGTTGTTCGTAGAGTATTTATCTCCTACTTTGGACTTTAAATTTCCTTTGATAACTTCCATTGGGACTTCCCGATTTCCTTTAATATCTATACCAGATATTTCGTAATCCAGGGAAAAACTTACCAATGAGATCAAAAAGGTTAATAAAATTATTAATTGTTTTCTCATTCTTCTCCTCCAAGTAAAAATATGTTAAGTATTATCTGCTCCAAATTTTTATATTTTTTTCTCCAACTTAAGTCGATATGGTAGTTAATAAGGGTATCTCCTGTTCTTGCTCTACCCTCTGGAATTTTACCAACTCCTCCACCCCACGACAAGTTTTTTGTTATTCTATGATCTAAAGCAAAATCATACTCAGTGACATTGTCATAATATTTAGATGCTCCCCATCTAGCTTTAGCTTTCCAATATAATTTATCTTTATATATTGGGTTTTCTGCATCTATCGACGCTCCCAAGCCTAAAGTCCCTGTATCTTTATAAGTTCCACCTTCATATTCATACGCTACTAAATCAGATGAAATTTGAAATTTTTCTATTTTTAATACACTGGCAATTTCTGAAGATATAGGTGAAAAAAGTTTATCACTTATCTCTCTATCCAGTACATCTTTCACAACTACATTGGTATTTTTTTCATCACTTACATTATGAAAAGTCAATAACGATCCGATTTCATCCTCATTTAACCCTGAACCTGTACTCATCTGGATCTGTAAATTTGGATATTCACCACTTATATTTATATATACATCCTCATTTGCAATGGTAGAGTTTGCATTTAACACCACTATTGGATGGAAGCTCACACTTTCAGCTTCAGTTTTTATGAATTTTGCTGTAGCAGTACTTAAATAAAATAAATTGTTATTTAACACAATGGACCCATCGTCAATACTGACCATTCCATTATAACTTATCTCTTTATTTTTTAACTTTAAATTCCCGTCTATATTCAAATCTCCATATATATTTTCAACAATAGAAGTATAGGTTAACTTTGAAATCTTTAATTTAATTGGACTTTCAGTTTTTAAATTTATATCTATATCAATACTCGGTCCATCATCTTCAACTGTTTTTATCTCAAAATCACTACCCAATTCTTTGGATTTTCTGATAACTTCCTTTTCTTTAATCTGAGAAGCTATATTAGAAACCTCTGTATCCTTAACATCTGGAATTCCCAGAATTTCACCACTATTGATTATAAAATCACCAGTGACCTTGTTTTTAGTAAAAACTGCGTCTGAACTCAGCACTAAGTTGATCTTATCCTGGTAGGAATAATCCACCTTGTCTAAAACCAAATTAAGTTTATAATCAAGTTTTGATACCTGACTATCTTGATTTTCTATTCCCTCAAAAGCAGGGATTTTTAGATAACCTTCCATTTTGATGTCGCCATTATTTATCTTACCTTTAAAATAATCAATCTTCACAAGTTTTTTATCTAGAAGCACCTGAGTATTAACCTTATCTATGGAGATTCCATATTTTGGCATTTCAGCTGAAAGATCTTTAATTTTAAATTCCCCATAATTATTTTTAGAATTTATCTCTACATCAATAGTAGCGATTCCCTTAATTTTATTTATGTATTCAGAAAAAGAAAATATGTTTAGAAAAGAAAGATCTATTTTATTGGATTTGATATTTAAACTATAATCAAAATCTTTAAAGTTAATTTCTCCTTGAGAAGTCAATTTGTTATTATGATAACTTAAACTTAATTCTTTTAATTTTAACTCTTTTAAATCTCCATGAAGATCCACTTTAAAGTTTTCAAGTTTATTCCCCTCAATAAGAATAGCTTTACTATTTATATTAAGATCATATTTTAAATCATTAAATGGGCCATTTACATTTATATAAGTATTTAATTCCCCACTTATATCCTGTGTTTCTGAATATTCTTTTAAGTTTTCAAGATCTAAAACATCTTTAATTTTAAAAGAAATTTTGTTTTCACTTAGATCAATCCATCCTCCCCCATTTAAAAGTTTCTCTCCTTTTTCAGAAGAAATAGTAACACTGTTAATATCCATGTGACCACTTTTATCTAATTTCCCTAAGTTCCCCCCTTTATAAGTAGAGACCATCTTTATATTTGGCAGCTTTCTTCCCCGGAGATAGACATTATCTGCAAAAGTTTTAAAAACTCCACTAATATTATCGGGCGTTCCCCACAGAACAACTTCTCCTGTGAGACGATATTTTAAGTTTACATCTCCATAATATTCTGCCAAATTATTTTCAAGTAAATTCACCTTTACTCTAAAGTTTTTAGAGGAAATATCGTAGTATCCACCGACATTATTTTCACCGACTTTAAATTCATCAAAATATATTTTTTGATCATAAAACCGGAGTCCTCCCTTTAAATATACCTTTGGTAAATCCTCATATTGAACCCAGGCATTCGTTGAATAAAGTTTAATTTTAAAATCTTTTATTTCACCCTTTAAACTTCCATCGACATTTTCTAGATCCATCTTGAACCCATACTTTTCTAGTAATTTTATCTTGTTTTCTTTTATCCCTCTTATTTTATAATCAAAATCTAAGGTTTGATTAATTATATTATAGTCACCTATAATTGTCAAAAGATTATTTCTGAGTTCTGAGACCTTAAAAACATCATCACTGTAATTTAATCCTACCTTAAAGTCTTTAAATTCAACGTCGTCGTAGGACACTTCTCCTAAATATCCATCAAAGTCTGCTCCAAGTTTTCCATTATTAACGACTCTCAGTCTTCCACGGATATCCTTGTAGGAGACAGCGTATTTTCCGTTCTTGCTTTCAACATTAGAGATCAAAGAAAAATTTTCTTTTTTCCCTATAAAAGTGCCATCAAAATCTATTCCTGTTTCCAAGCCATCAACAGATATAAAATTTTCAACCTTTAAATTTTTTCCTGTATAATCAAAGTTATAGGAGAGATCATCTATGTCTAAATAACCATTAGCAGATAACTGCAGTTCATTATAAAATAAATTCATCTTGTTAAAGTAGATCTTGTTGCCGTTGTTAGTAAAATTTAACGCTAAAGATCTCAATGAATCTTTTTCCTTAATCTCTACTTCTCCCTCTCCTAAGAGCAGGTCTTTGTTGGCATAATCATAGATTACTTTAACATTGTTTTTGGTGGAATAATATTCACCTTTATATTCTATCTCTACATCTTTAGTTCCTATACTAGAGATCCCAAATATTTGTCTGTCCAGATCTATCTTCCCACCTATCTTCAATATATCTGAATAGAGGGTATAATCAATTTTCTCAGTATTTAGATCATATTTAAAATTGCCATTTAACTCTTTTAATTTTAAAGGACTCCTCCTATTTAAAATATTAAAATTCAGATCTAAAATATCTTTATCGTAGGATCCATTGAGTAAGGTATATCCTTCACTTCCATCATAATCCATAAAAAATCTCAAATCTTTTAATTTCACCTGATCTCCAGATAAAACTATACTCCCTTTAAGATCTTTAACCTCTGCACCCTTAATGTTCAGAGTGTTTAATCTCAGATAGTTGTCTAAAGTTAAGTTGAAATCCTTATCAAAATCAAATTTTAACCTTAGATATGAAACGTTGAAATCTCCCAAGTCATCCAATTTTTTCTTCAGGGTATCATCGAATAAGGTTACTTTTTTAATGTCTTCTTTATTCAAATCGCTGGCAGTTATATTCATCTCTACATTATCCGGAAGATATTCTAAGGAAAATTCAACATCTTTCTCTCCCATCTTTCCATCTAATTTTAATTTTATCCTCTCACCTAAAAAATCCACTCCTCCATGGATATCCGTTGCCACTCCATCGTATGCACTGGTTTTAAAACTGGCTTTGGATAGGTAAGCATCACCCCATAGTCCATCACTGTCTATGGTCAGATCCAAATCTGCTTTTCCTCCTAAGTAATTTGTATATTCATCTACATAGGCATATTGCATAAGATCTTGATCGATGTCCCCATTTTTCAATTTGATGGTCATAGAGTACTCTTTTTCATAGTTAGTGAAGGAATAATCAACCATTTCATCCCCTGCAGTATTGTAAAACCTCAAGTCGATCCCATGGGTATCATCAAAACTGACATATCCATCTACATTATTCACAAACATATTTATAGGTTTGTCATAATAATTATCCTGAAACAACAACCTACCATTGGTTACTGTAATTATATCTATAGGTACTCCTACTCCTGCCTTTCCAGGACTTCCAGTAGCAAAAATATCCACTATATTTATATCTCTATTTTTATCTACTGCAATATATAGATATGGATTATCAGCACTGATCTCTGTAATTTTCCCCCTCAAGAGGTCTTTTATGGAGTATCGCAGGGTAAGCTTAGGAGCATAGAGTACCGTTATTCCTTTGTCATCTTTTAGGACTGCATCATCTACCACAATGAGGCCAAATGTAGAAAGGTCAGAGGTCGTATGGGAGATATCGGCTAAAAAATACTTTAGAGAGATATCTACAATTTTATCAAAATTGTTTTTGACGGTAATGTACAACGGGACTGTTATCAACATTAAAACCAATACCGAGGAAGCAATGAAGCTTTTTCGGTATTTCATGATAAGTTTTTTCATAGCTTCCCCCTTTTTATTTAAAATTCAAAAGCTCTTTTACCATAAATTCTTTACTACCCTCTCTCGACTATAGGCACTCTCTCCCAGGTGACGATTATTAGAAACCGCTTATAGATAAAAAAGTGATTTCTAAATGTCAGGGAGAAAGGATTACAGTGGTCTTTTAAGTGGTATCCCTGCTCTTCTTGGATATTTCTCATCAGTCTCTTCCATTTTTTTTATTTCAAATATATATCTTGCATCTTCACAAAATGGTAATTTTAATTCATCCACCTTTACTATTTTACTGTTTAATATTTCAAATGCATTTTTAGAGTATTCCAACTCCTCTTGATAGTCCATCTTTTGTGCTAGAAATGTAGCTCCAACTTTTAGAAAGGGAACCATATATTCCAATATTACATTAAACTTTGATACTCCTCTGCATAACCCAAGGTCATAAGTTTCTCTTTTGTTTTCCAATTTTATATAATCTTCCGCTCTCATATTTACTACTTCTACATTAGATAGATTTAATTTTTCTGCCACCATCTCTAAAAATTTTGTTTTTTTACTTACAGAGTCCATCAAAGTGAAGTTTATATTAGGGTTGGCAATAGCTAATACCATCCCAGGAAACCCTGCTCCTGTTCCTATATCCATAGCTTTTTTAACACCAGAAGGTATTTTATTTTGCAGTAATAAAGAATCTAAAAAATGTTTTTCATACATAGTTTTTTCATCTCTAATAGCTGTTAAATTAGTGTGTTTATTGGTCTCTAACAATAAGTTTCCATACTCTAATAACATATCTACAGTAGTTTCATCCAGTTCTAAGCCTATTTTTTTTAGTCCTTCATAAAAAAATTCTTTCATCTTATTTATCACCTCTTATCTTTAAAACCATAAGTAATACAGATATATCTGCCGGGGATACACCAGATATCCTAGAAGCCTGCCCTATATTTAAAGGTTTTTTCTCTATTAATTTTTCCTTGGCTTCACCAGTTATTCCACTAACTACATCATAGTCGAAATCTTTGGGAATTAATCTTTCTTCCAGCGCTTTATGCTTTTCTATCATCTTTAATGATTTTTTTATATATCCGTCATATTTAACCTGAACCTCTACCTGGTATTCAGTATCCTCAGGATATTCTCCTAACTCAAATCCATCTATAATTTCAGCGATATATTTAATATCTTTATAGTCTAATCTTGGTCTTTTCAATAGTTCTAACAGGGTAGTCCCTGATTTTAGATCCCCACTGTTTTTCTTGATCAATACCTCTGCAATTCTTTTGTTACTCGACCCTAAATTTAAAGATAATTTTTCAACGATCTCTAAAACATCTTTTTTCTTCTTTTCTACTAAGTTATAAGTCGCTTCATCTAATAATCCTGCTTCATAACCTATTTTAGAAAGTCTAAGATCAGCATTGTCCTCTCTAAGTAGGAGTCTGTATTCACTTCTAGCAGTAAACATTCTATATGGCTCATTGGTTCCTTTAGTTACCAGGTCGTCTACTAGAGTTCCCAGGTATGAGTCGGCTCTATCTAATATGATAGGCTCCTTTCCCTGTAATTTTCTAGCTGCATTCATCCCTGCCAAAAGACCCTGTCCGGCAGCTTCTTCATATCCAGAAGTTCCGTTAATTTGTCCTGCTAAAAACAGATTTTCTACTTTTTTAGTCTCTAAACTGTATTGTAATTCTTCAGGTAACACATAGTCATATTCTATGGCATAGGCATATCTCATGATCTTTGCCTCTTCTAATCCATAGATATTTTTTACCATCTTCTCTTGAACTTCTGCAGGGAGTGAAGTTGAAAATCCACTTATATATACTTCATTAGTTCCATACCCCTCTTTTTCTAAAAACAGATGATGTTTTTCCTTCTCTGCATATCTAAATACCTTATCTTCGATAGACGGGCAATATCTCGGTCCTGTCCCCTCGATAGTTCCATTGAATAGAGGTGACTTAGATTTATTTTGAGTTATTACATTATGTACATCTGGGTTTGTATATGTTACATAACAAGGGATTTGTTCCCTTCCTTCTACATCTTTATTTAAAGTTCTATTAGAAAACTTTAGAAGCTGCTCAAAATTTCCTGGTTGTTCCTCTAACCTGTCGAAATTCATACTTCTAAAATCAATTCTTGGAGGAGTTCCTGTCTTAAATCTTCCTAACTCTAATCCGGCTTTTTTTAGTGATAGAGGCAGATCATTTGACGGCAGTTCTCCCATCCTTCCACCTTGAAACTTTTTATCTCCAATATGGATAAGACCTCTCATAAACGTTCCTGCCGCTATGATAACCGTCTTAGCTGAGTAAGTTACTCCTTCTTGAGTTTTTATACCTACAACTTTATTATCCTCTACTACAACTTCCGTTACCATACCCTGGATAGAATCTAGATTTTCTGTATTCTCTATAGTTTTTTTCATCTCCATGTGATAACTCTGTTTATCAGCTTGAGCACGAAGAGACCTTACCGCTGGTCCTTTCTTTGTATTTAAAACTCTTATTTGTACAAAAGTTTTGTCGATGTTTCTTCCCATCTCTCCACCAAGAGCATCTATCTCTTTTACCAAGTGAGATTTAGCAGGCCCTCCGATAGATGGATTACATGACATTACTCCTATGTTATCCAAAGTTATACTAAATATTGCTGTTTTCATTCCCATTCTTGCAGATGCTAAGGCTGCTTCACAACCTGCATGTCCTGCTCCTACTACTATTACATCAAATTCATGCATTATTTTCTCCTTCTTTACTTTAAATTTTCTAATTCTCTGGCTGTTTTAGAGTCCGTGATAACCAAGAGTGTATCACCTTTTTCAATCACACTTGTCGCTCTAGGGCTTGAATTCAGCTCTCCATCACTTTTTTTTATTCCTATTATATTTATATTATATGAATCTCTTACAGCTAATTCCATTAAATTTTTCCCCAAAAATGATGCGGGAGCTTTAAACTCTACCAATAAGAAATCTTTTGAAAATCTCATATGTTCCATCATGTTAGGCTCCATAGCCAGCATAGCTATCCTATGTCCCATATATTCTTCTGGGTATATTACATCATCGGCACCTATTTTTTTCAATACTTTCCCATGACTCTTACTGACTGCCTTTGCTATAATTTTTTTAACACCTAATTCCTTTAAGTTTAAAGTTGTCATGATGCTTGCCTGAATATTACTTCCTATTCCTATAAAGGCTATATCAAAATTACCGGCACCTATCTCCTTCAATGCATTTTCATCGGTAGCATCAAGTATCAGAGCATTATCCACTAGATTATTGTTTATAGCTTCTTGAACCAGCTCTTCGTTTGTATCTATTGCCAGGACCTCACTATCAGCTTCATAAAGTGTCTGTGCAATACTCGATCCAAACCTCCCTAGGCCTATAACTAAATAGTTCTTCATTTTATCTCAACTCCTAGATTTTTTCTTAATTAATTTACCCTATCAATACATTTTCCTGTGGATATTTATAAGATCTAACTTTAATTTTTTCACTGAATGCCAGCATAAATGTAAGGGGACCAACTCTTCCTATCAACATAGTCAAAATTAATAATATCCTTCCGAATACATTCAGATCTGCTGTTATTCCCTGTGATACTCCTACCGTTGCAAAAGCTGATATAACTTCAAAGATAACCTTATCCAAAGTTAAGTTGCTCGTTTGTACCACGGCATTGCCCTGTACAGATCCTTGTAAAACAGCATCTGCCAGATCCTTTATAGAGGTCATCTCATTTGTCATCAATATCAAAAATACTACCACAGTAATATATAATAACGATATTATCAAAATAGCCATAGCCCTGTGTAAAACCTCCCACGGAACACGTCTATTGGATATAACAAGATCTTTTTCATTTCTTAAAATTACCATCACATAAAACATTATTATTCCAAAAGTTGTAGTTTTTAATCCTCCACCTGTAGAACCAGGGGAAGCTCCTATAAACATCAAAATTAAGAATAAAAATAGTGTCGAAGGTCTTAAGTTCTCCATTGGGATTGAATTAAACCCAGCTGTTCTGGTAGTTACACTTTGAAAAAAAGAATTGTTCAATGCATCAATTATTCCCATATTACCTATGGTTCCCGGATTACTTCTCTCAAATATAAAAAATACTATAGTTCCACCGACTGTCAGGAAAAAACTTATAAGAAGTGCTAATTTAGAAGTTAGATTATATGTTTTTTTACCCGTCTTATAGTAGTTTATAGTAGAATTAATAACTGCAAACCCAATTCCACCTAGAGATATTAATATTGCAATGGTTAAAGTTACTACTCCATTACTAGAATATCTGACTATACTGTCTGAAAAAAGCGAGAATCCTGCATTACAAAATGCAGATACTGAATGAAACACTCCATATATCATGGCTTTTTTTAGTGGCATGGTTCTGGCAAATCCAAAGGTTAAAAATATAGCTCCTATGGTCTCTATTCCTATTACTATCAAAACAATCCGCTTTAAAAACTTTATTACTCCTCCAATGGTATAGGTATTGAGATCCTCCTTTAATATCTTTCTCTCCTGGTAGCTTATTTGTTTCCCTATCAGGGTAAAAACTAATGTTGAAAAAGTCATTATTCCAAGTCCGCCCAATTGAATCAATATCAATATTACTGATTTCCCAAAGGGGCTGAATACCAGACTTACATCAACCAATGAAAGGCCTGTCACTGAAACTGCAGATGTAGCTGTAAATAATGCCGTCAAAATACTTATATCCTGTCCTTCTTTTACTGCGATTGGCAGTGACAGAAAAAATGTACCTATAAGTATTATAACTATAAATGACATCACTAAAATCTTAGACGGTAGTATCCTTCTAAAAGATATTTTTTTCATCTTTTCCTCCTAACTATTTGTTCTAACCTACTTGTTCTTTTATTTATATTTTTTTTTGGCTCTAACTTAATTATTATACCTAATTTTTCCCCTCCTTTCAAGGAATACTATTATTTAAGGTAGGTTTTTTAACCATAAAAAAAAGAATCCCTTAAAAAGAGATTCTTTTAGTTAGTTATTTGATATAATTATTTTTTCTATCTTTTGGCAATATTTTCACTTATCTTCACTATTACTTCAACAGCTCTTTCCATAGATGATACAGGTATGTATTCATACTGCCCGTGGAAATTATGACCACCTGTAAATATATTAGGACACGGCAGTCCCATATAAGATAATCTAGCCCCATCTGTTCCACCTCTAACAGGTTTTATAACAGGTTCTATTCCCAACTCAATCATAGAATCACGAGCTATATCAAAGACCTCCATCTTTTCTTCTATCTTTTCCTTCATATTGTAATAACTATCTGTAAGTTCCAACTCAATAACATTATTATATTTTTTATTCAATAGTTCTACAGCATGAGTTATAAATTCTTTCTTCTCCAGGAATTTTTCCATATCGTGATCTCTGATAATATAATCTAACTTTGCATCAGATATATCCCCACTCATCTCACATAACATATAAAATCCTTCATACCCTTCTGTAAATTCAGGACGTTGGTTTACCGGTAATAAATTATGAAGTTCCATTCCTATTTGAAGAGCATTGACTAACTGATCTTTAGCAGTCCCTGGATGTACACTTCTACCTGTTATCTTTATCTTAGCACTTGCAGCATTGAAGTTTTCATATTCTACCTCTCCTAATCTTCCACCATCGATAGTATAAGCGAATTCAGCTCCAAATTTTTCTACATCAAATAAATTTGCTCCTCTTCCTATCTCCTCATCAGGTGTGAATCCTATTCTGATCTTTCCATGTTTTATCTCAGGATGATCCATTAAATATTCCATAGCTGTTAATATTTCAGCAATACCAGCCTTGTCATCTGCTCCCAAAAGAGTAGTCCCGTCAGTTGTGATAAGAGTTTCACCTATATATGAATCTAACTCCTTAAAATCATTAGGAGATAGAACTATGTTTTTTTCTTCATTTAATACTATATCTCCACCCTTGTAATCTACAAATTTAGGTTTTATATCCTTCCCTGAAAATGCAGGTGCAGTATCCATATGTGCTACAAATCCAAAAGTTGGGATATCTTTATCGGTATTGCTAGGCAGAGTCGCCATTAAATATCCGTTTTCATCCAATGTTACCTCTTCTAATCCTAATCCAATCATCTCATCTTTTAAAAAAACAGCCAGCTTCAATTGCTTTTCTGTACTTGGGCATGTTGCTGAGTTTTCATCTGATTCCGTATCAAATTTTACATAATTTATAAATCTTTCTACTAATTTTGACATCTTCTATATCCCCCATTTTTTCATTTTTTCTATAATCTAATATAGTCAGTATAAAATATACCACATTTACACGAAATTTTTACCTAAACAATCAAATAAATTAAGATTATTTCCAATTTATAACTATAAATTCCCCTTTAAATTCCATATTTTTATATTCCCTGTCTAGGATTTCTATAAAATCATACTTATCCAGGGTATAATCTTTACTGTTAAAATTTAAATTTGATCCCTTATCCAAGGAGAAAATAAAAATATTTTTATCGGTAAATAAATTATTTTTACCAGAAATTTTATTTAAATCCGCCTCGATATTTAGAGGATCCCATATCAAATTAAAGTCCAGAACCTGTTTTTCATTTTCAGACCCTATATCATCCTTCCCATCAAAGAAAAAAGTGTCCTCTTCCCATAGATCTATGGTTTCATTTTCCCTGGTCAGTGTTACTTTATTTTCAAGTATTATTAAGATCCTCTTATACCCTGAAAAATCTGAAAATTTACTCGATCCAGGCTCTATAGATGCACTGGATATTCTTATATTAAAATCTTTCTCATCTCGATAGAGTTCTTTTGTAATTCCTCCACTCCACCTATTGCCTACTATTGCCTCTAAGTTCTTTTTTTTCATAAATAACTCCTCTAAAATTAAATACTAGCCTATTTAAATTTTGAAATACATATCCCACCTAAAACTAAAAACATCCCCACTGCCCCACTGACAGTTATTACTTCATTCAAAAATAATGTACCGATTATTGCTGTTGTAGGTATCTCGACTAAACTGATGATACTTGCTTTCACCACAGGAATATAATTTATCGCTTTTAAAAATAAGAAAAATGCTATCCCTGTAGGAAGCAGTCCCAATAAAAGAGAGGTAGCTATTATATGATTGTTGCTGTATTCTGAAACTAAGTTTCCAAAGTCACAGAATATAAATACTACTATAGCCCCTATACCAAAGGCATATGAAGTTATTACCTCGCTGTCATATTTCCCTTCTAATTTCTTACTGAATATAGGAAACAATCCATAGGTTATCCCTGATAAAATACCAAAACCAATTCCAACTACATCAAAATTCACTTTTTTTATATCTCCGTTAACTATTACAAATATACACCCGATCAGAGTAACAGCCAAAGAGATCAGATTAAATTTTGTAAGTTTTTCTTTGAATACAAAGCTTGAAAATATCATTGTAAATAACGGACCTGTACAAATCAATAACGTAGCTATTATAGATCCCGATATATTCACAGCATTATAATAAAATATATTTGTACAGGCTTGAGTTATTACTCCAATAATCAATATATATACAAACCCTTTTTTATCTATTTTCAACTTGTTTTTCCCTTTTTTGCATAAAAAAATAGCTGTCAATAAAAATCCAAAAAACAACCTGTTGAATGCTATCTCATAGGGGGTTAATCCTAGACTACCCAAAACTACTCCTAACCCTCCCATTGTTGCCCAAATTACACCTGCCAGTAAGGCAAAAAAACAGCCTTTTCTTTCCATGATTATCCCCTCCTTTTTATACCCGAATAGTACTCCAAAGTTATAAAATAAGCAACCTATTTTTTACTTATTTTTTATCTTTTTTTCGACCTATTTATGAGGTGAATAATCACTGCTTTTTTCCCCTCTATTTTTCAATATAATAATGAAGATTTTTCTTTATTCTTCACAGCTGATATACTATGTTTCCTATATAAATTTTAAAAATAAAATTACAACTTTTTATTTTTCATAATATATAATTTTTTATTTATTTCTCATTTTAATTTCCTTGAGAAGTTCACATCAGAAGGAAGAGTTTATTTAAATAAATTAGTAAATAAATACTCTTTGGAGTATAATCATCTTAAAAACTACATATTCAACAGGGAGTGAGTCATGCTAAAAGAGATCAATTTTACCTTTAACAACTACATGAAGGCATTTAAATTCATAGGCCAGAACAATCTAAAAAAGTTTTATCTTATTCCGGGAATCATCAACATAATCCTCATAACCTTATTTTATTTCTTGAGCAGGTTCATTGGAGGGACTTTAGTAGAGTTTGCAGGTAATCTTTTAGGAGGAGACCTAAATTCATTTATCCAGTTTATTTTAAAATTTATTATCTATCTGACAATTTTTGCGATCTATTATTTACTCTATAAAACATTGATCTTAATCGTTCTTTCTCCATTTTTAAGTTATATATCAGAAAGAACCGAATCAATAATTACAGGGAAGGAGTTTAACTTCAGCTTTAAGGAAAACTTATACTTCATTAAAAGAGGTATAGTTGTTACAGTAAAGTCATTTTTAAGGGAATTCGTAATGACCTGTATCATCCTACTTTTATTCTTTATTCCTCTTGTAAATACAGCTATCCCGGTATTGTTATTTATGGTGCAGTCATACTACATTGGATTTTCATTTATCGACTATACTCTGGAACGGCATGATTTTGAAACAGGAACAACTATTATTCGTAAAAACTATCTATTTTTCCTAATCAACGGAGGGCTATTTACAATATTACTCTTTATTCCCCTCATAGGAATATTCATAGCACCACTAGCTACAGTAGTAGCGACTACAACGGGGACATTAGAATTAATTGAGGAGAATAAAAAGGGCTGATTTGCCTTCTAAGGCCCCCTAAAAACTTCCCCTTATATTTATACCCTTAGTGTCGAATTTTATTAAATAAGAAGCTCTTCTATCCATTGAAAACACTGGGGTAGAGAGTTATAAAATGAGAAAGGCCACTGAGTAGCCTTAAAGGGTTACTAAATGGCCTTTTAGGCCACTCAGTGGCCCTTTTTTAGGTTAAAATAAGGGGTTAATTACAGTAATTATAAATATGAATCTTAGCTTTTATACACAAACATAAAGTAATTTAATGATGTATTAACAGTTAACTATCAAAGCTGCTGCTCCTATTATTCCTGCTTCGTTACCTAATTTTGCAGGTAAAATTTGTAAATCATCAGTACATGCTTGCAAACTATATTTTTTTATCTTTTTTCTAACTCCGTCAAATAAAATATTTCCTGCAAGAGCTACTCCTCCCCCTATTACTACTACCTCTGGATTAGTTACATGTAATAAAACTGATAGCCCATAGGCTATATATTCCGTAATATAGTCAACTATGTCTAAAGAAAAGCTATCTCCTAATTTTGCTGCATCAAATACATCTTTAGCTTCTATTTTTTGCCCTTCTTTACTCGAAATAATATCCCAAAGTTTATTATTTTTATTTACAATAAGTCTTGATTCTGCTTCTCTTTCAATTCCTGTAGCAGAAACATACGCTTCAAAACATCCTTTTTTTCCACATCCACAAAGTTTTCCATTAGGAACTATTGTCATATGACCAATCTCTCCACCGGCACCTTTAGCTCCACCAACTAATTTACCATCAGTTACTATTCCGCCTCCTATTCCAGTTCCAAGAGCCATTCCAATAACATCGTTGTAGCCTTTAGCTGATCCTTGCCAAATTTCCCCTAAAGTAATTACATTAACATCGTTATCTACCTTTACTCTATATCCTGTTTTCTCTTCTAATATCTTAGCAACATTAAGATTTTTTTTCCAAGGAAAATTAGCAAAAAAACTTACTATTTCTTGATGAAGTACAGGACCAGGGATTCCCATTCCTATTCCAAGTATATCTTTATTATCAATATTTTTTTCAATATTCATTTTTTTTATTACTTCGGAAATTTTATTAAAACATTCATCAAAACCTGCCTGTGAATTTGTTTTTATAGATTTTTTTAATAATATTTCTCCTTCTATATTGAGTAACCCAATCTTGGTATTTGTACCTCCAAGATCTACTCCAAACAAATATTTCATACTTATTTTATCCCCCTAATTTTTTTTCATTTTTTAGTCTAAATCCCCTACGATTTTTTTCCCATGGAATTCAGCAAATGGTATTTTTAACTTTACTTTTTCATAATTTTCTAAAGTAACTCCACCGGCAACAACAATTTTAATTTTATTATTAGCAATTTTAATCATTTTATTTAATATATCCGCTCCTTCTAAAGCTGTTTTATGCCCTCCAGAAGTAAGGATTTTTTTAACTCTTAATTGAGCTAAATTTTCTACCTCATTTTCAGGGTTTGTAACTTCATCTATAGCTTTATGAAAGGTAACTTCCATACCATTAGTTTCTTTTAAAAGTCTCTTTAAAATAGAATAATCAACCTCATTATTAGAAGTTAAAACTCCTAATACCACACCTTTTACTCCTAATTTTTTAAATAATTTGATATCTTCTATCATAATTTCAACCTCTTCAGGAGAGTAACAAAAATTTCCTCCTCTAGGCCTTATCATAACTAATGTTGGTATTTTTAATTTTTCTAAAACTTTTTTTACTGTTCCATATGATGGCGTAGTCCCTCCCTCATGTAGGTTTTCACAGAGTTCAATCCTTTCAGCACCAGATCTTTCAGCATTTTTAGCCTCTATAAAATTCCCAACACAGGCTTCTCTTATTGTCATGTTTCTAAACCTCCAATTAAATTAATTTACTTAAATTTAGGATAGATTTGATTTAGATTACCTAGTATCTCTCTATTCTAATTCTTGCTGTTCTTTTTGAAAAATTTTTACTTGATCCTCTTCATATTTACTAGCTTTATCTAGAATCCTCAAAAATGGTAGATAAATTAATGCTCCAACAATTAAATTTGTAATTTGCATTAAGGATCCTGAAATATCTCCCACTGTTATAAATCCACTTATAAGTGCAGGAGTAGGCCATGGAAATGGTACTCCCAAAGGTTTAGAAACTAATCCAATAGACATTGCTACATATTGAGTAGTTAGCATCACTAACGGTACAATATTAAATGGTATCAACATAATTGGATTCAGTATAATGGGCAGCCCAAATAATACCGGTTCATTGATATTAAAAATTCCAGGTATAGCTCCAATCCCCCCAACACTTCTAATATGATTACTTCTAGCAAATAGTAGAATTGCCAAAAGTAGAGAAAGAGTACTTCCTGCACCTCCCATCCAAATGAGATCAAAAAACTGTTCTGTAATTATATGTGGTAACGGTAAACCTTCTTTTAAAGCATTTATATTATCAACTTGGTTTTCTAACCAAAATGGTCTTATCAATCCATTTATCATGGATCCACTATTAATCCCTACGGACCATAAAAGCGAGATACACAAAACTGTTAAAAATGATCCAATAAATGAAGTTCCTAAAGATTTTAATGGTAGCGCTAAAATATTATATATAAAATCATGAATAGTACCATAATCAGTATTCATCATTGTGACTCTAAGCAACAGAGCTAGTGAAAGAATAACTGTTCCTGGGATTAATGCTTCAAAAGATTTTGTGACTTCAGGAGGAACACCGTCAGGCATTCTAAGTAATATATTATGATTTACAAAAAATTTAAATATTTTAACAACAACAATACCTATAATCATCGCAACAAATAATCCTTTACTACCAAGCCATGTAAAGGTAATAACCTCTCCAAGAGTAGTTGTAGATTTTAAAGGTGTTAATGTTAAAAATGAAGCTAATGAAAGCAGTCCAACAGCAATACTATCAATCTTAAATTGCTTGCCTAATTGTTGCGCTACTAAAAAGGCCACATAGACAGCAATTAGAGAAAATGTTGCATTAATAGGAATCTCTAAAGTTCTTTTCCAACTTGGACCAAACTTATTATACATAAAATCTTGATATACAGCTGACGGTAATACTGAAATAACTAAAAATATAGACCCAATCATAAGTAGGGGCATTAAGATAATAAATGCTTTTCTTATTCCATTAATATAATTATTTTGATTTATCCAAACTGCTATAGGAACTAATTTTTCTTCTAAAGTATTAATAATTTTCATATAACTCTCCTTATCAGATATTTTTATAAAATGTTTCTCAATATAATATTATACTACTAGATATTCAAGAGTCAAAATTCAAGAGTTAACATGATCTTAGATACACAATATTTTAAAACCTTAGGAGATATACTTTAAAAGATTATTTCAAATTTTCCTTTGGATCATAGTCAAAATCTTTATCCAAAGGATAAATAGGTCTTAAAACCTTATCATATCTAATATTTTCAATGTCTTCATTCGTACTTCCTTTAGACAGAGCCATTATTGTTTTTTTAGCAATTTTTCTATGAGGATCAGTAAGATACCCTAATTTACAAACAATAATTTCTGTTGTTAAAGGGTTAAGACCTAAATCAATAAACATTTCAGGAGTAATATATCCCACATGTTTTTCTGAGACAATAATGTCTACACCATTAGAATTAATAAGAGCTAAATCACTTTTATAATTACCCCATGATTTCAAATAATTCTTTACAGTTCCTTTAATAATCAAAGGTTTTGTTGTTAAAACATCGAATTTAGCACCTATAATTATTTCTATAGTTTTACCTACTTCCCCTTCACATTGAAGTGTAGCTTCTGGATCATAAATCCCACCATAGATAACAGGACTATTTAATTTCGATGTTCTTTCATCTTTTAAGATCAATTCTAGCAGTTCAGTACAATCAGAAGATGACCCGGCAGTTGGATTATCTCCAGAATCAGACAAATAAATAGGAAAATCTCCTTCTTTAATAGCTTCAAATGCTTTATCTATAGATTTTTTTGAATGATAAGTCTCTGTATGGAATTTAAAGTTATCTCTCAAACTCCAAAACTCATCCGCTAACTCTAGTGCTAACTTATCAGCTAATCCTTGGTTATTTGAGGTAACAACATATGCAGCAATACCAGCTTCGGTACTGTCTGCCCATGGATAACCCATTAAATAAGAAGTTGCCAATACATCTTCTCTTTTTTCTAATTTTCTTAATTTATCCATGAGGGATACCATAGGCTCTGTAGATGTTTCTGATTTTTCTCCGGCTATAAGGGCAGGCAATCTTACCCATGCTTTTGTCAATTTAGTATTATTTTCCAACATCTCAATTAACATCTTTGCTGAATGTTCTCCTGTTTCAAAACAATCAGTATGAGGAGCAAATTTATACCCTACATATGCCTCACAGTTTTGATGCATATTATCCGTCATTGTTGTATGCATATCTAAAGCACAAACTATAGGAGTATCAGGAAACAATTCCTTTAGAGCAATCAATAAATCCCCTTCTGCCTCTCCTAACCCTTTAACTCTCATTGATCCATGTAGTGCAAGGTTAATTGCATCAATTTTTCTCTCTTCATTAGCAATAACAGCTCTTTCTAGAAAATCTTTTTTTATTGCTTGATAAAAAGATAGGCTAACTTCTCCATTGGGAACAGCTCTAGCATTTACAGTAGGGACTACTTCATAACCCTTATTAATAAGAGTATCTATTATCCCCTTAAGGGAATCATTTTTACTTTTAAAGTTTAATATTTCCATCCCATATTCCACATTAAAATCTTTCTCATCAGCTATTATTGGATTAAAAGAATTTGATTCGTGACGCATTCCTCCAACTAAGATTCTTCTCATAAATTCCTCCTATTTTGATTTTTCAATTAAGTGACATGCTACACTATGACTATTGCTCTTTTTAATTAATTTTGGCATTTTATTTTTACAAACATCTAAAACTTCAGGACATCTTGTTGAAAAAGGACATCCTTTTGGTGCATTAATAGGACTAGGAATATCACCTTTTAATACAATCCTATTTCTTTTTCTAGTTGGATCTGTCACAGGAATCGCTGATAACAATGCCTTTGTATATGGGTGCATAGGGCTACTGTATAGATTCTTTTTATCTGCAATTTCTACTAATTTTCCTAAATACATTACTCCAATCCTATCAGAAATCATTTCTACGACGCTTAAATCATGAGATATAAATACATATGTTAAACCATATTTTTCTTGTAATTCTTTAAAGATATTAAGTACTTGTGCTTGAATAGAAACATCTAAAGCACTAATAGGCTCATCCGCGATGATCAAACTAGGATTAACTGAAAGAGCTCTAGCTATACCTACTCTCTGTCTTTGACCACCACTAAATTCATGGGGATAACGAATCGCATGTTCTTCACTTAATCCTACAATATTAAGCAGCTCTTTAACTTTATTTTCTCGTTGGACTTTATTCATCTCACTATGAATCAAAAGAGGTTCTCCTACTAAGTCTTTTATTTTTAATCTAGGATTTAAGGATCCGTAAGGGTCTTGAAAAATCACTTGCATCTTCTTTCTATATTTTAACATTTCCCTAGTATTGAGATGAGTTATGTCACTACCATTAAAATAAACTTTACCTTCTTCTACATCTAAAATTTTATTAGCTACTCTACCTAAAGTAGATTTTCCACATCCACTTTCTCCTACAATGGCTAACGTTTCACCTTTATAAACCTCTAAAGAAACATCATTTAATGCATGTACAAAGGTTGCTTTTTTCCCAAATGATTTCTTTGTTGCAACAAATTTTTTATGAACACCCTCTAATTTTAAAATTACCTCTTTCATCTATTTCTCCTTCTCTTCTGTAAGATGACAACGACACTCTCTATTTTGACTTATTTTTACTAATTTAGGTTCTCTAGTAAAACAAATGTCTCTTGCAATATTACACCGTGGAGAAAACTTACATCCCTTTGGCATATTTCCTAAACTAGGCACTTTCCCCTCTATAAAAGGTAATTCACTATTCCCACTTCCTAATTTGGGAACTGAAGCAATTAATCCCTTTGTATATGGGTGCTTTGGAGATTCAAATAGATCTAATACATCGGCTTTTTCAACAATTCTACCTGCATACATCACTAAAACCTTATCGCACATTTCTGCAACAACACCAAGGTCATGAGTAATAAGTAAGATTCCCATATTTTTTTTCTCTTTCAATTCTAAAAGTAATTCCATTATTTGAGCTTGAATAGTCACATCCAAAGCAGTTGTTGGTTCATCAGCAATTAGAAGTTCTGGGTTACAGGCCATAGCCATAGCAATCATAACCCTTTGACACATTCCACCACTTAACTGATGGGGGTATCTAGTTAAAACATTGTCTGGACTAGGGATTCCAACAAGATCGAGCATTTTAATAGAATGTTCCTTAGCCTCTATTTTTGAAAGTCCTAAATGGAGCCTACTGCTTTCCATAAGTTGATCCCCAATTTTCAAAACTGGATTTAAAGAAGACATAGGATCCTGAAAAATCATAGACATCTTTCTCCCTCTGAGTTTTCTAATTTCATTTTTGCCTAAGTTTAATATATTTATTCCTTTAAACTCTACCTCACCTTCTGTTACCTTTCCCTGCTCATCTAAGAGTCTCATTATGGAAAGGGAGGTAACTGATTTACCACTTCCACTTTCGCCAACCAAACCTATAATTTCCCCCTCTTTTATATTAAATGAAACGCCTTCAATAGCAGTAACACTACTTTTATCCTTTTTAAATTCTGTTTTTAAATTATTTATTCTCAATAAGTTTTTCATAGTTATCTCCTTAATTTAATTTTGGATCCAAGGTATCTCTTAAACCATCTCCTAATAAGTTAAATGCTAGAACAGTTAAAAATATCATTAAACCTGGATAAAAAAGCATATGAGGTGCTAATCCAATATAATCTCTTCCCGTAGATAACATTGCACCCCAATCTGGTGTTGTAGGGCTTGCTCCAAACCCTAAAAAACTAAGTGATGCTGCAGAAATTATAGCTGTTCCTATTCTCATAGTTAAAGTAACAATTAATGTTGGAAGAGTCCCAGGGAAAATATGAATAAATAATATTCTAAAATTCCCAACACCAATAGATTTAGAAGCTTCTATATAAAGTAATTTTTTTAAAGACAATGTTGAACTTCTTACAATCCGAGTAAAGGAAGGTATTCCATATATTGAAATTGCTACTACAACATTCATAAGACCTGGTCCAATAATTGCAACAATTCCTATTGCTAACAATAATCCTGGAAATGAAAATAATACATCACAACTTCTCATTATAATACTTTCTATTTTCCCACCATAAAAACCAGCAATTAATCCTAATAAAGTTCCTATTAATGCACCTATAAAAACTGAACTAAGAGATACCCCTAGAGAAAGCCTGGTCCCAACTATTATTCTATTAAAAAGATCTCTTCCATACTCATCTGTTCCAAACCAGTGAGCAGAACTTGGTGCTGCTAAAAGATTATCATAATCAGCAAAATCCGGATCTATTGTTATTGGTTGAAAAACCCCTACTAGTATCAGTACCACAATAAATAATAGTGATAATACTGCTATTTTTCTTCGTGTAAAATTTTTAATAAATTCTTTATAAGGTTTTTTTATTTTTTCGTCATTCATTTTAACTCTCCTTTATTCATATCTTATTTTAGGATTTAATATTCCATACATTACATCTACAACTAGATTTACAACTATAAATTGAAGGGTAAATATTAATAAAATCACTTGAATAACTGTATAATCTCTAAATAATATTGAGTCTATTAACAATCTTCCTAGACCTGGTATCGAAAAAACTGTTTCTACTAATACTGATCCTGCAAGTAAAAAACCGAATTGTAGACCAACTATCGTCACTACATCAATCAATGAGTTTCTAAGTGCGTGTTTTCCGACTACTAACATCTCTGAAACGCCTTTAGCTCTAGAAGTACGAATATAGGGTTCTCTTAAAATCTCTATCATAGAAGAACGAGTATAACGAGCTATCATAGACATGATTCCCGCTCCAAGCGTAATAGAAGGGAGTACATAACTTTTTAATCCATCTATTCCTCCTGTTGGAAACCATCCTAAATCAACAGAAAATACTTGAATAAGCATAAGTCCTAACCAAAATAACGGTAAAGAAATACCAGAAATAGCTCCAATCATTACAAAGTAATCAAGAGCTTTACCTCTATTTACAGCAGATATAATACCAGCAACTACTCCAAAAATTGATGCCCAAATAATTGAAAAAATAGCTAAATATAATGTCGGTTTAAATCTTGGAATAAGCATTTCCTTTATAGGCAAACCTGTTTTTATAGATACTCCTAAATGTCCGCTAAAAAAATCTTTTAAAAAATTAAAATATTGTAAATACATAGGGTCATTAAGTCCTAATTGTTCTCTCATAATTGTTATTTCTTCTAATGTTGCTTGATGACCTGCTAGTAATCTTGCTGGATCCCCAGGGATTAAATGTATAAATAAAAATACTAAGATTGAAACTATTATTATTATTGGAATAGTATTTAATAAACGTTTTAAAATATAATGTCTCATTTTTTTATGTATGATAAGTATATAGGCTCCATCATACCCTCCTTATTTTTTTATAATCCTATATATTATTTTTATTAATCCATCTAAAACTTAATATGAATTTTTTTAAAAAAGAAATGCAGTAACACTACATTTCTTTTTTATTAACTATTTACTTGTATCAGCTTTCTCTAAATTAATTGCACCATCAGGCATAACGTATACATTTTTAGTGGTTTTCCTTTTAGCCGAAACTAATTGATCAGAACCTAAGAAAATCCAAGGAGCATCATCCCAGATAGTAGACTGCATATCTGCATAAATCTTTGCTCTCTTTTTAGAGTTAGTTTCAATTGCACCACCATCAATCATTTTATCTACTTTTGAATTCATATAATAAGCTGTATTAGCAGATACTGGAGGTATGAAGTGACTATGGAATAAGTTTTTAGTAGCCCCATCAATATCAAAAGAAGACCAATTTACATACCACATATTAATTTTAGCCTCTTCAGGAGTTTGAGCACTATATATTGAATTAGCTAAAGTTCCTTCTTCCATTGGCATAACTTCAACTTTAATTCCTATTTGAGCTAATTGTTGATTAATAAATTGCATTCCTTTCATATCTTCTGTATTATTAGATCCCCAAATAGAAGTTGTGAAACCATTAGGATATCCTGCTTCTTTCATTAATTTTTTTGCTTTTTCTAAATTAAAAGCATACGGTGTTTGATCAACATGATATTCTAAAGCTTCAGGTACAGGTGATGTTAAAGGAACTAAATACCCTGATTTTACTACTTGTGCATAAGCTTTTTTATTAACTGCGTAGTTTATTGCTTGACGAACTTTTTTATTTTTAAATACATCTTTAGTTGTATTCAAAGTGACATATCTGGATATAGTAGAAAACCCAGTCATAATTTCAATATTTTTATTCCCTTTTATTCTTCTAACTTGTTCTGTAGGCATAGGGTAAATAAAATCAGCTTCCCCTGTTTGAAGCATAGCAATTCTAGATCCATTTTCTATAACAGGTTTAAAGGTTACTTTATCTACTTTTGGTTTTTCTCCCCAATAAGAATTATTTCTTCTTATAACTAATTTATCCCCTTGAACCCATCTATCATAGACATATGGCCCTGTTCCAACAGGATGTGTAATAATTCCCTGGTCACCATATTTTTTTAGAGCTGCCGGACTTATAATTTTTAAAGAGGCAACTCTGTTAAGCATTGGTGAATAAGGTGTTTTTAAAATTATTTTTACTGTATCTGCTCCAATTGCTTCAACTTTCTGTACTGCTAAAAAATTTCTACGTCTTCTTAAATTTTTCTTTTTGTCCATTACTCTATCAAAGTTATACTTGACAGCTTTAGCGTCTAAAGCTGTTCCATCACTAAATTTTATCCCTTTCCTAATTTTAAAAGTATAAGTCAAACCATCCTTGGAGATGTTATAGCTTTCTGCTAAGAGAGGTTTTAATGTCATATCATTTTCATACTTTAGTAACCCTTCATACATAGTCGCACTTGCCGTTCCGGATAATGTATCCGACAAATTATGCGGGTCTAAAGAAATAAAATTGGCATTAACTGCTATCACCAATTCTTTACTCTTTGCAAATCCTGTTATCGATATTACAAACATTAACACCGTCAGTAAGAACACCATTCTTTTTTTCATTTTTTGCCTCCTTAAATTAAATTGTTTAGCATTAAAAATATTCCATACTACTCAAAATCTGTTTTGTTGAATTAAAACTCAAAACAAAATTATATTTTTATTCTACTCTCATCTATAATAATGTCAATTTTGCAATTTTAATGTATTTATTTCGTTTATATAGTTTTAATTGAAGTCGATAGTATTTGAAATTTTAATAAATATAAGTTATAATCGACTATAACGAAATAACGAAATACTCTATATCGTTTAAAATGAGGAAAAATATATTGAAAAAAATTAAATTAAGGAGGTTTTATGGAAAATATTTTAACTTTTGAACAAATTAAAAGATTAAAAAAAGATATTACAATAGAATTTTCTAGTCGATTGACTAAAAAAGAAAAAAAAATTATACAGACTATTATTGATGAAAAAGATTCTGCATCAATTTCTATAAAAAAAATGTGTGAAGTTTTAGAAATAGAAGGAATAGAAGAAATAAAAAAAATACTCTCTAAATTTATGACAAAATATTTACTGTTAACTTCAGATCAAGCCTCTTATTTTAGTTTTGTTAGTATTTTAGAGATGTTCCATATTATAGGTGAAAACATTCATTTGAAATTCTCAAATCAAATTCTCAATTCATTTGAAGTCGGGAGTAATTATGAAAAATTAGGAATAAATAAAATTATAACTTTTAAAGAAAAGTTTACCTACAGATTTTATCAACATATAAAAAGAAATCTTTTTGACAAAGTAGAAATAAGTATGAAAGACTTGAGAGTACTATTAGAGATAAAAGAGACTTATAAAAGATTTTATGATATAGAAAAAAATCTCTTAAAACCTATTTTTAAAGATTTAGAAGACATAGGAGGTTTGTCTCTAGAGTATACTAAGATAAAAGATGGTGAGTTTAAAAGTGCTAAAATTACTGCAATTGTTATAGAAAAAAAAGTTGTAAAAGATATAACTAACAGTGTTATTAATGAGATAATGAGCGAAATAAAATTAAAAGTTGAAAGTTTTACATCTATATATGACCTTATTGAAAAAGCTATAGCACATAGAGGTGTAAAACATGTTAAAATGGAAGTTGACTATGCACTTAAACATTATAATCACAATGAATTAAAAGTAAACTTTGATGAATTTTTAAGTCGAATATTATCCCAAGAAATAAATGTGATTCCAAAGGTAATAATAGAGCCAGATTATACAATAAAGAAAAAATACAAAACATTATTTGAACTTCATAGTGAAGTTTTAAGTACAATAAAAAAATTCAACAAAGGTACATCTTATGCTTCTATCTATCTTTTTAATTCCCAGTTCTTACTAAAGATCTATAATTTAAAAGACGGAGAAAGTGTCGTTTGTTGTGGTAAGGGAGTAAAGGTCGAAATTTATTATAAAAAAAATAGTGTATCTATCCTTAAATTTTATTTTGAGGGGGTTAATAAGTAATGTTTAAATTGATGGAGAAAAAAAGGGGCTGAGTTGCCTTCTAAGACTTTCTAAAAACTTCCCCTTGTGTTTATACCTTTGATCTTGAAAAAACGCAAATAATAAAGCCTTAAACTCACTGAAAACATTGGGATTGAAAGGCTCTAAATGAGAAAGGCCACTGAGTAGCCTTAAAGGGTTACTAAATGGCCTTTTAGGCCACTCAGTGGCCCTTTTTTAGCTTAAAATAGAGGTTAAATTACAGTAATTCGTCCTTACTCATTTTTATAGGGTTCTGCGAATATTCAAAAAGGCACATTGGGATTAATCCCTATATGCCTTCTTCAATTTAAAGATTTTTCTATTTTTTTGCGTTCTTGAATTTGTTGGTGAAAGTGAAGCATTCTCAATCTAGCTCGCGACTGGAATTTTTTAACCCTTGAATTTCATTTCTTTTTTCTAGATGTTACCCAGCTTCGCAGTAAACACCTTACTTAGTCGTTAAACAGAATAAGTTTTCTCAAGATTCTTAGATTATATAATAATCTTTAGAAGTCTTGGGGATGCCCCTTGCGAGTACGCAGTGAAGCGAGGACTGTCACAGTAAAAAGACGGAAATAATCCCTGACTTACTTCTATAACATCAAATGGTTATTGCTTCGGCTTCTCTATTTGAGAGAAGCCATAACGAGAAAGTATAAGATTTTTCTTTCTTTTTCTGCATTTTTATTTTTTTCTAATGTCATTAGAAAAAAATAAAATATTCGCATATCCGAAATGGAGTCCGTTAAGGGTGACACCCTTAGAACCTTTTTTTCAATATTTACTTAAAAATTAAAATACATTTAATAGCTGTATATCCATTAGGTTCCAAAGTTTCCGCCTTTGATACGGGTCTGTTTCAATTCACGATTATCAAAATTAGATATAACAAAATCTAATTTTAAATGTGATTAACACAAAAATAGACGAAAGAAAGTCAAGAAAGTTTCTCACTCTTCCTTTTTATGGTATTTTCAATGATTATTTAAAATAAGCTTATTAAAGCTTATTTTACAAATATTGACTTTGTGAGAGAAACCGAAGCTAAAACCATTCTGTCTTTCCTAGCAAGTGCCAGTGATCCCCGTTTCTTAGCAAGATGCCTGACGGACATGGTGGGCACGACGAAACTCGTGAGAGATTTACTGTTGTCGCTGGACGACTATAAACTTCAGCTTGAAGGAAAAATTCCATTAAAAAAATTATGTGATAGAGCATAAAAAAAGGCACATCAAAGTTAATTCCTGTGTGCCTTTAATATAATTTATGTTCCACACAAACTTTTGGATAATTCCATAAATAATTTTGAAACTTTCACTTTAACTTTTTGTCCTATTAAAAACAAAAATATTTGTTGTACTTCTTTTTTCACTTTTTTTAGTTACTATTCTCCTTTCCTTTAATAACTCGAATACTTCTCCTAACCTGTGAATCTCTACCTTAAATGATATCATAGATTTTTTTATTTCCACTTCATCTATCGAGTCCAACCACTCCAATAACTCTTTACTTTCTTCTGGTGGATTTTCCAGAAGAAAATTAACCCTATCTTCTGAGTTTTCATACTTGTAAAATAAAAACATCTTATCCTCTTCATTCAAATCTATTTTATAACTATTTTCCTTAACTATTTGACTTATGACACCACCCAAATCACTATTTCTAACATCTGGATCTGAAACAGAAATATAGTTTATTTTTTCATTTAAATTAAACTCTTCAGAATTTAAAAATAGTATTTCTTCTTCTGTACCCATAGAGTAAATGTCTAAATTTTCAACAAATACCTCAAAGTTTGTTCTTATAAAATCTAAAAATAAGTTTAAGTTTCTCTCTTTTATAGCTTCATAATTGCCTTTGTTAAATATAAAGCAATTCGATTTTATTGCAACTTCTAGCAATTTGATTCCAGCAGATTCAAAAGGGAACTCTTCAAATTCAAACCTATCTTCTAATTTGACAAGGGTATTTTCTAAAAATTTAGGTGAAGTTTCTTCACATAAAATAATCAACTTCAACATTTCTTCAGTGAATTCCTCTATATCCTCTAATTTACTTAATTTATCTTCTACCCAATTTCTAATACCTTGGTACTCATAGACCTCTAAGTAACCCTTTACATTTTTCCAACTGTGTTTAACTTTGCCTAATGCTATCACATCTTTCCATAGGTCATCTGGAATTTCTGAAAAATTGTAAGTTAACCTTTCTCTTTTCAAAATCTCTTTTCTTAGCTTTATCTCTATTTTATCGTCTCTTAATAGCTCTATTACATCTTCTTTTTTATCTTTTAACTCTCCACCCCAATCTAAAAAAACATTTTTAATATATTCATTCTTATTTTTACTAATCTTAATCCATAAAGGATCATCCTCTTGGAAAATTCTTTTTAAAGTTGAATAATTTGCTTCTAATAATTCTGATAGTTCTGGTATAGGCAATTCATGTATTCTTTGAATAATTATTCTCACATTTTCAAATGTCAAATTATAATTGTGGCTTTCATAGAGATAATTGAATAATTCATCCTTTTTTTCTGGTATATCTATACTTTTAAAAGTTAATTCACACGCAGATATCACTGATATTAAATTATTCATAGGTGTATTAAACTTAAAAAAATCATTCTCTATTCCACTTATAAACTCTCTTATATTACTTTTTTCAATTTCTTTTTTCAATTTTTCAAGACTCGCATACTTAATCAAACTCAAAAGCCATTCTTTTTTTTCATTTTCACCTATATCTAAATTAACTAAATCTTGCCAAACGTTCTCCCAAACTTGAAAAAGCTCTCTTAATAACCCTTTATACATTTTTGTATCCTCTAAAAACACATCTATAAATTCATATTCTTCAAAATAAACTTCTTTAAAATGCTCTAAAAATTTATTTAAATAAATTTTATGTATCTCTTTAAGAGAAATCATCTTATTAAATAATAGCTTTTTCAATATCTCAAAATTCAATATCCCTTTTGTAGAGAAATCTTCCTCTCTCAACCTTTTCATCAATGCGTCAATATTATTAAATTTATAATTAAATTCTTCCTTTCTTCCTACCCTTATTTTTTGTAAAAACATTAACTCTTTCTTAGTATAAGACCCTTCTCTAAATATCGAAATATACATATGATACTCTTCATCTAAACACCCATTTTTTAAAAGGTATACTAATAATTGTTTTTCCTGTTCTTCTATATTTAAAGTATTAAACTTTTCTATTTTTTCAAAAATAAAGTCACTTTCAAGCTCTTTTAAAACTTCTTTCAAGCTTAAATTTTTGAGTTCTATATTTGAGGTTAAACTTTTAAATTCTATATTTTGTTTATTCAACTTTTGAATTTTTCCATAGAGCAAATCAAGGTGTTGTCTATTATTTACACTTTCTATTCTTTTAGCATATTCAAAACCTGCTGCCTCTTCTATATCTTTAAAACCTATCCCACTAGAAATCTTAGAACGATTTTTAATACAGGAGATATTATTTGTTTTTCGAAAAATTTCAAAGTTTTCATCTTCTAAAAGTTCTTTAAGACCCACATAATTTATAGTTACGTAAAGTGAGCTTATCCCTTCTATTTTTTGTGTCAATTCATATATAAGTAATTTCCTTATTTCTTTTATGCTTATCAAAGTTTCTTCTTCTATTTTTTTTATTTTTTCTTTATAAGTAACAATTTTATTATTGTTACTTTCTATCTCTTTTTTTATATAATTATTTTTACTTCTTAAAATCTCAAACAACCCACCTTTATCAAATTGGAGCAACTCGAAGTCTTTATAAAAAATATTTTTATAAATCATCATACTAAAAAATTTCTCTAAGTTAACAACATTTTTTCCCAGCCTATTTTTATAAGTAACATAGTCATTGCAGATTGTTTTTAAAAGCCTCATATCCTGAATATATATTGAAATATCTTCAATGAATTTATCACTTATTTTATCATTAGATATATCTGATGATAACCTTTCCTTTAAAACAGTTTCTGAATTAAAAGAGTTGACTTGAGGAACTATTGGAAGGATATAATCAAAAAATTTACTCCTCTCAAAAGTATTCTCGAACAAACTATCTTTCATAACATATATAAATGTAACTTTTTGTTTTATTGCTTCACACTTATTTAATTTATTATTAATATTTTTTAGTTTTATAAATATATCTATATCTCCTACTCTATCTAAATCTTCTAAAATAACAATCTCACTTTTCGTTTTTTCGAAGAAGTAGATAACCTCATCTAAATATTGATCTAACGGAGATCCTTCTTTAGAACTAATCTCTATGCCACTTTTTTTATATTTAATACTATCTTTTACAAAATTAAAAATAATTATCCCCTCTTTTAGAAGAATGTAAGTACTTACAACAAAAAAGAATCCAATAATAGCTAGCCATACTAAATCTATTTTAAAAAAATTAATGTTTAAAAAAGATATAATTGAAGAATCAAGAGTCATATAATCAGATTTCAGTAAAAAGTATTTCCATTTACTTCTTAAGGGGGCATTAAAAAATAAATAGGTCAATACTAATGTTAATACACTAAATCCTAAACAAAGGACATCTCTTTTCCTCAAATTTCTTATCTTTTTAAACCTAGAATTTGGTAAGTCTGTTATTTTTTTTGAGTAAAAAAGCTGTTTCAATATTTTTTCTTCGATTGAAAAAAGAGATTTTTGTGTCTCTTCTTGAGTTTTTGAATTCGAAGAGTTTAGAGTAGCCAAAGAAATCCTAACGGGCTTAGGATTGTGTTTAAATATTATATTTAAACAATTTCTAAAATAAATCCAAATTATATTTGATTTCCCTAATTTTTCTAATTTCTTCTTATCTTTTTCTTTATCTGACTCTATTAGTCTTCCTATTTCATCTTCTTTCTTAGAATCAAATAGTTTTTTTATATTTCCTACCTTCTCAACATAATAGTGAATAAAGGTGTTTAAAAAAGTAGTTTTACCTACTCCATAACCTCCTGTTATTCCTATATTTTCTACATTTTTTTCATTTATAACTTTATTTAAAATATCTAAACTTCCCTTTATCTCTTTTAAATCTTTATAATCTTTGGCAACTAAAGCTTCTGCCCCCAAAATTTCGTAATCTATCTCTTTTTTCATTCTTCCCCCCTTTTTTATTTTTTTTAATAATATCTATTCAGAAAAAAATTATTTTAGTTAGTTTTAATTTGAATAGATTATACTACTTTTAAAAAATAAATTAAAGTTTAACTAAAATTATGTTAAAAAATTAATAGATATAGAAAAAACCAACCAATCCAATCTAAAATTCCCTCACAGCTTCAAAATCAATTTATGGTATAATAAACCTATAAAACAACAACTTGATGTTGCATCCAAAAAAATCAAAAACTAAATTCAAGGAGGAATTTAATGAATATATTGATGGCATTATCTCAGTTAGAAGTTACAGGAGCTGAAGTATATGCAGTTGAAATAGGAGAAAAATTAATAGATAGGGGACATAATTTATATTTTGTTTCCGATACACTGACGAAAAAAAACAGGGGTAAGTATATCCCCCTTGCATTCAATAAAAGAAATATCTTTCAAAGGTTGGATCAGGTAATAAAAATAGTAAAAATAATAAAACAAAATAAGATAGATGTAGTTCATGCCCACTCCCGTGCCTCTGCCTGGAGTACAGAAATAGCCTGTAAACTCACAAAGACTCCATTTGTGACTACTGTTCATGGGATGCAGCATGTTTCCAAGCACAGAAAAAGAAAACAGCCCATTGGATGTGGATATGCCGTCTGTGAAAATATACAAAATGATTTAATAGAAACTTTTGGTGTCGATCCTGCTGCAATTAAGGTTCTCAGAAATGGGATAGATCTAAGTAAATTTAAAGTCTCAACTCCTCCTAAAAATGAAAAAAAAGTAATCTCTATCATTGGACGTTTATCAGGCCCTAAAGCGGATATAACCTATAATCTCTTGACTAACTCCATTGATTTAGATAAATATACTGTAAATATAATCGGCGGGAAAGATATCCCCGAAAGATTTAATAGTTTTAAAAACAAGGTAAACTTTACAGGATATATCGATAACGTATATGAGTTCATGGCTGATTCCGATCTGGTTATAGGAGCGGGAAGGGTTGCTATGGAGAGTTTACTTATGGGAAGACCTACTTTAGCCATTGGAGAAGCCAAGGAGATCGGTATTATAGATACTGATACCGCCCATTTAGCTTTAGCTTCTAATTTTGGAGATGTAGGAGATAGAACTAACCATAATTTTGATTGGAATTTTATCAAATCTGAGATAGAACTCGGTATAAAATTAAAACAAACTCCTGCAGAAGTAATAGATATTATCGGAGAAAACTTCAATATCCATAAGATTGTGGATACTCTGGAAAAAACATATCAGAGGGAATGGGTAAGGGTAAAAAAATATGATATCCCTGTGATCATGTACCATAGAGTGATCAAGGATGTAGATACAGAATCTGGAAAACACGGTACCTATGTGACCATCGATCAGTTCAGGGATCATATGACGATCTTAAAGAAGGGAAACTATATCCCTATTACGTTTAGTGATCTAGCTGGTATTCCCATCCACCAGAGGTTTGAAAAAAAATATATCATGCTGACTTTTGATGACGGTTATGTAGATAACTATACCTATGCATTTCCCATCCTGAAGGAATTCGGATTCAATGCTGTTATCTATCTGGTTTCTGATAGAACCTACAATAAATGGGATGTTGATTTAACCGATGAAAAAACCTTTGAAATGATGGACCTCCCTATGTTGAAGGAGATGAGAGACAGCGGTATCATTGAATTTGGAGGACATACCCTCAGTCATCCCAGACTTTCCCAGCTGAGCGACATGGAGATGAAAAATGAGATATTTAAGGATAAGGAGATCACCGAGAACAAATTAAATATTCAACTGAATTCCTTTGCCTATCCCTATGGTGATCTGGATGACAGGGCTAAAAAGATGGTCAGTGAGGCAGGATATCCTTACGCCGTAGGCACCGACTCCGGTTCATACTGTCTCAGCGATGATATCTTTGAGATCAGGAGGATAGGAATCTTTCCTACTATTACAAATTTTGGATATAAAAGGAAGATCAATGGGAACTATAATTTTATCAAAATAAAAAGAGAAAATAAAAGGCAACGTTAAATAAACATTAAAACAAAAATTATCCCCTGCCACTATTGACATATGCTGAATTTTGAAAGATACTTTTAGTAGATATATTTATAAGGGGGTAAGGTTTTTGATTGATAAATTAATTAGAGAGACGAGATCTTTTAGGAGTTTTGAAAAGGTAAAAATCAGTAAAAAAGAGTTAGAAGAAGTTATTGAAATAGCCAGATATTCTAGTTCTGCTAGAAATGCACAATGTATAAGATATGTTTTAATCTCAAATGAGGAAATTTGCAGTCAGGTCTTTCCTCATACTAAATGGGCTGGATTTATAAATTGGAATCCTACAGAGGAGGAATCTCCGGCAGCTTATATCCTGATGTTAAATGAGAAAAAAATAGGTATTAGTGAGGCCATGTTCAATTTTGATATGGGAATTGCCAGCCAGAATATCATGTTGAAGTTGAGGGATATGAAGTATGGTGGTTGTCTCCTTGGTGCCTATAATAAACCTGTGATAAAAGATCTTTTAGAGATCTCAGATGACTATGATTTAGGGATTTTGATTGCCATCGGTAAACCAAAAGAAACTGTAGAGATCATAGATACCACTTCTGACACCAGATATTTCAGATCTAATGATATCCACTATGTTCCTAAGTTAAGAAGAGCAGATTTAATTATAAAAAATATATAATATAAAAAGCCGTCAGATAACTTAAACTGTAACCATGAAACTGGACACTTGAAAAAAAGTGTTAGTTTCATGGTTTTTTTGATACAATTTTTTAATAAGAGTTTAAAGGGGTGAATTAAATGTCTAAAAAAATATTTTCAGATATAGAAGTTACTAAATTATCTAAAAATAAAAATATTTCTAAAGTTTCAAATAAAGCTATTACATATACTTTTGAATTTAAAAAGAAATTTATTGAGGAATATAAAATGGGAAAGCCTCCGCGTATAATTTTTGAGGAAGCTGGCTTTGATGTGGATATTTTAGGTATGAAAAGAGTTGAAACTTCCTCTAAACGTTGGAGGAAAGCTTTTAAAGATAATGGTGAACTGGGTTTAATGGATTCCAGGAAAACATCTTCTGGAAGACCTCTGAAAAGAGAGTTAACAGATTTAGAAAAAATTAAACGTTTAGAAGCACAGATTGAATATTTAAAAATAGAGAATGAATTTTTAAAAAAGTTAGACGAGATCGAAAGGGGGGATGCTTAAATAAAACTGAGATTTTTGAAGCTATTAAATTAATAGTTAAAAGATATAAGTTGAAATCAAAAATTAAATTTCTATGTTTTCAAGCGGGGGTTTCCAGGTCTGGTTTTTACAACTATATTAATTCAGAAAAAAATAGAAATAATAAAGAAGCTAAAGATTTAAACTCCAAAAGATTAATTCTAAAAGCTTTTAATAGAAGAGGTTTTAAGAAGGGCGCCCGAAGTATCAGGATGATTTTAGAGAATGAATTTGATACTATTTTTAATTTGAAAAAAATAAGAAGAATTATGAAAAAATACGAAATAATATGTCCTCACAGAAAACCGAACCCCTATAAAAACATAGCTAAAGCAACTAAGGAACATTCGACTGTCCCTAATATATTGAAAAGAGAATTTAAACAAGAAGTTCCTAAAAAAGTTCTCCTAACTGATATCAGCTATCTAACTTATGGAATTGGAAAAAGAGCTTATCTTTCAACAATAAAAGATGGTAGTACTAATGAAGTATTAGCTCATGAGGTGTCTCATAGTCTTAGTATTGATATTGCTTTAAACACGGTTAAGCGCTTAGTTAAAAGAAAGTTTAAACTCCATCCAGAGTGCATTATTCATTCGGATCAAGGCTTTCACTATACTAATCCTAAGTTTCAAAGATTAGTGAAATCAAAGAAAATTATCCAATCAATGTCGCGAAAAGGTAACTGTTGGGATAATGCTCCTATGGAGTCATTCTTTGGACATATGAAAGATGAAATAAATTTAAAGCCCTTAAAAACATTAGATGATGTAAAGAAAGAAGTATCTAAATATATGAATTATTACAATAACCATAGGTATCAATGGAACTTAAAAAAGATGACTCCTGTGCAATACAGAAATCATCTTTTAACAGTATCTTAACCATACCTTTTTTTTAAGTGTCCTTGACAAAGGGTACAGTTTAACTTTGACGGCTTTTTTTTATAGACTAAATTTTTTATATCTGCCTGTTTCCCAACAATCTTTCCATGATCTCTATCTCCTTATTCTGAGTAGTTACTATGTGTTTATTGAGTTCTATCAAACTGCTGTTTTTCCCGACCTTCAAATATTCCTCTGCCATCCTTACTCCACCTTTATGATGATCTATCATATTGGATAAAAATAAAGTTTCCGCCTCCTTTTTATTTAAATTATCTTCAGGTATAACCATCTCTGCCATCATCTCATCCATTAATTTCACCATGAGTTGTTCAAAACCTTTAACCTCATTATCAATCAACCTTTTAGAAGATAGCAGCTGCTGCATCTCCTTTACTTCCCTTACCTGTGAAGTAACTATCCCTTCACACAGGGTCTTTAATTCTTCATCTTCAGTAATAAGAATTATCCCCTGGGCTGTTATTATAGCTCCCTCATGGTGGGGGATCATATAATTCATAAAAATATTTCCGGTATTTTTAGTAATGTACTTAGAATTATCTGCCATCATAACCCTGTGCCCATAAACTTCGTAGTCCTTATAATTATCCAATTCCAAATTTAAAAATTCTTCCACAGGTGTAAACACATCCACAGAATCTATCTCTCCATGCATATGGGTATCCATCTTCATATGACTTTCAGTCTCCATATGAGTCTGCCCGTCCATATGGCTGTCACCAGGTTTATTAAGAGCGCTGCACCCAACCAATAAAATTGCCGTTATCAACAATGAAATTTTCCCGATATTCATCTTTTTCATATTTCCCTCCCTTTATTTTTTTATATTTATACCTGTAAATATAAACTTTTCCTAGTTCCTTTATTTATATTTTTAAAAGGATTCCACTATTTCAACCTGTATAACATTTATATAGCAGGCTTCTTAACCTATCTTTAAAATTTGGAGGGCATCTTATGAAGATTTTTATTTTATTTTTTTTCATCACTCAATTGTGCTTTTCCATAGATTATTTTTTGGAGTTAAGGGGAGATTACAGCCTGCAGAATTATGAGGAAAATTATTGGTACTATAAAGGGATTGCAGGCCTCCGGCATGAAGGGGAAAATTTTTATACAGAACTTTCCCTCATTGGAGAGGAGGGAGCAGATCCTAGTGTAGACCTGTACCGGGGGTATTTAGAGTATTATATAGACGACCTCACCCTTTCAGCAGGCCGGCAGACCATAAGCTGGGGTCATGGCTATATCTTCAACTTTTCAGATGTATTCAATGAGATCGATATAGAAGATCCTAAATCCGATAAAAGAGGAGTCGATTCTATAAGGTTCAAATACAGTCTTTCGGATATGTCCAGACTTGAATTCATTGGATTTAAGACCGATGAAAAAGATGAAAATTTTGCAGGAAGATACACTTTCCTGATAGATGATTTTGAAGTTATGATGAACTATTTTCATATTGCACAACCATCTCCAATAACCGGAAAAATCGAGAAAAATGAAAGGATTGTTTTAGAGACTAAGGGAGATCTCATTATTGGAGTCTGGGGGCAGATATCCTATGATAAATATGAAACCGATGATCTTTATACCCTGGTCGCAGGAATCGACTACAACTTTAATCTCTACCAGAAAAATGTCTATACTGCCATGGAAGGATTTTATAACAAGGAGGGGGGCGGGACCTATTTCACCTATAATTTAAGGATAAATGAATCTTTTGAATTTTATCAGGGGTGTCTCCTTATAGATGATGGAGGATATTTAAACACAACTTTAAATTATATATACAATGATTATGTGAATTTTGAATTTGCCTATAACTACTACCATAATTTTGAAAAATATGGATACTTGACTAAAGATAATAAAGAATTAACCAACGAGATCGTTTTTAGAACTAAGATGTTTTTTTAGGAGGATCTATGACAATTGTAGAAGGAAAAGAAATAACAAAAATATATAAACATGGAAAGGTAGAGGTCAGAGCCATAGACAATATCAACTTTAAGATCGATTCTGGTGATTTTGCCGTAATAGCAGGCCCCTCTGGTTCAGGGAAAACGACTATTTTAAATATTATAGGTGCCATGGATTCCGTCACTGAGGGAAAAATTATTATCCATAACCAGGATATCAGTCTTTTAAATAAAGATGAGAGGGCAAATTTTAGGAGGGATAAGATAGGATTTATCTTCCAGAGTTATAACCTTATTCCTGTACTGACAGTCTATGAAAATATTGAATTTGCTCTGGATCTGTGTGAAAAACACAGCCCTACAGAAAAAAAAGAGAAGATTGATAGCCTTCTCCATGAATTAGGGATTTTTCAGTTAAAAGACCGAAGACCTTCGGAACTGTCCGGCGGGCAGCAGCAGAGGGTTGCCATAGCACGTGCTCTTATCAAAGATCCCATCCTGGTTTTGGCAGATGAGCCCACGGCAAATTTAGATACCCAGACCGGCAAAGAGGTCTTAGATCTAATGGTAAAAATAAATTTAGAAAAAAAGACTACATTTATCTTTTCCTCCCATGACATCATGATCATTGAGAAGGCCAGAAGGATTATAAAGATAAGGGACGGAAAGATAGAAGGTGAAAAATATGATAGTAAAGATGGCTTTTAGAAATATATTCAGGCACCGCATCAGATCAGTTTTAACATTGGCCAGTTTAGCATTTGGGATCTTCTTCATAATTGTAGGTATAGGTTTAAATGTAGGGATGGAGAGAAGGGTCATTAAAATAATGAGGGAAACAGAAACCGGAGACTATAAACTCTATGGAAAGGGTTATTTTGAAGAAAAATATGAAAATATCGATGACCGTTTAGATTTCCTTATCCCCAAAGAAAGCCTTTCTATTATAAAAAAATACGATCACAGCAGCCGACTGATTTTTTCAGGAGTTATAACTGATGGAAGGTATGATTATCCTGTGAGAGTCATCGGCGGAGATATGAAAATTGAAGATAGTTTTTTTAAAAGGAGCTCCTACCTCACCCATGGTAATCTGGGAGTAGTTATCTCTTCTACTCTGGCCAAAGACTTAGAGCTGCATGTGGGAGATCCATTTGTTTTAAGGGGAACTACAGCTAAAGAGAGTTTAAATGCCATAGACCTGGTGGTCACAGGAATAATAAAAACAGGTGGGTTGGAATTTGATCTAAATACCGTATTGATAGATTTAAAATCAGCTCAGGAGTTTACCGAAACCGACCACATCAACGACATCGTTTTAAGGGGTGAGATCTCCCCTACAGACTTAAAAAGTTTAGATAAATTAGGAGTAGAAACCATCTCCTACCTAGATGAACTATTTGACCTAATAGTCATTACTAAACTTAAAGTAAAAGTAGTTATAATCTTAAGCTGCATTATTTTATTCATGTCTGGAGTGGGAATAGTCAATACCATGTTGATGGCAATGCTGGAAAGACAAAAAGAGATTGGTATCCTAATGGCCAATGGTTTAAAACCCAAAGAGATTATGAAGTTGTTCCTCTTAGAAGGGAGTATCTTAGGAGGTATAGGCAGTAGTATTGGATTTATTTTAGGAGGAAGTCTGGTTTATTACTATGAATTGGTGGGAATTCCCATTCCCGATCTTGCCCATGAATTATCTACTACCATCCCCCTTTCCGATAGGATCTACGGTTATTTTGACCTTAAATTAAATTTATTATTTTTAATATTTGGGATTATTATAGCTGCCATAGCAAGTTTTTACCCAGCTTATAAGGCAACTCAATTAAATCCTATCGATGTTATAAGGGAGTAGATGACTATGTTACTTAGTGTAGTTTTTAAAAATTTAAAACGGAATAAAAAAAGATCTTTTTTAACTATTTTGATTATTTTAATTGCCACCTCTGGAATGACATTTGGTCTCAGCTGGATAGAGGGGGAAAAGAATCTATTTTTAGAAAGTGGAAAAAGAATGACCGGTGATGTTAGGATAACAGCACCAGATTATGAACTCCGATCTCGGAGTTTAGATGTTTCATCTAACTTTTCATACTCTAAAATAAAAAAAGTAGTTGAAAGAATCTCTGAAAAAAATATCGGTGTCGGCCGGATAAAATTTGGAGGTTTGATCTATTTCAATGAAAAACATGAAAAAGCCATGGGAAGCGGGATAGAAAGTAAAGATAAAAAAATAATCGGATTCGATAAATTCATCTATTCAGGGAAATTTTTAGAGAATAATAATGAAATTATTATCGGTGAAACTCTCAAAAGAAGGCTCAATTTAAAATTAGGAGATCAAGTTACCCTCCTTACCCAAACCCAGGATAAATCACTCTATTCTCTCAACTATAATATAGTCGGCTTCTATAAGATGGACAATACCAGACTGAATAAAAGTTTCTACATCACCCTGGCAAGCAGTCAATATCTTTTAGATATGGAGGACAGGATAACTGAGTACCTCATATATTCCAATAATAAGGAGATCCCCATAAAAAGTTTTTTGACTAAAAATACAGATAAAACTGTCCTTGTAAAGAGGTGGGATGAAATAGGAATGAATGAAAGTTTCACTCAAGTTTTGCCTTTTATCCAGGGAATATTTATCTTTATCTTTGCCACCCTATCTGGGCTCAGTATCTCCAATACCATGCTTATGACTGTCTTTGAGAGGCGTCATGAAATTGGACTGTTAAAGGCTTTGGGGATGAAGGAGAGAGAAATAAAAAAAATATTTATTTTAGAAGGAGGACTCATGGGAGTCATAGGCGGGATTGCAGGACTTATCTTAGGAGGTGGAATAGCTCTCTACTTAGGCAGAGTAGGAGTAAACTTTGGTGACATGATTGAATCCTTCACCAGTGAGTTAAATATAAAGGGAGTTATCTACCCCCATTTAACTATTTTTGTTACTGCTTTAAGTCTCACGGTTGCCCTTGTTACCTCTACCCTGGCTACTTTTTTAGCTATCTTTTCAGAGGTAAAAAAGGAAGCCGTGGAGAATATGAGAAACGAGTAATCTTAGGAGGAAGAGAGCTATGAAAATATTATTTATTTTTTTTCTTTTATCAAATTTAATTTTCAGTATGAGTTCCAAGGAAATTTTAACCAGATTAGACTACAATATGACCCCTAAAAGTGTAAGTTATAGTGGGGAGATGATCATCCATAGGGAAGATAAAAAATACACAAAAAAATTTATCATGGATGCTGTGGGGAACGAAAGATCTTTTATTGTATTTAAATACCCTGCTAGAGACAGGGGAACAAAATATTTGAGAAATGGGAAAAACCTGTGGATCTATATGCCCAGCACATCCAGAACAATAAAAATTTCAAAACATATGCTGAAGGAAAGTATGATGGGAAGTGATATCTCCTACGATGACCAGACCGATAGAAATAAATACAGCACCCTCTATGACTCCAAAATAATCGACGAAACTCCTGACCAATATGTCGTAGACTTAATCCGAAAAGAAGGAGAGGAAGCTAAATATTACAGGCAGATCCTCTGGATAAATAAAAACACCCTTACCATAGATAAGGGTGAGATGTATGCTAATTCCGGTAAACTGTTAAAAGAATATATAGTTGATGAAATCAAAAAAATTGAAGACAGATACTATATAACAATATTTCGTATAGATGATAAATTGAAAAAAAATTCTTATACCGAGTTAATTTTAACTGATATAAAGTTAAATCCCGATCTGTCTGAATCTGTTTTTACTCTGAAAAATCTGGAAAGAAAATAATCGAACCGATAATTTTCCTTAAAATACATAACCCATATTAACAGATATTATTCCACTATTAGAAGAATCTGCATCATTTGTCGCTGAAATCTCCAGCGGCCCGAAGATAGATTTATATCCTAAAGTTATACCATATCCTTGTTCAAAATCTTCAAATATTAAGTTACCGTTATCTTTTATGGAATCGTTCTCATTTATACCTGTATAGGTTAATACATTAATTTTAGCTAATATATATATGTTTGGGTAGATCATATACTGGGCTCCTATCTGCCCCACTATAAATTCAGAAGCTAACTTTCTCATGGTATTATACCCATAAAACGAGATGTAGTTGTTATCTAAATCATTGTTTATTCCACCGATTTTAAAATGATTTCCCAGGGGAATATGCTCACCACTGACCACTCCTCCACTTAAAGAGGCATTCAATGAAAGTTTAGGAGTTAGTGACATATGACCCTGTATTATCCCCAATTCACTATAATATTCTACATCATCGCTACCTATTCCACCTACCTCATGCCTAGCCTGTAAATAAGTTCCCTTGGTAGGATAGATTGAACTATTTTTCCTGTCCAATACCAGCTTTAAATACGCCTCCTGATACCCGTAGCTTGTACTTAAAATATCTTTATATTCATCGGAACCTACATCAAATTCATTTTCAGCATCGATATATTTTAATCCCGCAGAAAAATCAAACTGCCTGAATAATTTAGTTGTTAAGCTAAGATCAATAAATTTATGAGCCTCTGTAGATTCAGCCTTTAAACTTCTTTCATCATAGATATATAAAGGATTTTCCTCATATCCCAAGCTCAAATTTATTCCTACTTTATTTTTTTCCCCATAATACCAAAAGTTATCGAATTCAATACTTTTATAGTCCCCAGCCTCAAACTCTAAGGATGTTACCCTTCCTATCTTTCCTATTTTTGTAAGATCTGTTCCTACAGCTAACTTTGCCCCTGTATCGGAATTATAGTTTGCCCCGACCCTTATAAAGTTCAGTTCATTTTCATCTACACTTATCTTTAGGGTAGATCCATCAATTGTATAGTAGGATTTTTCAATATACGGCATGGCATAGAGCTTCATCATTAAACTCTCCAATTCCTTATAACTTACCTTCCCCGGGATTTTACTATCCAGATGATCTTCTACTATCTCCCTTCTCATCTCTTCTCCTAAAAATTTAGAATTTTCAATTTGGATATCATCTATATAGACCTCTTCTAGATCTCCTCTTTTCCTCTTTCCTTGCTCTACATTTGGATTTTCATATTTTTTTAATTCTTTCAGCTTTTTCTCAGCTGCTAATTCCCCTTTGGAGATCAGGTCGTCAAAATTATCAAAATTTGTAGCATCTTCTAGTTTTACATCGGGATCTATGATTATAGTTGCCAATTCCCTTTGTTTTTCTGTAGATTCTGTCCCTCTGTATGTAGAAATTTTACTTACTACAGTCAATAAATTATAGGTCAACTGATCTATCTGGGGGGCTCCTACATCACTGGCAATAACAATATCTGCCCCTGCTGAAAATAGATCTTCTACTGGTAGGTTCCTTGAAACCATACCATCTATATACACCTTATCTTCTATTTTTACAGGATCATATATAGTGGGAATTGCCATACTGGCACTGACAATAAGAGCCAGATCTCCATGATCAAAACTTTTAGCTTTTCCCGTATTAAAATCTGTAGCAATTATTCTCAAGGCAGGTTTAAATTCATCAAAAGATTTAACATCCTTTACATCCCAAAATAATTCCTTTAATTTTAAATATGATTTTTCCCCTGTCAGAACTCCCTTTGGAAGGCTGAAATTTAATTTATCATCATAGGTTACTGAAGCAAAATATTTTTCAGATCTAAATTTTTCTTCCAATGGAATATCCATCCTCATGGGATCATTGGACAATCTATATCTCCAATCCATAGTTTTTACAATAGCTTCTATCTCATCTGGGTTATAGCCTACTGCATATAAACTGGCTACAATCCCTCCCATACTGGTCCCACTGATATAGTCTATGGGGATATTATTCTCCTCCAAAACCCGGAGTACACCTATATGAGCAAACCCCTTAGATCCTCCTCCGCTTAAAGCAACCCCGATTTTAATTCTTTCACCGGATTTTTTCTTCTTTAAAATTGCTTTTTTTAAATTTTCCAACTCCATTATCTGGGATCTTTTCAATTCAATCTTTGAATCTATAGCTGAGATCTCCATAGGGTGATCTTTAGAAACTGGTGGTTCAGATTTGAGAGTAATAACAAAAATATTGTATATCACTAATATGTATAAAAATTTTATTTTCATCTTACCTCCTACATTTTTAATATTTTTTCCTTGGTCGGCTCTTCCATATCCATCTGTTTCATAAAATAAGCATTTAGTTTATCCTTAAATTCTCTTCCAGGCAGTTCTCCATTTTTAACAAGATCCTCCCCTCTGATAAGGGGTTTCATTTTAGATAAACTATAGATATAGTTTTCAATTTTTATTTTTATCTTTTCCTTTCTGTTTTGAATATAGATAAGAGTTATTATTTCCATAGATATATTTTTTAGTGCATTATATATATCTGAATTTTTATCTGCTGACTCTAACTGTTCCAATATTTTCTCCCTTATTAATATACCATAATCATACTTTTCTATAAATTTATTTGAAAAATTAAATTTTTTAAATACCAGATCCAGTTCCTTTTTCTCTAAATTTTCCAGTATGATCAAGAACACCAATAACCATTTTTTAATATTAACAAAATTTAGAAGTCCCTCAAGACTTTCTAATTTTTCTATATTTTTCTTCATCTCCAAGTCATATTTGATATTAGGGTTGATCTCAACAAATACATTGTATTTATTTAAGAACTCCATCCCCCTGGTTAAGTTTTTATCAGAAAATAAGATCTCCAACTCCTGTTTAACCCGAGGCCAGGATATTTTTTTTAAAAATCCATCACTTATTGCATTTTTTAAAAATATTTCCGTATCTTTTTCCAGTTCAAATCCATATCTAGCTGCAAATCTAAATGCCCTAATTATCCTTGTAGGATCCTCTACAAAGCTCAAATTATGCAAGATCCTTATTTTTTTATTAGCAAGATCATCATACCCCCCATAAAAATCAATGAGTTTACCAAAATTATAACTGTCAATCTCCAAAGCCATGGCATTTATACTAAAATCTCTCCTATACATATCATCCCTGATATTTCCATATTCCACTACTGGAAGGGAAGTCGGGTATTCATAGTATTCCAGCCTTGAACTGGCTATATCCAATTTTAAATCATCGTGAACCACAACCACTGCTGTTTTAAATTTTTCATGTATCCTTACTTTTTTTGCCCCCAGCATATCTTTTAGTTCCAGAGCGAATTTTATCCCATCTCCCTCCACTACTATATCGATATCCTTATTGTTTATTCCTAAGATAAGATCTCTCACTATCCCTCCTACTAAGAATACTTTTTCATTTCTTTTTTTTGATACCGCTTCTATAATCTTCAATAATTTCAAGAGTTTGGCAGGAACTACCCCTTCAATATTATTTTTTATTTCCGATTCAAATTTTAATTTTTTAGCCTTCCTTACTGGATTTTTACTGTAGATAGATTTCAATATATCGGTTCTAGTCACTATCCCAAGGATCTTCCCTTTGTCATCTACTATGGGAACCCTTCCAATTCCTTTTTCCACCACAAGAGCTTTTAATTCTTCAACACTGAGATGTATATCTGCTGTGACCACTTCCGATGTCATATAGGCACTTACAGGAGCATTTGAAAAACCATGATTTAGCGCTTTATCTACACTATTTCTTGTAATTATCCCTACAATCTTCCCATCTTCTACAATGGGTAACCCACCATAGCCCATCCTATACATTACCTTATAAGCAAGTTTAATTTTGGTATCCCTTAAGATAGTTTTAACAGGAGTATTCATTATGTCTATGGATTTTTTACTGGGTTTAATCACACTTTCTATTCTTTTTTTTATATCCCCGTATAATTTTTTCATGTTTTGATCTCTGATTACACCTGAGACAGCATATTCATGCCCTCCTACCTTGTAATCTTTTAAAATTTCAGCTACATTTATTTTATTTGAAGATCTCCCTACTATACTTATCCTCTTATCATTCCCACATAAAATTACACATAGACTGGATTTCCCTAGATACTGTATCTTATTTATCAACTCATCCATACCAAAAATAAAATCATCACTTTTATAGTAGGTCAGTTGTGCTACCTCTCCATCGATATCTATAAATTCAGAGTTTTCAATAAGTTCTATAAATATTTCCAGCTGCTCCTTTTCCAATCCCTTTTGAACATATTCGTTGACCTTGGACAGATCTCCATTCTTTTGCAATAAATAAGATGCCATCTCCAAATCTTTTGGAGTGGTACTGTCAAAACTAAAGTTTCCTGTATCCTCATATATTCCCATAAGACCCAAGGTAGCTTCTATCTGATCAAATTTAATATCCGGGTCATTTTCTAAGAGAACTTCTAATATATTAGTGGTATTAGATCCATAATTTTTCCTGATAATTCTCCTATTTTTTATATCATTTTCACTGATCTTGTGGTGATCATAGATTACAACCTCTACATCATCCCTATCCAATAATTGCTCGAATAATCCTATCCTATTTTTTTTTGAAGTATCCACAACTATTAGTTTACTCACCTTATCCATCTGAATATCTTTTATTTTTTTTACCTGTAAAAAATTTTGATACAGGTTTACAAAAGCTTTCACACTTTTCCCAATATGTCCCGGGAAAACTAATATCCCATTAGGATATAATTTTTTTATTAAAACCATAGAAGAAAGTGCATCTAAGTCTGCATATATATGACAAGTTATTATTTCCATCTCTACCACCCTCTAAATTTTATAATTATATTCAATATAATTATACACTTTTATCTATTTTTTTCTAACATTTTTTAAAAAATTAAATCTTTCTGTTGACAATCTCATCCCATTCATTATATGATTATTCAAATAAAAAAATAAATGGAGGTGACTATTATGTCTAAGAGACTTACTTGGTGGTGCAAAAACGAATCTAATAAATTTAATACTGAATTATTAAGTAGATCTGTTTTTGACCAATAGTTGCTGTAGTTATATATAATTTCAAAATATATTTAGAAAAAATAATAATAGATATTATTGTTTTTTTAGATATAATGAAAAAAATATTATACAGAAGAGGTTAATCCTATGGATTGACCTCTTTTTTTATTACCTAGGAAACTATAAAAATAAATTAAAAGGGAGTAAGGAAATGAAAAAATTAATTTTAGGAATCATTTTAATCATGAGTTTAGCAGGGTGTCAGGAAAAAAATAAAGAAGGTAAGGAAATAACGAACACCTCAGAAAAAATAAATATTGGTATCACTCAAATTGTAGAACACCCATCACTGGATTTGATTAGAAGTGGAGTGGAAGATGCTCTGAAAAACAGTAAATATAAAGACAAGATTTTATTCAACTATCAAAATGCTCAAGGGGACTTTATAACAGCTCAAACTATTGCAGCTCAATTTAATGAAGATTCTGATATTGTCGTAGCTATCACTACTCCTAGTGCCCAAGCTGCCTTGAATAAAATACCTGAAAAACCACTCTTTTTTACAGCTGTTACCAATCCTGTCGTAGCTGGATTGAAAGGAACAAACATTACAGGGGTCAGTGATATGTCACCGGTAAAAGAGCAGGTAAAACTAATACAGGAATTGCTTCCTAAAACTAAGACAATAGGGACTATCTATACTACCAGCGAAGCTAATTCCACATATCTTACTGAAGAATTTACTAAAGCTGCTAATAAAGCTGGATATAAAGTTATCGCCAGGGGAGTTACCAACGTTACAGAGATAGCTTCTGCAATGGATAGTTTTTTAGGAGAAGTCGATGTAATCTACACAACCAAGGATAACAATGTTGCTTCTGCTTACAGCCTTATCATAGATAGAGCTAATAAAGCTAATACCCCAGTTATAGGTGCTACCAGAGATTTTACTGAAGCAGGTGCATTGGCTTCCTCTGGTATATCAGAATACCAAGTGGGATACCAGACTGGAGAGATGGTTATAAGATACCTCGATGGAGATAAAATTGAAAAGATGCCCATAGAATATTTAAACAAATCTGAATTAACTATCAATGAAAAACAGATGAAAAAATATGGAATTTCACCGAATAGTGATAAGTTAAAAAATATTGAGATTATAAAGGAGTAAATTATGTTATTAGGAACTATTGAACAGGGATTAATTTTTGCAATAATGGCTTTAGGATTATATATTTCCTATAAAATACTAGATTTCCCAGATCTTACCGTAGACGGGTCTTTTCCTATGGGAGCTTCTATCGCAGCTATACTTATTACAAAGGGGGCTAACCCTATCCTAGCTTTAGGTATAGCATTCGTCGGCGGATCCCTTGCAGGATTTATTACGGGATATATCCATATCAAATTTAAGATTACAAACCTTTTGGCTGGAATTATTGTTATGACAGGTTTATACAGTGTCAATCTTCGAATTATGGGAAGATCTAATATCCCACTATTTGGAATTGATAACATTTTTTCCAATAGATCCAATCTTTTTATTATATTATTTATTGTCCTTCTGTCTAAGTTCTTCCTAGACTATCTGTTAAAAACAAAATTTGGATTTTCCCTCCGGGCTTTAGGTGACAATGAAACTTTGGTTATATCTTTGGGAATAGATGAAAAGAAATTAAAGATTATTGGTCTCATGTTAGCTAATGGACTAGTAGCCCTATCTGGCGGTATCTTAGCCCAATACCAGGGGTTTTCAGATGTTGCTATGGGGACAGGAACTATCGTTACAGGATTGGCCTCTATCATAATTGGTGAAAGTGTCTTAAAAAAAGGAAAGATGTTAAATGTCACAACTATCGTAATTATCGGTTCTATCTTATATAGATTTATAATACTTGGCTCCCTCAAGATAGGGTTTAACGCCAGTGATATAAAACTTATCACTGCAATCCTTACTGTTGGAATCATGGCATTTAAAAGTAAAAATTTAAACTCAATATTAAAAAATAGATTAGGAGGTGTATTTCAAAATGCTCAAAATTAATAATTTATACAAATCATTCCACTCTGAATTAGGGAGTGAAAAAAAAGTTTTTAAAGGGTTAGATTTCCAATTAAATCAAGAGGATTTTGTATCTATTATCGGAAGTAATGGTGCTGGAAAATCTACCCTTCTAAATATAATTATGGGAAATATTATTCCAGATGATGGAAGTTTATATATAGAAAATAAAGATTTTACAACTTTAGCCAATTATAAAAGAAATACTTTTATCTCAAAGGTCTATCAAAATCCTACCTTGGGAACAGCACCATCTATGACAATCTTTGAAAATCTTTCCATGGCAGACAACAAAGGAAAAAAATTTAACCTTACTATGGGTCTAAATAAAAAAAAGAAAGAGATCTATAAAAAGTCTCTAACCGAATTAGGTTTAGGATTAGAAAAACAATTAGATACCGAAGTTGGGTTATTATCTGGCGGGCAGAGGCAGTGTCTCGCTCTTATCATGGCAACTTTAAATAAACCAAAATTATTATTATTAGATGAGCATACTGCTGCTCTTGATCCTCAGACATCGGAATTAATCATGGAAAAAACAAAAAAAATAGTGGAATCTCATAATATTCCTACACTTATGATAACTCATAATTTAAATGATGCTATAAAATATGGAAACAGACTGATCATGCTCCATGAAGGAAAGATCATCTTAGATTTTAAAGGGGAAGAAAAACAAGATCTTACTCCTGAAAAACTCCTAAAAATATTTCATACTAAAAACACTGCCATAAAGGATGATGAACTCTTCAGCCTTTAATAGTTCATTTTTGTATTCATAGAACACAAATTAAAGATGAAATCTTTAGAACTTTCTTTTTTGTCACAGATTACACAGATTTTAAACCCTTCAACACAAAGAAAAGAGGTAAAGAGACACGCAAAGGTTCTGTCATAAATTATCGCTAATTTTAGAACTAAATTTTGACTTTGAATTCGAAATTTATAGTCGTCTAGCTACCCCAGTAAATATCTTGCGAGTTTCGTCGTGCCCACCATATCCATCTAACCTTTTAGAAGATTAAAAAAAATTAAAAAACTCTTTTAAAAGGGTTTTTTATTTTTTTCTCTAATAACTATAATAGATATTAATAGTTACTAAAATTTAAATTCTAAACTAAGTAGGTGAATTCAAATGTTTAATTTTAAAAAATTTCCTCTTACCATTATATTTTTTATTCTCATAGGGAATATAATCTTTGGAGAGGAAGAAAAAATTAGTTACAACCTAGATACAGAAAATGTTATTTTTGAAAAAAACTTTGATAAGTTAAAAAAAGATACAGGTTCATTATTTATCCTTGCAGGTGTAACAGCCACTACCCTTTATCTGCTCCCAGGATCATCAACAGGGTGGGATAAGGATGAAGAAACCAGTATATTCCAGAAATGGGAAAACAACATAAAAAGTGGGCCGGTATGGGATCAAGACAGCCCAATGTATAACTATGTAGGTCATGTGTATGCAGGTGGTGCTTATTATATCCTTGCTAGAAATGCCAATTATTCCCCTTTGGAATCTTTTTGGTATACATTTGTTATCTCTACATTTTTTTGGGAATATGGGGTAGAAGCATTTGCTGAGCCACCTTCCATGCAGGATCTTGTTATAACTCCTGTTTTTGGTTCTATCTTGGGAGAGGGATTTTATACTCTTCAAAACCACATATTAGATAATGACGGGATGCTCTTTGATTCTAAATTTTGGGGCAGTGCTACTATGATCTTTATAGACCCAATGGGACACCTTTCTAGTTATATCTATGACGACTATGAAAGAACAAGTCATACAGGGGTAATAGTAAACGCTGTTGAACATGAAGGAGAAATCGATTTACTTTTAGGAATAAATTTTACATTTCCATTTTAGGAGGCAGTTATGAAAAAATTAATATTAGTAGGATTCTTTCTCTTAGGATTAAACCTTTATTCAGTTGGGATAAATTTAGGAGTTGGTGGCGGATATGGTAAATATTTAGATGATAAAACTGGAAGTTTAAATTTAAATTTAGAAATTATTCACGAAATTTTCCCCAATGTTGAACTTGGAGTCGGAGGGATCGGGGAATTTAACTTTAAGAATAATGAGATGGAATCTTTTCCTGTCTACCTCAGTGGTAAATTTTATTCTGAAAATATCCCAGGTTTCTATGCTGCTGGAAGATACGGAAGAACCCTCTATAAAAACAGTGATAAAACTGGAGCTTATGCATATTTAGGCATTGGAAAAAGGTTAGAGTCTGGATTATCTGTCGAAGGAGGAGTTTCAGTTGGTAATCAAGATACTGAAGAATCCACTTTAAAAAATGGAAATATAGTATTTTCATTGATTACACCAATATTTTAAGACTTTAAAAAGAAAAATAGAAGTTTGTCTATAAATATAGACAAACTTCTATTTTTTATCTAGATATAACTTAACTTTGCTTTTCATTCTTCTTCATATGAATTTTAGAAGCTAATAAAGATGTCAGAGGAACAGCTATTAATATTCCTATACTTCCACAAAAAGCCCGGAGAAATTCTACTCCTACAAATTCAAAATTTAATATCCGAATATTAGGAAAATCATTTTGCTGGATAGTAAGGATCATTATTGTGAAGAGTGATCCCCCTATATAAGCTAAGATAAGAGTATTTATCATGGTCCCTATGATATCCCTTCCTATACTCATCCCAGAGTTATATAATTCCAGAGATGTAATATTAGGCTTATGAGATTTTATCTCTGAAAGTGCTGAGGAGATAGACATAGATACATCCATAACTGCTCCTGCACTCCCTATGATTACCCCTGTTGATATGAGTTCCTTCAGATTTATATTTTTTATAAGGGACGCATAGTTAATACTTTCCATAGTCGTATATCCTGTAAGACCCATGGTCTTGGAAAAAAATATAGATAGAACTCCTGCAAAAATAACTCCTCCTAAGGTTCCTAGGATAGCAATAATTCCCTTGGAATTAAACCCGGTCATAAAAAATATCGTAACGATAGAAGATATGGATAAAATAACTATGGAAATTAAGATCGGTGAAAACCCTAAGATGATCCCGGGAATCATAAATTTAAATATTAGAAATCCTGTTATTCCTAAAGACAAAATTGCCTTCAACCCTTGTTTTTTTGCGATTAACAGTGTCAAACCTAAGAAAAGTGAGACTAAAAGGTAGAGACTACCCCTCCTATCCCTTTCAATGATATAGTATCCATCTGTATCATTATATATGACTACATTCATACTAGGCTTAAAGGATAGATTGTGCTGTTTTTCCCTATAGGTTGGATGAGGAATGGTTAAGACCTTTCCCTTCTCCTCCCCTTCCATTATTTCCACCTGAAAATCTGTCATAGAACTAAGATATTCATCCTCTGGTAACTCTTCCTCCTTTAATATAGACAGGATCTTTCCCTTTACATATGTTTCTTTGGCAAAAATAGAGATACCCAGGATAAAAAATATCCCTATAATTAATTTTTTTTTCATACTCTCCTCCAAGATAATTCTGTTATAAATTCATTATTCTTTATATTTTAACATAAAATATCACCAAAGGTCTCTACCTTAACTTTAAAAATTTATAACTGGTTTATTACAATCAAAATAAGTTTTATACCAAGAGTTCATTTTTAAGTTTGATAGTGATATCGTATCCTTTGAAAGTTCTTTTTAAGCCTTTACTTAAAGAGGATAGGGTGATATAATTACTAGCAATAGGAGATAAATAAGTAGTAAGAGATGAAAATATAAATTAAAATAATTATATTTTTTCCCCTTATTATTTTATGTCTCCTATTGAAATAACTGAATTTTTATACTTTCCTGATTGGTATCAGATAGTTAGATTCAGAAAATAAAGTGTAAGGATGGCCCCTAGGCTCATCCAATATAATAGGAGGAATATATGTTTAAAGAAAAAAACATGGAATTAGAAATCGGTGGAAAAGTAATTAAAATGTCTACTGGAAAATTAGCTAGACAAGCTGGAGGAGCTGTATTAGTAGAATGTGGTGGAACTGCATTATTAGTAACAGCAACTAGAAGTAAAGCACCTAGAAAGGGAGCGGACTTTTTCCCATTAACAGTAGATTTCGTAGAAAAATATTATGCAGCTGGAAAGATGCCAGGTGGATTTATGAAGAGAGAAGCTAGACCTTCTACAAATGCTACATTAACAGCTAGATTAATAGACAGACCAATCAGACCAATGTTCCCTGAAGGGTTCAACTATGACGTACATATTGTAAATACAGTAATGTCATACGACGAAACTTGTACTACTGACTACCTTGGGATCATCGGATCATCAGCAGCATTAATGGTTTCTGATATTCCTTTCTTAGGACCTGTAGCAGCAGTTACAGTTGGAATGATCGAGGGAGAATTCGTTTTAAATCCAAGCCCAGCCGAGTTAGCTGAAAGTGATTTAGAATTAACAGTAGCAGGAACAAAGGAAGCTGTAAACATGGTAGAATCTGGAGCAGCTGAATTATCTGAAAAAGTTATGTTAGATGCAATCTTATTTGCTCATGACAACATTAAAAAAATATGTGCATTCCAAGAGGAATTTGCTGCATTAGTTGCAAAAGAAAACATAGAATTTGCTGCACCTGCAATCGACGAGACTGTTAAATCATTCATCGATGAAAAAGCAACTGCAAGATTAAAAGAAGCTGTATTAGTTGTTGGAAAACATGCTAGAGAAGATGCAGTAGACGGATTAGAAGCTGAGTTATTAGAGATATTCACAGCTGACTACATGGAAAAAACTAAAGAAGAAGAATTAGACGGAGCTTTAGCATTTGACTTCGCTAAATATTACCATGACCTTATGAAGCAATTAGTAAGAGAAGCTATTGTTTATAACAAGCATAGAGTAGATGGAAGAAAAACTGATGAATTAAGAGACCTTTTCGCAGAAATAGATATCTTATCTCAACCTCATGGATCAGCAATGTTTACTAGAGGAGAAACTCAAGCAATGGTATTTGCTACATTAGGAACTAAGCAAGATGAGCAATTAATCGACGGATTAGATGACAGTTTCTACAAGAAATTCTACCTTCACTATAACTTCCCTTCTTACTCAGTAGGAGAACCTGGATTCATGAGAGGACCAGGAAGAAGAGAATTAGGACATGGAGCATTAGCTGAAAGAGCACTTTCTTATGTTTTACCAACTGAAGAAGTATTCCCATACACAGTAAGAGTAGTATCTGAGATCACTGAATCAAATGGTTCATCTTCTCAAGCAAGTATCTGTGGTGGATCATTATCACTTATGGCTGCCGGAGTACCTATCAAGGAACATGTAGCTGGAATAGCTATGGGACTTGTTAAAGAGGGAGACGACTATGTAGTCTTAACTGACATCATGGGATTAGAAGATCATTTAGGAGATATGGACTTTAAAGTAGCTGGAACTTCTAAAGGAATCACAGCACTTCAAATGGATATCAAGATCACTGGAATAGATGAAGAAGTTATGAGAATAGCTTTAGAGCAAGCATTAGTAGCAAGAACAGAAATATTAGGTGTTATGAACGCAGCTATCCCTGCTCCTAGAGAAGAATTAGCAGCTACAGCTCCTAGAGTATATCAAATGCAAATTGATACAGATAAAATATCTGCATTAATCGGACCTGCTGGAAAGAATATCAAAGGTATCGTAGAAGAGACTGGAGCTAAAGTTGATATCGATGATACTGGAAAGGTATTAATCTTTGCTGTAGATAAAGACGCATTAGATAAAACTGTTACATTAGTAAATGGATATGTAAAAGACGTTGAAGTAGGAGAAATCTACACTGCTAAAGTTGTAAAAATAGCTTCATTTGGAGCATTTATGCAAGTAGCACCAGGAAAAGACGGATTATTACATGTTTCTCAAATCTCACATGAGAGAGTAGCTAACGTAGAAGATGTATTACATGTTGGAGATGAATTTGAAGTTAAAGTTATCTCAACTGAAAAAGGAAAGATCAGCTTAAGTAGAAAAGAGTTATTACCTAAGCCGGTTAAAAAAGTAGAAGTAAAAACTGAAGAAACTAAGTAGGTTATGGTAAAGGGGTTTAGCACAAAATTGTGCTAAACCCTTTTTTTTGCTTATATGATTTTCTACGATTATCAAAATCAAGTATAGTTAAAACTTGATTTTAAATGTCGATTCTAATATTCATGACCTCGTGAAAACGCTAATAAGAAAGAAGTTTTAAAAAAGTTCTAAAGAGTCCCTCTTTAATACGGGTTCATTTCTCAGCTTGATCTGAGAAACGAACCAAAGAGGATCAAGAAGTTTATAAAGGTCTTTATTGAGTAGTTCACGATCGTCATTGTAGAAACAGGATTTAAAATTTTGGAGTTAAAATTTAAAAAAACTATTTGTCATACCTTAAAAGTATAATAAATAGTTTTTTTATTTCCACCCATAGCATTGCTTCCCCTCTCTTTATCCACATTTTAGAATTTACTCAACTGAGTAAATTCTAAATACTCGTTGATCGAAGGGGAACTAAAGGGGTGAGTTTATTTGGAATTGATTTACTCAGTAAATATACTATTTGTTTATGTATTTCAGAAGTTTATTCTCTATTAGATTAATTTCTTTAAGATTCTTTCGAAAACTTTCATCTTCTAATAAATCAACTAAAGCTTTTAGTAAAGCATTATGAAGTAAAACATCCTTTTTTTCATGTGATCTATTAATATACTCTATCGTTGTATTTATATTTGAAAGAATTTTAAATATTTCACTAAGTTTTTTTATTTCAATAGGATTTAAACCTGCTTTTTCTAATAAAATTAAATCTTTAATTTTTATTTCATTATATTCTAATGGTGAAATAGTGGTGGTATTTTCTATAAGTTCTTTTCTTTTCGGCATAGACTCTATTGTTGAGCTTATATCGTTTAATTCTTGAGTTAATACAATAGCTAGTTTTCTAGTTTTCTTTTCTTCATTTTTTTCACTAATATAACTTCCTAATGAAAAGCTTAAAATAGAACCCAGAATTATAACTACAACTTTCAAAATAAGAGTTGAATAAAACTTACTCTTTTTTATATTTTTAATTTCCCCTTCACCTTTTTCTTTAACTTCCATCCTAAAACAACTCCCCTTTAAATTCTCTCTGTATAATAGAGTTAAAGTTATTCTCTAATTCCACTAGACTATTTACCCCTTTTTCACAAATACCGACTTCTCATTGGAATAAATTACCAACCCAGGTTTTGCTCCCTTTATTTTCTTCACATATTTTTTCAAGCAATAATCAATTCGAATGGTTTCGCCTTGTCCCACTTTAGAATGCTGACTAGCCAACTCTCCTACTTTATAGAGTGTATCATCAGATATCTCTTCTCCGTTTGTCTTGACTATCAGATGACTTCCAGGAACGTCTTTGGCGTGGAACCAGAGGTCGTGTCTGTCTCCTATTTTAAATGTAACATATTCATTCTCTATATTATTTCTTCCATAATACACTGTGAATCCATCTATCTCCGTTGTAGGAGGCATGATCTTAGCTACCTTTTTTTTCTTCTTTGTCTTTACTATCTTTTTAAGATACTTATTGGCGATTAACTCCTCCTCAATACCTTCCAAAGTTTTCTTGTCCTGTGCATGGTTTATAAAGGATAAAATAGATTCTAAATATATAATTTCAGATTTAATGATTTCTAATCTTTCACCACTATGCTGATATCCCCTCTTGTGTTTATTGTATAGATTATAGTAGTTATCCAGATTTTCATTTGAAGTTCTTTGCGGATTTAAAGATATCTCTATATTACAATTTTCATAAAAATCATAGAGGATAACACTTTTCTCATACCCTTTCAATGAATATAAATTAGCTGCCAGGATATCTCCTATCTTTTTATATTTTTCATAAGTAGAATATTTTTCTCTATCTTTATTCACATTTTTCATAGTTTTTTTATTTCTTTTTATTTCTTTTTCCACTACTTTAGCCAGAGTTCTTTTTTGATTATTGAATTGTTCCGAGTTTAATGTCTCCAATATATAGGTATCTATCATACTGTTGATTGATTCAAATTTTACCTCTTCGTATCCCGTTAGAGGAAGATTAAGTATCGTTCCATATTTGATAGTTCCATCCTGTTTATAGAGAGTAGGAGATGCCGCTTCATTTATGATCTCAGAAAATTTATTGTAATCGGTCATATACTTGGCTGTAAGTTTTCCTATTCCATCTACATTTTGAATCAATGTATTATCTGCTAGATAACTATCGAACTCCTCTTTTGATATCTCCATAGGAGATTTTTTTTCAGTCACGATAGGGAATTGATATTTAGCTCCTCCCATGAGTAACCTCAATTTATTCTCCTCTATAGAAAACTTCTTCAACAGATCCAAGATCATAAAGTTATCATCTACCAGGATGATATTACTATGTTTACCCATAATCTCAACGATCATTTTAACTTTTTGTTTTACACCTAACTCGTTGATCTTTTCAAATGAAAGGAGTAATATCCTATCGTTTTTATACTGCTCCACTCCGGTTAATATTGCACCTACCACATATTTTCTAAGAGACAGTGAAAAACTCATAGGTTTATCAGGAGCTACCTCTTTTTTTGTGGCTGTATAACATATGGGCAGATTAGGAGTAGCTGAAATATATAAGTTTATTTTTCCTAAAAATACAGATAAACTCAGTGGTGAATATTGAAATATTTTAGTTACCTTCCTGCCTTTTAATGTCTCATCTAACTCATCTTTTAACTTACTTAGGGATATCCCGTCTATATATAACATAATTTTTACTCCTTTTTCACAGATAAAATCTTTCTAATTTCAGACCTCTTCCTTTTTATAGTTTCTCCTATCTTAGGAGAAACTTAGCGTAAACATTTGGCTTTTTCTCTCCTGACATTTAGAAATATTTTTTAATCTATAAGATATTTCTGATATTCGTCATCTCATAGGAGAGAAAAGAAAGAAAAGAGAGGTCTAAAGAATTTTTTAATTAATTTTACAAAAATAGGAGGAAGGTCATCCCTCCCTCCTACTATTATTTTCTTATATATCTTTTTTTACTACTACTAAGTTTTTAGCATCTATAGTGTTTATCTCTACTATTTCACCATCGGGAGTTTTTATTGCAATTACCCTATGTGAATTAGACATTATTTTTAACTCAGTATATAACTTTATACCCATTCCAGCAAAGAAATTCTTGATTACAGGAGTTCCTTTTACGTCTAGAACACTCACAGAGTCTCCCTCTAAGAAATTAGTAATAACATCTGGTTTAAAAAATTCTACCTGATTTTTAAGATTTTCCAATATTTTAGTAAATACTGTAGTGAATATTTCTAAATTTTCTGTTTCTATATTCTTTGTAATACTTGAAATTATCATTTTATGAAAGTTATTGTGATAAGTAAGTGCATCCTCACCTTTTTTAGATAGGGAAACAAAAACTTTTCTCCTGTCATTGTCCGATCTCTTTCTAGTTATAAATCCTTTATTGGATAATTTATTTATGGCAACTGTAGCAGTACCCATAGTAATACCTAATTTATCAGATAAATTATTCATAGACAATGAATGATTTCCAATAGCTTCTATAACATGAAGCTCTGTTGTAGTCAAACATTTGATTCCTTGCTTAAGTGCTAGTGATTCCGTTTCATAAAAAAGCTTAGTGAAATCTTCTATTACCGTATTAACTCTTTCTAAAGACATATGCCCTCCTTAACCTCTTAATTTTTCTATTTGTTCCTTGTAATCCCCACCAAATACGAAAGATCCGGCTACAAATATATTCGCTCCAGCTTCTATACAAGGTTTGATTGTAGCATCTGTAATACCACCATCTATTTGGATATCCACTGTAGAAGAGATCCCTCTTACATCCTTTATCTTTTCTATAGTAGTAGGTATAAATTTCTGTCCTCCAAAACCAGGATTAACAGACATAAGTAATACCATATCCAGTTCATCTATTACATATTTTAAATTTTCTACAGGTGTAGCTGGATTCAATGAAACTCCGGCTTTCAGACCAAGATTTTTTATTTGTTGAACAACTCTATGAAGATGAGTTGTTGATTCAGCATGAACCACGATCATGTCTGCTCCTGCCTTAGCAAAGTCTTCAATGTATCTTTCAGGTGCGTCTATCATCAAATGTACATCAAAAATTAAATCTGTTTTATTCCTGATTGATTTTATAATTGGAACTCCAAATGAGATATTTGGAACAAAATTTCCATCCATAACATCAATATGGATCATATCCGCTCCGGCTTTTGTTATCTCTATTATTTCGTCTCCTAATTTACTAAAATCAGCTGATAGGATTGAAGGTGCAATTTTAATTGTATTCATTTTTATGGTTCACTCCTTAAAATTAATTTGATTATAAAATAATTATATCATACTTCACTAATATTTATTCCATCTTTCTTCACTATAAAATTTATAGCACCATAGGTAGAAGTCATATCTACTTTGGCTCAGCCCCTGATCAAGCCCATCTTTTATACCACATTTAGGTTCATTTATATGGATACAATTGCTATATTTACAAGTCCTATATTCATTAAATTCTGAAAATAAACCAGCTAATTCATCAGCTGTTTCTATTGGTGGCAGCTCTATAGAAGAAAAACCAGGTGTATCAATTACCCATCCACCATCTTTCATCGGTAACAACGTTGTTCCCTTGGTAGTATGTTTTCCCCTTGAGTTTTTCTTACTAGTCTCTCCTGTTTCTAATACTCTTTCCTCTTGAAGCATATTTAGTAACGATGATTTCCCTGCTCCAGATGGTCCTCCAAATGCAGTTATCTTATCTTTTATGTAGTCTTTTAGATTTTCTATCCCTGTATTTTCATAGGTTGAGATATAAAATACCTCTATATCTAATTGCTTTAAGAACTCTAATTGTCCTTTTAATTCTTCAAAACCTTCATCATCCAATAATTCAACTTTGTTGATAACGGCTACTGGCTTGATATTGTAATAGAAAGCATTCAGTAACAGTATATTAAACCTTCCAATATCAAATTTTGGATCCAATGCTGAAAACTGAATAACCAAATAATCTATATTTGAAACTAGAGGTCTATGGATGATATTTTGTCTAGGATATACCTTTGTAATAAATCCATCTTCACCAAATTCTACCAGATCTCCTGTAACACAGTTATCTTTATTATTTTTTTTCTTTAATATACCTCTTAATCTACATTCATATGTTTTTTCTTCCACTTGAACGTAGTAAAACCCCTTTATTTTTGTAATAACTCTACCTTTGATAATTATTCCTCCTCACTCTGAGTTGTAACTGTAATATTTATAACCGAGCCTGCTAAAACATCTTTTCCAGCAGGGTAACTAATATCAATTATAGTATCTTCAGGAAAATCATTCCTGTATACCTTTTTTATATCTCCTATAACCAGCTTTTTTTCACGAAGAATCTTTTCCCCTTCTTCTATTGAAAATCCTAGTATATCCGGCATTCTGATATTTTTTATCTGACTTACGTTTATCAATAGAGATACTGAACTTCCACGGGAAATTGAACTCCCTTCCGAAGGATCTGTTCCTATAACTCTATTATTCATATAACCTTCCATAGTATGAGAAATCCTCTCTACTTTAATTCCTAGATCACTCAGGATCACTCTGGCATCCTGCATATTTTTTCCCTTTAAATCAGGTAAAATAACTGTATCCATTCCCTTACTTATCCAAATTTTTATAGGTCTGCCTTTCTTTATATGTTTTGGCGACACAGGCAGCTGAGAGTAGATCTCACCTTTTTTTAATTCAGAATAATGTTCCCCCATATTAACCAATTTAAATTCGGATTCTACCAATGCTTCGGCTTCCTCAACTGTAAGCCCTTTTAAATTTGGTGTTTCATATAAATAATCATGAAAGAAAAACTTTAATCCCACATTTCCAGCAAGGAATATCCCAGCTATAATAGCTAAACTACTTATTGTAATAATTATTTTTTTATTCATTTTATGACTCCTTAATATCACTATAAATTTCTCCCTAAATAGTAACATAGATATAGTTAAATATCAATTATACTACAACTTACCATAGGAATTTAGAGGAGGATACAAAATTAAAATAAAAAATTTCACATATATAAAATAAGTGGGGTATAATCTGTTTAGATAATACAAAATTAGGAGGATGATTATGCAGTTAAATTACAAAAAATTAGATGAACAATTTATAGATGAACTAAATGGAAAAATAGTTGCTGTTGAGAGCGCTATTGAGGAATTATTAAAAATAAAAGATAAAACATATGATAATTTCTTCGATGTAATGGAGCACCTTTTAGATGACGTTGAAAAATTTTCATTTCCACTACAGATTGAAATTTCAACTAGTATTACAGATTTAGGTAAGAAGACATATGAGGAGTATATCCCCATCATGAATGAATTTACTTCTAAATTGAGCCAAAATGAAGAGGTAGCTAATGCCATCATAAAAATTTATGAAACTGAAGATTTAAATGATGTAAGAAAAAGAATACTAGAAAAACAAATATTGTCATTTAAATCCAGCGGTATCGGTTTAGATCAAAAAAGCAAGGAGAAGATCAAATCCATCAATTTAGAATTGGCTAAATTAGGAAATGATTTCAGCCAAAATGTAACTGATGCTACAAATGGGTATGAATTAATTATCGAGGATGAAAAAGTTCTTTCTGAATTTTCTGAAATGGATAAAAAATCTGCTAAAATAGAGGGTGGAAAATGGAAGTTTACCCTTCACGGACCATCACTTACTACATTTTTAAAATATTGTAACGACAGAGCATTGAGGGAAAAACTTTATAAAGCCTCTGCTACAAAGGCACCTCAAAATGAAGACCTCATTGAAAAAATCTTGAATTTAAGAGATGAAAAAGCTAATATTTTAGGTTATGAAAATTATAGAGAACTCTCTATTGCCTCAAAAACTGCAAATAACGCTTTAGAAGTTATAGATTTCTTAACAGAATTAGGAAAAGAAGCTCTTCCAAAGGCTACCCAGGAAATTGAAGAATTAAAGAGTTTTGCAAAAGAAAAATTAAACTATGAAACTGTAGAGATATATGACTATTCATACCTTTCTAGAAAACTAAAGGAGATCAAATATAATTTTGATCCTAGTGAAGTAAAACCATATTTTGAGAAAAACAAGGTGGTTTCTGGGATGTTCCAATTCTTAAACAACATCTTTAATTTAAAAGCTAAGCAGATAAAAGATGCCAAATTATGGAACGACAAAGCTTTAGTCTTTGAATTAGAAAGAAATGGAGTACTTTTAGGGAACTTAATCATGGATTTAGAAACCAATGAAAGTAAGAGGGGAGGAGCTTGGGCAGACAGCTGGATTACAAGCTACTCAAAGGATGGAGTCCGTGTTCCTGCAACAGGAATAATCGTTTGCAACTTCCCTCCTAGTAAGGATGGAGTTCCATCACTATTAGATCATTCAGATGTAGTAACATTATTTCATGAGATGGGACACGCTCTTCACCTTATCACATCTAAAACAAAGGAGATTTCTGCTTCTGGATTTAATGGAACTGAGTGGGATGTAGTAGAATATCCATCTCAATGGCTGCAAGAATTTGCCAACAACAAGGAGATCATCAAGACCTTTGGAACTCACTATGAAACTGGAGAAGTTATCTCCGATGAATTAATCCAAAAAGTATTAGATTCTTTAAATTATGGACAGGGATATGGAAACAACAGACAAGTTGAGTTTGGATTATTTGACCTAATGATATATGATAATGCTTATTCTAAAAAAGAAGTTCAAGAAAAATTAGATGAAGTCAGAAAAATGGTTTCAGTAATAAAAACACCAGAATACAATAAGTTCCAATGTTCATTCAGTCATATATTTGCAGGTGGATATGGAGCAGGTTATTATTCGTATAAATGGGCTGAAGTACTCTCTGCTGACAGTTATATAGAGATGACTAAAGACGGGAATATAGATAAGCAGTTAGCCAATAACTTTTTCGACAACCTCCTATCTCTTGGAGGATCGGTAAATATGAAGGAAAGTTTTGTTAATGTTCACGGGAGACAGCCAGACCCTAAGGCATTATTAAAACTTACAGGAATACTGTAGATTTAAATAATTAAAACCCTAGAGAAAGAGTTCAAGTACTCTTTTTCTAGGGTTTTTTAGTCTAAAGAATTATAATGGTTTAGATTATCTAATAAAATATAACATTAGATTACTCCTATCTAGATGCAACGTTACGTTGCTTACTCTGCTAACCTATATATATTTACTATATCTTCCTTGGTCAATTTAACAAAACTACCCAGAGTTCCATTTTCTGTAGCTTTGGCTGCCATCTCCTCAAATTTTTCACCATCTATATCTGCCTGGGATAACCTTGTAGGCATATCAATAGATGTAAAGAACTCCTCGGTTCTCTTGATTCCTTCCAAAATTGTAGCCTCTGGATCATTAAAATTCATATCCACATTCCACACACGGATAGCATACTGTACAAACCTATCCATATTAGTTTTATAGACATATTTCATCCATGCCGGGAATATAATAGCCAGCCCTGCACCATGGGTAATATCATAGATTCCACTCAATTCATGTTCAATTCCATGAGAGGCCCAGTCAGATTCACGACCCATATCAAGAAGGCTGTTATGAGCTATAGTTGAAGATATCATAATCTCAGCACGGGCATTGTAATCCTCTGGAAAATCCAAAGCTTTAGGAGTATTTAAAATAACTGTTTTTAATACCGCTTCCGATAATCTATCTGTTAATTCTACATGTTTTTCATTGGTAAAGTATCTCTCTAAAACATGGGCCATGATATCTACTGCACCTGCTGCTGTCTGATATCCAGGAAGAGTATACGTAACTTCAGGATTCATAATTGCAAATTTAGGTCTGATTATATTTCCACCAAATGATTTTTTATACCATCCATCTTCATTTGTAATAACACTACCGCTGCTAGCTTCACTTCCTGCGGCAGGAATTGTTAGTACTACTCCTAGTGGTAAAGTTTTAGATACTGCAGCTTTCCCCTCAAAGAAATCCCAGACATCTCCATCATATTCTACACCGGCACCAATAGCTTTAGCGGAATCAATGGCACTCCCTCCTCCCACAGCCAGGATAAAATCTATCTTGTTGTCTTTACAAATTTTTATTCCCTCTCTTACCAAGGATAATCTAGGATTTGGTAATACTCCTCCTAATTCAAATATCTCTATTCCTTCATCTGTTAAGTTTTTTACTATTTTATCATACAGACCGTATTTTTTAAGACTGGTTCCCCCATAATGAAGTAATACTTTTTTCCCATACTCGGCTACCTTCTTTCCAACTTTCGTTTCCACATCTTTACCAAAGACTATCTCTGTTGTATTCTGAAAATTAAAATTTAACATTTTTCCCCCTTATAAATATAAAAATTATCTCGCTATTTTTTTTATAGATCTCAAAAGTTCCTTGTTTTCATATATAATTTTAAATTTATCTTTTAACCAATTTAGTTCCGTATCTGAAACACCTAAATTTATTTTTATAAACTCCCCTATCTTTTTTTCTTCATCTGGCAGGAGCTGTATTCTAGTGGAATTGTTTATCTCCTCAATAGTTCCCTTCCCTTCAAAATAAGATAAAAGTTTTTTCCAATTTGACATACTGTCAACTTTTCTAAGGAGCATAACACAGGTGAAATTTAATTCAGGAATCTCCTTATACCCTCTTTTTTTTAGGAATTTTAATATTTCTTCATTTTTTTGAGTGTGAAAAAGCAGCTCACCACTTTTTTTAGTATTCATAATTTTAGGCATCTTATTAGTTTTACCTTCCATCTTCAGGTACTTAGAAAGAGGTACTATCTTTGTCTCCAAATAAAAGTTCACGGCAAACTCATTGAAACTCTGAGATTCCGATATCTCTCCACTGGCTATAATCTTTATCATTTCATCTATTTTTTCAAAATTTACCACACTTAATCACTCCTTTTTTTATCGCTAATCTACACCATTTTTTTAATCTATCTTTACGTAATCTGCGACTAAAACTTTTTTTCGTCATCAATTTACACCAATCTTTATTAGAAACTTACACGAAGGATATTCAAAATATCACTAAATTTTAAACACTCTTTGGGAGTTTTTTTCTTTGTGCACTTTGTGTCCAGTCTTTTAATCTGTTTTTATATAGCCTGTTTATACATAGTATCTGCATTCTATTTTTTAGTTAGAAGTTATCTAATCACTCCTACAACTACTCCTACAAAATAGTCATTTATATCCTGCTCATTGAAATATATGGGCTCATACTCCTCGTTTTCACTGGATAACAATATAGAGGTTCCTATCTTCATATACCTTTTTAAAACCGATTTGTCCTCCATTATTACTGCTATTATATCGTTTGTTTTAGGAGCTTTTTTTTCTACTACCACTAGGTCACCGTCACAGATCAATGGGTCCATACTGTCACCATAATTTTCTATTATATAATTTCCGTTATCACCGACCCAGTCTTTAGGTAATAATATTTCCCCTTCTGGATCTTCATAGTTTGTATATATGTTTACCCATTTAAATTTTGGCAGTGATAGCAAATCGATTCTATTATATGTTATATCTGCATCTTTATCTTCTGCAATTATAGTCTCTTCGTCTATTACAAGATACTGTATCTGTATTCCCTTCTTAAAATCAGAATATATAAATTCTTCCCCTACAGTTTCCTCTATCATGTCCAATGTAAAGTCAGGTATTTCAAAAACTTCTTCAAATTCGGAATTATATATCTTTATATCTCTTCCATTGGTCAATATTCCATATTCCACTGATTTTTCCATAGTCATATAACTTTTCAATTGTTCAAAGCCATCTAACAGTTCAACTTCCTTTGATTTTGTTTCTATGAATATATATGGTTTTTTCTTGTTGTAGATAACCACATCTACAAAGTATTTTTTAGATCCTAAAGTCAGCGAATATTCTATATCTATAAGATCTAATTTATACTCATAAGTAGTTAGAAGTTCTTGAATCAGCCACTGCCTTACCTTCTCCTCGTTGGAATGAATATTTACCAGTCGATCTTTAAAGTAATAATCATCTACAGGGATATTGTAAAATACCCTCATTTTTTTATCAGTATCTATCTGTAAATATTTATATCCTATATCCCCTATGAACTTACTGGGTGTTTCAGAGGATAATAGATACAATTCCTCGATGGCTCTTGTCATCCCTACATACATCAACTTTCGTTCCTGAATCTCCTCATATTCCTTCAATTCTTCTATATTAGATGAATGAAATGGCAGTATTTTTTCATTTAAAGAGATCATAATTATTACCTTGGTTTCAATTCCCTTTATAGAATGCATAGTAAATAATTTTATCTCATTGGAATCAAAATCATCGTTCCCACGATCTATAAATGTTGTCTTCACACCTAATTTTTCCATCAGAAGTTTGAAGTTTAACAATTGATTTTTAGTCCTTCCAATTATAGCAATGTCACTTTTAAGGGTTTTTGAATGTCTCCCATCCAGTATTTTTTTTACATAGGCTGCCTGTTCTCCTTCAGATAAAAATTCTTTAAATATTGGATAATTACCATATCTATCAATAAGATATGGTTTTACATAATCTGAATTTCCTGTGATAACTTCATTTTTATTTAGGAGGCTATAGGCTGCTTTAGATATCTGTGTTGTGGTTCTAAAGTTTTTGCTGAGAGTTTTACTCTTTCCTATCATATTAAAACCTATACTAGCAAATGTCCGTTCCCCTCCCATTCCCAGCCATGAATGAGAATATATACTTTGGGCACTATCGAATAAAAACGTAAAACTAGAGTGACTTTTATTGGCGTATAATCCCCTTATAAATTCCAGCTGTACTTTGGATAGGTCCTGACATTCGTCTATCAGAATATGGGTATATTTTTTCTTAGTTTTATTCTCTAACTCCCCCAAAGCAATGAGTCTCATATCATTATAATCTATACTATTCTCTTTTATAAGATTCTCTGTATAGAGTTCCATCAATTCAAATATTGCCTTCCTGACCATGGAATTCTTGGGTAGCTTTTGAGTAGTCACTCCCAATTTTAGGCTTCCTATTCTGCTGGCTTCCTGATATTCAGCTTCATCTATATAGTTGCAGGCTTTGATCCAATTTATTTCTTCCAATAAAAAAGCCGTATTCACATCTTCAAAGATTGAAACTTCACTATATTTATTCTTTAATTTTTCTATCAATTCATTTAAAATACCATGCTTTTTATGGTTGGTTGGGTTGAGTTTTAACTCTACTTTAGATTTTTTTTGATACTCTAAAAAATACCCATACATCAAACTATCAACTGTTGTTATCTTTACCCTGTCTTTTGGGAATCCAAACAATGAATGCATATTATACTGGGTTATATTATCTACCTTGTTATAAAAATAAGATACATAGTTAACCAGAGTTTTGTTAAATGTTATAAATAAAATATTATCATCTTTATCATGACAATAGTTATTCAATAAATATGATATTCTGCATATTCCCACTGTTGTTTTTCCGCTTCCTGCTATTCCCTTTATAAGCATATGTCCATTTGGTTTGGTATACGCTATTTTTTCTTGCTCCTTATTCATAAGCAACTTCAATCACCTTCTTATATCGTATCTCTGAGCTATAGTTCTATTTCTATTATACAATAATATTTTACTATTCGTAATTATTATTTATTCATTACCCATAATCCTAACTAAAATAGTAACCAAATAGGAATTATAAGGTTATTTATTAAAAATTAATTTTGAATAAGATAATTATTAGGATATAATATTGATATAACTTTTCAAGGGTGGTTTTTACTGTGCGAGACACTAAATTTTTCATTAAACTTATTAAAAAATGGTACCATCCTAAAAAATTGGATATTATATATTCAATTTTGCTTATTTTAATATTAATTTTTGCAGTTTTAGGAATAGTTTACCTTACTGGTGGAACTAAATATGTTTATATAAACCTTATGTATATCCCTCTCATACTGGCAGTATTTAACTTTGGATATCTAGGAGGGCTCTTCTTTGGGACTATAGCCGGTTATCTTACCAGTTTTATTCCTCTATCGGTTGCAACTATGGAGATGCAGTCCACTGAAAATTGGATATACAGACTTTTATTCTTTGTGATTGTCAGTACTGTCAATGGATCTATTATAGATATAATATTAAAAACATTAAAAGATGTTGAGAAATTAACATTTTATAATCGAATTACAAATATAGCCAATAGAAAATGCTTCGATACTTTTTTTACAGAAAAAAAACATCTTCATGGTAAATATTTAGCTCTTTTTGAAATTGAAAATTTCAACCAAATCTTAAATGAATATGGTAATTTTATCTTAGAAGACTTTATAAAAATATTATCCCTTAATTTAAAAAAGGCATCCCAGGATGGGGTTGAACTTTTTCACTTTAGAGATAATGCTTTTGGGCTATTGATGGATCATCACAGTCCCTATTCTTTTGAAAAAAAAATAGAAATCTTAGAACAAAATATATCTATAGGTAATATTTTAATCTATCCTGAACTAAGTGTTGGAGTGGCAAAATTTATAGATACCCAGGAAAGGCTATTACAGAATGCAGAGATAGCACGAGCTTATGCAAGAAAAAACTTATTTTCATATTATTATTTTAACGATAATATCAATAAACTTCATAACAAAAAACTTTCTATCTTAAATGAATTACCTGCTGCCATTGAAAATAATCAATTTCAACTTTATTTTCATCCTAAGATAGAATTTAAAACCGGTTTAATTAACTGTGCTGAAGTCTTGATAAGATGGGTCCATCCTGTGGAAGGAACTATCTCTCCAAATTTATTCATGCCGTATATGGAAAAAACTAACTTAATCAATACTTTTACAAATTGGCTGATCAAATCTTCCCTTGAGATTCAGGAAGGGTGGGAAAGAGATGGATTCCATATGAAATTAGCTTTAAACACACCTGTAGCATGCCTGAAAAATAAATCAGTTACCAATACCATAAAAAATTATGATAGAAGTTTAAACGGTTTAGAGTTTGAAATCTTAGAGAGAAATTTAATTGAAGATTTTGAGGAAATCTATTTAGTTATGGAGTGTTTAAAAAAGTATGGTATTACTTTTGCCTTGGATGATTTTGGAACCAGTTTTTCTGCTATATCTTACCTTCGAAATCTTCCATTTGATAAACTGAAGATAGATAAAATGTTTATAAAAAATATGAATACCGATCAAAGAGATTATAATATCGTTAAATCTTCCATTGATTTAGGAAGATCTATGGGATTGAAAGTTATAGCTGAAGGTGTTGAAAATGTTGATACTCTTAATATTTTAAAAGAATTAAATTGTGATGCTGCTCAAGGATATTTTTTTACAAAACCTTTAGAAACAAAGAAATTTAAAGAATTTTGTATTAAACATAATAATTCTGTAAAAACATCTATAAAATAAAAAGCAGCGTGACGTTGCGTCCAAACAAATACAATTTAAGTTTTTACAACCTTTTGTTTGATCTATAAATTTTATCTCAAGTTCTTAATTTCCATTGTAAATTTTTAGACATTTTGCTTTTACTCTTTACCGAGTAGAAATCTTGATGATGCCCCTTAAGGGTATAACTTCCTAAATAATAATAAAATTAAGAGGCTGACCCCATAGAAATCAGCCTCTTTTTTGTGATATAATAAATTTGATGATTTCATTTCATTATTAATTTTTTTACATGGGAGGAACTTTGAAATACACACTTATAACAGGAGCCAGCTCAGGAATTGGGTTGAATTTAGCTCATATCTTTGCCAAAAATAATCATAATCTGATCTTGGTAGCTAGAAATAAAAACACACTGGCCCTCCTCAAAAAAAAATTAGAATCACTATATGAGGTAGATATAAAAATAATATCTCTGGACATATCAGGAGAAACAGGTGCTTCCAGTCTATACGAAACAATAAAGAAAAAACATCTGAGAGTAGATATCCTTATAAATAATGCAGGTATAGGGTATCATGGTAAATTTTTAGAAAAAGATACTCAGTCTGATCTGGATCTGATAAATTTAAATATAGTAACTCCAACCATCCTTACAAAATTATTTTTACAGGATATGATAAAGGCCGGAAGTGGTAAGATATTTAACATAGCTTCTACAGCTAGTTTTCAGAGTGGACCTCTTATGAGTGTTTACTACGGTACAAAATCATATCTGTTGAATTTTTCAGAAGGAATTGCAGAGGAACTGAGGGATTCTAAGATAAAGGTCATCACCCTCTGCCCAGGTCCTACAAAAACTGCCTTTGAAAAGATGGATCGAATAGAAAAAGGGCTCTTTAAGAATTTTCATATAGCCAACGCTGAAGATGTAGCAGAGTATCTCTATAAAAATATAGATACTAAAAAAGACATCTTAATTCATGGGAAATTTAATAAGTTTATGATAGCTTTCACAAAATTTATTCCCAGGAAACTAAACTTAATCTTAATAAAAAAAATACAAGAAAAAAAATAGGAGGAAGAGATGAAAAAAATAAAATTATTAACTTTATTGACGATCCTAACTGCTAATACGGTCTATGGTGCAGGAAGAAATATCATAGAAGGTAGAGTAGGAGGGAGTTTCAATGGAAAATACAAGTCCATTGAAGAAAACGGAACTGAGGTTCTAGGAGAAGATTCAGAGATAGGTTATGAGGTAATCTTAGAGGGATTAAAAGAGGTCTATCCCAATACATATATGGGGTTGGGAATTGGTTATCAAAAGCATGGAAAAGCTAAAGATTTAAACGAAAAATCCGGTGAATTATATACATCTGTACCAATCTACGGTGCGATAAAGTATCAATTCAATACCGACGGAACTATCCAACCATTTTTAAAAACTAATATTGGATTATCCTTTAATCAAACTGAAAACGGATTGAGAGATATAGATGAAAAGGTCAATCCTATCGGATTTTATGGTGCCATTGGTGGTGGATTTGAGGTGGATCAATTTATCGTGGAACTTGCTTACCAGATAAATACAGCCAAAACAGATAACAATATTGAAGAAAATATAGACCATAGCAGGTTTACATTGGGGTTGGGATATAGATTTGATTTTTAAAGGAGTCTTAATATGTTAATGAAATTATTTACATCTTTTTTCAAGATAGGTTTATTTACCTTTGGAGGAGGGTACGCAATGTTACCCCTTATAGAAAAAGAATTGGTAGAAAAAAGAAAGTGGATTACAGAAGACGAACTTATGGAGATGTTTATAATCTCTCAGATGACTCCTGGAACCATAGCTATAAATGCCTCTACATTTATAGGCAATAAGAAGGCTGGAAAATTAGGAGGATTTATAGCCTCCCTTGGAATAATATTTCCATCACTTATAATTATTACCCTAATCTATAATTTTTTAGGAAACTCTTTTGATAACCCGGTGATTAATAGTATCTTTCTAGGAATCAGAGCCTGTATCATAGGTCTTATTGCAAGTTCAACTCTGAAAATATGCAGAAAAAGTTTTATCTCCGGAATGAGTTATATTATTTTTATCGCTGCATTTATTTTATTATTGATATTTGATATCAGTCCTATCTTACTCATTATCCTTGGGGCATTGTTAGGAGCTGCAGCTACTTTTTTCCTTCCAAATAGGATAAAATCTATTTTGGAGGTGAAATAGATGACTTATTTTATAACTCTCCTAAAATTATTTACCATGTATTTTAAGATTGGATTATTTAACTTTGGAGGAGGACTGGCTTCCATCCCTCTTTTGCAGAATGAATTAGAAAAAAATGGTTTTATGGGATATGATGAATTTTTTAATGTATTGTCTATATCTCAAATGACTCCTGGTGCCATAGCTATGAATACAGCAACATTTGTAGGGAATAAAGTGGCGGGAATTCCAGGAGCTATTGTAGCAACAATAGCACTTGCTCTTCCATCTATCATAGTTATTCTAATTTTAGCTAAAGTCTTACAGCAGTTGGAGGAAAATATATATAAAAGAGCTATTTTTTTTGTTTTAAAATCCCTGACTACAGCTTTAATTTTATATGCAGGATATATGATTGCCCAGGCTACTTGGATAATTGAAAACAAGATAGAGATAAAAACAATCGTTATCTCTATCCTCATGTTTGGGATAGCCTATAAGAAAAAAATCAATCCAGTTATCCTTATCATCTCTTCAGGAGTTTTAGGATATCTCGGATTATACATAATGTAACAAAATACTAACTTTAGGAAGGTAGAAAAGATATGAAGAAAAAAATATTAATTATTATCATGCTATGCTTTAGTCAGCTGGTAATGGCAAAATACGAACCATGGAATTATAATATGGTTCAAGTAAGTTTATTTCAAGGGAATAATGCCGCTGATGGAACCCGTGAAAATGTGGATGACATCTATTTGGAGATGGAAGGATTTCACAGATATAAATTATTGGATCTATATTGGTTCAATGACTTCTTCGATATTCTAAATTCTGGCAGCAGTGATATGCATGGAGTTAAACCTAGTATCTACGGAGAAATTAATCCTCGTATCTCATTAGATGGTCTCTTAGGAAAAGATCTTTCCATTGGAAGATTCAATGAATGGTTTCTCTCGTATCAACTTGACTACGACAATGGAGATTATAAGGGAGGACTGAGACGTCATCAGGTAGGAATAGGTAACTATTTTGATTTAGAAGGATTTGATTATGTCCGAATGAATCTCTTTGCAAGGTATGCTACTAAGTCATATGGTAAACCCAACGAAGGTAAATGGGACGGGTACCTATTCAATATAGCTTACCTTGCTCCTCTGTATAAATTTGAAAATGGTTGGTCATTTGTGTATAGTGGATGGGTAGATTATGTCTTCGGGGCTAAAGAATCTAAAAAATATAATAATACCTGGAATGGGACTTACGGAACAGATAACTCCCTCCAATGGTTTAATCAACTTAAACTCCAAATGGATAATTTTGCAGTCTCTGCTTCGGTGAAGCTCAATCATAATTTTACTGAGGTAGCAAGTAGTTCTTCTAATTCCAGTGATTCTACTCAATATATTTTAGGAGTTCACTATATGTTTTAAATAATTTACATCTCAATTAAAAGGCAGTTTTTTCACTATGAAAAAATTGCCTTTTTTTATTCCGTACCCTACATCTTATTTTTATTGATGTTTCTATAAAATATCACGTTTTTTATAATAATCCATCTAAGTAGAAATTTTATTTTAAAAAATATTGATAAAAAAATCAAAAAAACCTTGATTTTAAAACTAGTTAGTAGTATTATAAGGAAACTTCAGAATAAGTTTTTATCGAATATAGAGAATTGTTCCTAAAAAAAAGGAATACCTTAAGGTTATTCAATAAATCTAATCCTAGATAAATATAATAGACATTAATGTTAGTAAGGGAAAAAGAAAGAAAACCCTTTAGAAACATATCTTTAGGAAGTTCTAGAAGAATAAACTACTAACTTGTACATTAATAATTGATACTACTTAGTAAAGAAATAAGAATATATCATTTAGGGGGAGTTATGAAAAAATTAATAGGTTTATTGGTGTTATTGATATTAGTGATTACTGGTTGCGGGAAAGAAAAGCCATCCAATGAAAATACTCTAAAAACTAAGGTAGACGGAGGAGAACTCGTTGTCAGAATATCTCAGGATATGGATTTTTTAGATCCACACAAAGCATTGGCTGCAGGAACTTACGAAGTTATGTTTAATGTCTTTGAAGGCTTGCTAAAACCAACCCACGAGGGAAAATTAATCCCTGCTGTGGCAGAATCTTTTAAAATATCAAAAGACAATCTTACATATACTTTTAAGTTGAGGGATGGAATAAAATTCCACAATGGTAGAGATGTTCAAGTAGAAGATATTATATTCTCATTGACTAGAATTGGCGGCGATTTTTCAGGAAATTCAGTTGTTAGGGATCTGGCTAAGAATATAAAAAATATAAAGAAAATAGATAACAATACTGTTGCTATAGAATTAAAAAAAGTAGACGGGACAATCTTGAGTAAATTTACTACTGCTATTATCCCAAGAGACGTGGTGGATATTGAACAAACACCTATTGGAACAGGACCATTTAAATTTATAGAGTATCTGCCGGGACAAAAACTCGTTATGGAAAAATTTTCAGATTATTGGATAAAAGGAGTTCCGAGTATAGATAAAGTAGAATTTTCAATTATTAAGGATGAACAGAGTTCAATTCTTTCCCTTCAAAGGGGAGAAATAGACCTCTATCCACGTATGGGATCTACTCATATTTCAACCTTAGAAAACACAAATAATATAATTGTAACTGAACAAAATCTTATGCAGATCTTATCTTTAAATAATAAGGTGAAACCATTTGATGACCTAAGAGTCAGACAGGCTATAGCCTATGCAATAGATTCAGAGGAAATCATCGATACACTGGATGCAGGTTTAGGAAAAGCTATCGGAACTAATATGAGTCCGGTTATGAAAAATTATTATAATATAGAAACCGAAGGGACATATACACATAATATAGAAAAAGCTAAGGAGTTATTAAAGGAAGCAGGATATGAAAATGGATTTGAGTTTACCTTAAGTCTTCCTACAAACTATAGATTTCATGCTGATACAGGGGTAATTATATCTGAGCAGCTAAAAAAAGTAGGGATTAAAGCAAATTTAGTCGAAGTAGAATGGGGAACCTGGTTAAAAGATATCTATGCAGGTAGAAAATATGAAGGTACAATTATCGCATTGGACGGAAAGATCGAACCCTACGACATATTGAATCGTTATATCAGTAATCATCGTAGAAATTTTATGAACTATGAGTCTAAAGAATACGATGCGGTTATGGAAAAAATTACCCAGATTACAGATGAAAAAATAAAGACAGAGTTATATAAAGAAGCTCAAATGATATTGGCTCAAGATATCCCAGTTGTATTTATCATGGCACCAGCAGGAATAATTGCAACAAATAAAGATCTGAGAGGGTATACTCCTTACCCCATCTATGTACAGGATATCTCCACCCTTTATTTCGTAAAATAGGAGAGAACATGATTTATTTTATTAAAAGAATTAGTATAATGATATTCACATTGTTTCTTGTTTCGGTAATATCCTTTTCAGTATTCCAAATAATCCCTGGAGATCCTGCTCTTTCAAAATTAGGAATAGAGGCTAGTCAGGAACAAATAGACACCCTGAGAACAGAACTTATGTTAGATAAACCACTATCTACACAATATATTTACTGGGCAAAAAACATATCGAAGGGAAATTTAGGAGAATCTATAAGATTTTCAAGACCGATAGAGGAACTTATAGGGGAAAGAATAGTGGTTACACTTAGTTTAGGAGTTTATGCTATCTTAATTGCAGTGGTCATTGGGATACCGATTGGCATTTTAAATGCCAAATATAACGATACTAAATTTGGAGCTTTTCTCTCAATGTTTTCTCAACTAGGGCTTGCCATCCCAGAATTTTGGCTGGGGATAATATTCTTAATTTTATTCGGAATAATTTTTAAATTATTCTCATTGAAATATATTTCCTTTGGAGAGGACCCTATCTCACATATAAGAATAATGACCCTTCCTGCTTTTGCCCTTGCTATATCTAGAATTTCAGTTGTAGCAAGGCATATGAAAAACATAACATTGGAGGAACAGGAGAAAGACTATGTAAGAACAGCATACAGCAAGGGACTTTCAGCCAATAAGATCTATTTTTACCACATCCTTCAAAATGCTCTGATCCCAACAATTACTATAATAGGTATGTTGACAGCAGGAGTATTAGGGGGAGCCATAGTGGTTGAGCAGGTATTTAACCTGCCAGGTATTGGAACTCTTTTAATTAATGGTGTCACTACAAGGGATATACCATTAGTACAGGCTATCATAACCTATATAGCTTCAGTTGTAGTAATCATAAATTTTTTAATTGATATATTATATAGAGTTGTAGACCCAAGAATATCAATTTAGGAGAATAAAATGAATATAAAAGTCAAAGATCATAACTTGATAATAGGAGGAGGAATACTTATATTCCTTCTACTTATTATGGGAGTAAGTTTTTTTTACCTGCCTCATTCAGTTACTGAAATAAATACAAAATTAAAACTCTCCTCTCCTAATTTTTCCTACCTTTTGGGTACTGATAATTTTGGAAGAGATATCCTCAGCAGACTCATGAAGGGATCCCAGACAGCTTTTTTAGTTGGGATAATATCTGTAGGTATTGGGAGTAGTATGGGAGTAAGTTTAGGAGCAATCTCCGGATATTTTGGTGGTAGGATAGATGAGTTTATAATGAGAATAATCGACGCCATGATGGCTTTCCCTGGTATTTTATTTGCCCTTATGTTTATCTCTGTATTTGGAGTTGGTATAGAAAATACAATGATAGCTATTGGAATAATGTCGATACCTACATTTGCCAGGATCACCAGAAGCGGATTTTTGCGGGAAAAAGAATTAGAATATATTAAAGCTGCCCGGGTAAGGGGAGCTTCTAATTTTAGAATTATATATCACCATATCTTACCCAATGTTCTATCTCCAATAATAGTAGCCGCAACTATGAGTTTCTCAAATGCTATCCTGGCAGAAGCAGCTCTTAGTTATTTAGGTCTTGGAGTTCAGGCCCCTAATCCCAGCTGGGGCAGGATGTTAAGTGAATCACAGATGTATTTTATGATAGCTCCCTGGTATACATTGGCCCCAGGAATAATGATTACTTTAACTGTATTAGCACTTAATATGCTGGGAGATTTTTTAAGAGGATATCAAAAGAGGTAGGAGAAAAAATGACTATTGAAATTAAAAATTTAAATATCTATTTTAATGAAAAAACAAAACTACAGGCCGTCAACAACCTTTCATTTTGTGTAAAAAAAGGTGAAATTATGGGATTAGTAGGAGAATCAGGATGCGGAAAGAGTCTGACATCCCTGGCTATTATGAGGCTTTTAAGAGGAAATGCAAGCCTTAGTGGTGAAATCAATTTTTTAGGTGAAAACATCTTAAATCTTTCTAAAAAAGAGATGACCAATCTCAGAGGCCGGGAAATTTCTATGATCTTTCAGGAGCCACTGACAGCCTTAAATCCCCTCCATAGAGTAGGGAAACAAATAGGTGAAACCCTAAAAATTCATACCTCTCTATCTAAAAAAGAGAGAAAAGAAAAAACTTTAGAACTCATGAAAGAAGTGAATTTAAAGGATTTAGAAGATACATATAAAAAATTTCCCCATGAACTTTCAGGGGGACAGAGACAGAGGATCGTTATTGCCATGGCTATAGCATGTGAACCAAAATTAATAATAGCCGATGAGCCCACAACAGCACTAGACGTAAGCACACAGACTCAAATTATAGATCTGTTGAAAGAACTGAATAAAAAAAAGGATAACTCCCTTCTTTTTATATCCCATGATTTAGATTTAGTAGGAGATCTTTGTCACAAAATAGCAATAATGTATGCTGGTCATATTGTAGAAGTGATAGAGAAGTTAAAAGATGCAAAACATCCATATACTAAGTGTCTTTTAGATGCAATACCTAATCCATTACACAAAGGGAATGAACTTTATTCCATCCCGGGAAGGGTTCCTAACCTATCGGAAAGGGAAAGTGGATGCCCTTTTGCTGCAAGGTGTCCCATGGCAAAAAAAAGATGCCATGAAATTTTACCCGAACTTTTAGAAAGAAAGGATGGACATCTGGTTAGATGTCTATATACATAGGTGAAGATGATGGAGAATATACTTGAAATAAGAAATTTGAAAAAGAGTTTTGGAAGATCTAGTTTTTTTAAATCTAAAAAATCCAAAACAGCTGTAGACAATATTTCTTTTGAGATAAAAAAAGGGGAAATATTTGGTCTTGTAGGAGAATCAGGATGTGGTAAATCTACAACAGGAAACCTTATAAGTAAGTTACTAAAAACTGATGACGGAGAGATTATATATAAAGGCAGAAACATCAATAACTTAAAGGGACAAGAACTCAAAAATATGAGAAAAAATATTCAAATGATCTTCCAGGATCCCTACCATTCTTTAAATCCTAAAAAAAATATAGGATGGATCTTAATGGAGCCACTGATAATTCATAATCTCTACTCCAAAGATGAAAAAAGAAAAAAAATCTTGGATATGTTAGAGGTAGCCGGCTTTGATGAAAGTTTTCTGAACAAATATCCCCATGAACTTTCTGGTGGGCAGAGACAGAGAGTTGCAATTCTTGCTGCTCTTATGTGTGAACCAGATCTTGTTATAGCTGATGAAGCTGTATCTGCTCTGGATGTATCGGTCCAGGCACAAATATTAAATTTTATGAAGAAACTTCAAAATAAGATGGGACTGACGTATCTTTTTATCTCCCACGATTTAAATGTCGTTTATTATATGTGTGACAGGATAGCAGTCATGAAAGAAGGGAAGATTGTAGAGATAGATGAAGCCAAAAATCTATATCATAATCCAAAACATCCCTATACAAAATCTCTTTTAGAGGCAATCCCAGGCAAAAAATAAAAGTGATTCTCTTTCAAGTTTTGCTCATTAAAAATAAATAAAAAAAAACATAATTTTAAGGGAGACAATAATAATTATCATCTCCCTTTTTTAATAGATTAAAATTAATTTTACATTTCAACACAGAGATATAGTGGTCACAGAGCTGCTCAGAGGATGAAAAAAGATATATCGAGACTCCTCTTTTCTCTGTGAAACTCTAATTTAAATCTCAGTGGATCTCTGTGTTCCAAAAAATTGATCTTTTTATTATTGAATGGTGTCTATTGGTAGCTAAATTATTAACAGACTACATCATAGGCATTACAGGGGCTTCTTCCTTTATGATCTCTCCTACCAATACTTCAGTAGTAAGAATAAGAGCAGAAATAGAAGCTGCACTTTGTAGAGCCGATCTAGTCACCATAGTTGGATCTATTATTCCCCTTTCTATCATATGGACATACTCACAGCTTAATGCATCAAATCCAATTTCAGAGTCTAAATCCATGACTTTTTGAACTATCTCATCTCCATCAAACCCGGCATTTTGAGCTATCTGTCTCAAGGGAGCTAAAAGTGACCTAACTATTATATCTACACCCTGTTTTATCTCCTTTGTATCTCCTAAGTCTAGAGTTTTTAACTGCTTGGAAATATCTACCAACACACAACCTCCTCCAGGTACTATTCCCTCTGAAATCGCTGCTTTTGTAGCATTTAGAGCATCCTCAATCCTCAGTTTTTTCTCCTTTAACTCTGTTTCTGTTGTAGCTCCTACACGAATCACTCCTACTCCTCCAGACAGCTTTGCCAGACGTTCCTGTAGTTTTTCTGTATCATATTCAGAGGTAGATTCACTTATTTGAGTCTTTAGCTGCTTTAATCTAGAATAAACTAACCCGTCATTCCCTAACCCTCCTACAATAACAGTACTGTCTTGTGTTATCTTTACCTTAGCAGCACCTCCTAGATGCAGACTTATAGTATCAGATATATTCATTCCTTTTTCATTGGATATCAAAGTTCCGCCAGTAAGGATGGCTATATCTTCTAACATAGCCTTACGACGATCTCCAAAGGCAGGAGGTTTTACTGCTACCACATTCAGGGTCCCTCTTAATTTATTCAATACGAGGGTATTAAGCACTTCTCCCTCAATATCTTCAGCTATTATCAGCAGAGGTCTCCCTCCTTTCATGCACTCCTCTAATATAGGCAGGATCTCCTGCATATTTTTTATCTTTTTATCAGTTATTAATATATATGGATTCTCTATAACAGCTATCATTTTTTCTGTATTAGTTGCCATATATGGAGATAGGTATCCCTTGTCAAACTGCATACCTTCCACCACATCTAAGGTAGTCTCTATTGAACTGGCTTCCTCTACGGTAATTACACCTGTTTCACTGACCTTTTCTATGGCATCAGCTATTAATTTCCCTATAACCTCATCAGCCGCTGATATACTTGCTACCTGGATAATCTCCTCCTTATTTTCAATGGCTTTGCTCCTTTCTTTTAGAAGCTCCATTACTTTAGTCGTTGCAAGCTCTATCCCCTTTTTTATAAAAACAGGGTTTGCTCCTTCAGATACAACCTTTAAACCTTCCTCTACAATGGCTTGAGCCAATACTGTTGCTGTAGTAGTTCCATCTCCTGCCACATCATTGGCTTTTATAGCCACTTCTTTTATCAACTCTGCTCCCATATTTTCAAATATATCTTCTAACTCTATCTCCTTTGCAATGGATACCCCATCATTGGTTATAAGGGGAGGACCATACTGCTTTCCTAAAACCACATTCCTTCCCTTAGGTCCTAGAGTTACTTTTATTGTATTTGCCAGGGTGTCTACACCTACTTTCAACTTCTCCCTTGCGTCTTCATTAAATTTAAATATTTTTGCCATCTTTCCTCCTATTTTTTCTCTACCTTTATAGGTTAATTTTTTATTTTTATTCTGTCACCTAAAACAAAAAAAGTCGGCTTCTGCTGACTTTCTCATTCCTATTTATTCTTTTTCTTACCCTTTATATTTTGCTTTTTTTTCTGCTTAGCTTCCCATTCTTTTTCTATTTTTTTATTTCTTTTCCAATTAGAAATAACTACCCTTCCAATTATCCATACTACTATAGCAGATCCTCCACCTGCTAATATATTTAACCAATCATTCACGTTATATCCTCCTAAAATTTACCTTTATCATTACATAATTTTTTTATTCCAAAATCCCCTTGGACATTATCTTATACTCACCGTTTAAATTTTCATATACTATAATTTCCATAGGCGGCCTGCCCATTTTAGTGAACTCAAAATAATGATTAACTCCTGCTACTATTTGTCTTCTATACCTGCTTACTGCACCCAGATCTTTTTCAGTTGACCTTATAAAAGTCTCCGCATCTTTACCTCTCTGATCCAGTTGCATCTCATAGGGTGCTCCTACAAGTTGATTTTCTTTTTCTATTATTCTTTCATTTTTAACTTCTGTTTTATAACACGATGTAAACATCAAAATAACTCCCATAATTAAAACAATTTTTTTCTTCATAACTAAACTCCTCCAACTATTAAAATTATTTATGTGCTATTCCCTCTACGGTAATACACTGAATAGAATACCCAATCTTCCATTCAACCCTGTCATCGATAGATATATCTGAAATATATTTAGTTCCCGGATATTGATTTTTAGCCGACTCAATAGCTTCATTGGTTGAAGGTGCAGGACCCATAGGTAATACATAAAACATCATTGTCTGACAACTGCTTCCCTTTACAGGACCTATCTCTTCGGTATTACCTTGATTATCTTTATTTTGTATATATGTACTCGTTATAAATGAACCATGTTTAGCAGTACTGCACCCAGTTAATAATGGAAATAAAATCAATAAAACATAGATCATTTTAGGACAACGCATAGGTTTCCCCTCCTCTGTAAATTTTATCATTATAATTTTCAAACTTTTTTCTCTGTTAATTCTATCATAAAAAATTATTTATTATAATAGTTTCTACAAAAAACAAAAAATCCTTTTTAATAGGACTGATCTCCTCTAAAATTAAAGGAGAACAGCTAATATAGGTGTATATCTTAATAAAAATCGAGGGAGGTTTAATATGAAAAATGGACATAATAAAAAAGAATTATATTTTATCGGTATATTGCCACCTAAAGGTATTCTTGCAGAGATAGAAGAATTAAAAAAAATTTGTATGAAAAAATTTAATTCAAAACATGCTCTAAAATTACCGGCACACATAACTCTTATCCCCCCCTTTTACAGTAATGAACAAAAAATCCTTTCTTTAAAGGCTGGCTTAAGCGGCATATTAAAAAAAGACATCTCTGTGGAATTAAATGGATTTTCATATTTTGATAAAAAGGTTATCTATATAGATGTACAGAAAAATAAAAATCTTTTTAACTTAAAAAAACATATAGATGATAAAGTTTTAATAAAACACAAGATAAAAACTGCAGATATCAATTTTATCCCCCATATAACTATCGCTTCTAAAGATTTAACAGATGAAAGCTTTCTCCTCTCCCGGGAATATTTTAAAGGTATAGAATATAAAAGGTCTTTTAAAGTAAAAAATATAGTTATATTTAAATTAGAAGCTTTAGGCTGGAATAAATTTATATCCCTTTAAAAACAATCAAAAAGATATAAAGATAACTATATTAACTTTAATTATAAAGACTTAATAAAAATTTGTAGATGTTAAAGGATTCGTCCTCAAAACATACGAGAATAATTTTTTTAATACTTACATTATTCTTTAAAAAATCTATTATTGTTGAGATTGCAATTTCAGCAGCCAGATCTTTGGGAAATCCATAAATTCCGGTACTGATACATGGAAATGCTATAGTTTCTATATTGTTTTGTACGGCCAAGGTCAAGCTGTTTTTATAGCAGTTTGATAAAAATGTCTCCATGCCTTTTCTTTCACCATCCCATACAGGTCCCACCGTGTGTATTACATAGTCTGCCTCAAGATTTCCTCCTGTTGTTATCACAGCTTCTCCAGTTTTACACCCTCCCCGGCTCTCTCTAATAATCTTACATTCATCGGCAATTTCCTTCCCACCGGCTCTATGAATCGCTCCATCGACTCCTCCCCCTCCAAACAAACCATTGTTAGCTGCATTTACAATTGCGTCAATTTTTAATTTTGTTATATCCCCCTTGATCACTTCAATAATTTTGTACTTTGTAGACATAGTCCCTCCCTCCAAATTATCTTGCGTCAATTATATTTAATTTATAGTTTTAAATTACACCTCATAATAATTTACGTAAAAAACTTAACAACTCCTCTGCTTATATAATTGTCATCATATAAAAAATAAAATTTAATCAATTATTCCTACTGCCCCTCCTAAAATTAATTTTAAAGGATAACATCTAACATTAATGTATAAATTAATTAGAAAATAAAGGAGATGTAGCTCATGAATTTTGATCTTATTATAGCAATTATAGTATTTATGATAACCTTTTATTTCATCATAACTGAAAAAATACCCAGGTCCTTAAGTGCAATCATTGGAGGAGCTGCTGTGGTATTTTTTAAAGTTATAGATGAACACGAAGCTCTTCACGCCATCAGCAGCAATATAGAGATCTTGATTTTACTTATGGGACTTATGATTATTGTAAATATAATGGCCGAAACAGGAATATTCCAGTGGACAGCAATAAAAATAGCCCAATCAGCCAAGGGGGATCCCATTAAGATCATGATTTTTTTAGGACTGGTTTCTGCTGTTGCATCTGCACTCTTAGACAACGTTACAACTATCCTCCTTATTTTCCCAATCTCTATATTGATTGCCGAACAACTAAAAATAGACTCCTTGCCATTTCTTCTTACCGAAGTATTCTCTGTAAATATCGGAGGGGCAGCTACCTTAATCGGAGATCCACCTAACTTAATTATAGGAACAAAATCAGGTTTAGGTTTCAATGATTTCCTCATTAATATGGGTCCTATCGTAATCATCAATATGATTTTTTTTCTATCTATTATGGTAGTTTTTTATCATAAAAAACTACATGTTTCCAGGATGAGAAAAGCTAAAATTATGGAGATGGATGCAAGTAGAATCATAAAAGATAAGGTGCTTTTAAAAAAATCTATCATAGTTTTTATTTGGGTTATGTTTGGATTTATTTCCAATGTAATCACAGGTATAGGATTAGCCGTAATCTCCATCTCTGGAGCGACACTTTTAATCCTTATAACAAAAAAAGACCCCGATGAAATCTATAAAAAAATAGAATGGTCAACTTTATTTTTCTTTGCCGGATTATTTATCTTGGTAGACGGCCTTGCTGCTACTGGGTTAATAAGTGATATTGGTGATTTCATATTCAATGTTACCAATGGAGATGCAAAATTAACTGTTATTCTGACTGTGATCTCCTCCACTATATTTGCCCCGATAATCGGAGTAGTTCCCTATACAATTTCATTTACTAAGATCATAGGAGAACTCATCCCTCAAATGGGAGAAAACACTGCTCCCCTGTGGTGGGCACTTTCTATGGGTGTCTGTTTCGGTGGTAATATGACTCTCATAGGTGCTGCAGCTAATATTGTAGGAGCTAATATAGCAAAAAAAGCAGGAAAAGATATAGGTTTTTTTCATTTTTTTAAATTTGGAGTAGTTATTACCCTTCAATCCCTTATTTTGAGTATTATATATCTGTTGGTAAGGTATTTTTAAAATCTAATCACTAGAAAAGCCTAGATATATAAATATCTAGGCTTTTATTTAAATTCCTATATTGATCTCTTACCTTCTATACCGAAGTAGAAACCTCTTGTAAATTCCCTTGGTGAAGCTTTTTCTAAATCTTCTAACCACTCTTTTTTTACATTAAAATTCCCATTATAGAAATCATTAATTCCCTCATTATAAACTCTAACTGATGTAGTTAAATAGTCATTATCCATCATTCTTCCCTCAATTCTTATAGCATCTACACCTAATTCTAAAATTTTATCTAAATTTTCAATTGTGCATAGATCCTTTGAATGAAAGATATGAGTCCCATGTTCATCTTCAAATACCGGCATATATTCTCCAGGTCTTGTTAACTCCTCTACTGAATATTTCCATTGGGCATTATTTGAGTCTAAATTTTCTTCCTTAGAAGACATATAGCTAGTCAATAAACTTCTACCAGAGGTAGACATATGCATAGCTCCATGAACATATATTTCTATCTCTATATTAGGAACTTTTTCTCTAATATCTCTTACATTTTCAATAGATATCTCTCTGGCTAAGATAACTCTAGAAGCTCCTAATTTTTGCCACATCCTTACAGCTCTAAAGTTAGTATTACTTGCTTGAGTTAGTACACTTATCTTTAAGTCAGAAAATTCCCTAACTACTTGAAAAACTCCTAAATCTCCTACCATAACACCATGAACACCTATAGCTTCCAAATATTTAACATATTCATCTAAACCTTCTAATTCATGGTTATGTGGGATAATATCTAATGTTACCCATATTTTTTTACCGTTTTCTTTAGCGTAATGTACAGCCTCTTCCAACTCTTCATCTGTAAAGTTATGACTCCCTGTTCTTAGGTTGTATTTTTTCCCACCTAATAATACACTGTCAGCTCCATTTTCAAAAGCTAACTTTAATTTTTCCATGTTCCCTGCTGGGGCTACTAATTCTGTTCTTCTCATTTTTTTACTCCTTAAAAATCTCATGAATTTCTTGCACCTTCATTTCATAATATTTTCATAAACCAAAACCACAGATTATTTTAATTTATCTGTGGTTTCTTTAACTTCTACTCTACTTCTGGTAAAACCCTTCTTATCATATCAAGTCTATTAATATCTGCATCTATCTTTACCCTTACAACAGAGTTAGGGTTAGCATCCGTTACTATACTTGTTACTCTCTTCTTTGTAATCTCCATCTCTGGTAATACAATAATCTTTGGGTTACCATTATTACTTGCTACTTCTAGCTCTTCACCAGTAAATATTTTATTTCTTACTTCTAAGATATATTCATTTTCACTTAGTTTCTCTGCTACTTTTGCAACTAATTGATGACTCTGACTATATGAATTTCTATTGTTATAATTTTGTGAATCTGAATTCGGTTTATTAAAATAGAAACCAGATGTATATTTTCTATGAGATGTTGTTTCAAGCTCTCTTAACCACTTTTCACTATATTCAAAGTTTCCTTCATAGTATCTATTAATTGCTTCTCTATAAACTTTTACAGCTGTTGCAACATAATAAATACCCTTCATTCTTCCTTCAATTTTTAGTGAATCAACACCTGCATCTAATATTTGATCTATAAATTCAATTGTACATAGATCTTTTGAGTTAAATATATGTGTAGCTTCATCTTCAGAATAAACTGGCTTTTTATCTCCGTTATTATTCTCTTCCATTACATTGTATTTCCATCTACAAGATTGAGCACAATCTCCACGATTTGCATCTCTTCCTATCATATAGTTACTTAGTAAGCATCTACCTGATACAGACATACATAGTGCTCCATGAATAAATACTTCTATCTCAATGTCTGGAACACGAGCTCTAATTTCTTTGATATTCTCCAGTGAAATTTCTCTAGCTAAAACAACTCTCGAAGCACCCATCTCCTGCCACATCTTAACCGATCTCCAGTTAGTGTTACTGGCTTGAGTACTTGCACTTATGTGTAAGTTAGAGTTCTCTTTAACTATCTCTAAAATTCCTAAATCTGCTACTATAACACCATCTACTCCAGCTGTTTTTTCCAAAAATTGTACATACTCCGGTAAAGCATCCATCTCATCATTATGTGGAATTATATTTAGTGCTACCCATACTTTTTTACCTCTTGCATGAGCATATTTAACTGCTTCTACTAACTCCTCTCTATCAAAGTTGTGTCCACCTGCTCTTAAACTAAATTCTTTTCCACCTAAAAATACTGCATCCGCACCATAGTGGAATGCCATCTCTAACTTTTCAAAATTTCCTGCTGGAGCTAATAGTTCTACTCTTTTTTTCATCTTTACATCTCCTTTTATATGTGTTTATAAAAAGCAGACTTGCACCCTAACTTTTATTACTATTTTTATTTTTTGCCATAAACTACAGTACGGGTAATTCATGAATTACCCGTACATAAAGTTCAACCCATATTTTGTTTAGACCTCTCTCTTCCTTCTTTTCTCTCCTAAATTAGGAGAAAGAAAGCCACTCACTAAGAGGCTACTTTGGTTTCCTTTTAGAAGTTCTTCCTTTTATCACATCGTAAAATTTATTTTTAGTAAAATAAATTTCTAGTATTCGTGAATTGAGGAAGATGTCCGATAGGACAGAAGGAGTCTCTCAAAGGATTAAGTTATACTTGTAGTATAATCTCCAAATTGTGTATATTCATGGAAGAATCTCAGTTTTACCGTTCCTACAGGACCATTTCTCTGCTTACCGATAATAACTTCGGCAATTCCTGCATCTTCACTATCTTCGTTATAGTAGTCATCTCTATAGAGGAAAACTACCATATCGGCATCCTGCTCAATGGCACCTGAATCTCTTAGGTCAGATAGCATTGGTCTTCTATCAGCTCTTTGCTCAGGACCACGTGAAAGCTGAGATAGTGCTATTACTGGCACTTCTAATTCTCTGGCTATAATCTTAAGTGATCTAGATATATCTGAAATCTCTTGTTGACGTGATTCACCATTTTTATCTCTACCCTTTATAAGCTGCAGATAGTCTATGATTATCATATCTAACTTTCCTGCTGCCTTGGCTCTTCTTGCCATGGCTCTTATTTCCATAACATTTATATTTGGCATATCAGCTATTTGAATACTAGATTCAGCTAATTTTGAACTAGCTGACCCTAATTTTACCCAATGATCCGCTTCTAAAAATCCATTTCTTAAATTTGAAAGTGGAATCCTAGCCTTTGCAGCTAAGAATCTTTGAAGTAATTGAGAATTTGACATCTCCAGACTGAATATCATAACACTTTTTTTCTCTTCTACAGCAGCCTCTAATGCCAGGTTCAGAACAAATGCTGTCTTACCCATAGCTGGTCTAGCTGCTAATATTACTAGGTCTGAAGGATGAAAACCATTGGTCATCTCGTCAAAATGTTTAAATCCTGAAGAGATTCCAGTTGTCATGCCCTTATTATCCATCAATTTTTCCAATCTTTCATATTCTTGAGATATAATATCTTTTACTTCTATTACATCTTTACTCTCTTTATTTTCAGCAATCTTAAAGATCATCCCTTCGGCTTTATCCAATATATCATCTATATCTTCATAACCTTCATGGGTCATCTCCACTATTTGAGTACCTATATCTCCTAATTTACGCAGTGTAGCTTTCTCCTTCACTATTCTGGCATAAGTTAAGATATTTGCAGCCGTAGGAACCTGTTCTATAATCTCATATAGAATAGCTTCTCCACCACTTTCTTCAAATTTATTTTGTTTTTTCAGTGTATTTATTAAAACTACAGGATCTATTACTTCCCCTTTAGAGTAAGCCACCAACATCGCTTCATAAATATTTCTATGTGCACCCTTGTAAAAATCACTGGCTTTTACTATCTCTACAATATCTTCTAGAGAATCTGGTTTTAATAAAACTCCACCTAATACCGACCTTTCAGCTTCTACACTGGTCGGAACCATCTTTAATTTATCTATACCTTGCATATTTTCTCCTACATTCTCTCAGCTATTACTTTTAAGCTAGCCTTTACACCTTTGTGTAATTTTAAGTTTACTTTGTGTTCACCTATTTTTTTTATACTTCCATCTATTTTTTTCTTTTCTATTACCATATTAAATTGAGTTTTTATTGCCTCAGATATCTCTTTGTTAGTTATAGAACCAAATACCTTTCCATTCTCTCCAGCTTTTACCTTCATGAATAAAGTTTTTTCTCCTAATACCTTAGCTTGTTCCTCTGCTACAGCTGTTTCAGCTTGATCTTTTGCCGCTGCTTTATTTTTTTTAGCCTCTAATTTTTTCATTTCTTCATCAGTTGCTATAATTCCTTTATTTCCTTTTAATAAGAAGTTTTTAGCATATCCTTCCGATACACTTACTATGTCACCCTTTCTTCCTTGTCCTGCTACGTCTGTATTAAGTATCACTTTTATCTTTGACATTTTATTTCCTCCTTTTATTTATTTTTATTATCCCAAAACTATTCATTACTCCTAAAATAAAGATCCCTATTGGAAAAAAACATGCAGTTACTATTGCTAATCCCTTCCCATAAACTCTCCATTTTATTCTTGCTCTAAACATATTGTATAATACTTTAATTCCATAAACTACATAGATCAAAGTAGTTATTGAATATAAATTTTTAACATAAAAATTATCGATCTTTAAAGTTCTGTCTATAAAAAATGTAACTATATATATCAATACCCATAGGTAAGAAATATTCCACTTTCTGTATGTTTTCCCCTTAAGTATGAAATACGTAAAATAATTTATTATCAGTGAATAGGTAAACATCACAAATAATAGGTGCTGTTTAATATAACCCATCATGATAGTTATCATACTTTGGTCTAAAATTAAATATTCCCTGTACATAGCATCTAATATTGTTACCAGATCATTTGGTGTCCCAATAAATGCTCTCATAAATAAATATCCCACTGCTGTAGTTAATGTAGTCGAAATAAAAATTCTATCAAATATTTCTATAGAGGTTTTCTCAAATACATAATAAAGCCCCTCTAATAATAGGAAAAATCCTATGTAGACGAAGAATAATTTATCATCTATAAAATATATTACTCCACCAGAAATTAAATTTGCCAAGAGTCTATTCTTAGAATTTAATTTAGGCAACCTTTTTATTTTATAGGCCGGTAAGACAAATGATCCCAACGGTATCAATGATGACGCTAAAAACAATAAGATAATATTTAAAGTTACTCTAATCATGATTTGTGCCTCCCTTTTTCATTTACTTCCACAGTCCTTATTGTACCATAATTCCCATAATTAGTTAAGAATTAGATAAGTTCACCATCAAAAAAGTCCACTACTCTTTCTACAAAATCACTTTTATCTTCTACAACTTTATTCTTCTCATTTAAAAGGTCATATTTTACAAGTACTCTTCCTCCAAATTTATCTTTGAGTACACCTAAGAATATATCGTTGTAATATGGCTTTTCCATGCTTTCTTTATGGAATCTATTCTCTGCATAAAATCCAATATGCAGAAATCCATCTTCTATCTTAGTAGGTGTAGCAGTCGATAAAAATGAGATCAGCGGCATCTTTCTTCTCTTAGATTCATTTACAATATCATTCCAATTTGTCTTGACATCATCTATACTTATATCTACTGTTTTTTCTACTATCTTAGGAGTTTCTACTGCTTCTTCGGAACTAGCAGGAACCTCTTTTTCCACATATACTATTTTTTCTACTATCTTTTCCTGTACTGGTGCTTGTACAGGCAATTCATGAATTGCCACTTCCTCTTTAAATTCTGTTATCTTATGTAAGATAACATATCCTAAGATTCTTTTGTCCTCTTCATACCTGAATTTACCCATTACCTCAAATATATCTTCTATAATTGCTATAGATTTCATGATATTAAAAGGTGATTTTTTTTCAATCATCAGTTCCTTTAGATAATAAGCGAAACTTTTTAAAAACTCCTCTACATTTATAGAGTCATTCCATAAACTATCTAAAAAGTTGATCCCATGGACCAGGTCATTCTTTGAGATGATATCCAAAAATTCTGCCAATTTTTTTTCCGGGATAACTCCCAATATTTTCTCTGTCTTTTCCAAAGTAATTTCTTCTCCATAACATGAAGATATTAATTTTTCAAAGATAGAGATAGCATCTCTCATACTCCCACCGGATTTTTCATAGATCAATCCTAAACTAGAATCATCTATTTTTACTCCTTCAGATTCAGCGATCATAAGAAGATGATCTATGGATTCTTTTTGGTTTACAGGTTTAAAATCATATCTTTGACATCTTGAGATAATAGTCTCTAATATCTTATCCGGTTCAGTAGTTGCCAGGATAAAGATAACATGAGCTGGTGGTTCTTCCAATGTCTTTAGGAGAGCGTTAAAGGCTTCCTTCGTCAGCATATGGACCTCATCTATTATATATACCTTTTTTCTTCCCTTAGCAGGTTGATAGTTTATCTTATCTTTCAGTGATCTGATCTCATCGATTCCACGATTTGATGCCGCATCAATCTCTATAAGGTCTATAAACTTATTTTTACTGATGTCTATACAGTTTTCACATTTATTACAAGGTGTATCGGTAACACCATTTTCCATACAATTTAATCCCTTGGCTATCAGTCTTGCAGTAGTAGTCTTTCCTACTCCTCTAGGCCCTGTAAATAAATATGCATGAGCCATCTTATTTTCCTTTAAAGAATTTTTTATAGTTTTTATTATATCGGTTTCTCCAGCGACCTCATCAAAGGTACTGGGTCTATACTTTCTATAAAGTGTTATATGCATCTTATCTCCTCAAACTCTAATCTAAATTATAGTTATTCATCTTTGTTCTTAATGTATTTCTTGTTATTCCCAGCGTTTCTGCTGCTTCTACTTTTTTTCCATTGGCCACTTCTAATACCTGTCTGATTAATTCTCTCTCTACTCTAGATATTATATTTCCATAATAATCTTTTTGATTAGATCCCTGTAACATTTGGATCTCTCCCTCTACCCAGTCAGATAATATCCAGTCTTGAACATCTCCCCTTCTTTTGGTAGTTTTATTTCCAATAATATTTGAAGGCAGGTCTTCTACTAAGATACTCTTACCTCTAGATAATACCATGGCTGATTTTACAGCTGATTTTAATTCCCTTACATTTCCCGGCCAGTCATATCTCATTATTTTTTTCATAGCTGGAGTAGATACTCCCTTGACTCCTTTAGAAAATTCCTCATTAAATCTTTTGATGAAATGATGGATCATAAGAGGTATGTCATCTTTTCTCTCTCTTAGTGGCGGTATCTCTATTTCTAATATTCTCAATCTATGGTATAGCTCTTCGATGAAATTTCCATTCATTATCAACTCTTCTAAGTTCACACTGGTAGTAGCTATGATCCTAATATCAGTTTTAATGAGCTTTGATCCACCTACTCTAAAGAATGCTCCTTCTTGAAGTACTCCTAATAATTTTGCCTGAAGTGTCAGATCCAATGATTCTATATTTCCTAAATGGATCGATCCCCCATAACCTTTTTCTAAAATCCCTATTTGCTCTACCTGTGATTCAAATATATTTCCCTTCTCATATCCAAATAACTTTCTGTCTAAGAACTCTTTTTGATATGCGGTACAGTTTACACTGACAAATGGTTTTTCCTTCAGACAGCTGAATCTATGGATCGATTTGGCTACTGCTTTCTTACCATTCCCCTTTTCCCCGCTTATTAATACCGGTATTTTATTTGTTGCTACCTTACCAATTTTTTTATATACTTCTACCATCTTAGGACTGTTTCCAATTACTGTTCCTTTGGGAGTTTCTTTTTTCTTCAGTTTTTCAGCTTTTAATTTTTGATCCTTTAATGCTTTTTCAACTATCTTTATTACCTCATCCTCTTCAATGGGTTTAAGCAGATAATCATATATTCCCAATTGAATTGCCCAGGCTATTAAGTTTAATGTTGCTCTCTCTCCTAAGGTTACAATTATAGCCTTATTTTGGTTGTCATAGATCTCTTTTATCACTGTTTTGGTTCTATCTATCTCTTCTAAACCATCTATATCCATAACTATCAGATTATATTTAGTGTTTTCTATATAATCTCCTATATTATTATAGCTATTTTCAAAAGAGAAGTCTCCATCTAAATTCTCCAGTAATGATTCCTTTATTTTTTCCGTTAAATTTATCCCTAATATATTCATCTATTCCCTACCTTTTAACTTAAATTTATATTCCACCATGACACTTCCACTTATAGCCATTCCGCTATTTATAAGTTTTATATTCCAGTCACGGGCTTTACTTTCTACAGCTCTATCTATTATATCTACCCCTGTTTTTATTAATCTTACTCTAAGTACTTTTCCATCAGCATCTACATCTAAGATTATTTTTACATCGGCAGTTTGAGCATTTTTCTCAGCTTCCAGAGGATATTTTGGATCTTTGTTGGATGGATCCCAGATAACTTTAGATTTCCCATCTACAGACCCTACTTTTAACCCTGATTTAGGCCCTATTATATTTGGATTTTCTTCACTCATGAGGTTATTCCATCTTATATCTTCTACCCCGTCTTTTGAGTCATTTTTTACCATAATTTTTTCTGATCTATTGTCAACTATTGCAGCTTCTACTAGATCTAAATTCTCTTCCATTCTATCTTTGGAATTATCAGTAACTTCATTTAATTCCCTGTCTTTAAATTCCTTGTTTTTATTTCTATCTTCTACCTCTGAAACCTTTATTATCTTAGGTTTAATGTCTTCCCTGCTTTTACTTACCTCTCTAGGAGAATCTAAACTTTCTAGTATATCCAAATCATCAAATGACTGGGTAACCTGTAGTATTTTTGGAGATTCCACTTTTTTTTCTATCTTCTCAGGGATTTCTTTCTTTATCTCCTCTTTTTTCTCTGTAACTTTTTCCTCTTTATCCTCTACTGGTAAAACTTCTTTTGGTTCTGTAATTTCTGCAGATTTCTCATTTTCAATAATTTTCTTAGGAGCACTATCAACAGAATAATTATTTATCCCAATTGTAATCTTACTTACTTCCGGTTCCTGTATCACTATTTTTTTTAAACCTGGCATTATATAGAGGAATATTATATGAAGGATAAGGACTCCTACAAATATTTTATTAAAATAATCATTTCTATCTGTTTTCACCTTATCACCTCCTAATCTAAACTTTTAGTATTGAGGTCTAATGAACCTGCTCCCGCTTCCTTAGCTATATCTAATACCTCTATCAGAGATTGGTAGTTTACACTCTTATCAGCACTTACGATTACATTTTTATCCTCTGCAAGTTCTAATCTCTGTCCTAATTTTTCCTTTAGATCTCCTTGATCTACTTTCATCATCTCATTTTTACCATTTAAGTCTTTTACTATAAGATATATTTCTAAATCTTTATTTATCTTTACTTCTAAAGTTTTAATAGTTATTTTATGCTCTGAACTAGATTTTGGCAGTTCAATGTTTACACTAGAATCTACATCTTGAAACGTTGTAGCCACCATAAAAAATATTAGGAGTAAAAATACTACATCTATCAATGGAGTCATATCCAAGATTAAACTTTTACTATTTTTCCTCTTCAGTCTTTGTATTTTCATAGCCCCCCCCTTATTTTCTAAGAGAGTTGATAAACTCAACGGTAGTTTTTTCTATTTCATTTACCACATGATCGATCTTTTTATTATAATAATTATATAATATAAGTGCTGGTATAGCTACTGTAAGTCCTGCTGCTGTAGTGATCAAGGCTTGAGATATCCCATCTGCCAGCATCTCTGGCTTACCTGACCCTACTACTGCGATGACTCTAAATGCTGCGATCATTCCAGATACAGTTCCTAATAATCCTACCAATGGAGTCACGTGAGCCACCACTCCTAATAACCACATATGGTTTTCTAACTTAGGAATCTCTATTAACGCTCTTTCTCTGGCTTTTTCTTCCAGATATTCGATATCTACCTTTCCATCAAAATTATGTTCTAATATAAGTTCTTTTAATACTTTTAAACTAGATGAATTCTCACTTTCACATAAGCTTACAGCTAATTCCTTATCTTTAGAGGTAATTGCTTCCTCCAACTGTGCTTTCAACTGATCTTTTATTCCTTTTTCGTTCTTTAGAAAATATACAAATCTCTCTATTATTACTGTTGTCCCCAATATAGATAGTAGGAGAATTCCGTACATCAACATTCCACCACTTTTAAATATTTCTATCATTATTTTATCTCCTTATTTATATTTTATGTGTCTTTATTTTGACCCTAAAGCCAATCCTGCTACCAATACTCCTAATATAGCCAATCCCCACACCACATAGTTAGGTTGAGTTTTTGTCTCACTTACATCTGCTAAAAGATCATCTGTCTGCTCAGATTGATTATATTCTATATTAGTAGTCTCTAATTTTTGATTTTCATTGTTTATCAAATTCAGGTCAACTGTCTGTAATGTAGGATCTTTTTCTTTTCCTTCCAACAATATTCTACCCTCTGTTGTAGTGCTCTTGTTGACACCGCTGACTTCTTTTTGAATCTCTGCTCCAGTTCCCTCTGCAAAAATACTCATCGACATCATTAGTAGTAGTAATCCACTTATAAATCTTCTCATCTGATCCTCCTAATTATTGTTTGATTTTTTTTCCTCTTTAACTTCTTCTTTGTTTCCGGTATCTACTTGTGCCACGTCTTCTTTTTTATCTTCTTTTTTTTCAAAGTATGAAGTGTAATTTTCTGCAACACCTTTATTTGTTACCAATAATTCATCGTAATATATTTTGGCTTTCTCTATCTTATTTTCATTGATGTTTATTACCAATAATTTTTCTAATATTAAGCTTTTGTATTTACTCTTAGGATAAGTTTCATAAAACTCTTCATAGGTTCTTTTAGCTTTTTCATCCTCTTTTTGGAGTTCATAGGTCGTTGCAATCTTTAATTTTGCTGCTTCCCTCAGATTGCTTTCTTCGTATAAAAGTTCTATCCTCATAAAGTTTCTAAGTGCCTTACTATAATCCTTTGAGTTAAAGTATATCTGCCCTATACGGTATGTGGCAGTATCCTTATAGGGACCATTTTCTACCTTTAATATATTTTCATAATATTTTTTTGATTCATCATAGTTTTTTCCCTTGTAGTAATGAGTTGCTAAATTAAAATTAACTTTACTCCCATACTCCACATTATCTATGAGTTTTTTATATTCCACTACAGCAAGATCAATCTTTCCTTGTTTTTCGTAGATAAGTGCCGACAAGTATATCTTTTCATTGGAATCACTTATTTTTTCCTTCCATAGGTTGGCGTTTTCATAGTCATCTACATTGTAATACAAAGTTGTAAGTTCCTTAGCTGTTTTATTTTTTAATTTTTCCTCACTTGCCTCTTGATATATTTTCGTATAAGTTTTAGCTGCACTCTTTATATCATTTAATTTGAAATACGCATCTGCCCTATAAAAATTAACATCTGCTATATAATTACTCTCTGGATATTCTAAATTGAACTCTCCACTTTTTTTAATTACATCTTCATATTTTTCTTGGGTATAGAGGATATTTATCCCCCAATATAGAGATCTTAAAGCATATTCACCCTTTTTATTCTCTTCGTAGATATCGTTATATCCCTTTAAAGATAGGTCAAATTTTCCTTCATTGTAATATGTTTCAGCTATTTGAAATTGACTATAACCTTTATATTTTGGGGTTTTACCCAGTTCACCAAATTTTTCCCTGGCTTCTGAATATTTTCCCATCCTAAAATTTGATAGAGCTTCTAAATCCATCACTTCATGGCTATATTTTTTATATTCATTCACTGCAAAATACTGTTTTGCAGATCTTATAGCATTTTCATAATTTTTAGCAGCAAAGTGAGTTTTTATTAGGTTATAGCTGGCTTTTTCTTTTTGAGCCAGACTTGCATCTTTCCCTATTATTACACCTTCAAATTTTTCTACAGCTTTCTCATATTGTGTCAACCCTAGATATGCGATTCCTAAAAGATATCTATTTTCCGCTGTCTTAGGCTGGGGAGTCAAGTATGTTACCAGGTCCTTATAACTTCCATCTGCAACTAAAATAGTTATCAAGTTCTCTGAAATTTTAGTATCATTATAAGACCTCAGATATTCTTTATAAGTATTTTTAGCTCCCTTTATATCTCCACCTTTATAATATGTATTTCCCACTGTAAGGTAGATCTTTTGTCTATACTCTATATCTGTAGAAAATTTAGTTTTATATTCATCGAATCTTAACTTTATATTTTTAAGATCTCCTAATCTGCTGTTAACCAAGATCAGCTGATAAAGACCTTCCTTACTCTGTGTTCTATTGTAAACATCGGTATAATAAATTTTGGCTTTTTTATAGTTTTTTGTCTCAAAATATGATTTTCCCAAAAAGAGGTCTATATTGCTCTTATATTCCCTTTTCATCTTAGACTCATCATATGATTTTAAATCTTTGATGACTTCACTATATTTTTCAGCTCTAAAATCTATCAATGCCATATAATAGATTCCTTCAGAATTTAAATTTGTTCCCAAAAGTTTTTTAAAGTCTTCTTTTGATCTTTCAACTAATTTTTCACCCTCTATACCACCCTTTGATTCCCCTACTTTAAACATACTAAAAGCTGACCCATATATAACTTTAGGATCTTTAGAATTATCTACCAGTTCATAATATTTCATAGAAGTTTCATAATTTTTTTGGGCAAAATAATTATTAGCCAAGAGTATATTAGCTTTTTCCTCATTACTACCACCCATTAATTTTTTATAGTACTCGTCTGCTTTTGTCATCTCTCCATTAGACAAATAGATGTCCAAAAGACCATATCTTACATCTGCTATATACTTGCTCTGTGGATAATTTGTTTCTACATCTGTTAATTTCTTTATAGCCAAATCCTTATTCCCCAGCTTGTATTGGTTCATCCCATACATATAACTGGCTAACTCTATGTTCTTACCCTCAGTTGATCCCTTTAAATATTCATCTAAATAGATTGTACTGTTGACATACTCCTTGTTATTATAAGATGACAGGGATATATATAAGAGGGCATCTTTTGATCTTTCAGGTTTTGTAATAAGATATTTAAAAGTTTTTTTAGCCTCCTCATATCTGGCGTTTTCATAGTAGGATATTCCTAAATAGTAAACAGCATCTATTTTTTTAGGAGAATTTTTATCTATTAAATTTATTTCTTTTTTTGCTCCATTATAATCCTTTAGATAGGTCAAATTTCTAGCTAAATAATAGTGTGCTTCGTTTTTTTCATCTATTTTTAATCTATCTAATTTTAAATATTGGTTAAAATAAGTTACAGAACTTTTATACTCTTTATTCAAATAGAGAGTCTTAGACAGTCTTTCTAGCGCTACTTTTTGATAACTGCTCTCAGGGTATTTCCCTACAAAGGTTTTTAATTCATCTGTTGCCATGGAATATTCTTTAGCTTCGTATAATTTATCAATATATTTCATGTCATCTCTATCTGTAGCAAAAATTTGACCACTCACTACAATCAAAAGGGACAAAATTAATAATTTTTTCTTCACTAGTTCCTCCTATCTTAATTTTTCTAGTACACTTTCAATCTCTTGAATTGAAAGATCGGTATTAAAACATGGCCCATTTATTTTTTTGTTAAACACACCGTATACAGACATTGGAAAAGCATCATAGATTCCAGCTACCAAATCTCTTTCACAGGCTACAGCTATTACAAGTTTTGGTTTTGTTTCCTTTAAAAACTTCCGAGCTAGTGTCCCACCGGTAGCAATCTTAGCTTTCACTCCATATTTTCTCTGTAATTCCAGGATATTCCCCACTTTACACTTCCCACATTCCTTACAATTTTCTACCCTAGATGTCACCTTCAACGGGCATTCATAATTTTGAATACAATGGGGGAGTAAGATCGATACCCTGTTTGCAGGTACATCCTTGCATCGTTTTAATACAACACCGTTATTAAAACGAATAAATATCTTAGAGATCTTACTATTTTCAATCTCCTCTTTGGAAAATTTTCTAGCTATGATCACTAGAAGGTAAAATATGAGATATATCCACCTTAAAATAACTATTTTCAACATATCATCTTCTCCATTAGGTCTAACAGACAAAACCGTTATAAACCTTATTTATTCAAGGGATTCTTACATATGGTACTCTTAATTAGTATATCATATTAAAATTACACCGTCAAAAAAAGCTCAAGTTTTAACCAAAACTTGAGCTCACTTATATTTTTAATCTTTTAATGCTAAAGGCATCACTAAATATTTAAAATTCTTTTCATTCTCTATCGTTAACTCTACAGCACCACAAGATGTAGAAAGACTCAAGAGAACATTTTTCCCCTTCTCTATAAAAGAAAGATAATCCAATAAAAACTTTACATTTAGAGAAATTTTCAAATCTTCTCCATCTTTTTTCATCTCTATAGTTTCGTTGATCTTAGCGATCTCAGATATCCCGCTCACTTCTAATAGGTCACCTTTAAATTCAAATATTCCACTATTTTTAGATTCTGCATTATTTCTAACAAATATTTGCACCCTCTTAAGAACATTTTTAAATTCAGCTGAATCTATTAAAACTTCTTTGGTATATCCTGTTGCATTTAATATCCCATCATAGTCTGGAAATGGCAGATCAATAACTCTAGTTAATATTTCAGTTGCTCCTACCATAAATTTAACTTGGTTCCCTTCATATGCAAAGGTGATATCTTCAACTTTTTTCGAAGCTAAGATTTTGATTATAGCTTCCACACTCTTCAGTGGGATACTAACCTTTAATTCGCCCTCTAAATCCACTTGTTCAGTTATATAAACCAACCTGTAAGTATCTGTTGAGATTAATTTCAACATTCCACTTTCTAATTCCATCCTCAAGCAATTTATAGATATATTATCTGTAGTTTGAGACGCAGCGAATTTTGATTTTTCCATTAAGTTTACAAAAAGTTCTATGGGTAATTTATACTCTTTTCCACCTTGGAATCCCCTGATTTTTGGATATTCAGAAGCATCAAAAACAGAAAATTCAGAAGATGAATCTTCAGTTTCAATCAAAAGAGTTTCTTTATCTATACTAAGAGTCACCTCTGTATCATTAATTTCTTTTAAATATTCCTCTACTAATTGATGAGAAAATACTAGGTTTCCACCCTCGATTACTTCTCCTTCCATCTTAGATGTAACTGTTAATTCTAAATTTGTTCCCTTTAGAATTACAGTGGAGTCATTGGCCTCCATGTATACACCTGAGATAATAGGTCTTATTTTATTATCAGTGATCGCCTTACTCACTGTCCTTAAAGTCTTTAAAAATTCTTGTTTATTTACTTTTATTTTCAATTTTTACCTCCCTATCTTTTAACCTTAATTTCCAATTTTAATTCATTCTACCACATCTACCATTAAAATTAAAGATTCCCTGCCGAAAAAGGCAGGGAACTTATATTATTTAAATAAATAAGGCTTCAATTCTTCGCTAAACCTTGTTTTAAGTTTTAATAAGGTTTTTTTCTCAATCTGTCTAACTCTTTCTCTAGTAATATTAAATGTCTTACCAATCTCTTCTAAAGTATGAATATCATATCCATCTATCCCATACCTTAACTTCACTATCTCTTTTTCACGAGGCTTTAGAGCATCTAACATCTTAGTGATCTCTTCCTTACCTATCTCTCTTAAAACTTGGTTTTCAAGGGACTGTTCCTCAGGCTGACTTATGGTATCTTCTAAGAAGATATCCTCTCCTATGGATGCGTTTAAAGACATCAGATCTTGAAATTCTAACATTACTTTTTGGATCTTGTCCTCTGGTATGCCTAAACCCTTTGATATTTCATTAAAATCAGGGTATTTACTGGTTTCCATCACATGATTCATAATATATTTATTTATCTTATTCAACATATCATATTTATAAGATGGTATCCTTATCTCACGACCCTTACTAATAATAGACTTAGTTATAGATTGTTTAATCCACCAAACTGCATAAGTTGAAAATCTAAATCCTTTTTCCACATCAAATTTTTTAATAGCATGAATAAGCCCAAAATTACCTTCACTAATTAGATCTATTAAACCCAATCCTTTTCTGGTATATTTTTTAGCCACATTTACTACCAACCGTAAATTAGATAAAATTAATTTCTCCTTAGATTCCTCACAACCATTTTTGGCTGCTATAAGTAGTTTTAATTCCTCTTCCTTTGTCAAAATTTCATACTGCCTAATATCTTTTAAATATAAAGATACTAAATCTTTTGTTCTCTCCATAGTCTCATCATCCTTAGTTTTAAAATTCTCTCTTTAAGTCTCTAGTCATCAATTCTTTAACCATTTCAGTTGCTAATTTATCTTCATATAATACCTTGTAGACACCTTCTAATATTGGCATTGACACCTTCTTCTTTTGAGCTAATTCGTAGACAGCTTTCACAGTCGGTACTCCTTCAGCCACCATTTCCATCTCATCTAAGATCTCTTGTAATTTCTTTCCTTCACCTAATTTTTGTCCCACATGTCTGTTTCTACTGTGGGTACTAGCACAGGTCACTATCAGGTCTCCCATCCCGCTAAGCCCTGAAAAAGTCTCAGCTTTAGCACCTAGAGCTTCTCCAAATCTTACCATTTCTGCTAAGCCTCTAGTTATAAGTGCCGCCTTTGTATTGTCTCCAAAACCTATACCATCAGCGACTCCTGCAGCTATTGCAATACCATTTTTTACAGCACCGCCTAGTTCTACTCCGATAATATCATTACTTTCATATACTCTAAAACTTTCTGTATTAAATAATTCTTGAATTTTTTTAGCACATTCAGATTCCCCGGCAGCTACTATTGTAGATGGAAGATTTTTAGCTACTTCCTCTGCATGGGTAGGGCCAGATAGAATAACAATATTCTTATGGAATTTCCCCAATATTTCATCCTTGATCACCTGGGATAATCTCATCCCTGTAGATATCTCTATCCCCTTAGCAGTATTAACAATAATTGTTTTTTCCGTCAGTTGATTACTAATTTTGCCCATAACACTTCTCAGCACTTGAGACGGCACAGACATGATAAGGTATTCTACTCCATCTAATAATCCTTCTATCTTAGATGTCACCTGCAAAGTCTCTGGAAATTCAGCATTAGATAAAAACTTTTCATTTACCCTATTTTTCTGTAATAATTCTGCTCTCTCTTCGTTGTAATCCCATAGAGTAACCTCATTTCCCTTCGACGCCATAATCCTAGCAAGAGCTGTCCCCCAAGAGCCTGCTCCCATCACTACAATTCTTCCCATAATTTACTCCTTTTTTAAATCATTTAAAATATTTTAATTGTTTAAATTATTTTTTAGCTCCAAATTTATTTTCATTCCCATGAAGGAGTCTTTGAATATTGCTTCTATGCTTAAATATTACAAATAAAGCTATTACAAGGGCAAATCCAAACATATTCCATTTTCCTAAACCTTCTCTTACAGGCATAAAAAGCACCAATATCGGAAATAATCCCGCTGCTGATACAGAAGCCAGAGATACATATTTAGTTGAAAATGCAATCAATAAAAATACTACAAGTAATATTAAAACTATATTTGGAACTAAGTATATAAATACTCCTAAACTGGTAGCAACACCTTTTCCACCTTTAAACTTTAAAAATATAGACAGGGTATGACCAACTATTGTTACCAATCCTACCAAGATAAGCTGCCATCCAACCAGCCCAGCTAAACTAGCTAGAAAAACCGGTAGATATCCCTTTAGAGCATCTGACAAAAGAACAATTATACCATACTGCAATCCCAGCACTCTATAGGCATTGGTTGCACCAGTATTTTTACTTCCGTGTTCCCTGATATCTATCCCTTTAAACTTTTTTCCTATAACTACACCTGTTGGAATAGATCCCATAAAATAAGCTATTATTAAAAAAATTATTAATTTAACTTCCATCTTCCCTCCTAGATCAATCTATATTTTTTAATTCTTTGAAAATTTTCCTACTACCTCAATGTGACTAGTATTAGGAAACATATCCACTGGACAAACTTTGTTCAATTTATATCCAATTTTCCCTAATATTTCTGTGTCTCTCGCAAATGTTGAAGGATTACAAGATATATATACAACTTCTTTTATCTTTGTTTCAGATAATTTTTCCAATATATTCTGTGCTATTCCTTTTCTCGGAGGGTCAAATATTATTGAATCTATTTGATTTCCTGTTTCTATCAGTTCAACTAATTTTTCCTCAGCTTTACCATTTATAAACTCTATGTTTTCTATCTTGTTTTCTATACTTGTTTTTAAGGCAGCTCTTGTAGCTGATTCTACCATCTCTATAGCATACACTTTGTTTGCATCCTTTGACAGAATCATAGCTATAGTTCCTGTTCCTGAATAAGCATCCACTATATTTTTATTTTTTATATCATCAAAATAAGAGATAGCTTTTTCATACAGCTTTTTAGTCTGCTCTATATTGATTTGAAAAAATGATGTAGGAGATATGTTAAACTGAATCCCGTACAACTCTTCCTTTATATATCTTTCTCCTAATAGGTGGATATTTTGTTCACCTAAAGCAAAGTTTGTTCTTTTATTATTGATAGAAACGTAAACAGACTTGACCTTGTCGTTTTCATTATATAAAGTATTTAGAACACCTTCTATCTTTGAATCTACCTTTCCTTTGATGATAAGTACAACCATAGCCTCATTAAATGAAGTGGTTCTAACCATTATATGTCTCAATATCCCCTTATGGGCTTTCTCATTATATACACTTAATTTAGCTTCATTTAGAAGTTCTTTGATTCTAGATATAATTTCATTTGAAAGCTTAGATTGAAGGATATTTTCTTCCACTTCAAATACTTCATGTGATTTCTTTTTAAAGAATCCTGATATTACCTTTCCATTTTTACGTGCAAATGGTTCAATTACTTTATTTCTATAATTAAATTGATCTTCTGCCCCTACAGTATCTAATATTTCTATTTTATCTAGATCTACTTTTCCTACTCTAGAAAGCACATCTTCTACCATGAGTTTTTTATACTTTAACTGCTCATTGTATTTAAGCATTGCAAAGTCACATCCATGATGATCTTCAAAACTTATTTTATTTCCTGCCGCTCTATCTATTCCAGGTGTTATTATCTTTTTTATAAGACCTCTTGCATAGGTTTTTTTGAATGAAATTATTTCAATTTCTAAAACATCTCCAGGAACAGACATAGGTACAAAAACAGCTAAATCGCCATAATATCCTAATCCTTCTCCTCCGAAAATTATCTTATCTATTTTAACCTCTACTATATTTCCTTTTTTCAATTTATACCCCTTTTCATAACAATTTATATTTAAACTACTACTTACTCATAATACAACCTAAACTAATCAAAGTCAAGTTTCAAACCGTTTTATTTTAATTCGAAACATTTTTTTTCATTTTGACATAGTTTATAGACTCAGAAACTTCCATTCCTATCTCTTGCTCAGCACGTTTTTTCATTGTATTTAAGTCCATTTTTTCTATCAGCTTTATTTTTTCTCTAGATATATCCTTTTGAAGGTTTAGATTGTAAGTTTTTTGAATCTTAATTTCCTTACTTACTCTGACTGCCTCTATTGTGTAATGTAGACGTAACCCTTCCATAAAAATTAAAAAAATTATTGGTAATAAAATCATTAATATTTTATTTCTTTTTTTCATAACTTTTCTACTACTCTCAATTTAGACGAATGTGCTCTGTTATTAAATTCCAGCTCATCTGTATTAGGAATGATAGGTTTTCTAGTTACACGCTTTACCGTAGCTTTATGATTACACTGGCAAACCAATAGATGCGACGGGCAGAGACAATCTGTAGACAATTCTTTAAATTTTTGCTTCACTATTCTATCTTCTAACGAATGAAAGGTAATTATAGCTAACCTTCCTCCTGGTTTTAAAAGGTCTACCGCTTTATCAATTACATTTTTAAGTACATCTAATTCTTTATTAACTTCTATCCTTATGGCCTGGAAAGTTTTTTTAGCTGGATGTTTCTTAGGATGCCCTTTAATAGCTTTTTTTATTACTGCCACCAAATCTCCAGTAGTTTCTATCGCTTTTTCTTCTCTGTTATGAACTATATATTTCGCTATCTTTCTAGCATATCTTTCTTCACCATACTCATATATGATTCTTGAGATTTCCTCTTCTTCATAGTTATTTATAATTTCGTAAGCTGAAATAGGCATATTTTTATCCATTCTCATATCTAAACGGGTATTATATTTATATGAAAACCCTCTTTCAGGATCGTCTAATTGTTTAGAAGAAACTCCTATATCCATCATTATTCCATCTACTTTGTCATATCCTGCCATATATACTACGCTATCCATCTCCTGGAAGTTAGATTTAAATATTTTTACTTTATCGCCATACTTTTCCAATCTTTTTCCTGCAAAATCAATGGCATTTTGATCCTGATCTATAGAGATCAATACACCTTTTTCTGAAAGTCTCTTCACTATTCCTTCTGAATGACCTCCTCCACCTAGTGTTCCATCTACATATATCCCATCTGTATTGGTAACTAAGTTATCTAAAGTCTCTTCATACAACACCGGTATATGGTACTCACACTCTATCTCTTTATGCATTCTTCCTCCTACTTAACTTTTAATTTACTTTTTTACCTAACTTAATATATCAATTTTAAAGATAAGGAGTCTGCCCGCCTTTGGCGGGCAGACTCCATTAATTTTTTTACTTCATACAAATAATTCTTGAATTACCTTTAACCTAAGAGATCATACTCAATATTCTAAAGATCAAATACTTTGCAAGACCCAGCACATAGTATGCCAAGATTGGTGATAGATCTAATCTGGCACCACCTAAAGGAATCATTATTCTAAATGGTCTCAAGATTGGTTCTGTAACTGTATGAATTAATTCAATAAATTCATTCCTGCTACGAGGAGCAATCCACGATAATATGATTCTCAATAAAATTAAAATTTTTAATATCTCTACTGCATAATTTACTACTCTATATATCAAAAACATCTATTCCTCCATTTATTCCATGTTCATAAAATAATGTTTTGCTTTTACTGAATAATCCCATCCTGACCATATAGTCAAAATTACAGAAGGTAACATTATCCAAATATTTAAATGTATCCCTAATAGTTCAATCTCAGTTGCTCCTAAGATCATTATCATTATTATTCCGACCATTTGAGTAGTTGTTTTGTATTTACCTAAGTTTCCAGCTGGAATAACTTCTCCATTAGCTGCTGCCAATGATCTGATCCCACTGATCAGAAATTCCCGTGCTAAAACAACTATAGATATCCACGAAGGTAGATAACCTACTTCTACAAAAACTACCAATGCTGATATAACTAATATTTTATCTGCTAAGGGATCCATCAATTTCCCAAAATCTGTGATCATATTATTCTTTCTAGCTATATATCCATCTAAAAAATCTGTAATAGACGCTACCATAAACAATCCTAAAGCTATCATTCTATATACAAACCCACCATCTCCATCAGATATTCCTAAAAAATAAATAAATGGAACCGCCAAAATCATTCTCGCCATGGTTAGTTTATTAGGCATATTCATACTCATCTTCACTCCTCCTAAAGATTAGTTAATTTCATTTGTTACTATAGGTCCTAACAGGTCATAGTTAAAGTTTTGTTCTACTTTTACTTTCACTATTTCTCCTGGTTTAGCAGTCCCATCATTAGTTAAAACTTTACCGTCTATCTCTAAAGCTTGTCCTCTTGTTCTTCCTTCTAACATATATTCAGACTCTTCTGATATACCATCTATCATTACTTCTATCTCTTCACCTAAGAAAGATCTATTCTTTGCTTCTGCAATCTCAGCTTGAAGATTAGTAAGTTCTACCCATCTTCTATGTTTCACATCTTCATCTACTTGGTTTTCCATATCAAAGGCTACCGTATCTTCCTCTCTTGAGTATTTAAATACACCAATATAATCAAATTTAAACTCTTCTACAAATTCTTTTAATTCTTGGAAATCATCTTCTGTTTCACCAGGGAATCCAACGATTAGAGATGTTCTAAATGTTGCATCAGGAATTTCTCTTCTGATCTTACGTAATAATTCTTTAGAAGCATCTCCAGATATTGCTCTCTTCATCCCTTGTAACATAGAGTCGGCCACATGCTGAATAGGGATATCAAAATAATTACATACTTTTTCTTCTATTTTCATAACCTCTATAAGTTCATCAGTTACTGAATTAGGGAACATATAATAAGTTCTAATCCATTTTAACCCTTCTATCTTAGCTAATTCTCTCATTAGATCAGGTAGAGCTTTTTTCTTATATAGATCCAATCCATATTCTGTTGTTTCCTGGGCTAATAAGTTTATCTCTCTTACACCATTAGCTACTAAGTTTTTAGCTTCCACTATGATATCTTCAATAGTTCTACTACGAAGGTTTCCACGTAAACTAGGTATGATACAGTAAGTACATCTTCTGTTACATCCTTCTGCTATTTTTAAATATGCAGTATGAGGGAAAGTTGTGATTATTCTTTCAGTTTGGGCATTAGCTAAGAAATCTAAAGATTCACTTCTAACAACTCTATTATCTGCTAAAATTTCATCTATTACTTCCTCTATCTTATCTACGTCACCAGTTCCTATGATAGCATCTACTTCTGGCATCTCTGCTAATAATTCATCTGCATATCTTTCTGCTAAACATCCAGCTACAATTATCTTCTTTAATTTCCCACTTCTTTTGTGTTCTGCTACGCCTAATATAGTCGTAATAGACTCCTCTTTGGCATCACCAATAAATCCACAAGTATTTATGATACATAGATCTGCGTCTTCTACCTCTGTAGTTAATTCAAATCCTCTTTTATTTACTAATATTCCTAAATAATGTTCTGTGTCTACTAGGTTTTTACTACAACCTAAAGTTATAACTGCTAATTTCATCTTCTACTCCTACCTTATTTTTTTTGTTTAAAAACAATTTTTATACCTTATTTTTCTAACTTTTCCATCTTTAAATTATATCATATTTAACTAGGAATTACTAGAATTTCGATCTTAAGATTCAATAGATTTAACATGTATTTTATAAGGTTTTTCATTCTTATTCTAACATATAAAAAGATGAAAGACACCTGCCTTTCACCTTTTTTATATGATTATTTTTATACTTCTTCTACTAAGAATAGGTCGGCTCCCTTAGTTACAGGTGCTCCATCAGTTAAAAGTGATTTCACTATTCTACATTTTTTTTCTGCCTTTACTTCATTCATAAGCTTCATAGCTTCTACGATACATAGGATATCTCCAACTTCTACAATTTGCCCTTCTTTTACAAATGTGTCTGCATCTGGAGATGGCGCACCATAAAATGTTCCTACCATAGGTGATTTAATAGAATCATGATTCTTTGTTTCTACCTCTTTTGCTTTCGCTTTTTTAACCTTTTTAGGAGCTGCTGCCACAACTCTAGGCTCAGCCGCCACTTGTGTTACAACCTCTTTTTCGATTTCTCTTTTTAGAGAGATTTTAGTTCCTTCACTCTCTAAAGTTATTTCCTCTAATCCGTATTTCTCTATATTTTCAGATAATTCCTTTATAGCTTTAACGTCTATTTTCATATTTCCTCCTGCTATTCTGGGATAAGCACAAGGCATTACCCTTATATTTTTATTTTTTCATTTTATTATAGAATAAATTCTAGTTATTCCCTATTATTCTTATCTCACTGACACCTGTTTGTTCAGTTATTTTTTCCAACATAGTCTCTATATTTCTTAGTGTATCTGCACTAGTTTTAAGTGCTAACGTTACCCTTGCAATCCCATCAATAGGTATGTTTTGAGTTATTGTAAGAATGTTTACCCCTGAACTTGCTATTACATCTAAGATTCTAGATAAAGTTCCAGGTTCATCATGAAGTGCCATATTTATATTAAATACAGTATCTTTTCCACTTTCAAAGAAAGGTTTAATAAAATCCTTATACTTATAATATGTACTTCTACTTATTCCAACTCTTTTTATCGCTTCATACTTTGAAATTCCTTCTTTTTGAACTATTTCATTTACCTTAATTACATTTTGAATTGAATTAGGTAAGATTCTCTTATCTACTATAAAAAATTCTCTTGATTCGTTTACCATGTCCCCACCCCATTAATTTATATTTTTTCCACTCTTGATTTTACTGTATTTTTCATAAGCATCGCTATTGTCATAGGTCCTACTCCACCTGGTACAGGTGTTATTAATGATGTTTTTTTAGATACATTCTCAAAATCTACATCTCCACATAGTTTACCTAACTTATTTCTATTGATACCTACATCTATTACTATACTTCCTTCTTTGACCATATCTTCAGTCAAAAACTTTTCCCTTCCTATAGCAACTATCACTATATCAGCATTCAAAGTTTTTTCCGCTAAATTCTTTGTTCTACTGTGGCATAGAGTTACAGTTGCATTTTTATTGGTCAGCATAATCGACAATGGTTTTCCAACTATGTTACTTCTGCCTACTATCACTACATCTTTACCATTCAAATCTAGCTCATATCTTTTTAACAACTCCATAATACCATATGGAGTGCAAGATTTAAACCCATTCTTTCCTATAACTAATTTACCTAAGTTTATAGGGTGAAATCCATCTACATCCTTATTTGGTTTTATTGCTTCTATTATTTTATCTTCGTCTATATGTTTGGGCAGTGGCAGTTGAACTAATATCCCGTCTATTTCCTCTTTATCATTTAATTCTTCAATTAATTTTAAAAGTTCAGACTCTGTAATTTCAGAATCCAAATTATATTTTTCAGAATATATGCCTAAAGCACCACATGTTTTTACTTTTGAGTTCACATAAACTTTTGAGGCAGGATTTTCTCCTACAATAACTACCGCTAATCCTGGTGCTCGTTGGCCACCCTCAGTTATTCTCTCTACCTCTAACTTTATCTCTTCTTTAATATTCGCTGATATCTTTTTACCATCTATTATTTTAGTCATTATTTATTAGCTGCTCCTTCCAGTAATTTAATTCCTGTAACTTTGCATATAGATCTATATTTTGTACCGCTATATGATCCGGTACCTCTAAGTTTATTGGTGCAAAATTTAAAATTGATTTTACCCCTGATTCCACCAATACTACAGCCATTTGCTGTGCTACTTTTTTAGGCACTGTTAATATCGCTACATCCACTCTGTCTTTAGATTGTAAAAAGTATGGAATTTCCTTTACATCTCTGATCTTAATTCCTTTCATTTCAGTTCCAATCTTAGTGTCAGAATTATCAAATACTCCTATTATATTGAAGCTTTCTTTTGTGAACTCGGGCTCTGATACCAATGCTCCACCAAGTCTTCCCGCTCCTATAACTATTATATTGTTTGTTTTGTGTACTCCTAATATTCTTTCAATGTCGCTGTAAAGAGTTCTGATTTGATAACCTTTTCCTCTTATACCAAATTCACCAAAATTAGATAAGTCTTTCCTAATCTGAGCTGCGGTGAATCCCATTTTAACTGCTAGTTCCTCTGAAGATATATAATCTTCAGGTGATAAATTTTCTAAACATCTCAAATATTTAGTCAATCTCTCTATTACCCTTGAGGATATACCATTTCTTTTTTCTTTTATAATCACTTGTTTCCCCCTATAATTGAATTACTTTACTGCCTATACTAAATTTTTCCCCCATTTTTATATAGTTTCCATTTACTAAGTCTGCTCCAGTCATTTTCCTTTTATTTTCAGGTTTTATACTGGTTATTATTAAACTTCCATCTAATACCTTTATAACCGGACCCTTTCCTTTAACCAGGTCCACTACTTCTCCAAGTTCACCATCATAAACTCTGTCATATTTTTCTACAAAATAGATCTTGTATAATTTTTCATTACAGAATGAATATGCTGATGGAAACGGGTTTAATCCCCTTATAAAATTATATATTCTTTCCATAGAATGATCCCAATGTATCTCACATTCCTCTTTTTTTATAGGTTTAACAAAAGTTACCTTTGTTTCATCCTGAGGAGTTCTAGTAGCTACTCCGCTTTCTATCATGTTTACAGCCTTCAACAACGCTTCGCTTCCTATTACAGCTAATCTGTCGTGTAGGTCCTCTAATGTATCCATTTCATCTATCGGTGTTTTAGCCTGTAATATTATATCCCCGGCATCCAATTCTTGTACTATATCCATTATAGTAACTCCACTTTCTTTCTCACCATTTATTATGGCAGCATGGATTGGAGCAGCCCCTCTATATTTAGGCAAAAGGGATGAGTGAACATTAATTATTCCTTTTTTAGGGATATCTATCAATTCCTGCGGTAATATCTTACCATAAGCTACCACTACGATAAGATCTGGATTTAATTCTTTTACTAATTCTATTGTTTCCTTTGTCTTTACTGAATTAGGCTGATATACAGTTATCTCATTATCTAATCCATATTGTTTAATCGGGTTAAACTTTATTTTTTTTCCTCTGCTATTAGGTTTATCTATCTTAGTAAAAATCCCAATAACATCATGATTTTCATCTAGTGTTTTAAGTGAATTTAATGCAAATTCAGGTGTTCCCATAAATAATATTCTCAAATTATATCTCCTTCTATGATCCTTTATTTTCCTAATTTTTTCAACGTTTCTTTTTTCATGCTCAATAATTTTTTACTTACCAATCTTTTAGCTACAGGTGCTATCTTATCCACAAATAAAATCCCCTCTAAATGATCGCTTTCATGTTGGAATACACGAGCCCACGATTCACCTAGCTCCTCTTCTATACTTTCACCATTTTCATTTAAATATCTTACTTTTAAACTTTCTGGTCTTTTCACTTTTTTATAAATTCCTGGTACACTTAGACAGCCTTCCTCATGATCAATTTGTATTTCAGAATATTGAATAAATTCAGGATTTATTATTTTTCTTATTATCCCTTCTTCCGCTTCCATAACAAACATTTTAAGATTAATTCCTACTTGAGGAGCTGCTAACCCTACACCATTTATATTTCTCATAGTTTCTACCATACTATCTAAAATTTCCTTTATGCTATCATCTACTTCTTCTATATTTTTATTTTCACCTCTTAAAGCAGAATCTCCATATGTTTTTATCTCGTATATCAACTATATCTCCTTCTGTAACCCTTTATTTTCCTAATTTTTTCAACGTTTCTTTTTTCATGCTCAATAATTTTTTACTTACCAATCTTTTAGCTACAGGTGCTATCTTATCCACAAATAAAATCCCCTCTAAATGATCGTTTTCATGTTGGAATGCACGAGCCCAAAGCTCATCTAATTCCTCTTCTACACTTTCACTATTTTCATTTAAATATCTTACTTTTAAACTTTCTGGTCTCTTTACCTTCTTATGTATTCCAGGAACACTAAGGCAGCCTTCCTCGTGGTCTACACAATGTTTAGAGTATTCTAAAAATTCAGGATTTATTACTTTTTTAACTACTCCTTCCTCTGCTTCTACTACAAACATTCTAAGGTTGATCCCTACCTGGGGAGCAGCTAATCCTATCCCGCTTATGTCCCTCATAGTTTCTACCATACCGTCCAATATTTCTCTGATGTCATCATCAATTTCTTCTACATTTTTGTTTTTATCCCTAAGTACTGGATCTCCATATGTTCTTATTTCGTAAATCATTTTCCACCTCTTACATTAAATTTATCGGATCTACATCCACTATTATCCTGTATTTGTTTTTTTTATCGTTGTTTTTAAATTTTAGCACAGTTTCTGCTATATTTCCCTTTAATTTATTTATCTCGTGACGGCTTCCCTTTATAAATATCTGACTCCTATAATTTCCACCCATCTTGTAGATTGGAGGAGCCATAGGTCCATACATCTCTAAAGTATCCTTTTGTATTTCCTTATAGAACTTATTACTGTATTCTTCCAATCCATCCTCTTCTTTTGAGGATATAATAACATTTATTATCCGAGAAAACGGAGGGTAGCTAAGAATCTTTCTATTCTCTATTTCCTCTTCATAAAATCCCTGGTAATCATTATTTATAATCTTTTGAATTACGTAGTTATCAGGTTGATATGTCTGGACTATAACTTCACCTTTTTTTTCGGCTCGCCCTGCCCGGCCTGCTGCCTGACTAACCAGTTGAAAAGTCTTTTCTCCAGCTCTAAAATCTGGAAAATTTAATATACTATCAGAATTTATTATTCCTACAAGAGTTACCTCTGGAAAATGAAATCCTTTAGATATCATCTGTGTTCCTACCATTATATTGTATTTTTTATTTAAAAAATCAGAATATATTCTGTTATGTGAATCTCTCGTCTTGGTGGTTTCTGAATCTACACGTAAAATAGGAAGATCAAAGAGTTCATTTAACTCCGATTCTACCCTCTCGGTACCTTTCCCTGAAAATTCCAGTGATTTTTCCCTACAATTACTGCAAGTATTGGAATATTTTTTAGTATATTCACAATAATTACACTTATAAAGGCCATCTTTTTTATAATAACTAAGTGAAATAGAGCAATGAGGACAGGTCTCTATATGCCCACATTCATGGCATTGAACAAAGGTCGAATACCCCTTTCTATTCAAGAGAAGCATTATCTGCTCATTTTTTCTCAGCCTTGCTCCCATATGATCTATTAGATCTTCACTAAAAAAATCATTTTTTTCGCCCTTCATGTCCACTAATTTCATATTTGGTTCGATTGCTTCCCCATATCTTTTTTTCAATTCCAATAATTGAAATACTCCCTGGGTGGCATGATAATAAGATTCTATAGATGGTGTAGCTGATCCTAAAAGCACCTTGGCACCCTCTATCTCAGCTCTTTTTATAGCCACATATTTTGCATTGTATCTAGGATTACTATCCTGCTTATAGGTACCCTCATGTTCCTCATCAATTATGATGTATTTAAGATCTTTTACAGGGGCAAATATTGCAGATCGCACACCTAACACAACTCTTTTTTTACCAGAATAAATATCTTTCCATTCAGTGGCTCTGTCCTTTGCTGTTAGTCTACTGTGTAAAATCGCAATTTCATCGAATTCTTTTTTAAATCGGTCTATCATTTGAGGTGTAAGAGAGATCTCTGGAACTAAGAATATAGCTCCTCCCTCTTTCTCCAATGCATCCTTTACAAGTTCGATATATATCTCTGTTTTCCCTGAACCAGTTATCCCTTTTAAAAGATAATATTTTTTAGTACCTTCTAGTATTTTATTTTTTACCTCTGCCTGCTCCGCAGTCAGGTGTGATTTTTTTCTATTGTATCTATATTTTATACTATTTTCTTTATTTTTTAAATACTTATTTTCTTTAATTGTATTATTTTCTAATACAACTTTGGATTTTATAAACTTATCCAGTAGTTTTTTACCAAATTTTTGTACCATTGTAGTTTTAGCAGCTGTCTGTTTTTTAGTGATATACTCGATAAATTCCCTTTCATTTTCATCCATAGGTATAATAGATTTATTGAAAACAATTCTTTTGCTATATGAAATTTTTATATTTTTAGGTCTTGATACTCCTATAATATCCCCAAAATTACAGAGATAATAATTTTTTATCCATAGAAAAAGAGCTATCAACTCTTTCGAATAGGATACCTGTTCCTCCACCTGGCCTAAAATTTCACTTATTTTAAACTCATGATCACTCGAACTGTCTTCACATAGAACTACCCCAACTTTCTTAGTTCTCCTGAAATTAATCCAAACATGGTCTCCAACCTTATATTTTTTTTCTCTATCTGAGTAGGTGTAAAAACCATTTTCTACTCCCTCTACATACAGTACACAGTTCATAATATCACTACCTTAATTTTATCTTTATTTTTTTTACATCTTCAATCTTTGTTCCTGCTTTAGGATCTTGCTGCACTACCTGCCCTTTACCATCAATTACTATCTCAATCCCATATTTATTGGCTATCATTAAGGCTAACCTCACACCAGTACCTTTAAAATCCGGCAATATATCCAAATCTAAATTTTCAGATAGGGTATTTGTATAGTTTCCCTCTTTTAAAATATCTACATTTTCAGGAGTTATCCCCTTATATTTCAATATTCTATCCAAGGTATCCTTAAATACTGGAGCAGCTACCCAGGCACCAAATTTTCTCCAGTAACTCTCTGCATTGGGTTTTTCAAACATAATCAGCATTATATATTTAGGATTTTCTGCTGGAAATATTCCCATAAATGAAGACATATACTCATGTTTGAGATATCCTCCTCGACCACTTATCTGCGCTGTCCCTGTCTTTCCTCCAATAGAATATCCAGATATTCCACCATTTCTACCAGTACCTTTTTCCACCGTTTCCTTGAGCATCTCCCTTATCTTTTTAGAAGTTTTTTCAGAAATAACCCGCCTTTCAGGGTTAGGGATATTTCTTTTGATTGTCACTCCTCCAGGAGTTTTTATGTTTTCTACCAAGTAAGGCTCATAATATATTCCACCATTTACAGTGGTAGATAAAGCTGCAATCATTTGAAGAGGCGTTATAGCTATCCCCTGACCATAGGACATAGTATATTTTTTCATCCCATCCCATCTTTTATAAGGAAGTTGTCTTGGAGCCAATTCTCCAAATGTATCTATTCCTGTTCTCTCATACAGGTTAAATTCCTTTAGATATTTTTCGAATGTCGGCGAATCAAACTTTTCTGAGATCAGTGACATCCCTACATTACTAGATACTCTCATAACTGTCTGGGGACTTATTTGTCCTACCCCATGGGAATCACTATCTCTTATTTTATGACCATACCTCATAATATACCCATTTGGATTATCAAGTCTAGTATTATCGTTTATTACCCCTTCCTCATATGCTGCAGCCATGATTACAGGTTTAAATATCGACCCCATCTCATATTGCGATCTTATAGCTCTATTATTTAAGTATGCTATATTCTTTGCTCTCGGATAACTAGACATAGCCAATATTTTCCCGCTATTAGGTTCCATTATTATCCCTACAGCTGATTTAGGAGTTACCTTTTTGAATTGTTTTTGCATCTCATCATCTAAAATATATTGGATATAATAATCTATAGTCAACTGTACATTATTTCCATCTTTTTCTAAAAAATCATTATTTTTTTTCTCTGTTGGGAGGAGTAAGTTTCTAAAATTAGTATAATACCCATTTTTTTCTATTTTATTACTTTTTAAATACTTGTCATAGTATCTTTCGACCCCATAAGCTCCTAATTTTCTCCTCTCTTTCCCTGAATAAGCTCCCATAAATCCAACTATCGGTGCTAATTCATTATAAGAAAAATATTTTCTTTGAGTTGAATGTTCAAAATATATTTCATTAGCTTTGATCTTATATTTAGATAATATTTCGTCAATTTTATTCTTTTCAACCTCATTGACCTTATTCATTATCTTTATATATCTTTTATTTTTACTATAACTGTCTTTCAGTTTAGTTTTAAAATTTTTCACAGTAAAGGGCTGTATTTTTTTTAGTTCCCCTACTATTTCATCTTTTTCTTTTAGTTTGTAAAATCTTTTTGGATCTATTATAACTTTATAGACATCTACATCATAGGCTAACTCCCTTCCTGTAGAATCTAGTATCTTTCCCCTTTTACCATTGAGATAGTATTTACCATAACTTTGCTGCTTTGCTAAATCTGTAAACTTTTCATGTTTCAACAGTTGGACTTGAACTAATCTCAAACCTAAAATACCAAAAAAAAGTATCATGACAAAGGAAAATAAATATGTTCTCTGATTAAATAGTTCCATACCTTTGGATCTTTTGAGGACTAATCTAACTGTATTTCCGAATAAAAAAATTATAAGTAAAGACACTGCAACAGTAATCTTATCGAGTAAAAAGAATAATATTATCAGAAAAATTATAAGTAGATTTATTATTCTTATTATCTTCCTTTTATTTTCCACCTATACACTCCTTTTGTTTATATCATAAAAAGAGCGAAATACCGCTCTTTTTTTTATGATAATTTTTCTGTTAATATATCCATAACCATCTTAGGATTTGCTTTTCCTTTAGATGCTTTCATTACTTGCCCCATAAGTCCTTTTATAACCCTTGGTTTTCTTCCTTCATCAGCCACTTTATAATCTTCTACTAATTTAGGATTATTTGCTACTACTTCTACTACCATCTTTTCAATTTCAGAAGTATCAGCTACCTGTGCCATTTTTTCATCTTCTACTATTTTTATAGGAGATCTTTCATCATTTAATTTAATCTCAAATAATTTTTTAGCTATCTTACTTGATATAGCTCCCTTATCGATTAATTTTATTATCTCTCCTAGTTCCTCTGAATTGATAGAAAATTCCTCAATAGTTTTATTATTATCTTTTAAAACTCTAAGTACCTCTGTTAAGATCCAGTTACAACTAAGTTTAGAATTGTTAGAAGAAGCTACCGTTTTTTCAAAGTAATCAGCTAATTCAATACTATTAGATAGTGTCTCAGCATCATTTTCACTGATCTTATAATCAGTTACAAACCTTGCTATCTTAGCTATTTTAGATTCTGGCATTTCCCCTTCTAATCTTTCTAATTGTTCATCTGTGATTACTATTCTTACTAGGTCTGGTTCAGGGAAAAATCTATAGTCCATAGCTTCTTCCTTACTTCTCATCACTCTAGTTACTTGTGATTCTTCATCCCATAATCTAGTTTCTTGGTTGATTTCTCCACCATTTTCTATTTCTTCTATTTGTCTACTGATCTCATAGTCGATAGCACGGGCTACACCTTTAAATGAGTTCAGGTTTTTTACCTCTACCCTTGTACCAAATTCTTTGGCTCCTTTCTGCATTACAGATATGTTAGCATCACATCTAAGAGATCCTAATTCCATAGAAACATCTGAAATTTTTGTGTACTTCAACGCATCTTTTACCAAGTTTAAATATCGGTATGCTTCCTCTGAATTTCTCATATCTGGTTCAGATACAATCTCTATAAGAGGCATAGATGCTCTGTTAAAGTTTATAAAAGATTCTTCCCCTGCATGGATAGATTTTCCTGCATCTTCTTCTATATGGATTCTAGTAACTCCTATTCTCTTATCGTCTCCATTAGATAATTTAATATCTATGTGCCCACCTTCAGCATATGGATGATCAAATTGAGTTATTTGGTAGTTTTTAGGAGTATCTGGATAGAAATAGTTTTTTCTATCAAATTTACTTTCTTTATTTATATCGCAATTTAATGCAAATCCTGCTTTGATTGCGTAATCTAACACTTTTTTATTAAGTTTTGGTAGTGCTCCAGGATGTCCCAAACATATTGGACATGTATGTGTATTTTCTGGTGAGTTATCGTAGTCACTACTACATCCACACCATACTTTTGTTTTTGTATCTAATTGGCAATGTATCTCTAGTCCAATTACTGATTCCCATTCTCTAGCCATATATATTCTCCTTCTTTATTATTTTTTATTACCATCTACACTTATCAGAATTTCCCTTAGGGGATTAATTATAAAAAGTAAGAGTGGTTTACAGCTCTGGTATCTCCATTTTTGTGTATGCTTTTTCATAAGCATCTCCAGCTTTTAGTATAGTTGCCTCATCAAAGGCTTTTCCTAATAGCTGTACCCCTACTGGAAGGTTATCTACCTTTCCTGCTGGAATAACGAGTCCTGGGATTCCAGAAAGGTTTGCCGGAATTGTGAATATATCCTCTAAATATAACTCTACAGGTGTTTTCTTATCCGTTAATTTAAAAGAAGTTCCAGGAGTAGCAGGAGTTAAAATTACATCTACCTCATTAAATGCCTTTTCAAAATCATTTTTAATGAGCCTTCTTACTTTTTGAGCCTTTTTGTAATAAGCATCATAATATCCAGCGCTAAGTACATAAGTTCCTATCATAATCCTTCTCTTTACTTCAGGACCAAATCCTTCACTTCTAGTTTTGATGTACATATCTTCTATCCCATCATAACTACTGGCTCTATATCCATATCTTACCCCGTCAAAACGAGCTAAGTTTGAACTAGCTTCTGCTGGTGCAATTATATAATAAGTTGCTGGAGCAAATTCTGTATTAGGTAAGCTGATCGGTACTATCTCTGCTCCTAATTTTCTAAAGTTTTCAATAGCTTCTTCAGTTACCTTCTTTATCTCAGGGTTTAATCCATCTATAAAGTATTCCTTAGGTATTCCTATCTTCAATCCTTTGACATTACCATCTAAATTCATTGTAAAATCAGGCATCTCTAATTCCATAGATGTAGCATCCATTTCATCATATCCACCGATTACATTAAATAAAGCTGCCACGTCTTCTACACTTCTACCCATTGGTCCTATTTGATCCAATGATGAAGCAAAAGCCATCAATCCATATCTAGATACTCTTCCATAGGTAGGTTTCAATCCAACTAACCCACAAAATGCAGCTGGTTGTCTTATACTTCCACCTGTATCTGACCCTAGTGATAATGGTACTTGCCCTCCCCCAACTGATGAAGCTGATCCACCTGAAGATCCACCTGGAGTTCTCTCTAAATCCCAAGGATTTTTACTTTCTTTTATGTAAGATGATTTTGTAGTAGATCCCATTGCAAATTCATCCATATTAGTTTTACCTATTATTATTGCTCCTGCATCTTTTAACCTCTTTACTACAGTAGCATCATAGATCCCTTCATAATTTGAAAGGATCTTAGACGCTGATGTTGTCAGATCTCCCTTAGATACCATATTATCTTTTATGGCAATAGGAATACCTTCTAATGGTAATAATTCTTCCCCTCTAGCTATCTTTTCATCCACTTTCTTCGCTTCTTCTAAAGCACTTTCTTTTTTTAACAGAGTAAAACTCCCAAGTTTTGATTCTGTTTTTTCAATCCTATCAAATATATCGTTTATTAATTCTACAGTTGTTATTTTTTTTGCTTTTAACATAGCGCTTAGCTCTGTTGCTGTATGTTTGTATAACATCTTCTCCTCCTTGATATTTTAACCTCTTTGGCCTATTGGCACTTTCCCATAACGACGAATATTAGAAATAAATAAAATTTCAAATGTCTAATTGGAAAAAGGAACTATTTTTTTTCTGTATTTATTTCATATATTGTTTTAGCTACTAACACCCCTAAAAATCCTGCTGAGATGATATCGCTTAACCAATGTCTGGTACCATATACTCTAGAGCAGCTTAACACTACAGCATAAATTATAGCCAGTACTCTAATAAATTTATTTTTATATCCATAATAAAATGAAAAAGCTACTGCCACCGAGACAATTGAATGTCCTGAAGGCAGACTAGCACTTGCACTTTTAAATGGGTTTATACTTTCATTTCCGCCTATCCAAGATGCCCAATTAAAAAACTGATAGGGCAGCATATTCACATCTGGTCTCAACCTGGATATTATATATTTTAATATATTTACCAGGAGACCTCCTGCGATTATTGTCATAAGAGCTTCTTTAGAAACTTTTCTTAATTTTTTATTCTTAAATAGAGTTCCCAAGAGGAGCAATACGACTACAGTACCTGCTGTTGTATCTCCATCTCCTTGATTAGCAAAAAATCTTTCATATTTTGAATATTTTTCTTTACTAATTTTTTCCACTTCAGCTTTTTGTTGTAAAATCACAATCTCTTCAGGTGTTGCTGTTCTAGCTCCATTTTCTATCCCCTGTAAAGTTTTATCATAATATTTATTGGAAAACTGTTTGGCTACAGGAAGGTCTAAATAAACTATAGTAAATATGGTTATAACTAAACCTACTAGAGCTGTTTTTTTATATCTTACAAGATTTCTTAAAAAAGCTCCTACAAACCCTTTCAAATAACCCTCTCTCAATACATCTATAGCTATTAAAATAACTATTATTATCATTAACGTCTCTTTATCCACTATTTTCTCCCTTTAAAATTATACACTTTATATATATAATATTCCCTTTGAACCCTTCCCCATCTTTTAAATACAACTGTGTCTACCAGTTCTACCTTGTCAAACAAGAATTTATCCTCTGGTTTTCTGTTGTAAAATGAGTGGGCTACAAAGATCCCGTTTTTTCCAATCACTCCATCTCTATCTTTCCAATAATCAAATTGACTTGTCCCGCCACTGAGATTATAGACATACTCTTTTTTCGGCAGATAAGCAGCTAATTGGGAAGATGTCTGGTATCTATCTCCAAATAAAAACCATTCTTCACCATCTTTTGTCGATTCATCGTATATCTGCTGTACTCTAGCACCAGCCATATCCCAGCCCTGCATATCAGCCAAAGCATTTTCTTTTGGCTTTAAGGGAACTACAAGGGTTGTCGCTACAAAGTATAAGATTAGAGATAAACTTGCACTGAGTCCAATCCCTACCCGCCATAACTTATTAAATTCAACATATCTTACAAAAACTATTATCATTGGTATATAAGCACAAGCTAACCAGTGAACTTTCGAGCTATTAGACAGTGAACTAAAAGTAAATACTCCTATGAGTGGCAATGCAAACCAAAATAATATATTTACGTCTGGCTTTTTAAAGTTTTTTATAGAACTTAAAAATAGACCAAAGAATAGGATAGGAGATACTACACCTATCTGTCCTCCTACAAATTGAAAAAACTTTGTAGGCCTTAATCTAAATGTTTTACTCTGTCGTCCCTCTAAGTGAAACTCAAACGATCCCCAATTATGGGAGTAATTCCAGTAGATAACAGGTGTAAACATAAGTATCGATATAATAAATGCTATATAAGGCTCTTTTTTTAGGAGCCAAAATCTATTTTCCTTACTGAGTAATAGATAGAAAAATATACTCGGGTATACCATAAACATATTGTATTTACTGAGTAACCCCAAACCTGTCAATATAGCTATAATATACCAGGCTCTACTATCTTTTTCATAGATCACTTTTAAAAAATAATAAAGGACCATGGTATATAGTAAGATTAATGGTGAATCCGGCAGGGTCATTATAGACAAAAATGAATACAATGGCAATATGTTAAATATCAACCCTGAAATCCCAGCTATCTTCTCACTCTTATACAGATAGTAGGAGATCTTGTAAATATAAATACTGGTTGCAAATATTGTCCCTACCGATACTAGTCTAATAGAAAAATTACTTTCCCCAAATATTAATGTACACATCCTTATTAAATAAGCTACAAAGGGCGGATGATCATAATAACTCATCCCTAAATTTCTAGACCATAACAGATAATATGCCTCATCATCAGATAAGTTCAAGTAACTACCTACAACTAGTCTTAAAACGGTAATTCCCAATAGAAATATCATGAATTTTTTTTTATTAAAATCATCTAATATATTTTTTATCATAAAGTTTCTCCTTAATTTTCTCCAACAGTTCTAGGGACTGCAAATGTTCCCTCTATCTCTTCAGGAGCATTCTTCACCGCTTCTTCCTTAGTTAAAGAATCTACCACCACATCTTCTCTAAATGAGTTATACATGTCATTTACCTGAGTCATAGGCTCTATCCCTTCTACATTCGCTTCATCTAATTTAGAAACAAACTCTAAAATATCATTTAGTTGATTCTGTAAACCCATAACTTCTGATTCCTTGAATTCCAACATAGATAATTTTGCTACTTTTAATACGTCTTCTCTAGTTAATGCCATATTTTTCCTCCATATTTTGTTTAGACCCCTCTACTTTGGTAAATAAGGTCTGTATTTTTTTAATTTTCTTTTAAAAACTTTTTATTAGCTCTCATCCACAACACTTTTAATATAGCTTCTAAGAATATTTTTTTACTCATTTTGGACTTCCCTAAGGTTCTGTCTTCAAATATAATCGGTGTTTCTTTAATCTTCATTCCTTTTAGCCACACTTTATAGTTTAATTCCACTTGAAAAGAATAACCATTAGATACTATCTTATCTAAGTTTAAATTTTCCAAAGTTTCCCTTTTAAAGCATTTGAATCCCCCGGTAAAGTCTTTTATAGGAGCTCCTAAAACTATCCTAGAATATAAACTTCCTCCACGACTAATAAACTTTCTTATGATACCCCAGTTTACAACCCCTCCTCCAGGCACATATCTACTCCCGATTACTAGATCGTGAGTTTCTATCTCCTTTAAAAATTCAGGTATATACTTTGGATTATGAGAAAAATCAGCATCCATCTCAAATATATAGTTATAGTCTCTTTCTAAGGCCCATTTGAATCCAGCAATATAAGCTGTTCCCAGCCCTAATTTACCACTTCTTTTATGGATAAATAACCTATCTTTATATTTTTCTTCCATCAATCTTTCTATGATCTCATAGGTTTTATCTGGAGAATTATCATCCACTATCAATATATTCAGGTCATTTTTAACTTGATATATCATCTCCAATAATTTTTCAACATTTTCACTTTCATTATACGTAGGTATAATTATCAATGTTTTTTTCATTTATTTCTCCTTTTATTTTCGAAATGTTATAAAGTAATTCCCAAAAAAATTAAAAAATGTAGCTACTCCTATTCCAATTATTTGAGCTATTATCTTAATTATTTTATCAGGATTAGATCCTGCATATTTTGTTATTATATCATAGGTCAATTCATTTACCGATAAAAATTCTACTGCTACCTTTAGGATAGATAAATTGATTATAAAATTTAATAAACTTATTACAAAAAAATGTAAATATTTTTTCTTTACACTCTTACCTTTTCCCTTACCTTTAAATGTCCAAATGAAATTTAAGTAAAAATTACTGCTCACTGCAAATAAAAAAGCTATTGTAGCAGCTACAAGATAGTTCACATCCAAAGTTATAAGGGCAGTATAGATCAACATGTTTACTATTACGCCGCTGGCTCCTACTAAACCGAACTTTATAAATATTTTAATTACCTCCAACTTTCAACTCTCCTTCTAAACATTTTTTAAATACTTTACTTCCTCTTTTGTAAGGTGTCTATACTTTCCTACTTCTAAATCTCCCATAGTAAGTGTCCCGATCTTTACCCTAGTTAAACTTATAACTCTGTGTCCAATCGCATCCAGCATCCTTCTAACTTGACGATTTCTCCCTTCTCTAATAGAAACCGTTAACCAGGTAGTACTCCCCTCTTCTTTCAAGAATCTTACCTTAGCTGGTAGTGTTAATCCATCTTCTAATTTTATTCCAGCCTTTAACTGTCCTAAATTTATTTTCTTAATATGTCCCGCAGCCTGTATTAAATATTTTTTATATACTTCTCCTTTAGGGTGGATTACTTTATTATAAAGGTCTCCATCATTAGTTAATATGATCATTCCTTCTGTATCATAGTCCAATCTTCCTATTGGATAAACTCTTTCCTTTGTTTTTACAAAATCTATTACAGTTCTTCTGCCTCTATCGTCTTTTACAGCACTTATAACTTTTTTAGGTTTATTTAAAAGGTAATATACTTTTTTTTCTTTTGTTTTTCCTATCAATCTTCCATCTACTGATATTTTATCTTTGATATTTACCTTAATTCCTGGACTCGGATATTCACCATTTACCATTATTTTTTTTTCTTCTACCATCTTATCTATCTCACGCCTTGACCCTATTCCTATAGATGCAAGGTATTTATTTAATCTTACTTTTTCCATTTTTTCCTCCGTTTTTCTACAAACAATATCTACATTTAAAAATCAATTACTTTTTTATCCTGATTGATATAATTTACAGTTCATTTTCTATTTTTAAATTTTGACTTTCATCTTTGGTTGCCTCTAACTCTTGCCTTATCTCTGTATAATTCGGCAGCATTGTTAAATTCTCTATATTCAAATAATTTAAAAAATTATCCGTTGTACTATATAAATTAGGTCTTCCTATTGTTTCTAATTTTCCGCTAGAATACACCAGTCCCTTTTCTTCTAAATTATGGATAACTCTTTCTACACTTACCCCTCTTATAGATTCAATATGACTTTTCGTTACCGGCTGTTTATAAGCTATTATAGACAGGGTTTCCATGGCTGCCCTAGATAATTTTTTAGGTTTACTCTCTTGATTGAAAAAATTATAAACTCTTTCTCCATACTTCGGGTTAGTTTCAAAATATACCATCCCCTTTTCTATTTTTAAGTTTATTCCAGAATTTTTTTTCTCTTCCCCTAGTTCATCTAAGCATTCTACCATCTTTTCCATATTTATATTATAAAATTTAGCCAATTCTTTTATTTCTAATTCTGAGGCTAAATATAACATCGCTTCTATTTCTTTTCCCAGGTTTTCCCTATTCATTCTTCTCTCCTATCATAAACGGTGTTCAAGTATTTAGATGTGAGGTATATGTCAATACCGTTAACTTCGTATCTCTTTCCACCTTTTAAATAAATTTTATTCGGTATTTTCATAGCATTTTTTTCTATATCTTCATTGAGTTGTAATAGATTAATATCTCCAAATCTCGATAAACTATTGAGGTAAAATCCCCCTAGTAAACTTAAATTTTTTTCAACGTCTATACTTTTTTTGCTGCTAAAATAAGGATATCTCTTAAAAATACTATCACTATAAAGTTTGTCTATCATTTTTTTTGTTTCTATATTATCATAAAATAGCAGATACTCCCACTTAGAATAAGTCTTTTTTCTATCCAATACGTATTTTTTTATACCGTCACCTGATATAAAATTTTTAAATAGATAGTTTTTTAAGGTCTCTTCCATAGAAATATATTTTCTATCACCGTCTATCTCTCTATATAATTTCAAAAGATTATAGGTATAGTAGTAAGTTTTAAACTCATAACCTTTTTCTAATATATTTTTTTTATTAAGGTCTTCTTCTACCCCTTCTACTATCTTTTCAATTTTCTTTCGAATTTTTTCTATATATTCAGCATAAAATTTAGTATCATCTGATTCTTTTAAATAGCTCAGATAGACGTATGCCTCTTGGACCTCTTCAGCGGTCAGCTTTGATCTATTGAGATAAGAAAACTCCTCTTCCTCCTTGATTAATCTAGTTAAAATCTGCTCAGCATCATCAAGGTACCCATATTTTATAAACGTTATAGCCGTATAAAGTACGTCTTTTGTTCTAGAGGTTTCCCTTAAACCTATATTTGTATAGTAGTCAAATCCATCAGTAGATGTTTTTAGATAGATCAAGAACCTCTCCATGATCTTTTGGGTTGCCCTGTCAAGACTTGAGGGTATCGGTTTTAACCATCCATTCCAATATGTTTTTTCTAAAGACACAAGTCTTTCAGAACTTTCAAAAGATAAAAAATTGGGTGCCTTTTTATATCTGATTTGCACTATATCTGATTTTTCACGATCCGTTAACCTTATTTTACTGGACATTATCATCCTTTGATCCCTGTATTTTATAGTTGAGTTTTCTATTTTTTTTAATTTAACTACCTCTAAATCACTGGCTGGCACTATATATCCTGCCATTGAATTTTTAAGGTTTTTTATATAAATATTTTCGTTGTATTTATAATAATCTTTTGTTTTTTTATATTCGATTATTCCATTTCTATCTGACATATTAAAAAGGTATAAAAATTCCAATGTTTCACCTTTTTTTATGTCATAGTCATTTATGATATAGAATGAATTTTTATCTACCATAGATGGGATGTAGGTAGTTTTAATTTCTCCATATGGAAGTTTAGCGACAGTTTCAAATATATTTGTTTGTGGAATAAATCTTTTAGAAATTATATAATCCGATAAAAGATAGTGTTCCCCCTTGTAATATAAGCCAACTTCGATACTATCTATGTCCGATTTATAGGTCCCCATATCCCCGTTGAATCTAGTTATTTTGTTATATTTTTCATTATATTTAAAACTTAGCTCTCCATTGGAAGTTATGAATTCACTGCTCGAAAAAAGGAGGGTATTTAGAAAGAAAAAAAGTAGTATATTTTTTTTCATCTGCCCCCTCCCCTTTTATTTAATAATCTTTCTCTGGAGATATCAAAACACTCTTATATTCCTCAAAATTTTGCAGTAATACCTCTATTCCGTTCACTACACAATTTAATGGATTCTCAGAGGGTCTGACCTCTAATTGAATACTTTCTGCTATTTTTTGATCTAAGCCTCTAATTCCAGCTCCTCCACCAGTTAATATTATTCCCTTCCTCTTAATATCTGCTGACAACTCAGGTGGTGTTTTCTCCAAGACTAATTTTATCTCTTCAACTATCTTCTTTATTAGAGGCATTATTGCTTCCTGCACTTCCAATGAAGATATAATAACATTTTTAGGTAACCCGTTTAAGATATTTCTTCCACTTATTTCATAAGTTACCTCTTCATCTCCTGCCAATGCAGTAGCTATGTTTACTTTAATATCTTCTGCTGTTTTCTCTCCTATGAGCAGGTCGTGTCTCTGTCTTACATATTCTCCTATAGCTACGTCAAATTTATCTCCTGCGACTTTCAATGAAGATGTTCTTACTATTCCACCTAATGAAATTACCGCTATCTCAGTAGTTCCACCACCTATATCTACTATTAGATTCCCTTCAGGATCAAAAATATTTATCCCTACTCCAATGGCTGCTGCCATAGGCTCCTCAATTAAATAAGCTTCCCTAGCTCCCGCTTCTAACGTTACATCTATTACTGCTCTTCTCTCTACTTGAGAAACTCCGGCAGGAACACATATTACTACTCTCGGGCTGCTTAAAAAAGTTCTTTTGTGAACTCTTTTATAAAATTCACGAAGCATCTTTTCCGTTATTTCATAATCTGCTATTACACCATTTTTTAAGGGTCTTATAGCTTCACAACTATCAGGAGTTCTCCCTATCATTTTCTTTGCTTTTTCCCCTACAGCAATTATATCTTTTGTTCTTGTATTTATAGATACTACTGATGGTTCGTTTAATACTACACCTTTATTTTTCACACATACCAATGTATTTGCTGTTCCTAAATCTATTCCCAGGTCTTCCGAAAAAATCCCAAACATATTTTTAGTCAACTTTAATATTTTTAACATTTGATCCTCCTACAACTCTATTATGTTTTGTATTTTTATTCCGTGTTCTTTTAGGTCATCTACAAATTTCGAAATCGGAAATCCCATGACATTATAAAATTCACCCTCTATCCTATCAATCAGTATTCCTGCTCCTACACCTTGTATCCCATAAGACCCTGCTTTATCCATTGGTTCTCCTGTTTCTATATACCAATCTATCTCCTGTTTTGATATCTTTTTAAATTTTACAACAGTTTTATCAAAACTCGAAATAAATATTTCCTTACTTTTATTTATTAGTGAATAAGCCGTTACAACTTCATGAGTCTTTCCAGATAAGCTGGTAAGTGTCGAAAATGCCTCACTACAATCTTTCGGTTTTCCCAATATTTTACCATCTAAGATTACCACAGTATCTGCTGACACTACAAATTCATTAGGATATTTTTTTGCTATTTCTATTCCTTTTTTTACCGCTATATCCACTACTTGTTCAACTAAGTCTTCTTTGTCACTCACTTCTTCTATTTCTGCAACAACTACTTCTATTTTTTTTATCCCAAAATTACTCAGAATTTCAAATCTTCTAGGAGATTTAGAAGCTAATATCATCTTTACACCTCTTCCGTTTTAAATTTAAAGTGCAACTGTCCTTCAGTCACCTCATCTACTCTATTCTCTTCATCTATTTTTTCTTCTTTTAATTCTTTTTTTTCTATCAGGTCTATTCCATTGATATTTAGCTGTTTCTCTATGGAACTTTTTTTCTTACTCTCCATCTTGTTTTTCAACTGTGAAATTCTTTCTTTTCTTTGCTTTTCAACTGTTTTTTCAATTACACTTTGCTTTTCAGCCTCTATTCTTTCACTTTTTTCTTTTTCTAAAATTTGCTTCTTTATTCTTTTTTTCTCTTTTATTAATTTTCTTATTTTTTTTCGTTTTTCACGATTTTCCTTTAGATAATATTTAAGTATTCTTCGAACTACATTTCCCGCTATCTTTCCAAAGAGTATAAACGAGGAGAAAAATAGTATTGTCCCCGTAACCGCAATATTAATATTAACAGGTACTAAAAAATAAAATTTATATAGGATCATAGTTATTAGCATCCCAAAGTTTTTATCCACGTAGAGATAAACGAATATGTTTTTATCTAATCCCTCTTTTTCTAAGTCCGCAACATGAAACAATAACTGTAAGTTACTCAGACATATTAAAAAAATAAAGAAAAAATTAAGTCTCATTAAAAAGACCGTTCTTTTATTTAAATCCGATATGAAATCCGAAAGGATATTCAATATCAAGTATGGAATCAAAACACTCCTAAATCCTCCTAATACCTCTTCCAAAGACTGATAGGTTCTACTTAAATACATTTCTTTTCCGTCTGCAATGTAAACATATATCAAAAATAATATTAAAATAATTTTTAATAAAATAAAAATTTTCCTCTTCTTCTCCAAATCGACCATCCTATCTATCCAAAAATCGAACTTTTATTGTAATTTTATCATATGAGGTAGCAAAATACAAGTTTAGAACATCCAAATATCCAGTAAATACACAACAATATCTATAATTATCCAATTCAAGTTTATTTAAAATTTAATAGGTTGAAAATCCACTTATATTTTGAATATCATATAAAATTTTATTACTTATATACCCATCCTCTAATTTTTCCTTTTCTATAATATAGGTATCTTTATCATCATTCCATAACATATCAAAATATTGCTCTATATCGACAGCCAATTTAGAATCTAAAGGAGCTTCCACTCTTATATTAGTATCTAAAGTATAATCTCTGATATTCCTCTTAGTCAAGTTGGCTGAACCTCCATTTATTATTAACTTATCAGATGTTTTTATAACCACTAATTTAGTGTGATATTGTTCTCCTGAAGATCTATACCACCTTACCTCTATCTTCCCCTTGCTTTTATCTATTAATTTTTTACCCGTAACTTTATTTGGGATCCCTGTTTTCTTCATCCCAAACGCCTCTTTATTTTCATCTAATATCAACTTTATTTCGACACCTCTTTTCGCTGCATCAACTAATTTTTTAACAATTACTTTATCCCCTAGATAGAACATACCTATATAGATCTCATCTCCACTTTGACTATTGTCTATATCTTCGTCTAAAGCACTTCCTATCTTCCCCTCGGTAAGTAACTGAATCTTATACTTACCTTCATTATGAAATTCAACTACAGGCAGATTCATTTCAACTCCTGATAGCTCTCCTACAGCTTTTTCTGATTCTACTACTGAATTTATTATCCCACCGTCAAATTTAAAGCCTATATTGGAATGATATCCACTGGCACTGTGGGGGTTGGCTGAAGTTACTAAAGCTTCTTTTTCTGTCACCAATACCTTCCTATGATTCCCCTTTAAATTAATTAATTTTAAATAAGCCCTTATGGTTACCTTTGGAGCTTCCGAGCTGAATGGATTTGGAAGCCATCCATGTTTCCCTGTTCCAAACCAACTAAAAAAATATTTCCAAAATGTAGAATAAACGCTATTAGCTCCATGAGTTTCTGTAAGATCGGTTAAAATAACTGTAATCCCATTTTTTTCTAATTCCTCCAGCTCACTTGTGTTGTAAACCCCATAAAAAGTATTTATTTCATCGGTTATAAAATATATCTTTATATCTTTATTTTCTTTTTTCTTTTTTATCAGAGCTTTTTTTATTCCAGAAGAAACTTTAGGAAAATTAAATTCACTGGCATTATATAAATTATTGAATAAAAATACATCCATAACTACAAATTCATCGGCATTTTCTATCATTTTTTCCATCTGGTTAAAAATCCTATGCTCAGTATAGACAGTGTCCTCTCTTCTGTGAGTTAAGTCATAATAAAACTCTACATTATTAGTCTGATAAATCGGACTTTCCATAGATATATTTGATGGAAGATTACTGCAGCCATAGAAAATTAAAATAAATAAACTTATAATCCACTTCATCATATCGACCTCCCGTCTAACCACACCAAAAGGTCATCATAAACCTCACATCTGTTTACCTCGTTCAACATCTCATGACGACCTTCTTTATATAATTTTAATGTGATGTCCATATATCCCATTTTTTTATAAAATTCATATAATTTTTTTGTCCCAGCCCCATAGGCCCCCACAGGGTCATCTGATCCAGAAAAGATATATACAGGATTTTTTTTATATTTTCTTTTATCTCCTATCTTTGAGGATTCCTTCAAAAGATAAAATAAACCTTGAAAATAACTCGTATAGGGAATGAACCCACATAGAGGATCACTCTCATACTCCTCCACACTCTTTTTATCCCTAGATAACCATCTGAATTCTTTATCTCCTAAAAATTTCAAGTTATTTCTTCCGAATAACAACTTATTTAATATCAGATCCCTTTTATTTCGAAATAACAAAAGAAATCTCGATATAAAATATCCGAATTCTATTGAAATTTTAGATGGTCTTGTAGACCCTGATAGGATAATCCCATCATTCTCTACCCCTCTTTCCAGTAAAATTTGAGTGATAAAAGACCCCATACTATGTCCCAGTATAAATAACGGTTTCTCACCTCTATTTTGTTCAATAGAGTCCATAAGCTCCTCCATGGAAGTTTTGAACTCATCTTTTATCAATCCCAATTCTTCAATTTTTTTTATATTATTCCCGTGTCCAATGTGATCTATCATAGCCACCCTATATCCATTATTGTTAATATAACCAGCCATTTCTTCATATCTTTTAGAGTATTCTCCCATACCATGAATTATGAATATCGTCCCCTTTACAGATACAGCTGCAGGAGGTTCCCACAATCTAATTTGTCTTCCCATTTCCAATGTTTCCTCCCACCTTCTAGTATTAATTTAATTATATTGTAATTCTAAGTTTTTTCCTAATTTGTATCATTTTTTTTGATTTTTTATTATTTTTAAATTTTATATTTTTCTAAATAAAAAAATGAGACCCACTATCAGGCCTCATCTTACAATTAATTTTTTCCTACATATGTTTTATCAATGACAGTGCTTCTTCTCTGGTTGCAAGATTGGTTCTAAATATTCCCCTTACTCCAGATGTAATTGTCTTTGATCCCGGCTTTTGTATTCCCCTCATAGTCATACACATGTGTTCCGCTTCTATTACAACCAATACTCCCTTTGCACTAAGTTTTCCCATTAGAGCTTCTACTATTTCACTATTCAGACGCTCTTGAAGTTGCGGTTTTTTAGATGCCACATCCACTACTCTGGCTAATTTACTCAATCCCGTTACTTTTCCATTTTCTGGAATATAGGCTATATGCACCTTTCCATAAAATGGCAATAAGTGATGTTCACACAATGAATAAAACTGTATGTCCTTCACTATCACCATATCGTTATGCTCTACATGGAAAAATACAGAAATTTCATCTGCCGGATCCTTGTGCAACCCTCCGCAAATTTCACCAAACATTCTCGCTACTCTGTCTGGAGTCTCAAGTAACCCCTCTCTATTTATATCTTCTCCCATACCCTCTAGGATTAACTTTACTCCATCCATTATTTTGTTCTTATCCATAAAACCGCCTCCTCACTTTTTAACTCTCTTTTATAATTTGCATAAAGTACTTTATAGAAATATTCTTAATTTATAGTTTTTTATATTTTATCATATTTTTCATTTAAAATCACTCAAAATTACTCCTGAATAAATTGTGATTCTCTAAAAAAATAAAAATATCTGCCATAGTAAAATATTTTTTTAAAGGATAGAAAAACACTTTACTTTTCTCTTTATATTATGAACACATTTCTTGTAATAGCCACATAAATAGTATATAATATGTCGTTAGACACTGTTATGAGGAGGAAAAAATGAAAGAAAATTTAATCCCTAAAAAAATTGTAGAAGAATTAAATAAATATATAATTTCTCAAGAAGATGCAAAAAAAAATGTAGCTATTTCACTCAGAAATAGATATAGAAGGAAGCAGATTTCAGATATGAAATTAAAAAATGAAATTACTCCTAAAAATATAATCTTAATCGGCCCTACAGGTGTTGGTAAAACTGAGATTGCTAGAAGATTAGCAACTATTACAAATTCTCCATTTATCAAAGTAGAAGCCACTAAATATACCGAAGTAGGTTATGTAGGAAAAGATGTAGAATCTATGATAAAGGACCTTGTTTCCATTACTTTTAACAAGTTAAAGTCGGAAAAAATAGAGATGTTGAGAGAAAAATATAAGGAACCTACCTTCCTTAAGGTAGCTAAACTTATAAAACCTTACGGTACGATCAATCCCGATGAAAAAAGCACTTTGTTAGAGGAAGTGGTGTCTGGAAAGTACGATGATCAAGAGATTGAAATTGAAAAACACCAAAGTTCAGAGGCTCCAATGGTTGAAGTTTTTGCCACGGGGAATGAATCTGAAGAGGATGGGGTAAAGGGTATTATCGATAATATTATGAGTTCTTTCCCAGGAGGGAAGAAAAAAATAGTTAAGATGAGCGTCAAGAATGCCATTGAATATCTTTTAAGAACTGAGATTGAACAAAATATAGACCTAGAAGAGTTAAAACCTCTAGCAGTAGAAAAAGTAGAGGAAGATGGGATTATCTTTATAGATGAGATAGATAAAATTGCCGAAAGGGAAGGCAGCAACAGCGAGGTTTCACGTCAAGGTGTTCAAAGAGACATCCTTCCAATAATCGAAGGTACCACAGTTATGACCAAATATGGTTCTGTTCGAACTGAACACATTTTATTTATTGCAGCCGGAGCTTTTACCCAGGCCAGCCCCAGTGACTTAATGCCAGAATTACAGGGAAGATTCCCTATAAAAGTAAGATTAAACACTTTAAATAAAGATGATTTTGTAAAGATTTTAACTGAGATAGACTTTAATCTATTGACTCAATATCAAGAACTATTAAAAACTGATAAAGTTAACTTGAGTTTCACTAAAGGCGCTATAGATGAAATAGCAGAAATAGCTATCGATCTCAATGAAGACATTGAAAATATCGGTGCTAGAAGATTATCAGGTGTTATTGAAAAAATATTAAATGACATTATGTTTGAAGCTCCCTATGAAAAAGAATCCACTATAAAAATTGGAAAAAAAGATGTTGTTAAAATATTTAGCTATGACCTCGTAGAAGAGAACTTAGATAACTACATCCTGTAAGGCAATAATAAAAAAAGAGTGAGGAAAATATGTATTTAAAATGTATAGAAATAGATGGATTTAAATCCTTTGCAGATAAGATTAAACTTGATTTTGATATGGGAATAACCTCTATCGTAGGACCCAATGGAAGTGGAAAATCTAATATACTAGATGCTATCCTATGGGTATTAGGGGAACAATCCTATAAAAATATAAGAGCTAAAGAGAGTAGCGATGTAATATTTTCCGGAGGAAAAAATAAAAAACCTAGAAGTACTGCTACTGTGTCACTCTATATAGACAACGAAGACAAGGTTTTAGAGATAGATGATGAAATAGTTAAGGTGACGAGAAAGATCAATAAAAAAAGTGAAAACGAATACTATATAAATGATCAGAGATGCAGGCTAAAAGATATAAATGAATTATTTTTAGACACAGGTGTAGGAAAAAGTGCCTACTCTGTCATTGGACAGGGAAAGGTTGAAAAGATAATTAGTGCTTCTAACAAAGAGATTAAAAGTATTATCGAGGAAGCCGCCGGGATAAAAAAAATAAAATTACGTAAAGACGAAGCCTTAAAGAAACTTGCTAAGGTAGAGTTAGAAACTGATAAAATAAACCTCATTGTCAATGAGTTGGAAGAGAATAAAGAAAAAATCGGTAAACAAGCTGAAAAGGCTATTAAATATAAGAAGTTAGATGACGAGATAAACACTTTAAAAAAATCTATCTACCTGGAAGAGTATCAAACTAATCAAAAAATTGTAGATGATCTATCTAAACAGAAACACAACTCAAGCCTTGCCTTAAAAGAACTCGAAAAACAATTCACAGAAAAAGAAGCTACTTTGGAAGATGTAAATAATAAAAGAAATCTTCTCAGCGATGAAATCAATACATTGACCGACAAAAATATTAATTTGAAAAAAGATGTGGATAAATTAGTCAATGATAAAGTTTTATACGGAGAAAGGATCAAAGGGTTCAATCGTGAGATCTGTAGTAAAAAAGAAAATTTAGGAAATTTAGAGGGTAAGTTAAAAGATCAAATCACTGAATTAGATAGATTAAACTCTAAAAAAGATGTTGTTTTAGAAGAATTAAAAACCCTAGAAGGGGATAACCTAAAGTATGAAAAACAAATAGGTGATTTTGAACTTCTTCAAAGAGATCTAGAGATAGAGATTGGAGTACAGAAAGAACATGTTATGGATTCTGAAGTGGGCAGACTAAAATTGATCGCTGAAATAGAAAACTCTGAAAAAAGAACTAAGAGTAGTGCCAATAAGATTCGTGGATTAGATGAAGAAGCTGTAGAATATAATAAAAAAATTGAAAAATTAACCACTGAATTGAACCTACTAGAAACTAAACAAAAAAATATTCAAACAGAGATAAAGAAGATTGATGATACCATTGAAGATGCTGAAAAACAAATAGACTCCCTCAGTCAAAAGATGAATACAATCTATGATGAGAGGAAAGAAGTGGCCTATAATCTTAGCAGACAAGGTGCAAAATTAGAAAATCTAAAAAAATTAGAAGCTAATAATGAAGGATTTTTTAAAGGTGTAAAAGCTGTTTTAAATGCCAATATTGATGGTGTAGACGGAGCTTTTCTAAGTCTTATCGATATCCCAGAACACCTTGAAACAGCTATAGAATCATCTGTTGGTGGATCGTTACAAGATATTGTCGTAAAAGACAGCGGGGTAGCTAAAAAATGTATCTCCTACCTTAAACAATCAAATGGTGGTAGAGCTTCATTCTTAGCCTTTGACAGTATAAAATTAAATAATTCTAAAAAGACAATATCACAAGATGGCGTTCTAGGTTATGCCAGCGACCTGGTCGGTTACAATTCAATCTATAATAAACCTGTAGAATTTGTATTAGGAAACCTTTTGGTAGTTAAATCTACAGATGTAGCTCTAAAAATATCTAAGGAAAACCTCCACCGTGGAAATATCGTTACCCTAGGAGGAGAGCTTATCTCAGGTAGAGGTCGTATCACCGGTGGACAGCATATAAAATCTGCCAGTTCAATTATCTTTGAAAGAAAAAAAGAGATAAAAAAACTGGATAAAATAGTCGGTGAATTGGACAAAAAACATAAAGAACTAGATAATTCATATGATACACATTCTAAACAAATGGATGAATATGAGAAAAAATTGGAAAATATCGATGATCTTAGAGTTGCAAAGGAAGACTCCTACCGGGAAATTTTAAGAAATCATACAGATCTTACAGACACCTATAGAAAAGAAACAAAAAAATTGAAGGTTATAGAGATGGAAAAAGTTGAAGAAACAAATTACATAAATGAATATAATAAACAACTTAAAAATGCCACTACCCAAAGATTTGATGTTGAAGCGTTTCTAAAAAAATCTAAAGATCGTTTGGCAGATAACAATAAAAAATTAATATCTCTTAAAACAGAAATAGAATTAATCAATAAATCTTATTCCAATATAAAGATAAATTATTTAAATAAAAAAGAACAAGTCAAGCAACTAGAAAGAGAGATCCAAAGAAATAAAGGGTTCCTCCAAGAGTTTCAAACTGAAAATAAAAAAACTGGATTGGAGATTGAAAAACTTAACTCAGATATAATCAAATTAGATGAGAGGTTAAATAATATCCAAAATGAATTCCACAGTGAAAACATAAGGTACGAAAAAGAATTTTTAGAGATCAAAGAGAAGAAAAAACTCCAAGAAGAACTTGAAACCTTGGAGAAAAAGGAAATTTTAGCTGTTAAAAACATTGAGAAAGATCTTATATTAGGAGAGAACAAGATCAAAATTCTCATTGAAAAACTAGAAAAAACTATAAACTGGGTTACTCAAATAGAGGAAAAACTAGCTGAACTAGTAGATATAGAAGAAGCTCCTCTAGAATCAACTGTTGCAGAATCTAAAGAAATCCTCTATCGTTTAGAAGCAAGACTAAAGGGATTAGGTTTAGTTAACCTCTTAGCCATCGAAGAATTTACAGAACTGACAAAAAAACATGAGTTTATAACAGCACAAAGAGATGACCTTATCGTCAGTAAAAAAGCCCTTTTAAAATTAGTTGAAGATATTGAAAAAATTATCGAGACTAAGTTTTTTACTGCATATAAGGAAATTGATAAAAACTTCGAATATATGTGTAAAGAGGTCTTAAATAATTCCATCGGTAGATTACAACTGGTTGATAATGAAAATATTCTTGAAAGTGGCATTGACTTAATGGTAAAATTTAAGAATAAAAAATCTCAATCTATAACTTTACTCTCAGGTGGGGAAAAATCAATGGTAGCTATTGCCTTTATTATGGCACTATTTATGTATAAACCTAGCCCATTTACTTTCTTTGATGAGATTGAAGCAGCACTAGACGAAACTAACATAAAAAAACTTATTAGTAAGTTAAAGGAGTTTACCGACAGATCACAGTTTATTTTAATTACACATAATAAGGAAACTATGAGACGTTCTGATACTCTCTATGGTGTTACTATGAATAAAGAATTAGGAGAATCTAAGATAATATCGGTAAGTGTATAAAAGAGAGGTAGAATGAAAAAATTAAAAGAAGCACTGAATAAGTTAGACGGAAAGAGTTATGGTGGCTATAAAGAGATCAGAGGAAGGTATAATTTTATAGATTATACCTTGGAGATCTTGAGGGTCCAGGGAGACCCATTTGCTTCTCCATCACTTTTTTCTGTAGAGATAAACCTCTTAAAATACGGTTATTCAAAGGATCTTTATGATAACCCCAGCAAAAAAATTGCTTTTGAAGACTATATCTTAAGAAAACTAAATAAATTGATCTCAAAATTAGGGAAAAGGTCTGGTTCAGGTAAAAGCGGTCAGTTAAATATCCTCTCTCCTAAACAGGAAATTCTAAAGAGATCTGCCATTGAAATTATAGGTGACACCCTCATCGTAAAATTTTATGGTGGATTACCTGCCAACGGTAGGAGGATCGCCAGCAGAGGTGCAGTTATGATGATCTTTAATGAAATCCCTAAAATTTCTAAAGAGCTCAAAATTCTCAATGTAGGATTAGAAAAATTACAACTGCATATTAAAACTAATTTGAAATCTGACTCAATAAGACGTGCTATAAAAAAAGAAAACTTAATAGTTTTCATAGAGAATAATTCAAAATTAGCTAGAACAAGCTCTATTGATGACAGGGTTTTAAGGGATGGAATCCCGTTTAATACTCCTAAATCTTTGCAAGTTACCCTTCATCTAGACAATGGTGATACTGTCACTGGGATGGGAGTTCCTAAAGGGATTACCGTAATTACTGGTGGTGGATTCCATGGAAAGTCTACCCTACTTACTGCCATTGAAAAAGGTGTGTATAACCACATTGTAGGAGATGGTCGTGAAGGGGTTATTACCGATAGGGATACTGTAAAAATAAGGGCTGAAGACGGCAGATGGATTGATAAACTGGATATCAGTAATTTTATAAATAATTTACCTCATAAAAAAGACACTCGTAATTTTACTACGGCAAATGCAAGTGGTTCTACATCTCAGGCTGCCAACATAATGGAAGCTCTGGAATTAGGAGCAACAACTCTCCTCATCGATGAAGATACTACTGCTACAAACTTTATGGTAAGAGATCGAAAAATCCAAGAACTTATCTCCCATAAAAAAGAACCTATTACCCCATTTATAGAAAGAATCGAATCTATGAAGGCTAACGATATCTCTGTGATAATTGTAGTTGGAGGGTTAGGAGATTATTTCTCCATGGCAGACAGAGTTATTATGTTAGATGAATATAACCTTCTAGATGTTACTGAAAAGGCAAAACTCATCTCTGAAAAATTTGAAAATTCAAATGTCAGAGGAGTTAATGAAAAGTTTAATATAACCTTTAGAAAACTAGATTCCCAGAAAACAAAAAAATTATTTACCTCAGATCGTTGCAAGGTAAAAACTAGAGAATTAGATGAACTCCTAATAGACAAGGAAAGTATTGATATTCGTCACTTGGAACAATATGTTGAAAATGGTCAGGTAACATTTACTGGGGAGATCATTCGAAAGGTATTCGCCCAAGGTAACCATGGAACTTTTAAAGATAAATTAGAAAATATACAGACAGAGATAGATAAAAACAATTTAAGTAAATTATTAAAAAGCAATAGCGGAAGTCTAGTTGAAGCCAGAAAATACGAGATTGCAGCCGCTATTACCAGATTACGTAAAGATATATTTGAAAAATAATTATTATGAACAAAAAAAATAGTCGAAAAGAGGAATGACATGGAACTTTTAGCGTACCTATATCATTTAATAACAAATTTTAGAAATAGATTATACGACAAACAAATCTTTAAGTCTAAAAAAATAGACGATATAGAGATTTTTTGTGTTGGAAATATTACGGTAGGTGGGACAGGAAAGACTCCTACTGTACAATATCTAGTTCAAAAATTTTTAGATGAAGGAAAAAAAGTCGCCATAGTATCTAGGGGGTATAAGGGCAAAAGGAAAGTTGACCCCATGATCGTTAGTGATGGAAAAAATATTTTTGCAACAACAAAGGAAAGTGGTGATGAACCCCTTTTACATGCTATAAATACAAAAGTTCCAATAATTGTAGGCAGAGATAGATATTCAGCCTGTATGTTAGCCAAAGAACATTTTGATATAGATACGATTGTATTAGATGATGGTTATCAGCATAGAAAATTAGAAAGAGACTGCAACATTGTTTTAATAGATGCTACCAACCCATTTGGAGGGGGAAGACTTCTACCTCTAGGAACACTTAGGGAAGATTTAAAACAACTTAAAAGAGCCAATGAATTTATCATTACTAAAGCTGATCTTGTAGATGATAGAGAGATAAAAAAGATTAAGAAATACCTATCTAAATATAAGAAAAATATCTCAGTAGCCAAATATGGAGTAGTTTCTTTAAAGGATCTTAAGGGAGACAGAAAACCACTTTTTTGGGTAAACAAAAAAAAGGTCTTATTATTCAGTGGGTTAGCCAACCCTCTAAACTTTGAAAAAACAGTGATCTCTCTTATGCCTTCCGCAACTGACAGGATGGATTTTTTGGATCACCACAATTTTAAAGAAAGAGACTTTAAAAAAATAATGAAAAGAGCAGATGAGATGGGGGCAGACTTTATAATAACTACAGAAAAAGATATTGTAAAACTTCCGCAAAATTTTCATATGCCTAGAACGTATGTACTGAAAGTAGAATTAACTATGTTAGAAGACAATCTGTTTCAAAAGTAGGAGGAAAAATGTTTCAAATAGACGATATAAGAGAAAAAAATATAGATAAATTTTGCGAAATTTATCTTACAGGTGGAAAATTAAAATTAATTGAAGCTATTGCAGAAGGATTAGGAAAAAGATCATATTTTACTATCAATTGTGATGGAACTATCAAAAGAAAACCAATGAATCATGCTCTTCCACTTATAACAACTATAAATAATGATAACTATAGAGAGATCATAGAGACTCTTTTAGAGACAATGATCGATCTGACTCAAAGGGAAAAAATAAAAAAAATAGAAAGATTATCTAAATATTCTATGGATACTTTAACTAATAATTTCAATAAAATTATGGCAAGCGGAGATAAGATATTTGGTTTTAAATATGGAAAAGAGCTATTTTTAAGAGATAAAAAATTATTTTTTAAGATGCTGTTTGATTATATTTTATTAGAAGATATCGAGAGTGAAAAATCAACTATGGCTTGGAGCTTATATCAACTAATGAAGGACAATGATTTTTCAGACGAGGTATTTTATGTGGGAATGTCATATATCTTGCAAAAAAGATCTGAATTCAAAAATTTTGAGAGGGTCAGAACTACTAGTTTTACTCCTACATCTAAGATAGAAGTAATCGCAGCATCTAAAACTATGGATTCTTTAGAGATCTCTAGTTATGGAATGATATTAAATGAATTTACATATAAAAAAGAAGATATCTATACAGAGATCTTAAAAGAAAAACTAAAATAATAGCAACGTGACGTTCCATCAAAATAAATACAATTCATGAAATTTATAATTTCTAGATAATAAAAAACTTAATCACAGATTATAGATATAGAGAGAAGATAATAAAAGGATGTTAATATATGGATAATAATAAAATTATAGAAAAAATAGGGATTTTCGGGGGAAGTTTTAACCCTATCCATAGGGGGCACATAGAGATGGCAGACCTGGCTATTAAAGAACTTAATTTGGATAAATTATATATCGTGCCTGTAGGAACTCCATCTCATAGATGTAACAAGGAATTTGTCAGTGGTCATGATAGGATGGCCATGATAAAATTAGCCTGTTCAAAGAACAAAAAGCTCTATCCTTGCGATTATGAGATCAATTCTAAAAAGGTATCCTATACCTATGATACCCTTCTCAAAATCGTAGAGAGCCACCCTGACAGCCTTATATATGAGATTGTTGGAGAAGATTCAGCAGAGTATTTAACCAGCTGGAAAAATTATAATGAGATGGTTGATCTCTGTAAATTTGTTTTTTTCAAAAGAAAGGGCTATTGTTCTACTACTAATGGACTTCTGACCATTGAAGCACCACTATTTGATCTCAGCTCTACTATGATCAGAGAAAAGATAAAAAACAACGAATCATTGGATAAATATATAGTCCCAGAAGTAGAGGAATATATAAAAGAACATCGATTATACAGATAAATAAAATTTTACAATAAGTATAAGGGGGCTGAACATGATAATCAAAGAGTGTGAAACAAAAAAAGTAACCAGTGAAAAACCTCGTGGGGGACATGGTCTTATCCATGGAATGCAATATCTTGTAGGAGATGAAATAACTAATAAGGTAAAGATAGTTATGGCGAATGATCTTGAGGTCGGAGCTATGATAGGAGAACATTCTCATATAGATGATGAGGAGTTTTACTATATTATAGAAGGTCAAGGTCAAGTTATCGATGACGGTGTTGTTAAGGAAGTCGGTGCTGGAGATTTGGTTTATACAGGATCTGACCACTCCCACTCGTTGAAAAATACAGGAGATACAAAATTAAAATTTTTAGCTTTTATAGTTGAAAAATAAGGAACATGACGTTCCATCCAATTAGAAAAATCTAAGATTTTATGAACTTCTATTCATTAAAAATATCTGTAACTTTCTAATATAAAAAAAAAGAGAATGACTCAAGTAAAAAATTTACTTATGAGTTTTTCTCTTTTTTTTTAGAAAAAATTTGACACGCAGTATATTCAATGATATATTAATCACATAAGATGTTGTAATCAATATAAAATTATAATTAAAACAAAAGGAGAGTATAACTATGAAAAAAGAGAAAGTAGTAGTAATTGGAACAAACCATGCAGGAACTCATTCTATCCTTGAGATTGCTAATAAATATAAAGATACCCATGAGGTAGTTACATATGATAAAAATGATAATATATCATTTCTAGGATGTGGAATGGCTCTATGGATTGGTGGAGTAATTGATTCTGGAGATGGATTATTCTATGCTACTCCTGAATCATTATGTGAAGCTGGGGCAGAAGTTCACATGAAACATGATTTTAAAAATGTAGATTTTGATAAAAAAACTATAGAGATAGAAGATCTAGAAAGTGGAGAGATGAAAACTGAAACTTATGATAAACTTATCTTTGCAATCGGATCATGGCCTATCTTACCTCCTTTACCAGGACATGATTTAGAAAATATTATATATGCGAAGATCTTCCAAAATGCACAGGGTGCAATTGAAAAAATAAAGGATCCATCTATTAAAAAAGTTACCGTTGTAGGAGCTGGATATATCGGGATTGAATTAGTTGAAGCTTTCAAAGAAAACGGAAAAGAAGTTACTTTAATCAATGATATGGATGTATTAAATAGATATTATGACTCCAACTTCCAAGAGATGATGAGATCTAACTTGGAAAAAAATGGAATTATTATGAAATTAGGAGAAACTGTTACTGAATTTAAAGGTGATGGAAAAGTAAGTAAAGTTATCACAACTAAGGGAGAGTATGATACTGATCTAGTTCTTATGTCAATTGGATTCAAACCTAATACTGGTATTTTAGCAGATACAGGGATCGAATTAAGTCCTAGAGGAGCTATCCTTACTAACAATAGGATGGAAACAAGTATTAAAGATGTCTACGCTATAGGAGATTGCTCTACTGTATACAACAATGCATCTGAACAATTTGAAAATATTGCTCTTGCAACAAATGCTGTAAGAACAGGGATCGTTGCAGGTCACAATGCTTGCGGTACACCACTTGAGATGCAGGGAGTACAAGGATCAAATGCAATCCATATATTCGGCTTGACACTATGCTCTACTGGATTAACTGAATCAGTGGCCAAAAGTTTAGGAATGGATGTTGAGACAGTTGAACACACCGACTTAATCAAAGCTTCTTTCATGCCAGAAAATGATGAGATCACAGTAAAAGTGGTATGGGACAAGGAAACAAAGAGAATTATAGGAGCACAAATGGCATCTACTTCAGATATTACATTAGCCCTACATTTCTTCAGTTTAGCTATCCAAGAAAAATATACTATTGATAAGTTAGCACTTACAGATACGTTTTTCCTACCACACTTTAACCAACCACATAACTTCATTACGAAAGCTGGTTTATTAGCACTAGGTAAATTATAAAAAATATTAAAAGAGGCTTTGAGCCTCTTTTTTTAAAATTACTCCTCTCCCCTTTGAGGTTAAATAATCATTACTTTTGGAAAAAGGCCTGCTTTTAAAAAAACCTATATGCTGAGAATGGTGAAGGATGATGTGCTTTTAAACAGAAATATATGATTCTATATAAAAAACGTAAATTTTAAAAGCTCCTAATCTAAGATTAGGAGCTTTTTTTTTATACTATTTCTTTTTATAAAATGGAATTCCCGATAAAATTATAATTATAGAATATAACATATAATACGGCTGGCTCACTGTTGCACTTATTGTAATTCCTATCCCACCAATTGCAGCTAACACTGGTATAATCGGATATAACGGAACTTTATATGGTCTTGCTAAGTTGGGTTCTTTCTTTCTTAATATAATCAATCCTATAAATAATACTGAATAAAAAGCCCATATAATTGCTACTGGAATATCAGCAAATATATCAATACTCATACCTATTACAAATGGTGCTAACAAGTATAAACCACTTATTACAAACATTAGAAACCCAGATTTTAATGGTGTGTTAAATTTTGTACTTACCTCTGAAAAATGATTTTTCATAGGAAAATGTCCTTCAATAGCTAAGGTATAAGGAAATCTTATAGCTGCTAGAGTTAGTCCATTTAATGTTCCATACGCAGATATAACGATACCACCAAAGATAGCTTTAGTCGCAATTGGTCCAAATAAAAGATTTGCTGCTCCTACTGTTCCTTGTTCTGCCAATAAATTAGCTGGTAAAGTTTTAAGTAAAGCAATATTTAATCCCACGTATAAAACTATAATCAAACCTAATCCAAAAATAATTGCCTTCGGTAAGTTTTTCGTTGGATTTTTTACTTCTCCACCTATACTACAAGCTAACATCCACCCATCGTAAGCAAACATTACAGGTACCAATGCTGCTAATACTAAACCTATACTAAATGGTGCATCTACTCCTGGTGCCACGCTAAATGGTGTTGGATTCGATCCATTTAATAAACCAAAGATAAGTAATCCTGCTAATGGAATTATCTTAATTGCTGTTATCAAAGTCTGCAATCTACCACCAGATTTCGCCATAAATAAATTTATAACAAAAACCGATAAAAATGCAGGTACAGATATCATCGCTACATTTGTAGGAGTGCTCTCTATTCCTAAAAATATAGTTGCAAAAAACCCTGTATAGTATGCTAATACTGCTACTAATCCCGGCAGATATAAAACTACATGCATCCATCCAGTCATAAATCCGGCAAAGTCTCCATAAATTCTTCTAATATAAGCTACTAACCCACCTGTTTCCGGGATAGCTGCTCCTAATTCTGCGGCTGTTAAACCTGCGAGTATAGTAATAGTTCCACCTAATACCCATGCTAATATAGCCACTGTTGGATTTAAACTAGCTGCTTTTAATATCGCTTCCGCTTTAAAGAATATCCCTATTCCTACCACTATTCCAATTACCATTGCTGTCGCTACAGACAGCCCGTATTTCTGTTCTAATTGAACTTCTTTTATTTCCTTCACTAATACCACACTCCTAATTTTATGTTTTCATATCTAATTCCTACTCTAATACTCTAATACTCTATTCTACATTTTAGATATAAAAAACTTTAGTTATTTTATCATGAATTCAAAGATAAGTCAATTTCCATGTTTTTAGCCTCTTAGTGTTTAAAACTCATAGCCTAAAAATAATGAAAATAAAATACTTTCTGAATCTACATCATTTGAAACTACAAATTCTAAAGGTCCAACCAAGGTATCCCATCCTAAGCCAACCCCTATACCGTGTTCAAAATTTTCTCCAACTCTCTCTTTCTCGATAAAAGAAAATTCATCTAGTGTATTGTAAGTTACCGCATTATACTTTAGATTAAGATACATACTACTATTTAATGAATACCTAAGGGCAAGAGCAGCCATATAAAATTCATCTACATGCTTTCTCATGGCATTCATCCCATAAAAAGAAAATTGATTTGTTTGCAGTCTATTTCGTATACCACCTAGCTTAAAATGTTCATTTTCCGGGACACTTGCTCCTGCAATTTTACCTCCAGAAGCTGCTAGTTCTAAATTAAATTTTTGATTTAGTGGGAGATATCTATGAAAATCATATAACCCTCCGTAAAACTCTACACTTCTACCTGTTATATTAGCTCCTGTAAATAACTCTATCCTATTATTTACCCCTTTAGTGGGAAAATATGCATTATCTCGAGTATCAATAGCTAATATAGTCCTATTTTTACTGTATTCCCAATGAGAATCTTCTATGAAATCCTTACTTCCACTCATATACTCATTTTTTACCCCAATATAGTAAAATTTTGTTGCTAACAAGTAGGAGTTAAATAGAGAAGTTCCAAGCCCAGCACTTATATATAATTCATAGTTATTATAATCTGATATTTTATCATCTTTATCATAGATAAATAATGGTTCTGTTGATATTCCTAACCCCAATAATCCCATATATTGACTCTCATTAAGTCTGTAGTCTGTTATAGTTTCAAATTCCAACTTTGGATACTTAGAGATCTCAGCCATAACCATGTATTCATTATCTACTAAACCATACCTCGTCTTATCAGTAACTATCCTCAGTTTTGCTCCATAATCATCACTGTAGTTCATCCCCAATCTTATATGTTGAGCCTCATTTTCTTTTACATTTATAATCAGATTATTCTCCTCTATCACATAAAAAAACCTCTTTATAATAGATAATCCTTTTATTTTCTTCATCCAGATCCCTATCTCTTCTTTTGTATAATCTTCTGGTAATCCCTTCCCTGATATCCCTAAAACTTTTCCCTCAGTTAAACTTTTATTTCCAATCAAGGTTACTTTTTCTATCCTAATTAAATCCTTCTCTTTTATCATCCCTTTATTATCCCTAGGTGTATTTTTAAGTTCTTTTAATTTTTTCTCATGTTTTTTAGCCTCTATTTTGCCCTTACTTATAAGCTCATCTAGCCCAGTAAAGTCAGCTATGGAATGATCTTTTACATCTGGTATAATTAAAATGTCTGACAAGTTTTTAGCTTTCTCAAATTGTTCCTCACTTTTATAGGTTGTCATTTTTTCTAAAACTTCAAAAATATTTGAATTGTCCTCAATTACATTTGAGTCCGCTGATATGTCAATAGCAATAACTATATCAGCCCCCATCTCTATCACTTCTTTTACAGGTAGATTTTCTATCAGTCCGCCATCCACATAGTATTCACCATTATCTTCTACAGGATCTAATATTGTTGGGATTGCCATACTCATAAATACTGCCTTAGCTAGATCCCCTTTCCCAACTACATTTCTCTCTCCGGTATTTATATTTGTAGAGATTGCTCTAAAAGGTATCTCTAGGTTATCAAAATCATCTATTCCTTCTGCTCTAAATAATAATGACTTTAATTCCAAATAAAATGCCTCACCTGTTAGCACTCCTTTTGGAAATTTCAAATTATAATCTTCATCTATTTCTAAATTCATAAAATATTTTTCACGTTGAATTTTATATTTTAATGACGTATATTTCCTAGCTTGCTTGTCATTTTTAAAGGAATCCCAATCAATTTCTTTCACTATTTTTTCAATCTCATCAGAAGAATATCCTACAGCATAAAGTGCCCCTACTATACTTCCAAAACTAGTCCCTGTTATATAGTCTACATTTATCCCATATTCTTCTAGCATCTTCAAGACCCCAATATGAGCAATTCCTTTTGCCCCTCCCCCACTTAGAACTAAGCCTATTTTAGGGTAGTCTGTTATACTTTTTTTTTCTAAAAGTTCCTGATATAAAACTTTTAATTCCTCCAATTCCATTTCCTTATCAGATATCTTCTCTTCCAATAGTTTTACTTTGTGACCCTCAACCCCTTCTGAATAACCTACTGAAAAAATCAAGACAAACAAAAAAACAATTATTTTAAACCTCATAATCTCCCCCCTTGTATACTAAAATCCCCTCTTATAGAATACATAAATTATGAAAGTACCCATCCTTTAATCTTATGAATTTATTATTCTATGTGCTGTAGCAATCGCTACTTCATTTAGATGTAATATACCAATATTTAATAATACTGCCACAGAAATATCCTCTTCTATTTTAACCAACGATATCTTTCCTCCTACATTAAATCCATTAGTTTTACTGCTGACTTGATTTAAAGCATCTCTTACAGCTCCTACTATGATTCCATTATGACTTCTGTTATCGTCCACCAATCCATTTTTTATTGCAGCTACTATGGAATTTTCTATTATTTTAATGGTCATATCCGGCATCTTCCCGCCTATATTTACTGCTGCTGTTAATATTCCATTTTTCTTGTATTCTTCCTTTAATTTTTTCTCCTCTTCCCTAGTTGTTAACACCATCTTTATAGCTATCTTCGAAATTTCATAACTTTTTTCCTTCATTTTTTTCCTCCTATTTTTATTTTCTTAGAAAAAGGGCTACCCTTTTTAAGGTAACCCTTTTATATTATTTCTCTTCTTCTATATCTGTATCTATTTTTTTCTCTTCCACTTCACCTTCGGTTTCAGTTTCAGTTTCAGTTTCAGTTTGATTTTTATCAACTTCTAAAGGAGAGTTATCTGAATCAGAAATTGTTTTTTCTTCTTCCTTGTTACTTAGATCTTCTTTCAGTTCATCTAGCCCTTTAGCAACTACATCTTCTAATGGTTTTAATGGCTCTAATTCTCCTCCATCCATAAGAATATTAAGTTCTTCTCCGGTTATTGTCTCTCTTTCCAATAACGATTTAGATATCTTATCTAAAAGATCATAATTATCTCTAAGGGTAGTTTTAACCTCATCATATGCATCATTGATCATCTTTCTGATCTCTTCATCTATTGATTTAGCTGTTTCTTCTCCGTAGATCTTATTTTGGAACATATCTCCCTCTTTGGTAGCATCTAATAATATAGGTCCAAATCTATCAGACATCCCTAATTTAGTCACCATAGCATGGGCTATTCCTGTAGCTCTTTCTATATCATTACTAGCTCCAGTTGTAATATCTCCAAAGACTACCTCTTCAGCTGCTCTTCCACCTAATAGTCCTCTTATATCAGCCAGATATTCTTTTTTGCTTCTCAAGTATCTGTCCTCTGTCGGTAAACTCATTGTATAACCAAGAGCTGCCATTCCACGAGGTACTATAGTTACCTTATGAACAGGATCGACTGTGTCTTTATAAAAAGTTTGAATCATTGCATGTCCCACTTCATGATATGCAACTATATGCTTTTCTTTTTCTACCGTTACCCTTGATTTTCTAGCAGGACCAATAGATACTTTTTCAGACGCTTCCTCTAAATCTTCCATCATAATGATATCTCTATGCTGTCTAGCCGCTAATATAGCCGCTTCATTTAATAAGTTAGCAAGATCTGCTCCTACAAATCCAGGAGTTTTTTTAGCTAATGTATGTAAATCTACATCTTTTCCTAGTTTTTTCCCTTTAATATGTACATGTAATATAGCTTCTCTTCCTTTAATATCAGGCTTGTCTACAACAACCTGTCTGTCGAATCTTCCCGGTCTCATAAGGGCTTTATCTAAGATCTCTGGTCTGTTAGTTGCAGCAATTACTATTATAGTTTCCTCAGTGCTGAAACCATCCATCTCTACTAGAAGTTGATTTAAAGTTTGTTCCCTTTCATCATTTCCTCCACCTTGACCAGATCCTCTTTTTCTACCTACTGCGTCTATCTCATCGATAAACACGATACAAGGTGCTGCTTTTCTAGCTTTATTGAATAAGTCTCTTACTCTAGAGGCACCTACTCCTACGAACATCTCTACAAATTCAGAACCAGATATAGTGAAAAACGGCACTGCTGCTTCTCCTGCTACTGCTTTGGCTAATAGAGTTTTACCTGTTCCAGGTGATCCTAATAACAAGACACCTTTAGGTATACTAGCTCCTATCTTTTTATATTTTTCAGGTTCTTTTAAGAAATCTACAACTTCAACTAATTCCTGTTTAGCTTCTTCAATCCCTGCTACATCATCAAATTTAACGTTAGATATATTTTCACCGTTATCTTTAGCTCTAGATTTCCCCATATTAAACACACTAGGACCGCTGTTTCCTCCGCCCTTCATCTTGTTCATCATAAATATCCAGATTCCAACTAGTAATAACATTGGGAACCATGAGATTAGTATTTGAACGATAAGTGGTGTTTTAGCCGGGTCTTCAGACTTTATCTGAACACTTGTCTGAGTCAAAGCTTTCATAAGATTAGCATCTTGTGAAACTCTGTTAGATATCATTCTAGCTCTAACAGCTACTGTATCTTCTAATTTTTGTTTTCCGATTACATAGCCTTCTTTTTCTTGAACTACCTTAAATTCTCCATTGTTAGCTTTTTCCAAAAATTCTGTATAACTGATTACTTTTTGATCTTTTGTTTTAGCACTGTCCATCATTGACGGTAATGACATAATTATTGTAACAACAAATAATAACATTATCACTGTCTTAAAGTTGAATTTCTTTTTAGGTTCTTTTTTTGGTTCTTTATCTCCATTTTCATTACTATTTTTTCTTTTTTTCTTTTTTCTCATTCCGTATTTTAACCTGTCTTTAAGCTCATTTTTTCTTTCTTCTAATTCGTTGTACTCAGTGTTTTTATCTTCTCCATTTTCCTTCTTTTTTTCATCTTTTAAATCATTATTGTTGTTGTTTTCCACTGAAGTCTACCTCCTCAATTTTTTCAATTTTCAGTTTTACAGTTTCCTTTTTTAAATCTTCAAAACGCCTATCCCCTCTAATTCCCCCTATCCATAGAATTTCATCTAAATTAGTAATAATTGGAATAGAATCTCTCTCCTCCTTTGGGATTTTCAAGTTGATAAATAAATCTTTTAGTTTTTTCCTTCCACTCATCCCAACAGGGTAAAATTTATCCCCATTTTTTCTTGAACGAACTGTTAAAACATCATCCTTTCTTAGTTTACAATAAAATTCATTTTTTCCTTCTTTGGATTTTTGATCCTCATTAATTAACTCGGCACTGATTTTATAATTATTCCAAAAAACACTACCTGGAACAGTTAATTTTACAATTAATTGATCATTAAATTTTACTTTTTCTACTTCCACTACCTCTAAAACATCATAGGTTTTTTTGATACGGTATCTGCAATTTCCATATATTTCCTTGCTTCCATCAGAATAAATAAGCTTTTGTATTTCAAGTATTTTATTTCTGTTTACAGATATATCAAATTTTTGCAAATATTCTGAGATAATGGTCCGTTGAATAAACTTTTCCTCTTTTTTTAGTTCCCTTACATCTAAAATATCATTTTTTGTGTACTTTTTCAAGTTACTATTAATAATACCATTAAACTCACCTATATCTGAAATTAAATTTATTATTTTTTCTTTAAAGTTAACATTATATTCTTTTTCTATAGATGGAATTAAATTTAATCTAATCTTATTTCTAGTATATATATCTTCAAAGTTCGTCTTATCTATACAATAAGCAATCCTATTCTCATCTAAATATTTTAAGATCTCATCCTTTCTATAACTTAAAATAGGTCTGATAAAGAATTCTCTCATGACTGGAATTCCCTCTAACCCTTTAAAAGATGTCCCACGAATAAGACGAAACATAAAGGTCTCTACCACATCATCTTCATTGTGGGCTAAAGCTACCTTTGTAGCTCCTACTTGATCCTTTATCTCTCTAAAAAATCCATATCTTACTTCCCGTCCGGCTTCCTCTTCAGATAAGCCATGAAGTTTAGAATATTCTTTAATATCGACTTTTTTTGTATAGGTAGGTATATTTTCTGTGCCTCCTAAACTTATAACAAATTTTTCATCTCCGTCACTATCTTCCCCTCTGAGACCGTGATTTATATGGGTAAAGTATATTTTAAGATCCATCCTGTCTTTTACTTTCTTTAGGAGGTTATATAAAAATACTGAATCTGGTCCCCCAGACATGGCTATAACTATTCTATCTCCATATTCTATCAGTTTTTTCTCTTCATTCAATCTTTCAAATTTTTTTAAATCCATAATACACTTCCTTTTTTTACTCAATCCAACACGGATATTTTTTTAATTTGTCCTCTTGTATTCCTTTATCTCTACACCTTTATAATAATGTTTGAGTATCTCCTGATAATTTTTTCCTTTTTGAGATAAACCATAGGCGCCGTATTGACTCATTCCAACTCCATGTCCTGATCCCTTTCCAGTGAATAGAAAGTAGTTCCCGCTGGATCTTACCCTGAATTGGGTGCTGTATACCTTCCCATATCCAACTATGCTCCTAAATTTATCCCCTGTTATAGTCCGATTTTTATTCCCGTATACTTTGATCTTGTTGACTCTGTTACTCTTTACTTCCAATACTTTAAGTCCCTTTACCTTAAATCCAAATCTTTTAGAAATTTCATTTTTAGATATCTTTACTTCCCATTTCAATCTAGGAGATTTAGTTTCATTTCCCCTGTCATTGACCGAACGAAGGTATGGAGTAACATTTCCTCCCCATACATCTTCATTGTTAGCAGTTATTCCACCACTGGTAGAATAGTAAAGAGCATTTATCGGTTTCCCACTATATAATATCACCTTTCCACGGGTAGTATCTATAGATGAATTTATCTTCTGATTTTCCCTATCCATCCCAAGGTACATCTGGGAATTTACATTATCGAACAGATCAAACTTATCATATTTTGAATACCTCAATCCATAATATAAATAAGACCTAGCTGCTAGACTTTGGGCTTTTATAGCCTCCTCCGGAAAATAGTGGCCTATCTCCGATGGAACTACCGAATATATATAATCCTCTGACTGAACACTATTTAATGGCAGCACGCTATTTTTATAGGGAATAAATTCAAAATCTCCCCTGTATCTGCTGAATTTTTTTCCATCCAGACTGATCTTTATAATGGTCTCAGGGGTTCCTTTATGTAGATAGATCTTCGGCGACCTTTTATCTTTAAACCTTATCATATCTCCACTGATTGATATAGTTTGAATACTACCTGATTTTATCTCATAGGTATAGTATTCATCTGATTTTATCTCTATAATAGCGCTCCCGTTTTCTGAGCTAATATATACTTTGTTCCCTTTAAATCGATTAATCCCTACAATCAGGTCATCCTGTACATATTCTCCCCCGTAGATTGTCAGTCCAATAAATAAAAACATATAGAGTAATTTCATCCTAACACTCCTGTATTTTAGTTTCTTTTCCTTCATATATGAATAACAGCTTGGTTTGTTTTCTTTCACCTGTGAAGATGTCTATATCAAACTCCTCCATCTCTGTGTTTTTAAATCCCTGTCTGTTATTTTTAAATTTTGATTCCTCTACCAGCTTTTCCACCAGTTCATGGTACAGATCTTTATCCTTGGAAGAAATAAACCACTCTGGATATTTCCCTGGTTTCCCCAAGTTGATATAGTCAAATTTCAGATACTCTATAAACCTAATTTTTTCATCATTATCATTCTCTCCAAACTTTTTCTCATTGTAGAAATCTACCAAAAAGTTAAAGATTGCTAATTTTTTATGGGATACTTTAAAGTGTCCCTTTGCCTCATAGAAGTCAGCCAAATCCAAATAGAATTCAAATGGCGAACTATAAAAATTATTTATCAAATGATCTACACTCTTTATAAAGTCACCTGAATTATAATAAAAATCTAAAACTTCCTCTACATCCTTTAATTTTAAGAGTTCTTCATAGGTTATATCATCATTGGATATAACTTCATAGGGAGGAAATCCCATATATTTATAGTCAAATTCTTCTATTTGGTCTGATATTTCGGTACCTCTTAAGATCTTTAAAAACCCCAATTGAATCATCTCAGGCTTTAAGTCATAGACATAATTGAACGAGCTCTTAAAGGTCTCAAAATCTTCTTTAGGTAACCCTGCTATAAGATCAAGGTGAAGGTGGATATTATCCTTTATAGCAAGTACATTTTTTGACAATTTTTCTAAATTATTTTTACGTCTGATCAATTTCATCGTATTCTCATTAATTGTTTGTACCCCTATCTCAAATTGAAATAGATCTTTTGGTACTGTAGTTAAAAATTCTATTACCTCATCATCAAATAAATCTGCACTTATTTCAAAATGAAATGTAGTATTTGGTCTGTAATTTTCTATTAAAAACTTCCATACTTCCATGTAGTGGTCTTTCTTTAAGTTGAAAGTTCTATCTACGAATTTCACTAAATTAACCCCTGCATCTAAAAATGTCATAAGATCTTTTTTTACCCTGGGTAAACTGAAACTTCTAACACTCTTTTCTATGGAAGACATACAATACGAACATCTAAATGGACATCCTCTAGTAGATTCATAATAAAATATCTTACCTTTATTTTCTGTTAATTCCCAGTTTTCATATGGAAATGGTATTATATCTAAGTTCTCTATAGGTGATTCATGCCCGTTAAACTTTATATCATCTTTATTTTCTCTATTCCTATAATAAAGTCCTAAAACATCTTTTTCACCTTTTTTCAGGAGATTGGTTATTATTATTTCCCCTTCTCCCTCTATTATTCCATCTACCTCACTATAAGTTTCCATAATTTCTACAGCGTTATATGAAACTTCCGGCCCACCTAGATAGATCTTCAAATTAGGGTTTATCTTCTTTAATTCCACTATTATTTTGAATACAAATTCTTTGTTCCAAATATATGTCGATACCAATAATATTTCTGGTTTTGATTCTATTACTTCCCTTATAATATTTGGAAGCTGGTTATTAATGCTGCTCTCAACCATGGTAAGGTTGTACCCTTCTACCTGTTCTATCATTTTTTTTATATATCTGATAGCTAAATTTGTATGTACAAATTTACTGTTTATACCTAAAAGTGTTATCTTTTTCATATTTATTTACCTCTTTTTATTTTGGTTTATTCTTATTCTGTTTCTGATATTCTACGTGTTCTCTATATGTCTTTGTAAAATGATGACTATTTGTCCCATCATATGTAGCCACAAAAAAATAATATCCTGTACTGGCAGGGTTTAAAGCGGCTTCAATGGCTAAATCTCCAGGATTTCCAATTGGAGCTGGTGGCAAACCATGATTTCGATAGGTATTATACGGCGATTCTATCTTCAGATCTTTATAGTAGATTCTTCTCTTTTCATAACCGAATATATAGTTTACTGTGGCATCAGATTCTAGCCTCATACCTTTCTTTATCCTATTATAAAATACTGATGCAATGATAGGCTTTTCAATATCTAATACAGCTTCTCTCTCTATAATTGAGGCTAAGATCAGTTTTTTATAGAAATCTTGCTTGTCCTTTTCTGTTCTACCATAATCTTCTACTGGAAACTTTCTTAAAAACTCCCCTAACATAGTCTCTATTATAACTTTAGGACTTGATCCTATAGCAAAATAATATGTTTCAGGGAAAAAATAACCTTCAAAATTATTATCAGGAGTAAGATATGGAAATTTAATATCCTTTAAAATATTTTGGAATTCTGATTCAGTAATCATCTTATTAGATATTAGGAGTTTTTTTATTTGTTCTACTGTAAAACCTTCTGGAATAGTCACTCTAATCATCTCAGAACGTCCTTCTTTTAAGATCTTAAAAAATTCTGATATTGTATATTCACTATCTAACTTATAATATCCAGCTTTTATTTCACTAGAGATCCCTGATATCTTAAAATATACCTTTAAATATATATTTTGCTCTACCCCTACTTTATTTAGAAACGCTCCTACACTTTCTCCTTTTTTAAATTCAATCTCTTTTTTTATTCCTGTTTTTTTCATATGGATCTCATAATAATATGTCCCCATCCCTAAAAAAAACATTATCACTATACTAAATATAAATATTTTTATCGTTTTCATTTTTTCAACTCCCTCTTATTTTTTAAGCCTGACCTCAACGATTAATCTACTCTTATTTCTTAAGTGATACTCCTTACATTATATACTATATCCCTAGAAAATAAAACATTAAAAAAGGGAAGGCATTAACTCCTTCCCTAAAATATATTAGTTTTTAGCTTTTTCTACTAATGGTCTTCCACCTTTTCTAGTAGCGTTTAATGCATGGATAATATCCTCTGCTTCAGAAAACGGAACTGTCATAAATGAAAATTCATTCATAATTTTGATATCTTTGATTTTTCTTCCTGGAACTTTCGCTTCTTTATTAACAATAGCTAATAATTTTCTAGCATCTAAGTCATCTTTTTTACCCATTCCGATAAATAATCTAGTTTGGTTATCTAAAGTTTGTCTTCCACCTCTATCGTTTCTATCTCTTCTGTCACCTCTATCATTTCTATCTCTTCTGTCACCTCTATCGTTTCTATCATTTCTATCGTTTGATCTCATGTTGTTTCTGATTTTTCTATAAGTTTCCTTATCAAATTCATCATCATATACATGTCTTAATAATGCTGCGATTACATCTACAGGATTACTTTCTACAGCTAATTCAGTTGCCATTTCAGAGTATACTGAGAAATCCTTCTCTGCAATTATCTCTCCTACACAAGCATATAAACTTTCTTTCTTAGCTTTTAAAACTTCATCGATTTCAGGAATAGTTGATTTTTTAATTTCTGCTTTAGCTACTCTTTTGATTCTGCTTAATTTACCCATTTCTCTAGGAGTAACAAATGTTATAGCTACACCTTTCTTACCTGCTCTACCAGTTCTACCGATTCTATGTACATATGCCTCAGCTTCTTGTGGTATAGAGTAGTTGATTACGTGAGTAAGGTCATTTACATCTATTCCTCTTGCTGCTACGTCTGTAGCTACTAAGATATTTATGCTTTTTGTTTTAAATTTTCTAAGAGTTCTTTCTCTTTGAGCCTGTGATATATCTCCATGTATTCCTTCAGCTTCATATCCTCTTTCGATAAGCTTACTAACTACATTGTCTACATCATTTTTAGTTCTACAGAACACGATTCCGTAGAAGTCTACTTCTACATCTACAACTCTACAAAGAGCTTCGAATTTATCTCCATCTCTTACTTCAAAGTAAATTTGTTCTGTATTTTTAGTTGTAAGCTCAGTAGCTTTAACTCTCATTACGTCAAATTCACCCATATATTTTTTAGCTACTTTTAAAATTTCATTAGGCATAGTTGCTGAGAAGAATAACATCTTCTTATCATCGTTAGTTGCTGCTAAGATAGTTTCGATATCTTCTACGAATCCCATGTTTAACATTTCATCCGCTTCATCTAAGATAAAGAAATCTAAATTATCTATTACTAAAGTTTTTCTTCTGATATGGTCTTGTACTCTTCCTGGAGTTCCAACTACGATATCTACTCCTCTTTTAAGAGCTCTGATCTGTTGATCCATTGCTTGTCCACCATATACTGGAAGTACTTTTAATCTTCTTTCACCTTTTAAAGAGTTAATCTCTTCTGCTACTTGAATAGCTAATTCTCTTGTAGGAGCTAAAACTATTGCTTTTACTCCTCTTTTGTTTTCATCCATCTTTTCTAAGATAGGTAATGAGAAAGCTGCTGTTTTACCAGTTCCTGTTTGCGCTTGACCAATTACATCTTTATCTCCGCTAAGAAGAGCTGGGATAGTAAGTGCTTGTATTGGACTTGGCTTTTCAAATCCTTTTTTTTCTAACGCTGCTAAAGTTTTGTCTGACAATCCTAATTTTTTAAATTCTACCATTTTTTCCATTTTTCACATCCTTATGTTTTATTAAGGCAGGATCAAATTTTATGCTATATAATAATGCTTTTACAAACAATTTATTCCATACGTGGGTATTCATTCGATCTTAAAAATCAATACAATTTGAGTCCACCTTTATTTAAATTAACATCATAGTGTAACATATTAATCGAAATAATGCTAATATTATTTCAAAAAGTGTATGTTTTCCGTCTTTTCGTTTTTCGAATTCCGAATCATAGAAAAAAAAAAGAGATCTCCACAAATTGGAAAATCTCTGTTTTTTCTATATATTCATTATCTCTACTACTGTTAACATATGATCACTTAAACGTCTATAGTGATTTAACATATCCATGTGCCCTGTACTCAGCATAGGTCTCTGTTTTTTATCATTACCCATTCTTTCTAAATGGCCTTTTCTTGCTTTTCTATACATATTAGTAATCTCAGTAGATTTTTTTACAGCTTCTATTGTTATATCTACATTATTTGTTACATATGCAGTGTTTACTAGTTCAAAGAACTCTACTACTGCATTATGCAGCATAAATAGATCTTGTTTTTTATGTTCATTGATAGTTAAATCATTTTCTTTTAATCTGGCATATACTTTCATAATTCTTTCAGCATAGTCAGTTAAAGACTCATACTGATCACAGATAGCTATATTTTTCCTTGTAACCATAACTAAGTGCTGTTCTATATCTAATCCTAAAATTTGTGAGTTTAATTCCGCCACTTCACTTTGAACCATATCCACTTTTTCTTCAATTCTGAATACTTCTGCTATTTCATCAGAATTTTTTGGTAGATTATTTTCTATAACAGTTTTAACTTTCTCTAAAGCTAACTTAATATCGTCACCTATAGAAGCTACCTCTGCCTTTGTTTGTTCAATAGCTAAAGTAGGAGTTTCCAGCATTCTTACATCTAGATGTGTATATTTTTTTGCTTTCACTTCATCGTTTGGAATTATTTTTTTCAAAAAATTAGCTAACGGAGTCAATAAAAATATAAATAAAACCGCATTTGTAACATTAAATATTGTATGGGCTGCTGCTAAGAAACCACTTATATTTACATTAGGATCTACAATATGCCCTATCATCTTAGTGTATATCCCATATATCGGAAGTACCCATAGAAGTCCAAAGATATTAATGATCGTATGGGCATAAGCTGCTCTTTTGGCATTCGCCTTAGCACCAAACGATGCTAAAAATGCTGTGATAGTAGTTCCGACATTTAGTCCCATTACGATAGCTACACCTGTTTGTGCATCTATCAATCCTTGGCTGGCTAACATTATTGTTATCCCTAAAGTAGCTGCCGAAGCCTGCACTATTGCAGTTAAAAATGCTCCTACCATAGCTACTAAGAATGCACTACCTATCCCTGTTACGTGGAATCTTTGAAACATTGCAACAAATTCTGGCATAGCTCTGAGAGGTTCAAATCCATTTTTCATAAGTTCCATTCCAAAGAATATCAGACCTATTCCCATCATTAATTTTGATTTTTCTTTGCCCTTTTCAGTTTTAGCAAACATTCCTATGATAGCACCGATACCTGCTAAAGGAAGCCCATATTTACCGACCTTTAAAATAAGCAGCCAACCTACAGCAGTAGTTCCTATATTAGCTCCTAAGATAACTCCTAAAGCTTGAGTCAGGTTCATTAAACTTGCATTTACAAATCCAATTACCATAACTGTTGTTACAGATGAAGATTGAACTAAAATTGTAATTATTATACCTACTAAAACACCTAAAAATCTGTTTTTAGTTACTATTGCAATTACATTTTTTAATTTATCTCCCGCTACCTTTTGCATTGCATTGGCCATATTTTCCATTCCATATAAGAAAATTCCTAATCCACCAATTACATTCAATATTATATTCAACGCATCTCCCATTTATTTGCTCCTCTAAATTTTTTTTTCGCATGCTTTACATAACCTTTACACGCAGTTTACAAGACTTTTACACAGCCTTTGAAATTATACAATAACACCTGTAAAAAGTCTAGAAAAAAAGAGCACCTAAGTGCTCAAAATCTATATTTGCAGCCAAATGTAAGTTTTGTTGAACTATACAAACTTTTTTCATCTTGGTGAGGTATTCCAATATTTTGATAATTATATTTTCCATATAATACTTCTATCTCAATACCTTTAAAAGCAATACCGACACCTATTCCATAATTTACCATCTCCGATAAATCATTTAAAACCTTATTAAAGGCTATGTCCTCTCCTTCAACTAAATTAACTCCCAATGAGAACAAATAATAGGGAGAAGATTGATCTTCTGGATCCAATAGATACTTTAATTTTGCGTAATAAGGTATTATTTTCGTGCTGACCCCCACATTTATATAGGGCTCTTCCCCTGTTTCAAATTCCAGTCTTCGATAAAACCCCGCTGGTATTCCAAATTCTCTCTCTATCACAACCAAGAGTGAATTATCTTCCTTAACTTTTATGATTCTGCCCTCTAGAGAAGGTAGAGGATCTCTGGCAAAACATATTCCAGAATATAAAAGCATCAACAGAATAAAACTATATTTTATTAAAATAATAATCTACTCCTATGGAATTTTCCAAAGATAGAAACGTTTCTCCCTCTTTGAAAGTATATTCCTCCAAAAGAATATATTTTACCCCTCCCTCCTCATAAATGTATCTAAATTCCAAATCGTTGACTTTTTTTCTATTTACAGAATCAACTTCAAATTTTATATCTTTTCTAAAGAATTTTTTTAGGAGTTCTCCATCTTTTTTATCTAATTTACATGGGAAATTATCTTTTTTCATCAATATTTCTAGAAATTCTTTTTTCATAAAAAACACCTCAATAAATTTATTCTTACTCTTTAAGTATTACATATTTATTTTACTTTCCTTTTTATATTTTTTTCTTTTCTCCAACTTCTTCTAAAAAACTATTGATCTTTTCGTTTTCCCTTTTATTTACCATATGTCTTCGCACTTTCATAGTCCCTGTATAAGTTTCATCCTCTATTGTAAACCTAGGAATCAGTAATATATCTCTCGGTTTTTGATGGGAAACCAGATGATTTGTCAATCTTTTTACTTCACTTTTTAATAAGATATTTAGTTCACTTTCATGTACCTCATCATAATTTTCTGGGACTGTCAAACATGCATATAAATTTTTACATCCATCTCCGATAACCATCACATCATCTATAATATCTGATTTCTTCAATTCATTTTCAATAAACTCAGGATGAATATTCTCTCCGCCTTTTAAAACTATCATATTAGTTTTTCTACCACTTATATATAATTTTTCCTCTTTATAATAACCTATATCCCCAGTATGAAGCCACCCATCCTTTATCACTTTCGCACTTTCATCTCTGTGATTCCAGTACCCTTTCATGACACAGCTTCCTTTTAAAAGTAATTCTCCCTTGAGATCCTTTCCTCTATTTCCTATTTCATCTAAAAATGTAAAATCTCCAAGTGGCTGATCTAAGAGCCATTTCAATAAGTTCCCTGAACTTCCATAACAATAATCCTCTAGACCATCTACACTGACAACTGGGGATGTCTCAGACAGTCCATAACCCTGCATCACCGGTAGTCCTAAATATCCAAAGTATCTTTGTAAGTTTATATCAAGTGCTGCTCCTCCAGAAATAAATTCTTTAAAATTTTCTCCAAAAACAGATCTAATTTTTACCAGTAATCTTTTATCTAAGATATCATAGATCTGTCTATATTCCTCATTGGGAGTAGAATCATATCGATCACCTTTTATAAGTGGGGCAATCTGCAATAATTTTTGATAGCCCTCTTCAGCTTCTGAACCAGCATTTTTTATTTGTTTTTCTATACTCCCTTTGATCATCTCCAGTATTCTTGGTACAACTAGTACTATAGTGGGTTTAAAAAGAGGAATATCCCCAACAAAAGTTCTCTGATTTTCTGTAAATCCTAAGCTTAGGCCACTCATTATAGATCCTATAACTTCTACAGCTAAAGAAAAACTATGCCAATAGGGAAGGATAGAATAGAGGCAGTCATCAGTTATTAGTTTTTTTATCTTAACAATCGATTCTCCATTACTAATCAAATTTTTATGAGTGAGCATAACGCCCTTTGGATTTCCGGTAGAACCACTGGTATATATAAGAGCTCCTGTATCCTCTGAATCAATCCCAGACCTTTCTTCATAGGCTGAATATTTAGATAACCCATCAAAGTCTTCTAAAAGAATAGTCTCTGCCTCTGGATAGAGATCCTTTATTTTTTCCTCCAGTGAAGAGACTGTTAAAATAACTTTAGGAGTTGAATCCTCTAGTATAAACTTTAATTCAGCCTCCCTGCTATTTTCATTTATAGGGACAATAATTCCATCTGCCATCCATACAGCATAGATAGATTTAAGTTGTTCTATAGACTTAGGAGTTATTATTCCAATTCGATCACCTTTTTTTACCCCTCTTTCGATAAGGTACCCAGACCATTTTAAAACGTCCTTTATTATTTCATCATATGTATAATTTTTTAAAGCTGATTTGACAAATATATCCTCTTTATATTTTTCCTTAGCTGTCAATATACATTCTTTTAGTGTTTTCATCTTTAGATTCTCCTACTTTTTCTTATTTTAATATAGATTTAACATACAATTAACATCAAAACCATACACTTAATTATAGCAGATTTTAAAAGCAAATTAAAATCTAAATTTTAAAGGATTTTTAACACTTTTCCCATATCTATTATAATATAGAAAGATCTCTGTCTATAAATTAAAACTAATCTCATACAAAAGTTATTTTAGCTAATCTGGAGGTATCATTATGAAAAAATGGATGGATCACATATCAGAAGTAGAGATAAAAACTATTGAAAAAGTTCCAAATCATGAAAACTACTATACTTATTGTGATAAGCATGGTATTCATCATCTAGTGGATGAGGAGAAAGAACTGTGTTTTGGAAAAGAGATTGAAATTTTTGCAAACGGTGATTATGCAGTTACTAAAGATTATGATAGTTGGACCCTTTATAGAGATGAAACTCCTCTTTGCAGCGGAGTTTGGGTTATGTCTCATATGGATGGCAGTTATAAATATAAATTTTATAACGACTCCTTCAACAAATATGTCGTTAGAACGGTTACTTCTGAGGGTGATCATCAGGATGAAATCGAAGGACATGAAGAACACAAGATGGAACAGGGAGATTATAACGTGATATAAAAAAATAGGAATTTGCCTCTGATAGGGTAAATTCCTATTTTTATTTTATTCTGATTTTCTATTCTCGGTTTTCAAAATAACCAGAAGCTACCTTTACTCCACTCCCTATCATATAAATTTCTTCTCCCAATTCAATCTCCAACTCTCCTAATAAATGCTGAACTACTACATTATTCCCCATAAGATTTAACCTTTTAGCTACAATTGCTGATGCACAACTTCCTGTCCCACATGCCAATGTCCGTCCCACTCCCCTCTCCCATGTTTTTATCCTCAGTTTACCCTCCTCGATCTTACAAAAATTAACACTGGTATCCAACGGGAAAAATTCCAAATCATTTATAAGAGGACCGTATTCATCTACAAATTCATTTGATATATCATCTACAAAAACTACCGTGTGGGTAGTTCCCATAAATAAGGAAGTTATATTAAATTCTTTATTTTCAACCTTTATTTTTTTGTTAAACAACTCCCCTTGAGAACTCAATTTAATGGATTCATGGTAATAATCTTCCCTTCCCATATTAACTTTTACCATATAAGGATTATTGTTAATAATTTCTGCCTTTAACATTCCTGCCCCTGTTCTAACAGTTAACTCACCTTTATTTATTAAATTATGGTTTTTTAGATAAAGACAAAAACATCTAAATCCATTTCCACACATAGTATCAAAGCTCCCATCAGCATTATAAAAGATCATCTCATTATTATTATCTTCATCTTTAGAAACGACTATTAACCCATCAGCACCTAAGCCTGTCTTCCTGTTACAGACATTTTTGGCCAATTCAGAATATTTTAAAGTTGTCTTTATCTCCTCCTCACCTACAATAATAAAATCATTTCCCAACCCATGATATTTTTCAAACCTCATAACTATCCCTCCCAAATTTAATAAAATTTTAAAACAAAAGCAACGTGACGTTGCATCCAGATAGACATAATTTAGATTTACCAAATAAATTACTGGTATTATGCCCCAACTATAATTTCTCAGATAACAAAAAAACCGACAGATTTTTATCTGTCGGCTTCTATTTTTTAAGCTGTTGGAAGCTCATCTGAATAAAATACCTTCAGATAGCGCTCCATTGAAAACTTCAATGACAGTGATATAATTATTCATTATATCCCCAGTAGTATTTTCCTGTTAAAAAAATACCCTTCGGCAAAAAATCCTTTCATCTAGTTTCACAGACCAACCATCTCCACTAAACTACTAATATCAAGTGCAACCTCTATCAACATTTAATTGTAATAATATATTATACCTCCAAATTATTATAAATTAATATATATAATTTAAATAATTATTATCAACTACTATTACAATATTTTTCCTCTGTTCATTCTTATCTAAATAGAAAAATCACACTAAAGGATAGAAAATATAAAGTTTCCTATTACCCTTTATATACTAATCCTATTCCATCTCCAAAAGGCAGTAATACAAAATTTTCATTTTCATGGAGATATTCAATAAATTCATTCAACTTTCTAACAATAGTCCTAAATCTTTTAGGATATTCATTATATAGGTATCCTCTAAACATAATATTATCTATGAATATTACCCCATCTTTTTTTAATAACTTATAAGAATCTTTATAAAAATCCATATATTTTCCCTTGGCTGCATCGATAAAGATAAAATCAAAAGTATCATTTAATTTCGGGATCTCTACTAAAGCATCTCCTAAAATTTGAGTTACTCTAGAACTATATCCCATCTTTTCAAAATTTATACGGGCTTCATTATATCTATCCTCATCTATCTCTAGAGTTGTAATAGTAACACCTTCATTCCCCTGCAGCATAACACTTCCTGAATACCCAATAGCAGTCCCAACTTCTAATATATTTGTACTCTTATTAGATTTAATCATAAATTTAAGATATTCTGCCACTTCCTTTGTAACAATAGGTACATTGTGTTCTTTTGCATACTCTTCCATCTCAAGGATAACTTCATCATTTTCTTTAATTTTAGATATCACATACTCGTTTGCTTTTATTAAATCATCTATCATAAATATCTCCTTTTTATAAAGAAAAGGCAGACATAACATCCACCCTTACATATTATTCTATTTTTCTATTTTCTTTAATTTAACCATATAGAATCCATCTAAGAATTCATCAAATATATTTAATCCACCTAATTTATCAAAACTTCCATTTACATTAGGAGATATTTCTACTTTTTCTACCTCGAAGTTAGGGTTAGTCTTTAAAAATCTAGTTACATTTTCAAGGTTTTCCTTATTAAGGATAGTACAAGTACTATATACTAGAGTTCCGCCTACTTTTACTACTTTAGCAGCAGCATTTAATATATCCAGCTGTAATTTAGCTAATTCCTGTACATTTTTCATCTTCTTAGTATAAAGTACTTCAGGTTTTTTTCTGATTACTCCAAAACCACTGCATGGAGCATCTACTAATACTCTATCAAAGGACTCAGTTCCAAACTCTTTTTCTACTAATCTAGCATCCATAAGCTCAGCATGAACTATATCTATCCCCATTTGTTTTGTTCTGCTTTCTATTAATTTCAACTTATGTTCATGGATATCTAAAGCTACGATCTCACCTTCATTATCCATCATCTCTGCCATAGCCATGGCTTTTCCACCAGGAGCACTACAAGTATCTAATATTCTTTCACCTGGTTGAGGATCTAAATATTTAGCTGCTAAGAATGAAGATCCATCCTGTACTGTAATTTGACCTCTTTTAAATTCACTAGTTTCTAATATCATTCCTGAATCTATATAATAAACATCCTCTACTTTTTTTAAGATCTTTATACCTTTTATCTCTAATAATCCTAAGAAATCTTCCTCATTATAGTTTAATTTATTTATTTTCACACTGATATTAGGAATTTTTTTATAAGACTTCAATATCTCTAAATAATTTTCCTTATGTTCCCACTTGATCTCATCAAAGAACCATTTTGGATACGATAAAACTATGTCTTCTCTTCCCTCTTCTAATAATTTTTCTATATCTTCATCTTTTTCTCTAATAAATGATCTAAGTACACCATTTACAAAACTTCCGATGAATGTTCCACCTCTTAACTTAGCTACTTCTACACCTTCATATACTACTCCTGCATCATCTGAGTCCATAAAGTGTATTTGATACATAGATAATCTAAGTAAGTTTCTTACCCATAATTTATCTATACTTTTTACTCTTTTATCTATTGAATAATCTAAAAACATTACATTTCTAATCGTTCCATAAAATACTTCAGTGATAAATCCTTTTTCTCCACGAGTCAACCCAGGAATCTCTGTTTCTTGTTCTTTAAAATAATCATTCAATAATATATTTGAAAATTTTCCATGCTCATACTGTGATAACAATCCTATTATATCCATTTTTAAACTCAAACTAACACCTCTTTTAATTTATTTGCTAAATATTATACCATAAATCTAAATAAAATTAATAATTAATAGTCAAGAACTACCAATTATTAATTTTATATTTTCTTATCCAGAAATTTTATAATCTTTTAAAAATTTAAAGTTTCTAAAGACTTAAGTTAAGCATAACTGGATGCAACGTCACGTTACTATTTTACTTAACTTTTACTACTTTTATCTCAAAATTAAGGGTCATTCCTGCATAGGGATGATTTCCGTCTACTATTACTTTATCTTCCTCTGAAATGACTTCCTTTATAGTGAAAACTCCTACTCCTTCATCTGTGTCAGCTTCAAACTCTAACCCTTCATAAAGGCCCATTCCGTCAAAGTCTTCTATAGGCATCTCGATCGTAAGGTTTTCATCGTACTCACCATATCCTTTATTAGGAGTTATTTTAACATTAAATTTATCTCCTGTTTTTTTCCCTAAAAGAGCTTCTTCTAACCCTATAACCACAGCTTCATCACCATAGGTAAAAATTAATTCGTCCCCCTTAGTAGTTTTATCCAATAAGTTCCCCTTATCATCTCTCAACACAAATTCTAAAGTTACTTTTTTTCCATTCTCTATTTTCATTTTAATACTCTCCTTCTAATTATAATTTTATTTTTGTCACGAATTTCACGAATAAAACCCCTGCACTTAGCTCACGAAGTTTTTTGAAATAAGGTCACTAAGTCTTAGCGTCTCTTTCTAGACTCTTTTTTTGTTCTTTGTGAACTTCCTGTCCAAGATTTTAAGCTGTGTAATCTGTGACTGATTCTTTTAATTTTTCTTCTTTATTGTACATTATACATCTTAAATCCCAATTGGTGTCCATTGGCAGCTGAGTCATTAGTTACTCATTAAAACTTTATAAATAGAATATCCTCCATAAACTCCTACTACTATGGATATGGGTACCAGCAGATTAAAATACCATTTTCTAATTTTATGTCTAAAGGTATACATCCCTACAAATCCACCTATTCCGCCCCCTATAAAACAGAGGAGAAATAACGTTTTTTCCGATACCCTTGAATAGTCTTTTTTAGCCTTATATTTATCTATTCCAAAGATTAAAAAAGTTAAAAAATTTATTATTCCCATATAAATATATATGTATTTCATCTAATCCCTCCTATTTCTTTTATGTAAGATTAAAAACTACATTAGTTTAAATTACGATTTCTCTAAAGAATATATTATGAAATTTATGATTATATTTTTTTACTCTTTTAATTTTACCATATTTTCTGTAAAATATAACAAATTTAAAGGAGGTTTCTAGTATTTATAAACTAAAAACCTCCTTCTAATTTTATTTAATAAATTCTTTTAATGCTTTAGATAACTGATCAGGACATGATGTAGGTCTCTTTCCACACTCAGTTCCTTGTAGTCTAGTAACCACATCTTCTACTTTCATTCCCTCTACTAAAGCTGATAGCCCGATAGCATTCCCTGCACACCCACCATTAAACTTTACACTCTTAACAATACCTTCCTCTATTTTAAAATCTATCGTTTTAGCACATACTCCACTAGTTGTAAATGTTTGCATATTTCCCTCCTAATTTTATGTATATTTTCACCAATTATTGTAGCATTTTAGTCAAGAATTATCAACTGTTTTTCCACCAACTAGTGTCCTTGCATTCATGACTATCTTATTTTTGTTTTTCTTCCATAGTTTTATATATCAGAGCTCCTAATATAGCCCCTATAATCGGTGCTACCCAAAATAACCATAATTGATCTATAGCCCATCCCCCTTGAAAAATAGCAACTGCTGTACTTCTAGCAGGATTTACAGATGTATTTGTCACCGGGATACTTATCAAATGAATCAGAGTCAAGCCCAAACCTATAGCTATTGGTGCAAATCCTTGTGGAGCTCTTTCATCTGTTGCTCCCATTATAATAATCAAAAATACTGCTGTAAGAACAATTTCTGTAACTAATCCCGCTAACAAACTAAATCCCATAGGAGAATGGATTCCGTACCCATTTGAAGCAAATCCACTGGCTGCCGGATCAAATCCCGTTAAACCTGAAGCTATAATGTATAGAACACCTGCACCAAGTATCCCCCCTAACACTTGGGAAACTATATAAGGCAGCAACTCTTTTTTCTCAAATCTCCCACCTATACAGAGTCCGATAGAAACCGCTGGGTTTAAATGGCAGCCTGATATGTGCCCAATTGCAAATGCCATAGTTAAAACTGTCAAACCAAATGCCATGGAAACCCCAACAAAACCTATTCCTAAATTAGGAATTCCTGCTGCAAGTACTGCACTCCCACATCCACCTAACACCAACCAAAAAGTCCCAATAAATTCTGCTATCAGTTTTTTCTTCATAACATCCCTCCAAAAAAATTTAATAAAAGCAACGTGACGTTGCATACAGATAGGCATCATCTAGATTTTTCATATAATACTTTTCATTTTTTAGATAGTTTCTTTCTTACTTTTACTATTTTATTTATTTTTCACCTTTAAAAAAAGAGAAAAAGATTAAATTAATAACCTTTTCCTCTCCCTAATATCTTAATATTCATAGACTTTTAAAATCATGTCAAATACAAGAGGTATAATTATATTCTTTTCCCCTCTATCTTCCATATCTCTTTTGCATATTGAGCTATTGTTCTGTCACTTGTAAATTTACCTGCATTAGATATATTCATCCATGCTTTCTTAGCCCATCCTAATCTATCTTCAAAAGCACCATCGATACTCTCTCTAACCGTTCTATAGTCTTCAAAGTCTTGTAATACGAAGTAGTGATCCGGTGCATGCCAAGAAGCTCCCACTAATAGTGCATCATATAATTCTTTAAACATTCCCGTGTCACCGTCACTATAAGTTCCATCTATTAGTTGATCCATTACTTTTTTAAGTCCCTTAGTTTCATTCATAACTTTAGTTGGATTGTACCCGGATTTTTTTAACTCTATTATATCTTCTACCTTCATTCCAAATATGAAGTTGTTTTCGATTCCTGCTTCCTCAACTATCTCTACATTGGCTCCATCTAGAGTTCCCAATGTAGGAGCTCCATTCATCATAAACTTCATATTCCCTGTTCCACTAGCTTCCTTTCCTGCAGTAGAAATTTGTTCCGATACATCTGCTGCCGGGAATATAAGTTCAGCTGGTGAAATATTATAGTTTTCTACAAATACAACCTTTATTCTTCCAGCTACATCTGTATCATTGTTTACAGTTTTTGCCACTTCATTGATTAATTTTATAATTCCCTTAGCTCTGAAATATCCAGATGCTGCCTTAGCTCCAAAGATATAAGTTTTAGGAGTAATTTTCATCCCAGGATTTTCTTTTATTCTATTATACAGATCCATTATGTGGAATATATTCAATATTTGTCTCTTATATTCATGCAGCCTTTTTACCTGTATATCAAATATAGAATCAGTATCTACATCTACTCCTGTATTTCCCTTTATGAATTTAGCTAACTGCTCTTTTTTAGTATTTTTTATATCTAAAAATCTGTTTAATATCTTTTCATCTGTCACATAAGTTTCCAGCTTCTTTAATTCACTCAGATCAATAGCCCAATTGTCACCAATTAATTCTGTAATCAATGCAGATAATTCAGGGTTAGATTTTAACAACCATCTTCTCTGAGTAACTCCATTAGTTTTATTTTGGAATCTTTCAGGATACAGTTCATACCAGTCTTTCAATTCTGCATTCTTTAATATCTCTGTATGGAGTGCCGCTACACCGTTTACAGCATAAGAACCATAAATTGCAAGCCAAGCCATATGGATTAAGTTTGTATCCTCATCAACTATTGCCATACTCATTCTTCTTCCTAGGTCTGCTGGATATTTTTCCTCCAACAATTCTTGAAATTGTACATGAATTCTTACAATTATATTGTATATTCTAGGTAATACCTCTTTGAATAATTCTGTATACCATTTTTCTAAAGCTTCCGATAAGATTGTATGATTGGTATATGCAAATGTTTTACTAACTATTTCCCATGCATCACTCCATAATAACCCTTCTACATCTATTAGGATTCTCATTAATTCAGGTATCGCTACCACTGGATGAGTATCATTTAATTGAATACTCGTAAAATCCGGTAACATACTAAAATCAGTTCCATGTTTCAACTTGAATTTTTTAATAATATCCTGTAATGATGCTGAGGTAAAGAAATATTGTTGTTTTAATCTTAATTTTTTCCCCTCATTCGTGTCATCGTTAGGATACAGAACTCTAGATATATTTTCCGCCTCATTTTTTTCCTTCATAGCTTCTACATAATGCTGTTCATTAAATTCACCTAAATTTAGTTCCTCCACTGGTTCTGCCTGCCATAATCTCAAGGTATTTATATTATTAGTTCCATATCCAATGATAGGTGTATCATAAGGTACTGCCATTACACTCTCATCTTTATTAAATCTTACTTCTACCTTATCCCTGTCCTTTCTTAAGCTCCAAGGATCTCCATATTTTAACCAGTTATCTGGATATTCCACTTGAAATCCATCTTCAAATTGCTGTCTGAACATCCCAAATTTATATCTGATACCGTATCCTGTTCCAGGCAGGTTTAATGTTGCCATAGACTCGATAAAACAAGCTGCTAGTCTTCCTAGTCCACCATTACCTAACCCTGCATCTGATTCAGCACTCTCTATCTTATTGATATCAATATTTAACTCTTCCAATAACTCCTTAACTCCTTCATATACTCCTAAGTTGATTAAGTTATTACTAAATGCTCTTCCCATTAGATATTCAGCAGAAAAATAAAAAGCTTCTCTTCCATTATTATATAGGTCTTTAGTCTCTTTCCAAGATCCACCTATCTCTTCCATTATTGTTTGAGACAATGCGTCATATATTTCAAAATCCTGTCCTTCAGATATTTTTTTCCCGTATTTAACCAATAATTTTTTCTCTAAACCTGTTTTTATTACTTCTTTTTCAAATTTCATGTATTCCCCCTATATCGCCTACAGCGAAATTAAAAATAATTTAAACTTGCTCTTTATATTCAAAATTTTAATCCCCAGCTATTCTTTCCTATCTACCGTATTTAATTGTCATTTCCTTTATTTTTTCAGCCAATTCATCGGTAAGTTCATCACCTTTCAGTCTCCATTTCCAGTTATTTCCCAATGTTGATGGTATATTCATTCTGGCTCTATTATCTAAGCCTAAAAAATCCTGCATCTGAGCTAGAGTTAGATCGGAATTAGATTTCCAGATAGCTTCTATAAATACATCGTTTATTTTTTCACCCTCAAACTTTTTTAACTTTAAATATTTTTTTAAATATTTTTCAGCATGTTCCTTGTCATCTTTCACTACATTTTTATACCAACCTACTACAGTTTCATTGTCATGGGTTCCTGTATAAGCCGCTGAATTTTCAGGATATTTATGAGGAAGATAGTCACTCTCCTCCCTTGAATCAAAAGCAAATTCCAATATTTTCATCCCTGGATATCCGCTATCTTTCAAGAGTTTTCTCACCCCTTTAGTTAAAAAACCTAGATCTTCAGCAATAATAGGCAGATCTCCCAATCCATTTTTTATAGCCTTAAATACTTCTATCCCTGGTCCTTTCACCCATTTTCCAGGTCTAGCAGTAGGAGCATCCGCCGGGATCTCCCAATAAGATTCAAATCCCCTGAAATGATCTATCCTTACCATATCATACAGTTCAAATGCTGCTCTCATCCTTTCAATCCACCATGAGTAGCCACGCCTTCTCATAATTTTCCAATTATATAACGGATTCCCCCATAATTGACCTGTACTGCTAAAAGCATCTGGCGGACATCCTGCCACAACTTTTATATTTTTTTTCTCATCAAATAAAAATAACTCTGTTTTTAACCATGCATCTACACTATCACCGGATATAAATATAGGCAGGTCCCCTATTATCTTTACCTTATTTTCATTGGCATAGTTTTTTAATTTCCCCCATTGAGTATAGAATAAATATTGTAAGTAGATATAGTAATCTATCTTGTCTTTAAGCTCTATCCTATATTTTTTCAGAGTATTTATATGGGCAAATTTTTCTTCCTTCACCCATTTTGTCCACTCTATTCCATCATTTTTATCTTTTAGTGCCATGAATAAAGCATAATCATCTATCCAGTAAATATGCTTTTTCTTAAATTTCTCTATCTCTTCTAAAAAATCTTTCCCCTCGTTTAAATAAGCTTTTTTCAAAAGTTTTAGTTTATTTTTATATAGTTTCTCGTAATCTATATATTCCCTGTTATCTCCTAAATCTGTATCTTTCACTTCTCGTCTGTCCAGTCCGCCTCTGTCTATCAACTCTTCCAAATCGATAAAATAAGGATTCCCTGCAAAGGCTGAAAAAGATTGATATGGAGAATCTCCATATGAAGTTGTTCCCAGTGGTAGAATCTGCCATAATTTCTGTCCTGATTTTTTTAAAAAATCAACAAATTCATAGGCTTCTTTACCAAAAGTTCCAATTCCTCCATCTCCACCTAAAGATGAGATATGTAACAATATCCCACTACTTCTCTCGAACATATTTATTCCCCCCCGTCGCCTATGGCAAATTAATAATTAAAATTTTATAATTAAATTTAAACCTTCCCACTAAGTAAGTGAGTAGCCATAATTTTATTTGTTAAATTAATAATTTAAGTTTTAAAGATATTATATCTTAGTAAAGTATTTTTTTGTTTTGGAATCGTTTCCATATAATTCTAATACAAAAAACAACTCTTGTCAAGAAAAGTCTTCTGTTTTTCTACATTTATTCTTATTTTCAAACATATAGTGTCATTAAAGTTAGTAAAAGTATAAACTGTAAATTAGAATTCTTACTTATATATAACAAAAACACCCCTTTTTTAGGAGTGTTTTTTAGCAGGTACAATTAAAACTTACTTGTATATCCAAATCTTATAAAGGCTGTATCATCTACATTCCCAGTTGAGTTTTTTTCATTTTTCTCAACATAATATCCACCTTGTAAGAAAACTGAATTATTTCCATCCAATAATTTACTCACTTGAATCGATGGTTCTGCATATAACACATAAGTCTCATGTCCTTCTACCCCGCTACCGCTCACATTATTTAGATCCGTAAAATGTCTGGCACCAAATGAATAGGGATCAAATCCACCCTCCAAGAGTGCTTCTAACTTCATACCATTCTCAGACTTATAAAGAGGATAATTAGCATATACATAGGCTTCTATATCTACATTATTATAGTCATCAGAGCCTTCCCCGACGAAAGTATAGTCATAATAGACATTTCCTTCAACTGCCAAATAATTATTTATTGTATAGAAATTTTCAAATGATGATGTAAAAGAATAATCATTAGTTGTATCTTTTATTTTTGGTGAAGTATGTTTAAACCCTACACCTGCCCTTAAGTAGGAGCTCAGATTTTCAACATCTGCAAATAATTGCCATGTTGGCTGCACCCTGAAATATTGTTGGTTACCACCGTCACCACTGCCATATGTGTTTGTCTTCAACTCTGTTCTGATCACCATATTTTCCACAGATGTTTGAGTGTGTAATCTTAATCTTATCTCTGTCCTGTTATCTGCAGTATTACCACTCTCTCTGGTATCTCCAAAACTTCCATACCCTATATCACTATAGTGTCTAAGTCTCATCTCTAACCTATTACTTTTATTCAGATGGAAGTTTCCATTCATCTCTAACCTATTCTCATCAAATCTCACCCTGTCATTGATATTAAAGATACTTAATTGCTTTTCCTCCTGGGTCAATACTTCCGCATCACTGTCCTCCATTGCAAAAGTTATCATCCCCATAGTCATCAATCCCGCTAATACAGCTATTTTTTTTACATTCATCTCTTTCCCTCCAAAATAAATATTTTTTATCCCCAGTAAATTGTTCTTCTATAATTTACATCTTCAATCTAAAAATTCCTTTTTTTATTTTCAAACAATCCACAATAAAATTAAATTAAATAACAACAAAAACACCCCTTTACAGGGGTGTTTTTTTAATATAATTTTTATAAAATCAGTTTAGAATGCAGATGTAAATCCAACTCTTACGAATCCAGTGTCATTATACTTGTCTGAAGAACCTTTCCAAGTTGTACCAGTTTTATCGTTGTCACTTGTTGTTTCAATATAGTAACCAGCTTGTAAGTAAACTGAGTTATTTTCATTTAATGTCTTAGTTGCTTTAACTGAAGGCTCAGCATAGAATACATATGTTTCATGTCCTTTTTCACTTCCACTTACACTAGTTAAATCATCAAAATGTCTAGCTCCGAATGAATACGGGTCCATTCCACCCTCTAATAATGCTGTTACTTTTACATCATTTCCTTCATATAGTGGATAGTTAAGATATGCATACGCCTCTACATCTACATTATGCTTTTCATTACTACTTGAAGCAAATGTATAGTCATAATAAACGTTTCCTTCAACTGAGAAGTAGTTGTTTACAGTATACACATTCTCTGATGATGATGTGAACGAGTAAGAATCGCTACCATCAGTTCCATGAGTATATCCGAATCCAGCTCTTAATAACGCAAATGAATCATTTTCATTGTATAGGTAGTAAGTTGGTTGTACTCTGAAGTATTGTCTATTTGCACTACCTTCATATGAATTAGTCTTTAACTCGGTTCTAACTTCCATATTCTCTACAGAAGTTTGAGTATATAATCTCATTCTCATCTCTGTACTGTTAGTAGTTTCCCCTTTACCTGTTCCTGCACCTGTATCAGAACCAAATGTATCTGATATGTTAGAGTAACTTCTAACCCTTACTTCTAATCTATTGTTTTCATTTAAATGTAAGTTACCATTCATCTCTAATCTGTTTTCATCAAATCTTACTCTGTCATTGATATTAAAGATACTTAATGGCTTTTGCTCTTGTGTTAACATTTCTGAGTTGTCATCCATTGCAAATGATACCATTCCAACTGTCATTAATCCAGCTAATAAAGCTATTCCTCTCTTGTTCATTTGTTTCCTCCTAAAAATAAATATTTTAATTTTTCCAAATCATTAATAAAATTTAACTTTTAAGTTTTATTGATTAAAAATAATTAATCTAATTAACTTGTTAGAAGTTTACTCCATATACCTAAGTTCTACAATGGTTGTTTTATTAAACCGTTTAATTATTAAACTTTTAACTGCTCAAGGTATTTAATCACTGTTTTTTATTGTTTGTGTATCAAAAAGAAACACTCCCCTTAGACAGGAAGTGTTTCTTGTATTATTATAATATTTTTTTAAAATTTACTTGTGAATCCCACTCTTACAAATGCTGTATCATCATAGTTACTACTTGTATTTTCTTCATTCTTTTCAATATAGTATCCACCTTGTAGGTAAACATTATTTGTTTCATTTAAATGCTTAGTTACTTTTACTGAAGGCTCTAAATATACTACATAATAGTCTTCACCATTTTTGTTGTTATCTTTATTGACATCATTTAAATCATCAAAATGTCTGTTTCCAAAACCATAAGGGTCTAGTCCACCTTCAAACAATGCTTCCACTTTCATATCATCATTTTGATATAACGGGTAATTAGCATATGCATAAGCCTCTATCTCTACATTATGATACTGCCCATCAGTAGCTCCATCCCCACCAAATGTATAATCATAATAAACATTTCCTTCAATTGCAAAGTAATCATTTATTGTATAGTAGTTTTCAAATGAAGTTGTTATCATATAATCTTCACCATGGGCATCTCCAGAATGCTCCATTCCCACACCTGCTCTTACCAATGAATCTAACCCATCAACATCTGTAAATAGATGCCATGTTGGCTGTACCCTAAATAACTGCTTACTTCCACTATTCTCGTATGTATTTGTTTTAACTTCTGTTCTTATTTCCATGTTTTCTACAGATGTTTGTGTATGTAATCTTAATCTTACTTCTGTTCTATCTGATGTTTCCTTTCCACTAGATCTTGAGCTGTTTGCATCAGATCCTACACCAGTATAGTTTCTAACCCTCATCTCTAGTCTATTATTTTCATCCAAATGTAAATTACCATTTACTTCTAATCTATTTTCATCAAATCTTACCCTGTCATTAATATTGAAAATACTTAACTCTTTTTGCTCCTGAGTCTTTAACACCTCTGCATTTCCTTCCTCCATTGCAAATGATACCATTCCCATTGTCATTAGTCCGGCTAATAATGCTATTCTTCTCTTATTCATCCTGTTCCTCCTTAAAATAATTTATCTTATTAATAATTTTTAATTATCCAACTTAGATTAATTTATTTTAATAAAAAGCGAGATTAATATCTATCCCTAATTTTTTTAATGAGTTTAGTTTTGAATGGTTCATTTTTTTGCCCATAAAAAAAAGCACGATATTTCATGCTTTAGAATTCACTATTTTTTCAAATATTCTGGTGTCATCGTCCCTAAAGTAAGTCTCATATTCATCAATATTTCAACCATCTTACTCCTGTATAGTTCATATTTAAACTTCTCTTCCTCGCTCAGGTTTTTTATAGTGTTCTCATAGATATCATCTACCCCTTCTACCACTATTTTTTTACCTGATTCTGTTAAGTATAATGGCTTTTTTAAAAGCGATCCTACCATCTCTGTTTTCTTCTCCAGATATCCCATTTTCTCTAACTTACTGACTATTTGATTAGCTCTAGATTTAGTTAGCATTGTATATTTTAAAAGGTTATACTGGGTTTCTCCCGGATTTTTTTCTAAATGACGCAGCATATAATATTCTACAAAACTTATATTATACTTTTCCAAAACATCATTTAACAACTCTTTTCCAGCCCTTGAAATAGCATTTGCTACTGTTAAAATATCTACTATTATCTCTTTTTCTTCCAATTTCAGCCACCTCACTTTTTCCCCTAGATAAAAAGTATACCCTTTTTTTTTATTTTTTTCAATTTAAAATATAAAATGCTCCTGTTTTTGTACACATTTTTTTTGCTTTTAGCACATTTTTCAAATCATTTTTTTAGTTCCAATTGATTTATAAATAATATTATTTTAAGTTATATTTAATCTGTTTTTTCAAAAAAGAAGTAGAAAACTTCATCTCTCTCAAGGAAAAATGAAGTTTTCTACTTCTTTTATTTTTCAGATCCTGCTGTTACTCCCTCTATAATATGTTTTTGTGCAAAGAAATAAAATATTATTATAGGTATTACAGCGATTAATAATCCTGCCATAGCAAGATGCCATTGTTTTGAATACCCTCCAAAGAAAAGATACATCTTCAACGGAATAGTCTGGGTTCCTTTCTTATTTATCATCAGTTGGGGTAATAAGAAGTCGTTCCAAATCCAAATTGTATTTAAAATAGCTACAGTCACATGAATTGGTTTCAACGTAGGAAATATAATCTTCCAAAATACCTTCCAAGGCCCGCATCCATCAATTCTTGCTGCTTCCTCTAGTGATACAGGAATACTCTTTATAAATCCATGATATAGAAATATAGAAAAACTTGATCCAAACCCTAGATACATAAATATAATTCCCAATCTATTTTGTAATCCCAACCTGCCCATAAAAGCTACCAAGGGAAGCATCACAGCTTGAAACGGTACCAGCATCGCTGCAATAAACATATAAAACACAATATTACTCACCTTTGATTTCGTTCGCACTAAAATCCAAGCAGCCATGGAAGAGAATATGATAATTAAAATTGTACTGGTAATCGTTATAAACATCGAATTAAATAATGCCGATCCAAAAAAACCTTCCATACTGAAGTTTTTTCCAATCCATAAAAACGATAGTTTATTTAAAGCCACTTTAAAGTTATCCAGCATCCATTCCTTAGGAAGAGTTAGAGTACTTCCAAAAAGCTCCCTCTTAGTTTTAAAAGCATTGACTATCAATATATAAAATGGCGATATAAATAAAATAGATGTCAGAACTCCTACGATATATAATAATATCCTTGAATTTTGTTTACTTTTCATTACATCTCCACCTCTTTTTTCTTATTGACATATACCTGTACCATGGTAATAGAAGCCACTAACAGGAAAAATACAACTGCTTTTGCCTGAGCTGCACCATAATTAGTGAAAGTATATGCTGTTTTATAGATATTTAAAGCTAACATCTCTGTAGATCCTCCTGGACCTCCATTTGTAAGAGATAAATTTTGATCGAATAATTTAAATGAATTCGCCAAAGTTAGAAACATACTTATAGTAAATGCCGGTGCTACCATAGGAAATATTATATGCCTTGTCTTTGCCCAGCCATTAGCTCCATCTATCTCTGCTGCTTCCAACAATGATTTTGGAATATTTTGCAATGCTGCGATATAGATTACCATCAAATATCCCGACATCTGCCAAACCATGATTATTACCAGTCCCCAGAACCCAGTATTGGCATCTGCCAGCCAGCCCTGAAAAAATGTCCAACCTGTTATTTCACCAATAGTCTGGAATACACCCATAAATATAAACTGCCATATAAAACCTAAGATAAGTCCCCCTATCAGGTTAGGCATAAAAAATATTGTTCTCATAAAATTAGAAATCTTTAATTTTTTAGTTACCAAAAGTGCTAAACTAAATCCTATTGCATTGATAACAATTACAGATACTACTGTGAACTTCGCTGTAAAGATAAAAGCATTTCTGAATCCTTCATCTTTAATTATAGCTATATAGTTGCTTAACCCTATAAAATCTGGAACCTGATCCATCCTTCCATTCCATTCTGTAAATGAATAGTATACTCCTATAAGTAATGGTATTACCAATACCATTAGAAATGCAACTATTATAGGCCCTGCAAATAAACAAAATGTTTTCTTATTATAATTCATCATCATCATTCCTTTTTTAGAAAAAAAGGGGTTTCCCCCTTTTTTCTTTATTAGTTTATCCAGTTTTATTTTTCTTTTCTACTCTCACTCCATGAAGTTTTTGCAGTTTCTAAAACTTCATCCCAAGTAATTTGACCATCTATATATTTTTGTAATTCCACTCCTAACGTCTCCATTCCCCAACCTGTAGGATATCCCATAAACACCCAAGGAATAGTATTTCCAGCTTCTGAGAATGCCATTATATCTTTAGCTAATGGATCTTTTGGCTGCAAGTTATCCCCATCAAAACCTTTATATGGTGGTATAAAATTAAATTTATTGATTACATAATCTTTTCCAGTCTCAGATGTATATACCCAATTTAAAAATTCTTTAGCTGCCTTTATCTGAGCTTCATCTGAATCTTTGTTTACAGTCCAGTACATAGGAATCCCTACTGGTAGCACATTTTCTTTAGCTCCTACAATCGGCATAGGTAAGAACCCTATATTTTTAGCTAACTCTTCATCTATCCCTTTAACCGATCCAAATGCCCAGTTTCCTTGTTGGGTCATTGCTACTTTCCCCATAGAGAATAATCTTTCTACCTGAGTAGAGTAATCAGTTGCATTTATAGGCTTTCTACCATAATCTATCTGTAGATCAAATAGTTGTTTCATTCCATCTGAATATGTAAACTCAACTGCTTTAGCATTATAAGCATCAAATACACTTCCAAATTCTTGTGCTAGGGCTACATTTGAATAATGTAATCCAGTTACCCATGTTTCTTTTCCTGCAGTTGCAAACACAGCTTCCAACCCTAATTCTTCTTTTTTAGAATCTAACATCTTAACAGCAGTTTCTAAAGATTCGTAACTAGTTATAGTTTTTGCATCTATCCCGGCTTTTTTTAACATTTCCTTATTATATATAAATCCATACCCTTCTTGGGTAAATGGTAATCCATATACTTTTCCATCTAATGTTGCTCCGCTTAAGGCTCCATCAAACGCCTTTCCTGCTAATTCTACGTCTGAGAGATCCACTAATTTATCCTGCCAGTCATAGACGTCTTGTGGTCCTCCTACATTAAATATAGTAGGTTCATTTCCTGATGCCATCTTAGCACGAAGTGCAGCACCGTAGTCGTCTCCTCCACCTACAGTTTCTATATTTATCTCTATATTAGGATGTGTTTCCATATAAATTTGAGACAATTCATCAAACTGCTCCGCTATTTCTACCTTAAATTGAAATATATCTACCACAGTTTTTTCCTCTTTTTGCTCTGTTCCACCGCCACAAGCAGTAAGAAGCATTGCTCCTCCGACCATTAATCCCTTCATATAATTCTTCATATTTTCCTCCTAATAATCTTATTTTGTACTTTCCCTTTCTATCATATCGACTTTTAAGCAAATATCCTGTTTTTTTATTTTTTTATCTTTCTCATTTTTTACATCTTCAATGAGTAATTTAGCTGCCATCTCACCCATTAATTTTCTTGGTTGTTCAGTTGTAGTTATGGATGGATAGTAATACTTACTTTCCTCAATCCCATCAAATCCTATTATAGAAATATCTTCCGGAACCTTATATCCACTTTCTAGTATATACCTTGTAGCTCCTATAGCCATGAGGTCAGATATAGCAAATATTGCATCTGGTTTCCCCTGAGCAAACATATTTTTAGCTCCTTCATACCCGCCTTTAGCTGTATATTCACCTTCACATATAATTTCATATTCTAATTTTGCTTCCTCTATAGCATCTTTATATCCTTTTATCCTTTCAAGGGCCAGTTCATCTTCATAGTTTGAAATGATGATTCCTATTTTTTTGCACCCTGTATCTATTAAAAATTTTACAGATTCATAGGCAGCTTTTCTATTATTTATACTTACCATATGAAATTTATCTGAACACGAATTATCTATTGTTGTAGAAGCTAGTACCAATGGTACATTTATCCCCTCTAGATTATCTTTGGATTTCCCCCCTAAGTAAATTATACCCTTCACGTCATAATCTATAAGTGATGATACCGCTACCTGAAAATCTTCTAATTCTGTATAGTGAATAAGTGAAGTTAAATTTTCTTTTTTCAATTCCCTGTCTATTCCACCTATCACATCATCAAAGAATGGATTTGGATATCCAGTAATCAATATTCCTATTACATTATTTTTTTTTCTTTTTAAATCTCTAGCTAGTTCATTAGGTTTATAGTTTACCTCTTCTATTATTTTTAACACTTTATCCTTTGTCTCTTCCTTAACACTTGGATGATTATTAATAACCCTAGAAACAGTCCCTACTCCTACTCCTGCCATCTTAGCTATATCTTTAATTGTATATTTAGCCACCTCTATCGCCCCCATAAATCATTTGTTTTTATTTTAAACTAATTTTCTTTTTTCAACAACTTATTTAAAAGGTTAGAGGGATTTTTTTTGTGGGGCAAAGAAATTCTTTGCCCTCACTTTTATCTTTAAATTCTTTGAATCGTTTCCAAAATTAGTCTAAAAAAATATTAGAACCAGATCTCTGCTTGAACACCTGCTCTTAATTCACTATCTGAACCTGCTACCGTCTTTGTATCAGGTGCTACATCTGATGTCCACCCTACATATGATCCAAATACTCTAAGCTGTGGTCTTCCCCAGAATGAATCATTTAAACTGATTGTAGGAGCTACAGTGGCCTTATAGTACATTCCATTTCTTTTATCTCCACTGGTATTTTCATTTTTATTGTATCCCTCATATCCTAATCCTAATTCAAATTGAACTGAAAAATTATCTACTACTTTATATACAGGTCTTATCACTGCACTAGCTGTTAATTTATTATCATCGCTACTTGCATCACTTACATCATATTGTAAAACTGTTTGAGGCATGAATGACCATTTCTCTCCTTCAGTTACACCAAAAGTTCCTACTCTATATGAAGTATCCTTTTGCTTAGTCTCCCAATTCCATTGAGTATGTCCTAATCCACTAGCTGAACCTAATCCGTATCCAGCTTGGAAGAACGCCTTACTAAATCCATTTTCCATACCATAGAAACCTGAGTTATTATAAGTAACAGTTGTTTGGAATCCATTTTCTGCATAATCAATATCATTTGATTTCGTTTCATTTAAGTAATCTGCATTACCATCCGCAAACATAGCCATCCCATCAAACGTCCAGTTATTATGTCTATAAGTAGCTATAAGGTTATGACTCATTAACTTTCCGTTCCCAGTCAGAAGGTCATCCTGCCAGCTAGACCCTGCAACATAAGCTAAATCTAAGTTTCCATCAGCTAAACCTTGTATCCCGGCACCTGTTCCTGAATAATCATTCCAGTAGTAATCCGTAACATGTATATCCTGTCTATTATAAAATCTTTTTCCCACCCAGTATGTTAAATCTGGGTTCCAGGCAAATCCACCCATTTCAGCATATAATTGTCTTACTGCTACATCTTCCGAACCATTTCCTTCATTCAATCTTTCTCTATTTTGATCGTGTTGTGCAAACATCAAATGCCAGTTAGACCAAACACCGTTATCTGCAGTGAATTTCTTTACAAATTCAAGTTCCCAGTAGTTGTCAGTTTCATTTCCTAATCTTCCAACAAGGTTTTTACTAGGTGTTCCATCGTTAAACATTCCACCAGTTACCTGTTTTCCATCTTGATTCATTAAAACTCCAGCTCTTGCATAACCATGAATCTCAAAAGAATCATTCTTTGCCAACATATTCTCTACTTTTTCTTCTACCCTCTTATCTAAATCTTCCATTGTTATAGATGCTACTGGTGTTGCAGTTGTTGTTTCTGCTGCCATTGTTACTGTTCCAGCTAGCAATAAAGCCATAATTCCAAAACCTAATCTTTTCATTCTTCTTTCCCCCTTAATTAATTTAGTCTTTTTTTATTCTTTATTCTAATAACTCTGCGATAGAGTTCTGTACCACTAAGCTCATAATTTTTATATTTTTTTAAAATATCGTTTCTTATTAAATATTGATAGGTATTTCCATTTTTTTCATTTATTCTAAACATAATTCCATCTGCATCAGAATGAATCAGCTTTTCTCCATATTCCAATAATGGGAGGATATAGTTATTAAACTCTAGTTCAGTTCCTCCAAGGTTATTTTTATAATCTAAATCAAAAGCAGTATAATTTTTATTTCTAATCTCAATTTCACTATAATTTTTTAATTCTAAATTATTATCCTTTGCTAAATTTTTAAAAATTTTTAAATTGTCACTTTGTTCCTCTACAGTCATCTCCTGCAGAACTTTTGAATTATTATCATTATCTGTCTGGCTTTTCAATCTCACATCTAAGATATTTGGATATTCCCCTTCATAGGTGTATTTTTTTGCCGTATATCCATCTTTTTCTACTATGATGATCATTTTTATCATTTTTTTATCAAATTTTGCAGAATAAAATGCACCTTTATAATTTAAATCTTTTATTAAATCTCCGAACTCAATTTTTTTATTTATCTCAGCAATTCCATTTTTATTTGTCTGAAATTCCTCCCTAGTTTTCTCTGTAATTGTATTTATTTTTTGTTCGAATATAAATGGTTCCTTTAAAGAACCTTTAGAAATACGATCCGAATACATATTTTTTCTTTCGTAAACAGTAGTCTCTATCGTTATTTTAACCTCTTCCATTGGTTTTTCTTTATAGTCACTTACCCTTATTTTTTCAAAACTTACAAAAGGATATTCAGTCATTCTATTTTTAGGGATTTCAACTTCTTTACCATAGGTCACAGATCCTAAAATCATCAGTATCCCTATTAATATTTTTTTCATATACATCCTCCTTTTATTTTGGAAACGTTTCATCCTAACTTCCATTATTAGTTTAATTCACTTTTCATGAAATGTCAAATAAAATTTGCACTTTAATCTTTTTTTTAGTTTTATTTCAAAACACTTGATGTAAAATTTGTACAATCAAAGCGAAATTTCTTCAAAATAAAAAAGGACTAGTCAATGACCAGTCCTTTTCTATTATTTTATCTCTATTAAATTTAAATTTGCTACCCTATTAAATATAGTATTTAAAGAAGTTAAAAGTGATAACCTATTATTTTTTATATTTTCATCCTTATCCATTACCATCACCGAATCAAAGAAACCATCTATAGTTTCTTTTCCTGAAAGGATAGTCTTTAAATAAGTTAGATAATCATTCCTACCTAAGATCTCTTCAGATATACTCATAAACTCCATATAGAAGTTATAAAGAGATTTTTCAGCCTCTTCCTTTAGAAGATCTTCACTGATATTTATTTTACCTTTATAATCTTTAGATATATTACCTACTCTTTTTAAAAGTGAAACTAATTCATTAAAGTTTTCATTAGAAGATACTTCATTTAGTGTAGATAATTTCTTCTCTACTTCTAATAAATTTTCATTCTTAACATCTAATACAGCCATAATAAAGTCTCTTCTATATCCTTTATCTAAGAATACATTTATTATTCTTTGACTCATAAATTCCATTACATCAGATTTTACTTTTTCCTTGTCTTTTTTCAATACACCGTCTAATTCTAAAGCGTTAATACTGATATTTACAAGTTCATCTATAGAAATATCTAATTTTGAATTAAATATAATATTTACTATTCCTAATGCTGATCTTCTCAGAGCAAACGGATCTTTTGATCCACTTGGAATAAGACCTATTCCAAAACAACCTACTAAAGTATCTATTCTATCACAAATACCTGTAATTACCCCCTCTATATTTTGAGGTAATCTATCCCCTTGATATCTAGGGTAGTAATGTTCTTCTATTCCCTTAGCTACTTTTTCATTTTCTCCAGATCTAAGTGCATATTCTGCTCCCATAAATCCTTGTAATTTTGTAAATTCTTTTTCTCCAATCATATTAGAGACTAAATCTGCTTTAGATAACTCTATTGTTCTTAATATATCAGATTTATTCCCTTCAAATCCTAATATATCTACCAATTTTTCAGCTATCTTCTTACTTCTCTCTAATTTTTGATGGATAGTTCCCAAATCTTTTTGAAATACAACGTGTTTCAACTTTTCTACATTTTCAGACAATGGTTTCTTAAGGTCCTCTTGGTAGAAAAATCTTGCATCAGAAAGTCTAGCCGATAATACCTTTTCGTTTCCTATTCTTACATTTTCAGATCCATCTATACCATTTCTAACTACTACAAATTTAGGTAACAGGTTCCCATCTGAATCTAAGATTGGGAAATATCTTTGATGTACTTGCATAGAGATGATAAGTACATCTTGAGGTACTTCTAAAAACTCAGAATTAAATGTTCCTACTATTGGATATGGATATTCTACAAGGTTAGTTACTTCATCTAACAGTTCGTTTTCAATAACTACTTTTTCCCCTGCCGCTGAACAATTTTTATTGATCATCTCAACGATCATATTTTTTCTTTCCTCTATATCAACGATTACATTATTAGCTTTTACTTTTGTAAAATAATCATCTATATCAGTGACAACAAATTCTTTTTCTCCGAAGAATCTATGTCCTCTAGACATTGTTCCACTTCTATACCCCTCTACTTCAAATTCAACTAAGTCATTGTCTGCTAAGGCTAAGATCCATTGGATTGGTCTGGCAAATTTCATTTTTTTATCTGACCATTTCATAGATTTAGAAAAAGTTAATCCCTCTACTAATCCTTTTAAAGCTTCTGGTAACAATACTTTAGTTTCTTTTCCCTCTACAAATTTCTTAGCTGCAATATATTCTCCTTTAGGAGTTTCAATTATCTCTAAATCTGTAGCTTCTATTCCTTGAGATTTTGCAAATCCCATCCCCGCCTTTGTAAGATCGCCATTTGATCCAAAAGCAATATGTTTTGCAGGTCCTTGGTTTAATATATTTAAATCATCTTGTTTCTCTGCTAGATTTGATATAGATAATATCAATCTTCTAGGAGTCCCATATGTTTTTATTCCTTCAAAACCTATTCTATTTTCTTTTAAATAAGTTTTCATATTTTTTTCTAGATCATTTAGTGCAGGTTTTAAAAACCTTGCAGGTATCTCTTCCATACCAATTTCTAATAAAATATTCATCTTTCACCTCTATTTTTTTATTATGAACTCTTTAATTAAATCTCTTCTTATACAGAGTTACACAAAGATATTAATTAGAATCTCACAGAGCTTTCTCTGTGTTTCTCTGTGTCAAAAATTTTCAATTATTTTCTACTTCTTCAAAAGTGGGTATCCTAAATCTTTTCTTGCCTGTAAAAACACTTCAGCACATCTTTTAGACATATTTCTAACTCTCAATATATAAGATTGTCTCTCCGTTACAGAGATAGCTCCTCTAGCATCTAATACATTAAAGATGTGTGACCCTTTTAATACAAAGTCGTAAGCTGGGAATACTAAACCTTCATCTAATATTCTTTGAGCTTCCGCTTCACAATCATCAAACCATTTAAAGTGCATATCTAAATCAGCTATTTCAAATGAATATTTTGATTGTTCATATTCATATTGTAATCTCATATCACCATATTTAATTCCAGGTGCCCACTCTAGATCATATACGCTCTCTTTCTCTTGAATATATAGAGCTATTCTTTCTAAACCATAGGTAATTTCAACAGGAGTAACATCTAGTTCAATTCCTCCGACTTGTTGGAAATAAGTAAACTGAGTGATCTCCATACCGTCTAACCATACTTCCCATCCTAATCCCCATGCACCTAAAGTTGGAGATTCCCAATCATCTTCTACAAATCTAATATCATGCTTTAATGGATCTACCCCTAACATCTTTAAACTTTCTAAGTAAAGTTCTTGAATATTAAGTGGTGATGGTTTCATTATTACTTGAAATTGATGATGTTGATATACTCTATTTGGATTCTCACCGTATCTTCCATCTTTTGGTCTTCTTGATGGTTCTACATAGGCTGTGCTCCATGGTTCAGGTCCTAATGCCATAAGCGTAGTATTAGGGTTAAATGTTCCTGCACCTGTCTCTATATCATATGGATTTCCTATTACACATCCTTTTGACCCCCAAAATTGTTGTAACGCCATTATCATATCTTGAAAATTCATTATTGCCTCCCGCTTCTCATTCTTTAAAACTAAAAATTTTTCTAGACATAGATTATACTGATTTTTAGTTTTTCTTTTTTAGTTGCTTTTTCTTTCTCTCTAATATAATTACTTCTAATATCAGTAAAAATACTCCTATATTAATCCAAACATCTGCCATGTTAAATACAAACTTCCAAATACCTCTAAAATCTGCAAAATCAACTACAAATCCTCTATATATCCTATCTATCATATTCCCAATAGCACCTGCTAATATAAAAGCATATGCGTATTTCGAGATGACTTCATGAGGTTTCAGCTGCTTTATCATGAAATATATTATTCCTAATATAGCTATTATGGCTACTATACTAATAGTTTTTATCTCCCCTTGGAACATTCCAAAGGCCACACCATGGTTTTTTACATAAGTTATATGAAAAAAATCATTTAAGATGCCTACAGTATCTCCTTCAGACATAGAGCTTGCTACTAATTCCTTAGTCCATTGATCTATTCCTAAAAGGGCTACAATTAAAATAATTAACCTCATGTTTGCTCCCCCTACTTTAATTTAGAGAAGAGAGGAAAGACCTCAATCTATCCTCTCTCCTCCTTATAACTTAATTATACTTAATTTTTATTTTGTCATTACATCTGTACATCTAGGACAAATATCAGTATACTCTGAATCTGTTCCTAAGTTTTCAGAATATTTCCAACATCTTTCACATTTTTCTCCAGCTGCATGACTTACTTTTAGATTTAATCCTTCTACTTCTTCTGCTACTGTAAATTCTGCTGTTGCTTCACTTACAATATCAAATTGAGATACTAAGAATACTGTCTCTAAAAGATCTTTATTAGATTCAACAAAAGCTTTTAATTTTTCATCAGCTATATGTAATTCTAATTTTGCATCTAATGCATTACCAATTATCTTATCTTCACCTTGTCTAGCTTTTTCTAATACTTTATTTACTTCTTTTCTAAGTTTTGAAATTTCATCCCACTTAGTTCCTAATTCTTCATTGATCCATTCAGGGTTAGCTTCATACCAAGAAGTTAATAATACTGAATCTGTATCTTTAGCTGCATCTGGTAATTTACCCCAAATTTCTTCTGCTGTAAATGATAACACAGGTGAGATCATCTTCGTCATAGCTACTAATACTTCATACATAACAGTTTGAGCCGATCTTCTAGCGTTTGAGTCAGTTTTCTCTACATATAATCTATCTTTGATTATATCTAGGTAGAATGCTGACA